>NZ_JBHSQE010000002.1:0-193441 GCF_042658165.1 Corynebacterium nasicanis
GTGACCGGTACTAATTGACCGACCTAAACACACACCCCCCAAGGGGGTTCGTGTTCAACGCACACGTAACAAACATGCACGAAGAAGATTGTGCTCGCGTCCACTATGCAGTATCTGACACAACACACGGCCACCAGTTGGTTGGTGTTCTACGTTTGTGTCGGTGGTTGATAGCGGCAGGGACACGCCCGGTCCCATTCCGAACCCGGAAGCTAAGCCTGCCCGCGCTGATGGTACTGCACCCGGGAGGGTGTGGGAGAGTAAGTTACCGCCGACCTAAAATTTCACAGAGGAATGAAAGGCGCGGCCTGTCGAGTTGAGATCCTTCTCCTCGACAGGCCGCGTCTTTTCGTCGTATCTGCCCCCGGGGCAGTGTTGATGGGAGAGAATTGCCCTATGTCTGATCGCCCGAACCGTGACCACCAGAACAACCCCCGTGGGGGCCGTCCGCAGGGCGGTGGCTCGCGCCGCCGCGATGAGCGGGGCGATCGTCGCCACTCGCAGCGTGCGGGTGCCGATCGCCCCGAGAAGCAGCGTTCCGGCCCCCAGCGCTCGGGGTTCCGCGAGGAGCGCATCAACAAGCGTCTGACTGAGCCGGATCTGCCGGACGACATCGACATCAACGATCTTGATCCCCTCGTCCTGCAGGACCTGCGTGTCCTGAGCAAGGACAACGCGGATGCCGTGGCCAAGCACATGTTCATGGCGGCCACCCTCATGGAGGATGATCCGCAGCTGGCACTGCGCCACGCCCGCGCCGCCAAGGACCGCGCCGGCCGCGTGGCCGTCGCCCGGGAGACCAACGGCATCGCCGCCTACCGGGCCGGCGAGTGGAAGGAGGCCCTCTCGGAGCTGCGCGCCGCCCGTCGTATGTCCGGTGGCCCGGGGTTCATGGCCGTCATGGCGGACTGCGAGCGCGGACTGGGGCGCCCCGAAAAGGCCGTCGAGATGGGCCGCTCCGACGAGGCCCGTCAGCTGGACCGCGAGGGCGCGGTGGAGCTGGGTATCGTCATCGCCGGCGCCCGCCTCGACATGAACCAGCCGGAGAGTGCTGTGGTGACCCTGCAGCGGCTCAACCCGGACCTGGCGTCCACGGGCTTCATCAACGCGCGGCTCTCCTACGCCTACGCGGATGCCCTCGCTGCCGCAGGTCGTACCGATGAGGCCCGCGAGTGGTTCGCCCACGCCGACCGCCTCGACGAGGACGAGCTCCTCGACGCCGCGGAGCGGCTGTCGGAACTGGCCTGATCGGCACCAGAGACTAAGCTGAGTCACCATGAGTCTTCTGCGCGCCCATGATGCCCTGCTTCTCGATCTTGACGGCACCGTCTGGGAGGGGGGTCGGGCGATCCCGGGTGCGGTGGAGACCATCACCGGGGCCGACGTGCCCTGTGTCTACATCACGAACAACGCCATGCGCGCCCCGCAGGTGGTCGCGGAGAAGCTGCAGGCCATCGGCCTGAACGCCACCGATGCGGATGTGGTCACCTCCGCGCAGGCGGCCATCGACCTGGCGGCGGGGCACCTGCAGCCGGGGGATCCGGTCTACGTCGTCGGCACCGAGTCCTTCCGTGACCTGGCCCGCGCGGCCGGCTACCGGGTCGTCGACTCGGCCGATGAGCAGCCGCGCGCGGTGCTCCAGGGGCTGGACCCGGAGGCCACGTGGGCGGTCCTCTCGGAGGCGGCGCTGGCCATCCGCAACGGCGCCACCTATGTCGCCTCCAACCTCGACACCACGCTGCCCGACCCCCGCGGCCTGCTCGTGGGCAACGGCTCGATGGTGGCGGCCGTCGTCTCGGCCACCGGCGTGGACCCCGTGTCCGCGGGTAAGCCGCAGGGCGCGATGTTCCTCACGGCCGCGCAGCGGGTGGGTGCCCGCGCCCCGCTCACCGTCGGCGATCGCCTCGACACCGACATCGAGGGTGCCAACGCCGCCGGCATGCCCTCTCTCCACGTTCTCACCGGCGTCTCCGGGCACATCGCGCTGCTCGAGGCCGCAAAGGAGCAGCGTCCGACGTACCTGGGTGAGGACATGCGGGCACTGGCAGAGGATCCGGCCGCCCTGCGCCCCGGTCCGCAGGGCGGGTTCACCGCTCGCGTCGACGGCCAGGACATCCTGCTTGAGCGCGGCCACGCGGAGTCCACGTCCATCCAGGCCCTGCGCACCGTGCTCGAGGTCGCGTGGTCGATGAAGCGCCCGGCCGACCTCATCCGCCCGGTCGGTGAGCACGCCGCCCGCGCGGTCGGCGACTGGTGGTGAGGGTGGTGCGGGAACGTCCGGAGGACGTCGATAAGCAGCTGCGCGACATCCTCGCCGAGCAGCCGGACTCCCTGCCGGCGGAGGCGGAGCAGCTCACGCGCGCGCATGCGGTGCTGCAGCGCGCCCTGCAGGAGGGGCACTGATGGCGCCGGCGCGCAGGCGACTGGACGCGGAGCTCGTGCGGCGTAAGATCGCCCGCTCCCGTGAGCACGCCGTCGAGATGATCAAGGCGGGCCGTGTCCACGTCGGGGGTTTTCCGGCGCTCAAGCCCGCCACCGTCGTGGAGCCGGAGGTCTCGATCCGCGTCGAGGAGGCGGCTGAGGAGGACTGGGCCTCACGGGGAGCCCACAAGCTGCTCGGCGCCCTGGAGGCCTTCGAACCGCAGGGTCTGCAGGTGGCGGGCCGGAAGGTACTTGACGCGGGTGCGTCCACCGGCGGGTTCACTGACGTCCTGCTGCGGCACGATGCCGCCGAGGTCGTCGCCGTCGACGTCGGCTACGGCCAGCTCATCTGGCGGCTGCAGAATGACCCGCGGGTGCGGGTCCTCGACCGCACCAACGTGCGCACGCTCACCCCGGAGCAGTGCGGCGGGCTGTGCGACATGATGGTCGGCGACCTCTCCTTCATCTCCCTGCGCCTCACGTTGCCCGCCATTGCGGAATGCCTGCGGGAGGGCGCTGACCTGCTGCCCATGGTCAAGCCCCAGTTCGAGGTGGGCAAGGACCGCCTCGGCTCCGGGGGCGTCGTGCGGAGTCCGCAGCTGCGGACGGAGGTGACCCGGGAGGTCGCGGATTTCGCGGCCACCCTGGGCCTGAGTTGCCGGGGCGTGGTGGCCTCTCCGCTGCCCGGCCCGAGCGGAAACGTAGAATACTTTCTATGGCTGAACAAGGACGGCGGTGCCGCGGCTCCGTCCCCGGATCAGCTGCAGTCCATGATCGACACGGCAGTGCAGGAGGGCCCGCAGTGAATGCAGTGAGCACCGAGCAGAGCACCCGACGGGAGGTGCTGCTCGTCCCGCACACGGGGCGCAGCAAGAACCTCTCCGCAGCGGAGCGGACCGCCGAGCTTCTCGACGCCGCCGGAATCACCGTCCGCGTCCTCGTCCACCAGGATGGCCGCCCGCTCGAGGGCAGCGAGGTCCTCGCCCCCCTCACGCGCGTCACCCACACGGCCGACGCCGCGGAGGGCTGCGAGCTCGTCCTCGTCCTCGGCGGCGACGGCACCTTCCTCCGTGCCGCGGACCTGGCGCACGCCGTCGACGTCCCCGTCCTGGGCATCAACCTGGGCCATGTCGGCTTCCTCGCGGAGTGGGAGGCGGAGTCCCTCGACGCCGCCATCCAGCGCGTCATCGACCGCACCTACCGGGTCGAGGACCGCATGACCGTCGACGTCACGGTCCTGGACAACGACCTCGAGGTCATCGGCCGGGGCTGGGCGCTCAACGAGGTGAGCGTGGAGAACCTCAACCGCCGCGGCGTGCTCGACGCGATCCTCGAGGTCGACGGCCGCCCCGTGTCCTCCTTCGGCTGCGACGGCGTGCTCATCTCCACCCCGACGGGCTCGACCGCCTACGCGTTCTCCGCCGGCGGCCCCGTGCTGTGGCCGGAGCTCGACGCGATCCTCGTCGTACCCAACAACGCCCACGCCCTGTTCACCAAGCCCCTCGTCGTCTCCCCGCGCTCGACGGTGGCGGTGGAGTCCAACCCGGACGCCTCCCCGGCGATGGCGGTCATGGACGGCTTCCGTCCCATCCCCATGCCCCCGGGCTCGCGGGTCGAGGTCGTCCGCGGCGCGCGCCCCGTGCGGTGGGTGCGTCTCGACGACTCGACCTTCACCGACCGCCTCGTGACCAAGCTGCGCCTGCCCGTCTCCGGGTGGCGCGGTCCGCGTACCCAGCAGAAATAGGTTTCATGCTCGCTGACATCGCCATCGAGAACCTCGGTGTCATCCCCGCGGCCTCGGCGGAACTGGCCGCGGGGCTGACCGTGCTCACCGGTGAGACCGGGGCCGGCAAGACCATGGTGGTCACCGGCCTGCGCCTGCTCGCCGGGGGACGCGCCGATGCCTCCCGCGTCCGCTCCGGCGCCAAGCAGGCGGTGGTGGAGGGCCGCTTCCTCACCACCGCCCTGCCCGCGGACACCGCCGCGCAGGTGAGCGCCCTGGTGGACGCCGCCGGCGGCACCCCGGACGAGAACGGCGAGTACATCGCCTCGCGCACCGTCACCGCCGCGGGCCGCTCCCGCGCCCACCTCGGGGGACGTTCCGTGCCCGCCGCCACCCTCGCCGAGTTCAGCGCCCCGCTGCTGACCATCCACGGGCAGAACGACCAGCTGCGCCTGCTCGCCCCGGAGCAGCAGCTCGCGGCGCTCGACCGCGTCGACCCCGCCATCGCGCCGCTGCTCGAGACCTACCGGGCGGCGTGGTCCACCTGGCGGGAGCTGGCCCGGGACCTGCGCTCGCGCACCGAGTCGCGGCGGGAGCTGGCCCAGGAGATCGACCGCCTGCAGTTCGCCCTCGACGAGATCGACGCGGTGGACCCCGCCTCCGGGGAGGACGCCGAGCTGCTCACCCTCATCCGCCGCCTGCAGGACGTGGACACCCTCCGGGAGGAGGCCTCGACCGCCCTGGCGGCGATCGACGGTCCAGAGGCCTTCGGAGGCTTCTCCGAGGCCGACCCCGCCTCCACGCTGCTGGGGCAGGCCGCGGCCGCCCTCGGTGGCTCCGAGGACGCCGTCCTCCAGGAGCTGGGCGAGCGGCTGGCCGCGATCACCAGCCAGCTCGGTGACATCGCCGCCGAACTGGGTGGCTTCCTCAGTGACCTGCCCGCCGATCCCTCCCTGCTCGAGGAGTCCCTGCAGCGCCAGCAGCAGCTCAAGCTGCTCACCCGCAAATACGCGCCCGACATTGACGGGGTCCTGGCCTGGCGGGACAAGGCGCGGACCCGGCTGGCCCGCATCGACATCTCCTCCGAGGCGCTCGACGAGCTGAAGAAGCAGGTCGCGGCCGCCGAGAAGGCCCTGAAGGCGACGGCGAAGAAGCTCAGCGCGGCCCGGAAGAAGGCTGCCGCCCATCTGGCCGCCCGGGTCACGGAGGAACTGCAGGGCCTGGCGATGGCCAAGGCGGAGCTCAGCGTCGCGGTGCGACCCGTGGAGCCGGGCCGCGACGGTGCCGACGAGGTGGAGCTCATGCTCGCCCCCAACTCCGGCTCGGAGCCCCGCCCCCTGGCCTCCAGCGCCTCGGGCGGTGAGCTCTCCCGCGTCATGCTGGCGCTCGAGGTCATTCTCTCGGCGGGCACCCAGGGTGCGACGCTCGTCTTCGACGAGGTCGACGCCGGCGTCGGCGGCCGCGCCGCTGTGGAGATCGGGCGGCGGTTGGCGCGGCTGGCGGTGCACAACCAGGTGATCGTTGTGACGCATCTCCCGCAGGTGGCGGCCTACGCCGACACGCATCTGCACGTGGCCAAGAACGTCGGCGACGAGGCCGTGACCTCGGGCGTGAGCACGCTCAGCCACCAGGAAAGGGTGGAGGAGCTGGCGCGGATGCTGGCAGGCCTCGACGACACGGACACGGGCCGGGCGCACGCGGCGGAGCTGCTGGAACTGGCCGCGCAGGAGCGGCGCGCCTTCACCACCTGAGTGGTCCCGGCCGTCACAATGGCCACATGAGTCTGTTCTCCCGCACCGCCGACCTGCCCGGTCTGCAGGGCACGCTCCGTGACTGCACCTCCGGAGGCAAGGGCGCCCGCCGGCTGCGCGCCGGCGACATCGCCGTCATCAACGCCGCCGACCTCTCGCGCCGCGACGCCCAGCTGCTTCTCGACGCCCGCCCCGCCGCCGTCATCAACATGTCCCGGTTCTCCACCGGTGCGGTCCCCAACTTCGGCCCCCACATGCTCCTCGAGTCCGACGTCCTCCTCGTCGAAGGCACCGGCCCGGAGCTCGGCGCCGCCCTCAAGGACGGCAAGAAGGCACGGATCACCGAGGACGGGGCGATCCACATGGGGGAGCGGCAGCTCGGCGCGGGACACGTCGTCACCACCGAGGCCGCCGAGGCCACCTTCACCGACGCCCAGCAGTCGCTCGTCGACCGCATGGAGGCATTCTTCGGCAACACCATCCAGTTCATCCACTCCGAGGGGCCCCTGCTCATCGACGGCCTGGGCATCCCCGACACCGGAGCCGACATCAACGGCCGCAAGGCCCTGGTGGTCAGCCCCGGACCGGAGCACCGCAACGAGGTGAAGCTGCTGCGCAACTTCATCCGCGAGTACGACCCCGTCATCATCGGTGTCGACGCCGCCGCCGACACCCTCCTCGAGCTCGGCTACAAGCCCGACCTCATCGTCGGTAACCCGGCGGGCATCGGCGCGGACACCCTGCGCAGCGGGGCCCGCGTGGTGCTGCCGGCCGACCCGGACGGACACGCCGCCGGGCTGGAGCGGATCCAGGATCTCGGCGTCGGGGCGATGACCTTCCCGGCCGCGACGGATTCCGCCACCGACCTGGCGCTTCTGCTCGCCGACTACCACGGGGCGCAGATCATCGTGAACGCGGGCAGCCCCTTCGACCTCGACGGGGTGTTCGGCAACGATCCGGACGCCACCCCGACCGCGATGCTCACCCGCGCCAAGCTGGGCAGGCGTCTCGTCGACGCCACGGCCATCTCCGACCTCTACACCGTCCGTACGGGGAAGGGCCTGGCCTGGTTGTGGGCCGTCCTCGGGCTGCTGGTGGCCCTGGCGGCCATCGTGCTCATCGTCGGCCTCACCGGCTCCGGCGGATTCACCGACAACCTCATCGACACCTGGAACAGCATCGCGCTGACCTTCCAGGGCTGGTTCCAGTAGGGGGCTGACATGGCAGGAAACAGTTCCGGTCGCGCCGGATGGCTCATCGGCGGCATCGGTTTCGGCATCGCCGCCGGAGTGGCGCTGGGCACCCTGGTGCTCGCGCCCAACATGCCGGACGACACCCGGCCCGCCCCGGAGCGGGAGGACACCGCGTCCGTCGAGCGGGCCGAGATCGCCGAGGCGCAGGCCGCCTCCGCCGACAGCGTCATCGCCGATCTCTCGGCGAGCGCGGTTGCGGACACGCTCGGAGACCGGCCCGTGCTGGTCATCCGCACGGCGGACGCGGTGGACGAGGATGTCGTGGGCGTCGAGAAGCTCCTGGCCCAGGCCGGCGCCAACGGCGCGGGGACGATCTCGCTGCGCGAGACATTCCTCTCCGCGGAGGGGGCTGATCAGCTCAAGTCCATCGTGGCCAACACGCTCCCGGCCGGGGCCCAGCTCTCGGAGGATCGCCTCGATCCGGGTGTCCACGCCGGCGAGGCCCTGGGTTCGGCGCTCATGCTCAACCGTGAGAGCGGCGAGGAACAGGCCAGTTCCGAGGAGCGCGGCCTGCTGCTGCGGGCCCTGCGGGATGCGGAATTCCTCGACTACGAGGACGGGACCATCCTCCCGGCGCAGGTCATCGTCGTCGTCACCGGCGACTCCGATGGCGCCGAGGGGCGCGCGGCCCGCAACTTGGCGGACTTCGTCGAGGCCCTCGACGGGCGCGGCAACGGCGCGGTGCTGGCCGGGCGTATCCACACGGCCGCCGACACCGGCGCGGTGGGGCTGCTGCGGGCGGCGGACACCGGCGTGTCCACCATCGATTCCGTCGACCGGGCCGTGGGCCGGATGGCCACGGTGCTGGCGGTGCGCGAGCAGCTGGAGGGCGAAACCGGAGCCTATGGTTCCGCCGAATCCGCGGAGGCGGCCAGCCCGGCGCCTTAGTGGGGTTCCTATCGGTCTACAGATAGGTTATCCTGAGGTTCCATGCGCCACATCATCATTACGGGAGGCGTCGTGTCCTCCCTCGGAAAGGGCCTGACGGCCGCCAGCCTCGCCCGCCTGCTCGCCGACCGCGGGCTTTCGGTGACCATGCAGAAACTCGACCCGTACCTCAACGTCGACCCCGGCACCATGAACCCCTTCGAGCACGGCGAGGTCTTCGTCACCGAGGACGGCGCCGAGACCGACCTCGACCTCGGACACTACGAACGCTTCCTCGACCGGGCTCTCAGCCGCTCCGCCAACGTCACCACCGGCGCCGTGTACTCCGACGTCATCGCCCGGGAACGCCGCGGCGGCTACCTCGGGCGGACCGTGCAGGTCGTCCCGCACATCACCGATGAGATCCGCGACCGCATCGTCGCCGCGGGGGAGGAGGACGTCGATGTCGTCATCACCGAGATCGGCGGCACCGTCGGCGACATCGAGTCCCTGCCCTTCCTCGAGGCCGCCCGCCAGCTGCGCCACGTCGTCGGGCGCCGCAACATTGCCTTCATCCACGTCTCCCTCGTGCCCTACCTGGCGCCGTCGGGGGAGCTGAAGACCAAGCCCACCCAGCACTCCGTGGCCACCCTGCGTTCCTTGGGTATCCAGCCCGACGCCATCGTCCTGCGTTGTGACCGCCCGGTCCCCGCCGGGCTCAAGGAGAAGATCGCGCTCATGTGCGACGTCGAGAAGCAGGGCGTCATCTCCTGCGCGGACGCGCCGAGCATCTACGACATCCCCGACGTCCTCCACGAGCAGGGCCTGGACACCTTCCTCATCGAGCTCCTCGGGCTGCCCGCCGGGGAACGGGACTCGCGCACCTGGCGGGACCTCCTTGACCGCGTGCGGAATCCGCGCGGCGAGGTCACCGTCGGCATCGTGGGCAAATACACCGATCTTCCCGACGCCTACCTCTCCGTCGTCGAGGCCGTCCACGCCGCCGGATTCCACCACCGCGTGGCCACCCGCATCGAGTGGATCAACGCCGACGGGGAGATGTCCTTCGAAGGTATCGACGCCGTCATCATCCCCGGCGGCTTCGGGTCCCGCGGTATCGAGGGCAAGATCTCCGCCGTCACCCACTGCCGCGAGAACGACATCCCGCTCCTCGGCATCTGCCTCGGCCTACAGACCGTGGTTATCGAAGCAGCCCGAGCGGCCGGACTGAGCGGGGCCACCTCCACCGAGGTCGACCCGGACACCGACACCCCGGTCATCGCGGTGATGGAGGAGCAGAAGAACATCGCGGACCTCGGCGGCACCATGCGCCTGGGCGCCTGGCCGGCGGTGCTGGCGGAAGGGTCCGTGGTCGCCCGCACCTACGGCGCGACCGCGGTCAGCGAACGCCACCGCCACCGCTACGAGGTCAACAACGCCTATCGGGACGCCATCACCGCGGGCTCCGGCCTGGAGTTCTCCGGTACCTCGCCGGACGGAGCGCTCGTCGAGTTCGTCGAGTACCCCGCGCACCGCTTCCTCGTGGCCACCCAGGCGCACCCGGAGTACGCCTCCCGTCCGACGCGGGCACACCCGCTGTTCATCGGACTGCTGGCGGCGGCGCTAGATTAGGGGGCATGACCACGCCCGGTACCCATGAATTCGACGTCCTCGATTCCGAGCTTCTGCTCGAGGCCCCCATTATCGCCGTCCGCCGCGACACCCTCGCCATGCCGGGCGGCGGGAGCGGGCGGCGCGAGATCGTCGAGCACTTCGGGGCCGTGGCGGTCGTCGCCGTGCGCGGGGCGGAGATCGCCCTGGTCCGCCAGTATCGGCACAGCGTCGCCTCCCGCCTGTGGGAGCTGCCCGCCGGCCTGCTCGACATCAAGGGGGAGGACGAGATCAGCACCGCGCAGCGTGAGCTCGCCGAGGAGGCAGGCCTCGCCGCCGATCGCTGGGACGTGCTCTGTGACCTGGTGACCTCGCCCGGATTCTGCGACGAGACCGTCCGCGTCTTCCTCGCCCGTGACCTCCACGAGGTGGAGCGCGGGGAGGCGGAGCACGAGGAGGCCGACATGCTCCTCGAGTGGGTCCCGCTGGCCGAGGCCCGCGCCATGATCCTGCGCGGCGAGATCATCAACTCCATCGCCGTGTCCGGCATCCTCAGCGCCGCCGAGGTGCTTGACGGGCGGGCGGAACCCCGCGGCGTCGATACGCCCTTCCCGTGGCGGCCGACCTCCCTGGCGACACGGCGGGTGGGCCCGGACCTGAAGACCATGCCGTGAGCGCCCGGGACATCGCCGCCACCTGGCTCGACCACCTCGCCGTCGAACGCGGCCTCGCGGAGAACACGCTGAGCAATTATCGACGCGACGTCGACCGCTACCTCACCTGGCTCGACGCTGCCGGGCGCCGCGACCTGGCCGATGTCGCCACCACCGACGTCGAGGCCTACGTCGCCGACCTGCGCCGCTCCGGCCTGGCCGCCAGCTCGACGGGACGGGCCCTCGTGGTGGCCCGCGGCCTGCACAAGTTCGCGGTGCAGGAGGGCCTCGTCGACGTCGATGTCGCCGCCGACGTCTCCCCGCCGGCCACCGGCCGCCACCTGCCCGACACCCTCAGCATTGACGAGGTCACCCAGCTTATCGACGCCGTCCCCGACGGCGAGTACGCCGACGCCCTCGACCTGCGCGACAAGGCCCTTCTCGAACTGCTCTACGGCACCGGCGCCCGCATCAGCGAGATCACCGGACTGCGCGTCGATGACGTCACCGACCACGACGGCATCCTCCGCATTACCGGCAAGGGCGACAAGCAGCGCCTCGTGCCCGTCGGCTCCAAGGCCGTGGAGGCGGTCGAGGCCTACCTCGTGCGCGCCCGCCCCCTCCTGGCGCAAGGCAAGTCGCACGCTCTGCTGCTCAACACCCGCGGGGGAGCGCTGAGCCGGCAGAGCGCCTGGGCGATCCTCAAGAACGCCGCCGCCCGCGCCGGACTGGACAAGGACATCTCCCCGCACACCCTGCGCCACTCCTACGCCACCCACCTGCTCGAGGGCGGCGCCGATGTCCGCGTCGTCCAGGAACTCCTCGGGCACTCCTCCGTGACCACCACCCAGATCTACACCCACGTCACTGCGGATAACCTCCGGCAGGTGTGGCGAGAGGCGCATCCGCGGGCGTGAGGTCAAGTCTGCAGGGTAGACGTCTTCCGGCTGCGCCGTGTCGCCGCGGCGTGTGGAAGAGAAGATGTACCCTGATAAACAACAACGATGTAAGGCAGCCTCTCTCGTGGAGGTCAAGGGAGTGGGTGTGACTGTGAGTCGAGAGGCACTGTTCGATGATCCCGGCGTCGAGCTGGGTCTGACCGGTCGCCCGCTGCGCGAGTTGCCGCAGCCGGCGCCCCTGGACCGCCACGGGCCGGCGACGATCATCTCGATGTGTAACCAGAAGGGCGGCGTCGGTAAGACGACGTCGACCATCAATCTGGGTGCCTGCCTGGCCGAGCAGGGGCGCAAGGTGCTGCTCGTCGACCTCGATCCGCAGGGCGCCCTGTCGGCGGGCCTGGGCGTGGCGCACGACGAGCTCGACATCACGGTCTATGACCTGCTGCTGGACAACCACACCTCGATCCACTCCGCGATCCACCACACCTCGGTGGCCAACATGGATCTCGTGCCGGCCAACATCGACCTCTCGGCCGCCGAGATCCAGCTGGTCAATGAGGTCGGCCGCGAGCAGACCCTGGCGCGTGCGCTGCGCCCGGTGATGAAGGAGTACGACTTCATCATCCTCGACTGCCAGCCCTCGCTGGGCCTGCTCACGGTCAACGCACTGGCCTGTTCGCACGGGGTCATCATCCCGATGGAGTGCGAGTACTTCTCGCTGCGCGGTCTCGCCCTGCTCACCGACACGGTGGAGAAGGTGGGCGACCGCCTCAACTTCGACCTGGAGATCCTGGGCATCCTGGTGACCATGTTCGACCGCCGCACCTCCCATGCCCGTGAGGTGATGTCACGGGTGGTCGAGGTGTTCGGGGACCGGGTCTTCGACTCGGTGATCACCCGCACGGTGCGTTTCCCGGAGACCTCCGTCGCCGGGGAGCCGATCATCAGCTGGGCGCCGTCCTCGCAGGGGGCGGAGCAGTACCGCAACCTCGCGCTCGAGGTGCTGGAGCGGACCGCCCAGCGGTGACCGGGGAGCAGCTGGAGATCCCGGGTTTCCGGGTGGCGCTGGCGAACTTCGAGGGCCCCTTCGACCTGCTCCTGCAGCTCATCGGGGCCCGAAAGCTCGATGTCACCGAGGTGGCGCTGTCCGAGGTCACCGACGAGTTCATCGCCTACACCCGGGCGCTGGGGGAGACGGCCAATCTGGACGAGACGACCGAGTTCCTCGTCGTGGCCGCCACGCTGCTCGATCTCAAGGCGGCGCGGCTCCTGCCGCGCGGGGAGGTCGATGACCTGGAGGATCTCGCGCTGCTGGAGATGCGGGACCTGCTCTTCGCCCGGCTGCTGCAGTACCGCGCCTACAAGCAGGTGGCGGACCTGTTCGCCGAGTGGCAGAAGAAGGCGCAGCGGCGCTACCCGCGGGCGGTCGGCCTGGAGCCGCAGTTCGCGGAGCTCCTGCCACCGGTGAGCATCGGTCTCAATCCCGCACAGTTCGCCGAAATGGCGGCCGGGGTCTTCCGCCCGCGGCCTCCGGAGCAGGTCGGCATCGGCCACATCCATCAGGTGGCGGTGTCCGTCCCGGAGCAGGCCGGGCGCATCCTGGACACCCTGCGGCTCATGGGGGCGGGCCACTTCCTCACCTTCCAGGCGCTCACCCGGGACTGCACGGTGTCCATGGAGGTCGTCGGCCGCTTCCTCGCCCTGCTGGAGCTGTACAAGGCGCAGGCCGTGGAGACCCGGCAGGAGGAGGCGCTGGGGGAGTTGTCCGTCAGCTGGACCGGGATGGATGTCGATCCGGCCGTGGTGGCCGCGAAGAACTGGGATTAGCGGCGGAGGGCGCGGGACGTCGTCAAGCACACCACCCCGATGAGGACGGCGCCGGCGGCGACGGCGAGGAAGTAGGCGCGTTCGGAACTGGGGGAGGCGGCGTCGTAGAAGGTGGACAGGGTGCCGGCGAGCGAGGTGCCGATCGCCAGGGTGAGGAAGTACAGCGCCGAGAAGCGGGTGGCGAAGGCCCGCGGGGCGTGGAGCGCGGTGGAGGCCATGCCTACCGGGCCGATGAGCATCTCCCCGAGGGAGAGCAGGCCGATGGCCGCCGCGAGGGCCAGGAAGGGGGTCGAGTTCTCCCCGCCGCCGACGAAGGGCAGCATGAGGAGCATGCTCGATCCGGCGATGATCACCCCGCCGCCCATCTTGGTGGCCGACGTCGGCCCGCGCTGGCCCAGGCGCACCCACAGCCACGCCAGCGGCAGGGAGAAGGCGAGGATGTAGAAGGGGTTGAGGGACTGCGTCCAGGCGGCGGGCACCTCGAGGTTGCCGATCGTGCGGTCGAGGCGGACGTCGGAGTAGACGGCGAGCACGCCGTAGATCTGCGCCTGCAGCGCCCAGTAGGTGGTCGAGGCGAGGAAGAGCGGGAGGAAGGCGAGGACGCGCTGCCGCTCCGGGGCGCTCACGGCCGGGGAGAGGAGCATCTGCCCGAAGAGAAACACGGCCATCGCGATGGTGAGCGCCAGGAAGGCGGCGGCGAGCTGCCCCGCGCTGAGGATCCCGAGCGCGAGCAGCGCCACCACGGTGAGCACCGCCAGCACCGCGCCGCCGATGAGGAGCGCGGCGCGGCGCGGGTCGAGGGGCTGGGTGGGCTGGGTGAGGACGCAGGTGGCCAGGAGCCGGGGGCGCAGGACCAGGTAGACCACCACGCCGAGGACCATGAGTCCGGCGGCGGCCGCGAATCCGGCATGGAATCCGTGGCGCGCGGCGAGCCAGCCGGTGAGCAGGGGCCCGAGGAGGGCGCCGATGTTGATGCCGAGGTAGAAGATCTGGAAGGCGGCGTCGCGACGCGCGGAGGCCGCTGGGTAGGACTGCCCGAGGATGGTCACGGCGGCGGTTTTGAGCAGCCCGGAGCCGAGGGCGATGAGCAGCAGCCCGGGGGTGAGGCCCGCGTAGCCGGGCAGCAGGGCGAGGCTGAGATGGCCGAGGACGAGCAGGCCGGCGCCGCCGAGCAGGGTGCGTTCGGCCCCGAGGAGGCGGTCGCCGATCCAGCCGCCGGCGAAGGTACACAGGTAGAGGAAGGCGCCGTAGGCGCCGACGAGGGCGGTGGCCTGGGGTTTCTCCATGCCCAGGCCGTCGGCCTGGGAGTAGAGGTAGTAGGCGAGGATGGCCTGCATCCCGTAGAAGCTGAAGCGTTCCCACATCTCGATGCTCACCATGGAGGGCATGGCGAGGGGATGTTTCTCGACGGTGCTTGAACGGTGTTCAATTATGGTCATGGGCGCTAGTATGACATGAATTGAACACTGTTCAAGAATCGAATGGAGACCCATGCACCCCGCCGCGATCCAGGCGCTCGACCACGCCCACGTGTGGCACCCCTATGCCCCCGCCCGCACCACCAACCTCCCGGTGGCCGCCACGGACGGCATCCACCTCCAGCTGTCTGACGGCCGCCGCGTCATCGACGCCATGAGCTCCTGGTGGGCCACCATCCACGGCCACGGACACCCGGCGCTCGTCGCCGCGGCCACCGAGCAGATCGGCCGGATGAGCCACGTCATGTTCGGCGGCCTCACCCACGAACCCGCGGTGCGCCTGGCCGCGCGCCTCGCCGACATGGTCGGCCTGCCCCACGTGTTCTTCTCCGACTCCGGCTCCGTCGCCGTCGAGGTCGCGGTGAAGATGGCTCTGCAGTACTCCCGCGGCATCGGCCACACGGAACGCACACGCTTGCTCACCTGGCGTTCCGGCTACCACGGCGACACCTTCGCCGCGATGAGCGTCTGCGACCCCGACGGCGGCATGCACGCGCTGTGGGCGGGCACGCTCGCCGAGCAGGTCTTCGCGCCCGCCCCGCCCGTCGGCGAGGTCGGCGATTATCTCCACCGCTTCGAGATGCTTATCGACGCCACCGTCGCCGCCGTCATCGTCGAGCCCGTCGTCCAGGGCGCGGGCGGGATGCGCTTCCATGACCCGGCCCTCGTGGCCGGGGTGCGCGAGATCTGCGACCGGCACGGCATCCTGTTCATCGCCGACGAGATCGCCACCGGCTTCGGCCGCACCGGGGAGCTCTTCGCCACCCACGGGGCAGGGGTGACCCCGGACATCATGTGCGTGGGCAAGGCGTTGACCGGCGGATTCATGAGCCTCGCCGCCACCCTGTGCACCGCGGAGGTGGCGCAAGCGATCCCCACGCTCATGCACGGCCCCACCTTCATGGCCAACCCCCTGGCCTGCGCGGTCGCCGGTGCCTCCCTGGATCTGCTGGAGGCGGGGACGTGGCGCGCGGATGTGGCCCGCATCGAGGCCGGCCTGCGCCGGGGCCTGGAGCCGCTGCGCGATCAGGCGGCGGACGTGAGGGTGCTCGGGGCCATCGGTGTCGTCGAGATGGCCGAGCAGGTGGACATGGTGGCCACCACGCAGGCGGCGCTGGAGGAGGGGGTGTGGCTGCGGCCCTTCGGCCGGCTGATCTACACCATGCCGCCCTACACCTGCACCGAGGCGGACATGGCGCAGATCTGTCGCGGCGTGGCAGCGGCGGTGCGCGCATGATCCTCATGGTGACGGGTACCGGCACGGACGTCGGCAAGACCATCGCCACCGCGGCCCTGGTGAGCAACCTGCGGGGACAAGGCCGGGAGGTGCTCCCCGCCAAACCGGTCCAGACCGGGCCGGGGGAGGGGGACGCGGCGAGCGTCGAGAAGCTCACGGGCGTGGCGGGCGTCGAATTCGCCCGCTACCCGGAACCCCTGGCGCCGAACATCGCCGCCCGGCGCGCGGGCCTGCCGCAGGTGACGCGCGTGGAACTCGGGGAATGGCTGCGGGGCCTCGATGCGCCCGGGCGGACGGTCGTCGTCGAGGGGGCCGGCGGTCTGCTCGTGCGCCTGGCTGATGAGCTGACCCTCGCGGACCTGGCCGCGGACGTGTCCGCCCCGCTCATCGTCGTGACCTCGCTCGGGCTGGGCAGCCTCAACGCCGCGGAGCTGACGGTGCGGGCGGCGCGCGCCCGGGGCCTGCAGGTGAGAGGCCTCATCGGGGGCAGTCTGCCGGCGGACCCGGACCTGGCGACCCGAGAGAACCTCAGTGAGCTGCCGCGGGTGACCGGGGTGCCGCTGCTGGGGTGTCTGCCGGAAGGCATGGGGCGGGCCCCGGACTTCGCGTCCGTGGCCCGCCGGGTACTTAGGGACGTGCCTTGAGGAACTCGAGGATCTCCACCGGCAGCTCGCGGTCGGCGTAGATGCGCACGTCCGGCTCGTCCGGATCATCGGCGGTGCCGACGCGGCGGCCCTCCCACACCGGGCTCAGGCCGACCTTCTCCAGGACGCGGGCCGAGGCGGGGTGGTTGGTGGTGATGCGCGCGGTGATCGGGGTCTCCGGGTCGAGGCGCTTGGCGGCCTTGAGGGCGGCCTCCGACACCTCGGTGGCGAAGCCGTTGCCCCACTTGTCGGGGCGGAAGCGGTACTTGAGGTCCCAGACGCGGCCGTCGACAAGCTCGATGCCGCCGACGCCGATGAACTCGGTGGGCTGATCGCGCATGTACACACCCCAGGGGCCGAGATCCTTCGCGGCCCAGGAGGCCTGCGTGCGGCCGATGAGCTGGTGGGTCTCCTTGACCGTTTCGTGCCGCGCCTGCGGGCGGTGCTCCCAGATGCGCTTGTCGCTGTAGACCTTGTAGGCCTCGGCGTCATGCTGGGCGCTCAGGGGCATGAGGATGAGTCGTTCGGTGCGTGTGATCGTAGCCATGCGGTGATGTTACACACATCACATTCGCCGGTGTGCGCGTTTCGGCAGATTTTCCGGCCCGCTTAGACTGGCAGCCATGAACCCGATGATCACGGTCGAAGAACTGCGCGCTCTGCCGGATGCGGTCGTGCTGTGTGCCTCCATGGGCCCGCACCCGCCGAGCCACGGCATTCCCGGCTCCCACCTCGCGGACCTCGAGGGTGACTTCTCCGATTCCGCCTCCGATCTGCCGCACACCGTGCCCACGGACGTACAGGCACTCTTCGCGTCCTACGGTGTCTCCGACGGCACCCCGGTGGTGGTCTACGACGATGCGGAGGGCGCCTCAGCGCCCCGCGTGTGGTGGCTGGCGAAGGTGGCCGGCATCGAGGCGCATGTGCTCGACGGCGGGCTCACCGCCTGGCGGGAAGCCGGGGGAGAGCTCGCCCCGTTCGCGGCACCCCGCGGCGGAGGACACCTGAGCGCCACCGAGCGGCCGGAGCTTTTGCGGAACCAGGAAGACGTGGCACAGGACGGCCGCCTCATCGTCGACGCCCGCTCCGCCGGTCGCTTCGCCGGCACGGAGCCGGAACCGCGCCCCGGCCTGCGCTCCGGGCACATCCCCGGCTCCGTCAACCTGCCCTACACGGAGGTCTACGCGGAGGGGCGCCTGAAGTCTCCCGCGGAGTTGCGCGCGCTCTTCGCCGGGGTGGCGGGGGAGCGCCGCGACCTCACCTTCTCCTGCGGTTCCGGGGTGACCGCCTGCGTCACCGCCCTGGCCGCCACCGTCGCCGGGTACGAGGACACGGCGGTCTACGAGGGATCCTGGTCCGAGTGGGGCCGGGCGTGATCAGTCAGCTGCGCTCCCAGCTGGAGTCGGTGCTGCTGGTCATCGACACTCCGGCCACCGTGGCCACCCTGGCGCGGGTCCTCGGCGCGGAGGAGGCCACCGTCGAGAGCCTGCTCCGGGCGACGGCCGCCGAGTTCGATGAGCGGGGATCCGGCTTCGACCTGCGTGAATCCGCGGAGGGTTGGCGCCTGTACACCCGGCAGGCCAACGCCCCGGTGGTGGAGCAGTTCCTGCTCGACGGCACCCAGACCCGGCTGTCCCGCGCGGCGCTGGAAACCCTCGCGGTGGTGGCCTACCGCCAGCCCGCGACCCGTGGCCAGATCTCCGGGGTGCGCGGCGTCAACGTGGACGGGGTCATGCGGACGCTGCAGTTGCGCGGCCTCATCCGGGAGGTCGACGTGGAGCCGGGCACGGGCGCCCACCGCTACGAGACCACGGAGCTTTTCCTCGAGCTCCTCGGCATCGATTCCCTCGACAGGCTGCCCGATCTGGCGCCGCTACTGCCTGACGTCGAATCGATCGACGAGGACTACTAGGGGTAGGGTGGAACGGACCCAATTTCATACCCAGATAGGACACGATTCCCGTGACCCCACCCGCTCGCCGTGACGGCACACCGGACAAGGACCAGCAGCCCAAGAAGCTGCGGGCCTCCGAGATCCCGCTGTCCAACGCCCGCCCCGCCCGCCGCCAGAACGTCAGCCCGCAGAAGCGGCAGGCCTCCGCCCGCTCCGTCGCCGAGAGCCTCGGCGCGGACTGGCTCTTCGACGATCAGCCCTCCGACGCCGCCGGGGTGCGCCTGCAGAAGGTGCTCGCCCAGGCCGGGGTGGCCTCGCGCCGCCATGCGGAGGTGCTCATCGAGAAGGGCCGCGTCGAGGTCAACGGGAAGATCGTCACCCAGCAGGGCATGCGCGTGAACCCGAACGTCGACGTCATCCGCGTCGACGGCGTGCGCGTCCACGTCAACGAGGAGCTGGAGTACTTCATCCTCAACAAGCCGCGCGGCGTCCTCTCGACGATGTCCGACGATGAGGGCCGTCTGTGCGTCGGCGACATCGTCGCCGAGAAGATCGCCTCCGGGCAGCGCCTCTTCCACGTCGGCCGCCTCGACGCAGACACCGAGGGCCTGCTGCTGCTCACCAACGACGGCGAGCTGGCCAACCGCCTCATGCACCCGAAGTACGAGGTGTCCAAGACCTACCTCGCCACGGTGCTCGGCGCAGCCGACCGCCGCCTCATCACGACCCTGAAGAAGGGCGTGGAGCTCGAGGATGGCCCGGCGAAGGCCGACTACGTGCAGATCGTCGATACGCATGAGGGCCAGTCCTTGCTCAAGATCGAACTGCACGAGGGCCGCAAGCACATCGTGCGCCGCATGCTCAAGGAGGCCGGCTTCCCCGTCCAGCGCCTCGTGCGCACCAAGATCCACACCGTCCAGCTCGGTGAGCAGAAGCCGGGCTCGCTGCGCGCGCTCAACAACTCCGAGCTGAGCTCCCTGTTCAAGGCGGTGCAGCTGTGAGCATCTCCAACATGCCCGACGGCGGGCTGATCCTCGCCGTCGACGGTCCCTCCGGCACCGGCAAGTCGACCACCTGCCGCGCCCTGGCCCGCCGCCTCGACGCCAAGTACATCGACACCGGCGCCATGTACCGGGTGGCCACCCTCGCGGTCCTGCGCGCGGGGGTCGATCCCGCGGACACCGCCGCCGTCATCGCCGCCACCCGCGCCCTGCCCCTGGCCGTCAACGACGACCCGGATTCCACCGAGGTCCTCCTGGCCGGCGAGAATGTCGCCGCCGAGATCCGCGGCCGCGAGGTCACCGGGCACGTCTCCGCCGTCTCCGCGGTGCCGGAGGTCCGCGAGAACCTCGTCGCCCTGCAGCGCCGCCTGGCCGCCGAGGCGCACCGCGCCATCGTCGAGGGCCGGGACATCGGCACCGTCGTGCTTGCCGACGCCCCCGTCAAGGCCTACCTCACCGCCTCCCCGGAGATCCGCGCGCGGCGTCGTTACGAGCAGGACCTCGCCGCCGGCCGCGAGGCGGACTTCGACACCGTCCTGGCCGACGTGATCCGCCGCGACGAGCTCGACTCCTCGCGCGCCACCTCCCCCCTGCGTCCCGCCGCGGACGCCCACCTCATCGACACCTCCGAGATGACCCTCGACCAGGTGCTCGACACGCTCGTCAATCTTGTGAAGGAGTCCCAGCGATGACCGACAACCACGAGGAGATGGAGACCGAGTTCATCTTCCCCGGCGAAGACGACATCGACGAATCCGAACTCAGCTCGGCCGAGCAGTGGGCGGACGCCGACTTCGCCCTCGAGGACTACGACTTCGAGGACATGACCGAGGAGGAGTGGGCCGCCCTCGAGGAGAAGCTGGGCGTCGAGCACAGCGACCACCTGGAGGAGGAGCTGTGCACCGTCGCCATCGTCGGCCGCCCCAACGTGGGTAAGTCGACGCTGGTCAACCGCTTCCTGGGGCGTCGAGAAGCGGTCGTCGAGGACTTCCCCGGCGTCACCCGCGACCGGATCTCCTACATTGCCGAATGGGGCGGGCGCCGCTACTTCGTGCAGGACACGGGCGGCTGGGACCCCAACGTCAAGGGCATCCACGGGGCCATCGCCCGCCAGGCCGAGGTGGCGATGGAGACCGCGGACGTCATCGTCATGGTCGTCGACACCAAGGTCGGCATCACCGAGACCGATGCCGTCATGGCCAAGCGCCTGCAGAAGGCCAAGGTGCCCGTCATCCTGGTGGCGAACAAGTTCGACTCGGATTCCCTCTACGCCGACATGGCGGAGTTCTACGCCCTCGGCCTCGGCGACCCGTGGCCCGTCTCCGCCCTCCACGGCCGCGGTGGCGCCGACGTCCTCGACGAGGTGCTGCGCCTGTTCCCGGAGAAGCCGCGCGCGGCCTCTATCACGGAGGGACCGCGGCGCGTGGCGCTCGTCGGTAAGCCGAATGTGGGCAAGTCCTCCCTGCTCAACAAGGTGTCGAAGGAGGAACGCTCGGTCGTCGACAATGTCCCGGGCACCACGGTCGACCCGGTGGACTCCCTCGTGCAGCTGGAACAGAAGCTGTGGAAGTTCGTCGACACCGCCGGCCTGCGCAAGAAGGTGAAGTCCGCGCAGGGCCACGAGTACTATGCCTCGCTGCGTACCCGCGCGGCCATCGACGCCGCCGAGGTGTGCGTCATGCTCATCGACGCCTCCGAGCCCATCTCCGAGCAGGACCAGCGCGTCCTGGCCATGGTGCTGGAATCGGGCAAGGCCCTGGTCATCGCATTCAACAAGTGGGACCTCATGGACGAGGACCGCCGCGACCTGCTCGACCGCGAGATCGAGCAGCAGCTCGGCCACCTGCCCTGGGTCACCCGCATCAACATCTCCGCCCAGACCGGCCGCGCCCTCCAGCGCCTCGAGCCGGCCATGATCGAGGCCCTGGAGAGCTGGGACAAGCGCATCTCCACCGGCCAGCTCAACAACTGGCTGCGCGAGGCCATCGCTGCAAACCCGCCGCCAATGCAGGCCGGGCGCCTGCCGCGCGTCATGTTCGCCACCCAGGCCTCGACCCGCCCGCCGGTGATCGTGCTGTTCACCACCGGCTTCCTCGACGCCGGCTACCGCCGTTACCTCGAGCGCAAGTTCCGTGAGCGCTTCGGTTTCCACGGCTCGCCCGTCCGCGTGGCGGTGCGTCTGCGTGAACGTCGCGCCCGGAAGTAGCGCCACCCCGGTCTGGGTCAACGAGCTCGGCGGCGTGACATGGCGGCTGCCGGGCTCGTACGTCAAGACGGGGCCGGGTAGGCACCTTCCGGAAGCCGAGCGGCTCACCTGGCTGGGCACCTGCGACCTGCCTTTCGCGGTGCCGCGGGTGCTCAGCGTGGGGGAGGACCACCTGCAGACCGCGAGCCTCACGGGCGCGCCTCCCCTGCACCCGGCCGATCCCGGCGCGGCGGCCCAGGCATTGGGCCGGGCGCTGCGCACGTTTCACGACGCCGTGCCGGTCGACCAGTGCCCCTTCGTCTGGAGCCCCCTGCGGGGCGACGAAGACCTGGTGGTCTGCCACGGCGACGCCTGCCCGCCGAACTGGCTGTTCGGCCCCGCGCTGGAGTTCGTCGGGGCGGTAGATCTGGGCAGCCTGGGTCTCGCGGACCGGTGGGTGGACATCGCCCCCGCCCTCGACTGTTTGCCGGAGGACGGCATGGCGGGGCAGGAGGCGGAGTTCCTGCGGGGCTACGGCATTGAGATGGACGCGGAGAAGTACGCCTTTTACCTCGATAAGTGGAACACCACCGACTAGTTCCGGAGTGATCCTCCCCGCTCGAGCACGAAAGCGTCCGTGCGGTAGGGGATCGGCAGCAGCTGCCCCGGCTGGTACTCGAGGCGATCGAAGAGGTACCAGCGCAGGTTCTCCGTCATGCGCGCACGCACCGTAGTCGAGGACTTCAACCAGTAGGACCGCGAGGCCATGAGGTCGAAGAGCTGCTCCACCCGCAGGTGCTGCACCCAACCGGTGCGCAACTCCTCCACCACCTCCCACGGTGCGTGCACCGCGGGGAAGAAGCCCGGGCGCTGGATGTCACCGGAGTGCATGATGCGCGCCAGGCGCAGGATCCACGGGTGGGAGACGTCGAGGTTGTTCCACACCAGCACCACCCGCCCTCCGGGGCGGACCACGCGATCCAACTCCGCGCACGCGGCGGGAGCGTCGACCCAGTGCCAGGTCTGGGCGCAGGTGGCGGCGTCGACGGAGTCCGCGCGCAGCGCCGTCGCCTCGGCGGTGGCCCGCCAGACGGGGACGTCGATAAGCGAACGAAGGACACGGACCATGTCCGGTGAGGGGTCGCTGGCGAGGACGTCATGGCCGGCGTCGAGAAGCGAGGCGGTGAGTTTTCCGGTGCCGGCGCCGAGGTCGACGACGGTGCGGGGGGTGCCGAGCAGCGAGAGCACCGCGGGCGGATAGCCCGGCCGGACGTCGTCGTAGGTGTCGGCGCCGGAGCGGAAGGCCCACGCGGATTCCCGGCGGTGGGCGGCGTCGAGAAATTCCGGGGTGTCCTTGGTGGAGGCCTTCCGGAAGGCGGGGGAGATGCTCACGCCAAGTAAGATAGCCGATCATGGCTCGACTTCCCGCCCCCGATGACCCGCGGTGGCTCCCCAAAACAGTCCTGTCGCGGTGGCGCTGGACAGTCCCGGCGGGGGTGCTCATGGCGTTGAGTTTCCTCAGCAACGGGCTCTCGCCGGTGATCATCGGCCGCGCCATCGATGACCTCGACCGGGTCTTCCAGTGGATCGCCGTCCTGGCCGCCACCTTCGTGGTGGGCATGGTGGCCAGCTGGTTCGGGCGGCGCCTGCTCATCCGCGCGATCCTGGTCATCGGGCATGACCTGCGCATGGAGGTCACCGACCGCATCCAGGATCCGCGCGGGGTCGGCGGGCACAAGCGCACGCCCGGTGAGCTGCTCTCCGTCGCGTCGGCGGACACGCAGCGGGTGGCGGACGCGGTGATCATGACCGTGTTCCCCATCGCGGAAGTGGCCTCGGTGCTCTACGTGGGCATCATGATGCTGACGATCAGCGTGCCGCTGGGCATCGCGGTGCTCATCGGCGGCCCGCTGCTGGTGTGGATCGCCCTGGTGGCGGCCGGCCCGCTGCGCAGCCGCTCCGGCAAGCGGCAGGCGGCGCTGGCCCGCGCGGCGGCGACGGCCACGGATGTGGTGCAGGGGCTGCGCATCCTCAAGGGGCTCGGCGCGGTGAGCATCGTCCGGGGCCGCTACCTGCGGGTCTCAGATGAGGCCTATGAGCGCACCGTCGCGGCCAATGCCGCGCAGGCCCGCCTCAACGCCATCACGGATGCGACGGGCTCGCTTTACGTCATCGCCGTGGCGGTGGCGGCGGCGTGGTTGGCGCTGCGCGGGCACCTGAGCATCGGTGAGCTCATCACCGCCATCGGCCTGACGCAGTTCGTCATCATGCCGATGACGATGCTGGGCAAGAACATCGCCTCCCGCTGGGCGGCGGCGCAGGCCTCGGGGCGGCGGATCCGGGAGGTGCTCGGCGCGCCGTACGCGCTGCCCGCGGAGCACGGGGACATCCCCGAATTCCCGGCCGGGCTCACGGTGATCACCGGGCCCTTCCCGGAGGAGCTCATCCTGGCGCCGCGTGAGCGCGTCATCGTCGCCCCGCACGCCGTGGACCTCTTCGACGGCACCGTCCTGGACAATGTCCACCCGGACCCGGTCCGGGCGCGCGCGGCCCTCGAGGTCGCGGCGGTGGGGGACATCCCCGGCGGGCCGGAGCGGGAGGTCGGCGAGAACGGACGCAACCTCTCCGGCGGGCAGCGCCAGCGCGTGGCGTTGGCCCGGGCGATCGCGGCGGATCCGGAGATCCTCGTGCTGCAGGATCCGACGACCGCGGTGGATTCCGTCACCGAGGTCCGGATCAGCGAGCGCGTCGCGGATGCCCGGCGGGGGAAACCCACCGTGGTGTACACCGATGCGCCCGCCTGGAAGGCCGTCGCTGATCAGGTGGTGGTCTCATGAGGTTCCCGCTGGCAGATCTCCGCCAGGTCCGCCGGGAGGTGGCCCGCCAGAGCGCGCGGGTGCCCGGCGCGCGCCGCCAGGCCCTCATCGCGCTGGTCCTGCTCAGCCTCGGGGCGGCGGCGACGGTCGCGGTGCCGTGGCAGTTGGGGCGGATCATCGACATCGTCCTGGCCGAGGGCAGTCTGTGGGCGGCCCTCGGGTGGCTGGTGCTGGCGGCGTTGCTCGGTGCGGGCCTCAGCGCGGCCGGGTTCTTCTACCTCTCCTGCCTCAGTGAGCGAATCATCGCGCACCTGCGGGAGGAGATGGTGGGCACCGCCCTCGGCCTGCCGGTCCACCGCGTCGAGGACGCGGGCACCGGTGACCTCGTGTCACGGTCGACGGATGATGTCGCGGTGGTCTCCTCCGCGGTGACGGAGACCGTGCCGATCCTGTCGAGTTCCCTGTTCACCATCCTCGCCACCGCGGTGGCCCTGTTGACTCTCGACTGGCGCTTCCTGGTCATCCTCGTCCTCGTGGCGCCGATCTACTGGTACTCCTCGCGCCGCTACCTGGCGGTGGCCCCGGCGCGCTACGCGGCGGAACGGGCGTCGATGGCAGACCGGGCCCGCAAGCTCCTCGAGGCGATCCACGGGCAGGAGACGGTCCGCGCCTACCGGATGGAGGCGGAGATGCACGAACGCATCCGCGTCACCTCCCAGTCAGTCGTCGACCACGGCTTCTCCGCCCGGGCCACGATGATCGTGCTGCAGGCGTGGATGTCGGTGGGGGAGTTCCTCATCCTCGCCGGCGGTCTGCTCGTCGGCTGGTGGGCGGTGCGCCACGGCGACCTCAGCGTCGGCGCGGTCACGGCGGCGATGTTCATGCTCATCCGCCTGCGCGGTCCCCTCATGATGTTCATGCGCGTGCTGGACACGGTGCAGTCCGGCTACGCCTCGCTCACCCGTATCGTCGGCGTGGTCATCGACCCGCCCGCCCCGGTCGCCGATTCCGGGGCCCGCGCGCCGGAGGGCGAGGTCGTCATGGACAACGTCAGCTTCTCCTACGGCGGCGACTGGGCCGTGCGCGACGTCTCCCTGCGGATCCGCCCCGGCGAGACCGTCGCCCTGGTGGGCGCCTCCGGCGCCGGCAAGACCACCGTCGCCGCGCTGCTCGCGGGTCTGCGGGTCCCCGACGAGGGTTCCGTGCTTATCGACGACGTCGAGGTCTCCACCCTCTCCGACGCCGAGCGTGTCGCCCGCCTGGCCATGATCTCCCAGGACGTGCACGTCTTCTCGGGCACCCTGCGCGAGGACCTCACCCTGGCGCGCCCGCACGCCACCGACGAGGAGCTCATCGACGCCCTCGAGCGGGTCCACGCCCACTGGTACCGCGACCTGGCGGACGGCCTGGACACCGAGATCGGCTCCCGCGGGCACCAGCTCGACCCCGTCGAGGCCCAGCAGCTGGCGCTGGCCCGCATCCTGCTGCTCGACCCGAAAGTGGTCATCATGGATGAGGCCACGGCGGAATCGGGTTCGGCCGGGGCCGGGGATCTCGAATCCGCGGCCGAGGTGGTCACCCGGGACCGGGCCGCCCTGGTCGTGGCCCACCGCCTCGACCAGGCGGCGCGCGCCGACGAGGTGCTGGTCATGGAGGCCGGGGTGGTCGTCGAGTGCGGCACCCACGCCGAACTGGTCGCCCGTGGGGGCCGCTACACGGACCTGTGGACCGCGTGGTCGAGGGGGCGCGGATGAGGGTGCTCATGCTCCTGCTGGTGCTGGCGCTCGGGGCGTGCACGGTGCCGGAGCGGGAGGCGCCGGTGGCGTCGACAAGCAGCGGTGCCCCGCAGAAGACGGTGACGGAGACCGTCGAGGGCCGCGAGGTGCGCATCTCCACGCCGGAGGGATTCCACCGCGGACGGCAGTGGCCCGTGCTTCTGGCCTTCCATGGCTGGCGGGAGACGCCGGAGTCGATGGAGCGCGCCAGCGGGCTCGATGCCGCGCAGGCGGTCGTCGTGTACCCGGAGGGTCGGGAGCGCGCCTGGGCCCCGGCCCCCTACGCGCGGAGCAGTGGGGAGGAGGATCTCGCCTTCGTGCGCGCGCTGGTGGAGCGCATCGCGGCGGACTACCCGGTGGACCGCAGCCGCCTCTTCGCCACCGGTTTCTCCAACGGCGGGGGTTTCGCCGCCTTCCTGGGCTGCCGGATGCCGGAGACCTTTCTCGCGGTGGCGCCGGTGGGGGCGGCCTACTACGAGTCGATCCACTTCGATTGCGCCGCGCGTCCCGTCGCGCGCCTGGACATCCACGGCACCAATGACGCCACGATCAACTATTACGGGGGCACCCGGCACGGGGTCGCCTACGAGTCGGTGCCGGAGGTTCTCGAGCGCGTCGCGGAGTCGAACGGCTGCACCGGCTCGACCCTTATCCGGCGGAGCCAGGAGGTCATCGTCCAGCACTGGCAGGGGTGCCGTCTGCCCCTGGTGCACATGCGTGTCGGCGGGGGTGCGCACGTGTGGCCGCCGGAGGCGACAGCGGAGGTGAGGTCCTTCTTCGGCGTGTAGCGTTGCGTTTATGGATAGCAACACAACTCGGCGCGTGGCGGTGGTGTTCAACCCCGTCAAGGGCGAGCCGGAGGAGATGAAACAGCTGGTCATCGATGCCGCGCGTCGGCACGGCTGGGAGGAGCCGCACTTCCGGGAGACCTCCGTCGAGGATCCGGGCTTCACCCCCGCCCAGGAGGCTGCGGAGGAGGGCTACGACATGGTCTTCGCGGCGGGCGGCGACGGCACCGTCCGCGCCGTCGCCGCAGCCCTGCGGGGGACCGGGACCACGCTGGCCATCATCCCCGCGGGCACGGGCAACCTGCTGGCGCGCAACCTCAAGCTGCCGCTCGATGTCCCCGAGGCGATCGAGACGGCTTTCGCGGGGCAGGACACGCGTATCGACGTCTGCACCGCCCTGCTCACCCGCCCCGACGGAGAATCCGAGGAGCTCGATTTCGTCGTCATGGCCGGGGTGGGCATTGATGCGCAGATGATCGTCAACTCCGACGATGACCTGAAGAAGCGGGTCGGCTTCCTGGCGTACGGGGTGGCCATCGCTAAGTCGCTGCAGGGCGGGCGGCGGCTGCGCCTGCGCTGGCGGCTGGACGATGCTCCGGTCCGCCGCACCCGCGTGCACTCCCTCATCGTCGGCAACTGCGGAGACCTCGTGGGCAGCGTCCCGCTCCTGCCCGACGCCGTGGCCAACGACGGGCACTTCGACATCGTCGCCCTGCGCCCCAAGGGGCTGCCCGGCTGGGGCCTCATCGTCGGCCGCCTGGTGACGCAGATGGGCCGGAAGGTGATCAACCGCCTGCGCCGGCGCGACGAACAGATCACCGGCGGTTCCTCCGACATCGACGTCCTGCAGTACGCCACGGGCACCCGTCTGGAGGTGACGCTCTCCGCCCCGGAGGTCTTCGAGGTCGACGGCGACGAGGTGGGGGAGGTCACGGGATTCACCGTCACCATCGAGCCGGAGTGCCTCGTGGTCCGCGAGCCGCTACCCCCGCCGACGGCAGAACCGGGCGAACCCCGCCCCGGAACGGAGATCTTCGGAGGGTGATGCCCCGTGTGACTACATGTACAAGTAGATTTATCTCCGTACCACGTCACACCTGGAAGGAACCCCCATGTTCACACGCACCAAGGTAGTGGCCGGCCTCGCGGCCGCCGCGCTTTTCCTCACCGCCTGCAGCTCGGACTCCGAGACGGAGTCCGGTGAGCAGTCCTACTCCATCGGCATCAACCAGCTCGTCCAGCACCCTGCGCTCGACGCCGCCACCGCCGGTTTCAAGGAGGTGCTCGACGAAGCGGGCATCGAGGTGACCTACGACGAGCAGAACGCCAACGGCGAGCAGTCCACCGCCCTGACCATCGCCCAGCAGTTCGCCGGCAAGAACCTCGACCTCGTCCTCGCCGTGGCCACCCCGGCCGCGCAGGCCACGGCCCAGAACATCACCGATGTCCCGGTGCTGTTCACCGCCGTCACCGACCCGGTCTCCGCCGAGCTCGTCGACTCCGAGGAGGCCCCCGGCGCCAACGTGACCGGCACCTCCGACGTCGCCCCCATCGCAGACCAGCTCGACCTGCTCAAGGAGCTTGTGCCGGACGCTCAGAAGGTCGGCATCGTCTACGCCTCCGGTGAGGTCAACTCCCAGGTCCAGGTCGACCTGGCCAAGGAGGCCGCGGCTCCGCGTGACCTGGAGATCGTCACCCAGACCGTGACCACCGCCAACGACATCCAGCAGGCCGTCGAGGCGCTCGGCGATGTCGACGCCATCTACGTCCCGACCGACAACATGGTCGTCGCCGGCATCGCCTCCCTGGTCCAGGTGGCCGAGCAGAAGCAGATCCCGGTCATCGCCGCTGAGGCCGGCACCGTGGAAGGCGGCGCCGTGGCCACCCTCGGCATCGACTACACCGAGCTGGGTCGCCAGACCGGCGAGATGGCCCTGCGCATCCTGCGCGACGGCGCGGATCCGGCCACCATGCCGGTGGAGAAGGCCACCGAGTTCACCTACGTCATCAACGAGGACGCCGCACAGCGCCTCGGCGTGACCATCCCGCAGGAGATCCTGGACGAGGCCGAGTCCGTATGATCGGCGCCGTCGAGGTCGGCCTCATTTACGGGGTGATGGCCCTCGGCGTCTTCCTGACGTTCAAGGTCCTCAACTTCCCCGATCTGACGGTCGACGGCAGCTTCACCACGGGCGCCGCGACAGCCGCGGTGGGCATCCTCCACGGATGGCCGCCGCTGCTGGCGACGCTCGCCGGTTTCGGCACCGGCTTCCTCGCCGGGGTCGTCACCGGACTGCTCCACACGAAGGGCCGCATCGACGGCCTCCTCGCGGGAATTCTCACCATGATCGCCCTGTGGTCGATCAACTTGCGCATCATGGGCGGTGCCAACATCCCCATGCTGCGCCAGGAGACCCTGTTCACGCCGCTGCGTGAGGCGGGTTTCCTGGGAACCTGGGTCGGCGCGGGCATCCTGCTCGCCGTCGTCGCGGTGCTCGGCCTGGTGGTCGTGTGGTTCCTCACCACCGACCTCGGCCTGTCCATCCGCGCGACCGGCGACAACGGCCCGATGATCACCTCCTTCGGGGTGTCCACCGACTACACCAAGACCCTCACCCTGGCGCTGTCGAACGGCTTCGTCGGCATGTGCGGCGCGCTCGTCGGCCAGTACCAGGGCTTCGCTGACATCTCCATGGGCATCGGCCTCATCCTCGTCGGCCTGGCGTCGGTCATCATGGGCCAGGCGATCCTGGGGCAGCGTTTCCTCTGGCTGGCCGTGTACGCGGTCGTCGTCGGTGCGGTGCTCTACCGCATCATCATCTTCCTGGCGCTGCAGGTCGGTCTCGACCCCAACGACATGAAGCTGATCACCGCCCTGCTCGTCATCGTGGCGCTCATCGTGCCGCGCTGGCGGGGGCTGACGTCCGGTTTCGCAAAGAGGAAGGTGGCTGTCTGATGCTGAAGATCGAGAACATCTCCAAGACCTTCTTCCCGGGCACCGTCAACGAACGCGTCGCCCTCAACGGGGTCGACCTCACCCTCGAGGAGGGTGACTTCATCACCGTCATCGGCTCCAACGGCGCCGGCAAGTCCACGCTGCTCAATGCCGTGGCCGGCCGTCTCTTCGTCGACTCCGGCACCGTGCTTATCGACGGCAAGAAGGTCAACAAACTCCCCGAGCACAAGCGGGCCCGCTACGTTGGCCGTGTATTCCAGGATCCCCTCGCCGGCACCGCCCCCAACCTCACCATCGAGGAGAACCTCTCCCTCGCGCTGCTGCGCGGCAAGGGGAGGGGGCTGGGTCGGGGGCTGACGAAGAAGCGCCGTGAGGAGTTCGTCGAGAAGCTCAAGTCCCTGGAGCTGGGCCTGGAGAACCGCCTCCCCGCCAAGGTGGGGCTGCTCTCCGGCGGTCAGCGGCAGGCGCTGTCGCTGCTCATGGCCGGTTTCACCAACCCTCGCATCATGCTTCTCGACGAGCACACCGCCGCCCTCGACCCCCAGCGGGCCGAGCTGGTCACCGGTCTCACCGAGCGCATCGTCGCCGAGGGCGGGCTGACCACCCTCATGGTCACGCACAACATGGAGCAGGCCATCCGCCTGGGCAATCGCCTCATCATGATGCATGAGGGGCAGATCGTCTACGAGGCCGACTCGGAGCTGAAGTCGAAGCTCACCGTGCGGGACCTGCTGCAGGAATTCGCCAACATCAAGGGAGCGACGCTCTCGGACAAGGCGTTCCTGGGCTAACGCAGGCTGTCGACGAAGCCCCGGAATCCTTCCTCGCTGTACATGAAGTCGAGGAAGGGCGGGGCGTCGATAAGCGTGTGAAACGGGGGGTCGCGGTAGATGAGTTCGCCGTCGCGGTAGACCAGCAGCACGGGGATGGTGGAGATCTGCAGATCCTTCACCAGGCGTTGCTGGATCTCGATCTCAGCCTCACCGAAGGGGATCTCGGGGAATTCCTTGTCGACAGCCTGGTAGATGCGCCGGAAGCGCAGGCACGGTCCGCAGGAGGTGGACCAGAACAGCACGAGCGCGAGGCCGTCCTGGCGCGTGAAGTCGGCGAATCCAGCGTGGTTCAACTTCTCGGTCATGGTGTCCATTATGCCGGTTACCCCCGGAGATCACCCCTGTGTCAGGGGCGTGGTTTAGGTTGGGGCTCGAACGTACGAACGAGACGTCGGGAGGGGGTGAAAGTCATGGCCGCACCATCATGGTCGGTGCTCGATCAGTCGAACAAATACCGCGATGTGCGGCAGGCGAAGCTGCAGGCGGAATATGAAATGTGGCGTAGCTGTCAGCCCGTGACCAGCGAGCGCGAGGGGGAGGACTGGACGGCGCTCACCGCCGAGCTCTACGCCAAGATCGGCGTGATGAAGCACCACATCACCCGCAACTTGGACGCGCTCGACGTCCTCGACCGGCTGCCCCGGCTGAAGGAATTCGTGGAGTCGACCTTTCTTCTCGACATGAACCACCTCTGTTCGATCGAGAAGGCCGTGTCGGGCGCCGCCTTCGCCCTCCAGGAGGATCCCTTCTTCTGGAAGGCCGTCGACGAGGACCTCCTTGAGCGCCTCACGCCTTCCCGGCCCCTCCAGCTGGTGCCGAGCACCTCAACCATCACCGACACCATCAGGAACACCATCCGCAGCGTGGAGGAGCTGGCGGCCCCGCAGTCGGATGCCTGGGGCGAGGGGGCACCTCCGGACCCGGAGGCCGCGGAAAAGGAGCGGCCGATACCCTGTGAGAACCCCGGCGAGTTGATGTCCACCCTGCCCCCGCCGGAGGAACCGCCGGGATCGACCCTCATCGTGGAGGACCTCTCGAACGGGGACATCCGCATCGAGCTCATCACAGACCAGGCCACCGGCACCCAGATCCTGGGGGCCGTGGACGAGGTCGCGGGGGAGCGGACGTGCTCGAAAGCGGACGCCCTGACCACTCTCATCCTTGACGACGTGAGCACCCGTGTGACCCTCAACCTGTACCAGGCTGAAGATGAGGGGGAGGACCAAGCGGACAGTCCCACCTTCCACCCCCAGCGGGGCCTGCTCACGCTTCAGGCGGTGGCCGCCCTGCGCAAGCGCGTCACCCGGACGATCAGCATGCGCCACGCCAAGACGGCCGCCACCGGGACCTACAAGCCGACCTCACTCATCCGGGCCTACCTCATCGGCCGCGACTGGATCTGCCGCTGGCCGGGCTGCAACCGCCGGGCCACCCACTGCGATGCCGACCACCACGTCAACCACGCCGACGGGGGACCCACCACCGCAGCCAACATGGTGATGCTCTGCCGGCATCACCACAACCGGAAGACCGACGACGTCATCCGCTACATCGTCGATCAGCACTCCGGAGACGTCACCTGGCTCTTCGCCGACGGTACCTACGCCGTCGACGAGGCCACCGGCCCCCTGGCGCCGAAGCAGAAGCGCTGGGTGCGCACCTATCGACAGCGCCGCCGAGCTCGCCGCGAATACCTCGCGGGCCAGGCGGCCGCAGAGAGGTTCGAGCGCTACCAGGACCGGAACAACTCACCACCGCCGGAACCTGAGAAGCCGGACCACCAGATCCCGTGGATGCGTCCGCCCCCCGACGATGATCCGCCACCCTTCTGAGAATTCCGTGCCATATTCGTGCCACAACTATGCCCAACAGACGTGAAAAGGCAGCTGGTGGAGCCGACCTCGCTGCCGTACAGATATATGCCTTGAGCTGCAAAAACGACGAAAACCAGTGATTGCCAATCAATCACTGGCTTTCCTTTGTCGGACTGACAGGATTTGAACCTGCGACCCCTACACCCCCAGTGTAGTGCGCTACCAAGCTGCGCCACAGTCCGCCGCTGCTTCGTGAAGAAGCAACTGCTACAGGTTACAACACTGTGGTTTGAATAGGCGAATCAGCAGGTCAAGACACGTTACCGGCGGTGTAGAACCATTCCCTGCCCACGCGTCGGAAGGTGGAACGCTCGCGCTGGGAGCCCGGTGGGTCGCCCTTGTAGAAGGCTTCGAATTCGACAATGCCCGCGGTGTCGAGGGGGCCGCCGCCCACGACGTCGATGATGTCGAGGCGGTAGAACCGCACCGGCAGGTCGACGAGCGTGAGCTCGAAGGGGCGGGTGTCGGGGTCCCAGGTGCGCAGGAGATAGTCGGCGTTGCGGATGACGAAGGCGGTGAAGCGGGAGCGCATGAGGGTCTCCGCGGTGGGGGCCACGCCGCCCCGGTGAAAGCGGCCGCAGCATTCGGCGTAACTAAGCCCGGTGTTGCACGGGCAGCGCTGGTCGTCGCGGATCATGCGGGCACGTCCAGGATCTTGATGCCCGGCAGCATGATCTGGAAGGGGGAGATCGCCGCGTTGAGCAGGGTGCGGCGTTGGGGTTCGGTGAGGTCGCCGATGAGCTGGACCTTTCTCTCGAAGATGTTGCGGGTGGCGTGGGTGATGGTGACGTGGGCGTCGATAAGCGGCATGTCGACGGCCGCTTCGCGGATGGCCTGCGTGGTGGCGGCGGCCAGCCCGGCCATGAGCAGGCTGAGCGGCGAATGGCCCTTGCCGCGCCCGCCGGCCTCCTTGTCGCGGTCGGAGTGGAGGGTGCCGCCGGCGGTGTCGACGATGGTGCCGTGGCGGGAGCCGACGGTCATGCGGGAGACGACGCGGTCGTCCTCGACCTGCGGTGGCTCATAGGAGGGGATGAGGTAGGGGCGGGCCCATTCGGCGATGAGTCGCCCGGCGCGCTGCGCGGAGTCCCCGCGGGTGAGCAGGTGGTTGGCGTCGTCGAGGGAGAGGAGTGACTTCGGCTGGCGCAGGCTGCGGTAGATCTCCTCGGCGTTGCTGTGGGGGACGGTCTGGTCGTGGGGGGAGTGCAGCAGGAGGGCCGGGGTGGTCACCTCCGGCAGGTAGGTGTCGGGGCTGTGGGCGGAGAGGTCCGCGAGGAATTCGCGCGTGAGCGTGAACTCACGTCCGGCGAGGGTGACGGTGACGCTGCCCTCGGTCTCGGCGTCCCGGATGCGCTCCCCGAAGCGGAGCACGGTGTGATAGACGTCGAAGGGCGCGGCGAGCGTGGCGACGGCCCGCACGGACGCCAACTCAGGAAGACTCACAGCCCGCAGCGCCGCCGCACCCCCGAGGGAATGGCCGACGAGCAGCTGCGGGGGCTCGTACTCGGCACTCAGCCACGAGGCGGCGGCCGCGAGCTCCTCGACGTTGGAAGAGAACTCGAGGTCGCTGAAATCGAAACGCAGGGAAGCGATGCCCTCGGCCGCGAGGGTCCGGCACACGCGCGAGGCGGCGGGGACCTGGCGGGAGCAGGTGAAGCAGTGCGCGAAGATCGCGTAGGCGATGGGCGGTGTGTCCGGCAGGTCGAGGGTTCCGATGACCTCCGTGCCACGCCCCGAGGGGAAGGTCACGCTCACTGATTGCATGCCCACCAGGGTACTAGGGTGGTGGCATGGCTTTTGACTGGTTCTGGAAGGCGATGGGTGCATCGCAGACGCGCAACCAGAAGCGCAGCCGCGCGCTGGTGGATGAGGCGGAGGCGCAGCACGCGGAGCTGGCGCAGCTCGATGACGCGGCGCTCGCCCAGCGCGGCCGCGATGTCGTCGATGATCCGGCGGCGCTGCTGGCGGTTCTCGGTGTTGCCGCGCACCGCACCCTCGGGTTGGAGCCTTTCCCGGTGCAGTCGCAGGCGGTGCTCCGCCTGGTCGAGGGGGACGTCATCCAGATGGCCACCGGCGAGGGAAAGACGCTGGTCGGCGCCATGGCGGCGACGGGTTTCGCGCTGCGGGGCCGGCGGGTGCACGTGATCACGGTCAACGACTACCTGGCGGAGCGGGACGCGGAGTGGATGCGCCCGCTCGTCGAGTTCTTCGGGCTGCGCGTGGCGGCGGTGACGGAGGGGATGGGGCCGGCGGAGCGTCGAGAAGCGTATGCGGGCGACGTCGTCTACGGCCCGGTCAATGAGATCGGTTTCGACGTCCTGCGGGATCAGCAGATCACCCGGCGCGAGGACGCCGTGCAGGCGCCGGCGGATGTCGCCCTCGTCGATGAGGCGGACAGCGTGCTTGTCGACGAAGCCCTCGTCCCCCTCGTCCTCGCGGGTAACCAGCCGGGCGAGGAGCCGACGGGGCAGATCACCGATGTCGTGCGCCACCTGCGGGAACGCGAGCACTACACCATCGACGACGAGCGGCGGAACGTCTTCCTCACCGATGCCGGGGCCGCCCGGGTCGAGGGCGCCCTGGGGATCGATTCGCTCTACGACGACGAGCACATCGGCACCACCCTGGTGAAGGTGAACCTGGCGCTGCACGCGAAGGCACTGCTCATCCGCGACATCCATTATCTGGTGACCGACGGCAAGGTGGCGCTCATCGACGCCTCGCGGGGCCGGGTCGCCGACCTGCAGCGCTGGCCGGACGGTCTGCAGGCCGCGGTGGAGGCGAAGGAGGGGCTCGACGTCACGGAGGGCGGGCGCATCCTCGACACCATCACGCTGCAGGCGCTCATGCGCCGCTACCCGATGGTGTGCGGCATGACCGGTACGGCGGTGGAGGCCACCGACCAGCTCCGGCAGTTCTATGGCCTGCATGTCTCCGTCATCGACCGGCACAAGGAGCTGCGCCGTTTCGACGAGGCCGACCGTATCTACGCCACCAGCGCGGAGAAGAACCGCGCCATCGTGCAGGAGATCGCCGCGCTGCACGCCACGGGGCAGCCGGTGCTGGTGGGTACCCATGACGTCGCCGAGTCGGAGGCGCTCGCCGAGGCGCTGGAGGAGCTGGGGATCGAGGTCAACGTCCTCAACGCGAAGAACGACGCCGAGGAGGCCCGGATCATCGCGGAGGCGGGCGACCTCGGGCGGGTGACCGTCTCCACGCAGATGGCCGGGCGCGGCACGGACATCCGTCTCGGCGGGGCGGACCAGTCGGACCACGCGGCCGTCGCCGACCTCGGGGGACTGGCCGTGATCGGCACCTCCCGGCACCGGACCGCCCGGCTCGACAACCAGCTGCGGGGCAGGGCGGGGCGCCAGGGGGATCCGGGCCTGTCGCTGTTCTTCGTCTCCCTGCAGGATGACGTGGTCACCGCGGGAGGGGCGGGGGAGACCATCACGGCCAGCCCGGAGCCGGACGGGCTCATCAACTCAGCGCGTATCCGCGACTGGGTCGGCCACTGCCAGCGCGTCACCGAGGGGCAGCTGCTGGAGATCCACGCCCAGACGTGGAAGTACAACCAGCTGCTCGCGGACCAGCGCGCCATCATCGAGGAACGCCGCGCCACGCTCCTCGACACCGAGCAGGCGTGGGTGGAGTTGAACGAGAAGGCCCCGGAGGTGGAAAGCTCCGTCCAGCACGCCCGTGACATCATGCTCTTCCACCTCGACGACGAGTGGGCCGAGCACCTGGCCATCATGGATGACGTGCGGGAATCCATCCACCTCCGCGCCATCGCCCGGGAGACGCCCCTCGACGAGTTCCACCGCATCGCGGTGCGGGAGTTCCGGGACCTGGCGCAGCGCGCCGTCGATAAGGCGGTGGAGACGTACCGCTCTGGTAGCACCCTCGCGGACCTCGGTCTGGCGCGTCCGTCGGCGACGTGGACGTACATGGTGTCGGACAACCCGCTCGCGGGGTCGGGTAATTCGGCGGTGTCCGGAATTGCTAACCTTTTCCGATGAGGGTGTCGTCGTGCTCTCACGCGGCGGCCACAGTCGCTATGATGGCAACCAGTCACAGTTCCGACCCAAGCGGAGGATTAAGAAAATGAGCGAGAACACCGGTACCCCCGAGGCACAGGTTGAGACCACGTCTGTCTTCCGTGCAGACCTGTTGAAGGAGATGGAGTCGGGCGCCGGGACCGCCCCGGCCACGGCAGGCGCCGACAACCTTCCCGAGGGTGCAGGTCTCCTGGTGGTCAAGCGTGGCCCGAACGCAGGTGCCCGATTCCTTCTGGATCAGCCGATCACCACCGCCGGCCGCCACCCCGAGTCGGACATTTTCCTCGACGACGTCACCGTGTCGCGTCGTCACGCGGAGTTCCGCATCACCGACGGCGAGTTCGAGGTCTACGACGTCGGCTCCCTCAACGGCACCTACGTCAACCGCGAGCCGCGCAACAACCAGGCCCTGAGCACCGGTGATGAGATCCAGATCGGCAAGTTCCGTCTGGTCTTCCTCGCCGGCTCCAAGAACGACTAGGTGATACAGAAGTAGTTTTCCCGTGAGTGCTGTTCGAAAGCCGGCGAGTGCAGTTCCGCCGCGCACGTCCCGGACCCTGTCCATCGGCAAGGTCCTCGAGGCCCTGCGCGAGGAATTCCCGGATGTGACCGTCTCGAAGATCAGGTTCCTCGAATCCGAGGGCCTGATCACACCGCAGCGCACCGCATCCGGCTACCGGCGATTCACCGGCGAGGACGTCGAGCGTCTGCGCTACATCCTGGTCACCCAGCGCGACAACTACCTGCCGCTCAAGGTCATCCGCGAGCAGCTGGAGGCGATGGACGCGGGCGTGGTCTCCGTCATCGACACCGAGCCGATCGTCTCCCCGGAGACGTTCCGGGCGCCCGCGGTCACCCGACTCACGGACGGGGACATTGCCGCCCAGACCGGCGTCGAGGTCTCCTTCGTCGCCGAGCTTCTCGACGCCGGGCTCATCCGCCCCGACGCCGCCGGCTTCTTCACCGCCGATGACGTGCTCGTGGTGAACACCGCGCACTCCCTGCGGGATGTCGGATTCGATGTCCGCCACCTGCGCTCCCTGCGGAACACCGCGCAGCGCCAGGCCGACCTCATCGGACAGGTCGCCGGCCCGGTCGCGCGTCGCAAGGGACGACAGGAGGGCGTGGACATGGGCCAGCAGCTCACCGCCCTCGTCGTGTCGCTGCACGCCAGCCTGGTGAAGAGCGCCCTGCGGGATGAGCTTGCATGACGCTCATTCCGGTCGAGTACCACGGCATCCACACCGCCGGCCCGGAGCAGTTCACCTGCGTGCTGCTGCGGTGGGCCGAGCAGAATAGGATCCTGCCGGTGTGGATCTCGCCGGTGGCCGCTGCCGAGCTGGATGCGCGTGACAACGGTTTCACCCCGCGTCGTCCGGGTTCCGCCGAGCTGCTGCTCGACGTGATCAACCGCAGCGCCGGGGGAGTGTCGGCGGTGACGATCATCAGCCATTTCGAGGGCGTGTTCATCGCCTCGATCGTGCTTGCCGACGGCGAGGAGATCGACGCCCGCCCCTCCGACGCGCTGCTGCTCGCGCGTGCCCTGGAGGTGGAGATCCAGGTGGAGGAGGACGTGCTCAACCAGGCGTCCTTCTTCGTGTCCGACGACATTCTCGAGGAATATTTCGGGATCCGTTTCGGCGGGGACGTGGAGGCCGCCTCGGCATCGGGGGATGCGCAGGCGGACGCTGATTTCGAGGAGATGATGCGCTCTCTCGGCATGTCAGAGGAGGATTTCGGACCGGGGGATGACAACGGGGAAGAAGAACTCTAACCTTCAAGTTGAGGGTTAGAGTTTCGGCGTGTCTCCGGGCCATCTCTTGACGTTGCTCTAACCTTGGTTTTTAATGACGCATAGGGCGCCTGTCCGAACCCCATTGGAGTAATTACGTGAGCAGCAACGAATTTCCCGTCCAGGAATCCCTCTTCGACCTCGGACCCGGTGAAGAGGTCGGCTACCGCGTGCCCATCGCATGCCAGGTGGCCGGAATCACCTACCGGCAGCTCGACTACTGGGCCCGCACCAAGCTGGTCGTCCCCTCGATCCGCGGCGCGCGCGGTTCGGGTTCCCAGCGTCTCTACTCTTTCCGCGACATCCTCGTGCTGAAGATCGTCAAGCGTCTCCTCGACACGGGCATCTCGCTGCAGAACATCCGCCTGGCCGTCGACAAGCTGCGTGACCGCGGCGCCAACGACATTGCGGAGATCACCCTCGTGTCCGACGGCACCACCGTCTACGAGTGCCGCTCCGCGGACGAGGTCATCGACTTGCTCGGCGGTGGCCAGGGCGTGTTCGGTATCGCGGTCCCGGGCATCATGAAGGAGCTCACCGGCACGATCTCCTCTTTCCCCTCCGAGCGTATCGACGACTCCGCGGCCGAGGTCATCGGCATGGACGAGCTCGCCGCCCGGCGCCAGCGCAAGACCAGCTAGGTTATTCGCCTCTCCCGCTCAGCTCACGTGCGGGGGAGGCGTTGCTGATTCAGAGGGTGGCCGGGGTGGACAGCTCCGCCAGGACGGCGTCGCGCTCACCCTCGCCGAGGTGGGCCACCTCGATGGTGACGGGGGCATCGCCCCGGGCCTGTTCCACCGCGTTGCGGAAGGTGTCCTCGTCCATGTCCTCGGCGGTACCGGTGGTGACCACGAGCACCCGGACCGGTTCGCCGGTGGCGCGGGCCTGTTCCGCGGCGGTCGCCACGGCGGCGGCGACGGCCGAGCGGGTCTGGGGGACGCCGCCGGTGCCGAAGCGCTGCACCACCTGGGCGGCCTCGGTGCCGTCGGAGAAGCTGACGTTGGTGCGCCAGCCCTGCGTCACTCCCGGGTTGAGGGGGGAGGAGTAGTTCCACAGCGCCACCTGTTGCCCCTCGCCGCCCAGCTCCAGCGCCAGACGGGAGAGGTCCTCGCTCGCCTGCGCGTTCACCGGGGCGGACTGGGCGGAGGTGTCGAAGAGGATGAGAGTGCTACCCGGGGCTGCGGGGGCGGCCTCGGTGGTGGTCGTGGTCGGAGGTGCGTCCACCTGAGAGAAGCGGGCGAAGTCCGCGCCCGCCCGGCTCTGTTCCTCGGTGATGTCACCGGCCGGGGCGAGCACATGGGCCGTGCCCCCGGTGACGGGCGTGGAGGAGGCCACCGAACGTCCCTCCGGTGCCTCGCCGATGACCACGGCGGCGCGGGCGGCATCGTCGACGGCAGTGGCCGTCACGCAGTAGTCGCGCACCACCGGTTCGGAGGCGTTGTAGGCGCTGATGAGCTCGGCGGCGTCGCCGGCCACGGGCAGCGTGAGCTCACCCTGGATGCACTCCTGTGCCTGGGGTTGCTCGGTGGTGCGGAACCCGAACCACCAGATGAGGACGCCGAGGAGCACGAGCGCCGCGATGACGGCGGCGATCACCCACCCGGCGACGGAGAAGCTTCTTGAGTCACTGCTATGACGGCCCATGACCATGCAGTGTAGTGGCGTGTGCTGTGTCAATGAGGGAGACAAGCCGGTCACGCAGGGGCTTTCCCCGTTCCGCCAGAGCGCGCTGCCGCTCGACGTACTCCGCCTTGCCCTCCGGGGTCTCGATGGCCACGACCCCGAAGCCGTAGGCCCGGCAGTCGTAGGGGGAGGCCTCCATGTCGAGGACGCGGGCGTCGACGGCCAGCTCGAAGCAGTCGAGGAAGAGCTCGCCCGGCACCAGCGGCCCCATTTTGGCCGCCCATTTGTACAGGTCCATGGTCGCGTGGACGCATCCGGTCTGCTCGTGGGCGGGCTGGTCGGCGCGTTCGAGCACGCGCAGGTTGAGCGGCCGGGCGGCCGGGGTGAAGAAGCGGAAGGCGTCGACGTGGGTGCACCGCAACCGATGCTTCTCGACGACCGCGTCACTCCCCGCCGCCCCCAGGCGCAGGGGCAGGTCGTGGCGGGGAGAGTCCGTGCGGTAGATCATCGCCCACTCGTGGAGCCCGAAGCAGTCGAACTGTGCGGGGTTGAGGGCGGTGCGCTGCAGCAGGTCGCGGATGTAGAGCAGGGCCTCGCCCCGGCGGGCCCACAGGGCGGCCACGTCGACGGTGGTGCAGGTGCCGTCGAAGGAATAGTCCCGCCACTCGGCGTGCGGGGTGCGGCCGGGCAGCGCGAGCCCGGCCCCAGGGTGCCAGCGGCGCAGCTGGGCCGGGCGGACGGGGTAGTACTCGAAGAGGAAATCGTGGACGGGGTGCTTCTCCCGACGCTTCCGGCGGGCGAGGTGCTCGCGGGTGAGTGCGTCGGCGCGGGCTTCATGGGCGGCCCGGCGGTCGACCCAGTCGTCGAGAAGCTCAGGCATCCTCGTGGGTCCAGTCGTTGACCGTGCCGACGTACTCCTCGATGAGATCCTCGAGGGTGATCACGCCGATGAGCTCGCCGCGGTCGCGGACCTGGGCCATGTGGGCGGAGCGGCGGTGCAGCTTGCGCAGGGCCTCGTCCATGGTGCCGGTGCCGTCGACGATGGTCAGCGGGCGCAGGTCGGAGCGGGGGATGAACTCCTCCGGGCTGTCGGTGGCCAGGCGGTCGAGGACGTCCTTGACGTGGATGTAGCCGAGGAAGGAACCGTCGGTGCCGGTGACGGGGAAACGGGAGAATCCGGTCTCGACGACCGCCTGCTCCAGCTCGCCGAGGGTCGGGCCCCGGCGGCCGAAGTCGAGGGTGCGGACCTTGCGCAGCGGGATCATGACCTCCTTGAGCGAGCGCTTCTCGGAGCGCAGGGCACGGGAGAGGCGCTGGGTCTCCTCGGCGTCGAGAAGCCCCTCGGCGCGGGACTCCTTGATCATGAAGGCCAGCTGGGCCTCGTTGACCGTGGTGTCGAGCTCGTCCTTCTGCTCGATGCCGAAGGCGCGGAGCGTCATGCGGGCGACCCAGTTCATGAACTCGATGAGCGGGCGGGTGATCTTCACCCACCAGATCATCGCGGGCGTCAACCACATGGCCAGCGTCTCGGGGCCGGCGATGGCGATGTTCTTGGGCACCATCTCGCCGAAGAGGATGTGGAGGAAGGTGATGAACGCCAGCGCGATGACGAAGGAGATCGGGTGGAGCAGGTGGTCGGGGATGCCGAGGGAGTGGAAGGGGCCCTCGATGAAGTGGGCGACCGCGGGCTCGGCGACCTTACCCAGGATGAGGGAGGCGATGGTGATGCCGAACTGGGCGCCGGCCAGCATGATCGACAGGTGCTCCGTGGCGTAGAGGACCTTGCGCGCCGCGGGCTTGCCCTGGGCGATGAGGGACTCGATGCGGTCCTTGCGGGAGGAGATGAGCGCGAACTCGGCGGCGACGAAGAAGGCGTTGGCGGCCAGCAGTGCCACGATCATGAGGGTGGTGACGACGATGTTCACGGCTGGTACTCCTGGGCTTCCTCGTCGGTGACCGGGGTGAGGATCACCTTGTCCACGCGGCGGTCCTCCATGACGGTGATCCGGGCGATCCAGCGGCCCGTGATACCGGTCTCGAACTCGGACATGCCGGGGTTGTCGGATTCGGGCAGCAGGAGGACATCCTGGACGGTCGGGATGCGCCCGAGGGTGGCCATGATGAGCCCGCCGAGCGTTTCATAGGGCCCGGAGGGGGCCGTGTAGCCGACGCGGGCGTGGAGGTCGTCGACGCGCACCAGGCCCGAGACCTCCCAGGAGGAGCCGAACTTCTGGAAGTCCTGCTCGGCGGCGGCGTCATCGTGCTCGTCGTAGACCTCGCCGAGGATCTCCTCGACGACGTCCTCGATGGTCACCAGGCCGGCGGTGCCGCCGTACTCGTCGGCGACGAGCACCACCTGGGAACCGGCGGAGCGCACGGTCGACAGCACCGCGTCCCCGTCGAGCGTGTCCGGCACGACCGGGACCTTGCGGGCCAGGGAGCCCAGGAGGGTGGTGGAGCGGGCCTCGCGCGGCACGGCGAAGGCGTCCTTGACGTGGACGACGCCGACGGTGTCGTCGAGGTCGCCGCGGGTGACGGGGAAGCGCGAATGGCCCGTCTCCAGGGACTTGGCGATGAGCGCGTCCACCGTGTCCTCGGCACTGAGGTAGGCGATGGTGGAGCGCGGGGTCATGAACTCGCTGGCCGTGGCCTCGCCGAACTGGAGGGAGCGGTCGATGACCTTGGCGGTGTTGATGTCCAGGCCACCCTGCTGCGCGGAGGTGCGCACGAGGCTGCCGAGCTCCTGGTTGGAACGCGCCGTCGCCAGCTCATCGGCGGGTTCGATGCCGAGTTTGCGGACGATGAAGTTCGCGGAGCGGTTCATCGCGACGATGAACCACCGGAAGACCATGTTGAACACGTGCACCGGATGGACCACCACGCGGGCGGTCTGCAGCGGCATGGTGATGGCGGCGTTCTTCGGCACGAGCTCGCCGAAGACCATCGACAGGAAGGTCGCGACGATGAGCGCCAGGACCAGCGCGACCGCCGTCGACGCGGACTCACTGAGCCCCACGAGCTCCAGCAGGGGAGTGAAGTAGCTGGACAGCACCGGTTCCGCGAGGAAACCGGTGGCCAGGGTGGTCACCGTGATGCCCAGCTGGGCCCCGGAGAGCACGAAGGAGAGGTTCTGGTAGTCGCGCTGGACGGCGTGCGCGCTGCGGTCGCCCTTGTCCCGGACATGATTGTCGACAGTCGAGCGTTCCAGGCCGGTGAGCGCGAACTCGATGGCCACGAACAGACCCGTCGAGCCCGTCAGGGCGATGAAGCCCAGGAGCGAGATGATGCTGATGAATATGTCCATGAGTGGCGCGGGTCGGGATCCTTATCGACGTGGGCGGCGCTGGCCACCCCGGCGCTGTCGGGCGTGCGGGGAGGCCTGCTTCCGCGGCTGCTGCTGGCCAGGGGGCGCCAGCGGGGCGCCGGAGGGCACGCGGGCACCCGTGATCTTAGTCAAGACATCTGATTCCGGGGTGACCCGGACCTCGGGGGCGTCGACCCCCGCCTTCCGCATGAGGCCCTCGACCTCCTTGCGCTGCTCGTCCATGACGAGGGTGACCACCGTGCCGGAGGTGCCGGCGCGTGCGGTCCGCCCGGCCCGGTGCAGGTAGGCCTTGTGCTCGGCCGGGGGATCGACGTGGACGACCAGGGACACGTCGTCGATGTCGATTCCGCGGGCGGCGATGTCCGTGGCGACGAGCACCGGGACCGAACCGTCGGCGAAGCCCGCCAGGGCGTTGGTGCGGGTGGTCTGGCCCTTGTCGCCGTGGAGACCGGCGGCGTTGATGCCCACCCGGCGCAGCTTCTTCACCTGGCGGTCGACGCCGTGCTTGGTGCGCATGAACATGATGGTCTTGCCCTCGCGGGCGGCGATGTGCAGGACGACGTCGTTGCGCTCGTCGCGGTTGCCCACCAGCAGGCGGTGGTGCTCCATGGTGTCGACGCTGGCCTGCACCGGAGCGGTCGAATGGGTGACCGGGTCATTGAGGTAGCGGTCGATGAGCTTCTGCACGTCCCCGTCGAGGGTGGCGGAGAAGAGCAGGCGCTGGCCGTTGCGCGGGGTGCGGTCCATGAGGCGGCGCACCTGCGGGAGGAAGCCCATGTCGGCCATCTGGTCGGCCTCGTCGAGGGCGACCATCGCGACCTCGTCGAAGTGGAGCTTGCCCTGGTCGAGGAGGTCCTGGGCGCGGCCCGGCGTGGCCACGAGCAGGTCGACCGGCGCCGCGAGCGAACGGATGTGCCGGTTGATGTTGACACCACCGACAACGTCGAGCAGGCGCAGGCCCAGGGCGTTGGCGGGGGCGTCGAGACGCTCCTTGACCTGGGCGGCCAGCTCACGGGTCGGGGTGAGCACCAGGGCGCGCGGGTGGCCGGGGCGGGTGACGCCCTTCTCCGCGAGGCGGGCGAGCATGGGCAGGCCGAAGGTGAAGGTCTTGCCGGAACCCGTCGGGCCGCGGCCGAGGACATCCCGGCCGGCCAGCGCATCAGGGATGGCGGCGGCCTGGATGGGGAAGGGCTCGGTGATCCCCTGTCGCTGCAGTTCGCGCACGATGGGCAGGGGAAGGCCGAGATCCTTGAAAGTGGTCATTGCGCAGAGTCTACGCTGCTAGCTCGTCTGCACCTCAGTCCGGTCACCCGACCACAGGGTGTGGAAGGCGCCCGGCTTGTCCACGCGGCCGTAGGTGTGCGCGCCGAAGAAGTCGCGCTGGCCCTGGATGACGGCGGCCGGCAGGCGCTCGGCGCGCAGCGAGTCGTAGTAGGACAGCGAGGAGGCGAAGACCGGCACCGGCAGGCCGAGGCTGGTGGCGGTGATGATGACGCGGCGCCAGGAGTCGATGAGCCCGCTGAGTTCGCCGAGGAAGTAGCCGTCGAGCAGCAGTGAGGGCAGCTCCGGGTTGGCATCGTAGGCCTCGACGATGCGGTTGAGGAACTTCGCGCGGATGATGCAGCCGCCGCGCCAGATGGTGGCCAGGTCGCGGGGGTCGATGTTCCAGCCGTACTCCTCGGAGCCGGCCTGGATCTCGTCGAAGCCCTGCGCGTAGGCGACGAACTTGGAGGCGTAGAGCGCCCGGCGCACGTCCTCGATGAAGGCGTCGCGGTCACCGTCGAAGGTGGCCAGCTCGCCGGAAGGCAGCACGCCCTGGGCGGCGCGCCGCTGCTCGAGGGAGGAGGACAGGGCGCGGGCGAAGACGGCCTCGCCGATGCCGGTGACCGGGATACCCAAGTCGAGGGCGGCCTTGACGGTCCAGCGGCCGGTGCCCTTCTGACCGGCGGCGTCGACGATGACGTCGATAAGCGGCTGACCCGTCTCGGCGTCCACCTGGGCGAGGACCTCGGCGGTGATCTCGATGAGGTAGGAGTTGAGCTCGCCGGCGTTCCACTCGCGGAAGACCTCGGAGATCTCGGCCGGAGTCAGGCCCGCCGCGTAGCGCAGCAGCTGGTAGGCCTCGCCGATGACCTGCATGTCGGCGTACTCGATGCCGTTGTGGACCATCTTGACGAAGTGTCCGGCCCCGTCCGGGCCGATATGCGTGACGCACGGGGTGCCGTCGACGACCGCCGCGACGGATTCGAGGAGGGGGCCGAGGGTCTCCCAGGACTCGGTGGGGCCGCCCGGCATGATGGACGGGCCGGTGAGGGCACCCTCCTCGCCGCCGGAGATGCCGGCGCCGACGAAGTGGCGGCCACGCGCGGCCATCTCCTGCTCGCGGCGGATGGTGTCGGTGAACAGGGCGTTGCCGCCGTCGATGATGATGTCACCCTCCTCCATCGCCTCGGCGAGCTGCTCGATGACGGCGTCGGTGGCGGGACCGGCCTGCACCATGATGATCGCCTTGCGGGGGCGCTCGAGGGAAGCGACGAAGTCCTCGATGGTCTCGGAGGGCAGGAAGGCGCCCTCGTCGCCGTGCGCGGCCATGAGCGCACGGGTCTTCTCCGGGGAGCGGTTGTACACGGCCACGGTGTGACCCTTGTGGGCGAAGTTGCGGGCGAGGTTGGAGCCCATGACAGCGAGGCCGACGACGCCGATGTGGGCGAGATTCTCAGGGGTGCTCATGGCTCATGAGTGTAGACACCGCTGATCGCCGCCGTCGGATGGACCCGGCAGGCTAGGATGTCCGCCATGAGCGAGCTCAAGTACACCGACCTCTTCCGCCTGGCCGGGACCGGGAAATCCCTGGACGCGCAGACCCTGGAGACGGTCAACACCCGCGACGTCGGCCTCTCCGCCCACCTGGGTGTCCGCTACACCGAGATCGCCGACGGCCGGGTCCGCGCCGAGCTGCCCGTCGGCCCGCACCTCCTGCAGCCGGTGGGCCTGGTCAACGGCGGGGTGTTCTGCGCGCTGGCCGAATCCGTCGGCAGCCTGGCGGGCGTGGCGGCGGCCGGGGCGCCGGTGGTGGGGGTCAACAACGACACCGACTTCATCGCGGCCGTCCGCGAGGGGATCATCGAGGCGGAGGCCACCCCGCTGCAGCTGGGCGGGCGCACCCAGCTGTGGGAGGTCATCATGCGCAACGAGGGGCGTGTCGTCGCCCGCACCACCCTGCGCACGATGGTCATGAGCAGGTGAAACTCATCCCCTTCGCCTGCAGCCGCGCGAGGTAGGGGGTGCCCAGCGCCGTGGACGGGGTGAACACCCCGCCCTCGCCGGGGTGTTCCAGCAGGGTGAGGGCGGCCTCGGCGAGCATCATGGCCGTCACCACGTAGCCGGGATCGCCATCGGCGGCGACGGTGCAGGCGACCTTCCTCCCGGATTCCGTCACGCCCTCGTGCGTGAAGCGGAAGTGGCCCTTCCCGGGGCCCGGGACGAAGCGCCGCAGGATCGGCTTCTGCGAGGCGGCGAAGACCGCGGCCGTCATCCCGGCCAGCGCCCAGGCCCCGAGGCGGGTGCGGGTGGCCCAGCGCTCGTGGTAGGTGAAACGCTCCCCGCGCAGCGAGTTGGATCGCCGCACCACCCGCGTGTTAAACATGGACATGAAGAACGGCCCGGCCCAGCGCCCGTCGGCCAGCCGGGTGACCTCGAGGTCCTTCCCCTCCAGCCAGGGCTCCGCGGAAGGGACGGGGGAGAGGGAGTAGGGGTGATGCAGGTTGCGGGCCACGCTGCGGTCGGCGCGGGCCTGCGCGGAGACCTCCCGCATCGAGTCAAGAGTGCCGGCGGACAGCCCGCCCTTGAGCTTCTCGACGACCATCGTCACGGTGTCCAGCGGCTCACCCGCGTGCTCCCGCAGGGCGAAGGCACCCATGTCCGAGGGGACGGAGTCGAAGCCGCAGGAGGGGACGATGCGGGCCGTGGTGGTGCCGTGGTGGGTGTCGATGACCCGCCGGATGAAGGGCACCTCGCCGCACAGGTCGACGTAGTCGGTGCCGTGCTCCGCGCAGGCGTTGACCATCTCCCAGCCCAGCCTCGAATAGGGGCCCACGCAGCTGATGACCACCTTCGCCTGCGCGGCGAGGGCGGCCATGTCCGCCGCCGAATGGGCGTCGCCCGTGGCGATCCGCCAGTCCGGGTTGAGCTCGTCGCGCAGCTCCTCGAGGGCCCGCCTGTCTCGGCCGGCGAGGATGACGTCGTGGTCGATGAGGTAGCGGGCGGTGAGGCGGCCGACGACACCGGTGGCGCCGAACAGGAGGATGTCAGACGTGGAGGGGGCGTTCATGGCGCCAGGCTACCGAAAGGCATATCTCGTCATGGATAGCGTGGCAGGTCTAGGCCGAGAGGAGCACGGGTCGCGCGGGCCGCCTACTCGACCTATGCCTGCCGTGATATCGCTGCCGTGATATGCCTCAGAGCCAGTTGTTGCGGCGGAACCACCAGAACATCAGCGCCACGATGAAGGCGATGACGCCGAGGACGACGTAGTAGCTGTACTCCCAGTCGAGCTCCGGCATGTGGCGGAAGTTCATGCCGTAGATGCCCGCGATGAGGGTCGGCGCGGCCGCCATGCCCACTACGGCGGAGATGGTGCGCATGTCGGTGTTCTGCTGCATGGTGATTTTGGCCACGGAGGCGTCGATGAGCGCGGAGAGGCGCTCGTCGTAGCCGGCGATCTGGTCGCGCACGGCCATCTCGTGGTCGAGGACGTCGCGGAAATAGCTGCGCAGCTGCTTGCCCAGGATGTCGCGGTTGTCCGCGATGAGCGCCCGCAGCGCCGGGGCGAGGGGGTCGGTGGAGTGGCGCATCTCGAGGATCTCGCGCTTGTACATGTAGATCTGCTCGATGTTGAGGCGCGAGCCGGGGGTGAAGACGTTCTCCTCCAGGTCATCGACCTCCTGCTCGAGGAGGGCGGCGATGCGCCCGTACTCGTCGACGAGGTGGTCGGCCACCCGCCAGGCCAGGGACGCGGGGCCGAGGGCGACGAGCTCGGGCCGCTCCTCGAGGACGTCGGAAAGCTCCGGGAGCTCCGCGCCGTGGCGGACGGTGATGATGAAGTCCGGGCCGATGAGCATCTGCACCTCGCCGGTGGAGATGATCTCGCGGGTTTCGGAGGCCTCCGCGCGGAAACGGATGGAGCGGACGACCAGGAACAGTTGGTCATCGTAACGCTCGACCTTGGGGCGCTGATGGGCGGTGACGGCGTCCTCGACGATGAGGGGGTGGATGCCGAACTGGTCGGCAACCTTCTCCATCTGCTGGGCGTCGGGCTCCCGCAGGCCGAGCCAGACGAAGCCGCGGCCGTGCTCGCGGACCTCGTTGAGCGCCGAGGAAGGGATATATTCACCCGGAAGGCGGACCCCGTCGATGAAGACGCGGCAGTGGTCGATGGCGCGTTCGACCGGGACCTTGAGGCGGCTCCGGTCGGGCGCCCGGCGGGCGCGGTCGAAAGGGGTGAGCACCTGGCTGATCCTATACTGGTCGCATGGCGACGTGGAAAGATATCACCACCCGGAATCCCCAGCACTCGGAGAACTACGCCCGCCGCTGGGAGGCGATGATCGAGCGGGGCGAGGACATCGACGGCGAGGCCCGGCTTATCGACGCCCTCGTCCCCCGCGCCTCCCGCCTCCTCGACGTCGGCTGCGGGCAGGGGCGCGTGAGCGGCTACCTGGCCGAACGCGGTCATGAGGTGGTGGGTGTGGACATCGATCCCGTGCTCGTTGAACACGCCCGGCGTCGGTACCCGGGGGCGAGTTTCCAGGTCGGCGACGTGTGCGCGGACCCGTTGCCCGGGGACGTCGACCTGGCGTTCTCCGCCGGCAACGTCATGGGATTCCTCGACCCCGCCGGGCGGGCGGGGGCGCTGGAGAACATCGCCCGGGCCCTGCGCCCCGGCGGGCGCTTCATCGCCGGGTTCGGGGCCGGACGCGGCTGGGGTTTCGATGACTTCATGGCCACCGCCGCGCAGGCCGGACTGGAGCCGGAGAACGTGTTCTCCACGTGGGACCTGCGCCCCTTCACGGAGGACTCCGACTTCCTCGTGGCGCTGTTCTACCAGGCCCGGTCGGCCTGAGCGAAGAACTCCCGCTCGTAGAGGCAGGCCCGCAGGTAGGCGGTCATCGCCTGCTCGCGCTGCGCGGGGGAGGCGGCTTCCAGGGCGCGCTCCGTGTGCTCGATGGCCAGGCGCGCCCCGGCGTTGAATTCCTCGCCGCCGTAGGTGGACAGCCAGGCGTGGTAGGGGTGCGCGGGTGAATTCGACCGGGCCAGCTCCATGCCGATCTCGGCGTAGAGCCAGAAGCACGGCAGCACGGCCGCCGCGCCGACGACATAGGGTTCCACGGCGCAGGAGGCGACGAGGAAGTTGGTGTAGCCCAGGGTGACGGGGGAGGGGCTGGTGACGCTGATGTCGTTGCCGCCCAGCCAGTCCCGGTGCAGCTGGGCCTCGCCCTCGAGCACCTCGCGGGCGGATTCCGCCCAGAAGGTCTGGCCCTCCTGCTCCGGGGCGGTGGCGGAGAGCAGCGCCAGGGCGCGGGAGTAGCGGTTGAGGTACTGGGCGTCCTGATCCAGGTAGAAGGCGAAATCGGCGTGCCGCAGGGTGCCGTCGGCCAGTTCGCGGAGGAAGGAGAGATCCATGATCTCGTTCCAGATCTCTCCCGTGGCCTCCCACATGGCCTGCGTGTGCGGGCCCGCCGGGGCGAGGTGCGGGGTGGGGGCGGGCACGTCCGTGCGCGGGGCCCACGGGGTGGTGGAGGCCGCCGCCTCCAGGCGACGGGCCCGGTGGAAGTGGTCGACGGGCCCGTGGCCCTGGCCGACCTGAAGGTCATCGGCGTGGCGGATGGCCTCGTGGAGCCAGCGGGTGGACCACTCGAGGGCCTCGGCGACCGAGTCCCCGCGGGCGATCCGGGTGGCCAGGGCGGCGGACAGGGAACAGCCGGTGCCGTGGGTGTTCTTGGTGTCGATACGCGGGGTGGGCACCCGGTGCACCGTGCCGTCCGGCGAGACGACCGCGTTGTCCGCCTCGGGACCGGTCAGGTGCCCACCCTTGACGATGACCACGGTGCCGGTGTCGGCGGCCAGGCCTAGTGCCTGCTCGATGCCCTCCTCGAGGGTGGTGGCCATCCCCATGTCGCACAGCACCGCCAGTTCGCGCAGGTTGGGGGTGATCACGTCCACCCGGCGCACGAGCTCCCGCACGGCGGCCTCGGCGTCCTCGTTGAGCAGCCGGTCGCCGGAGCTGGCCACCATGACGGGATCGAGGATGACGTGGGCGACCTCATGGTCCGACAGGGCGCGGGTGACCTCGGCGACCGTCTCCACGTCGCCGAGCATGCCGATCTTCACGGCGTCGACCGCGACGTCGTCGAAGACGGCGTCCAGCTGCTCCCGGAGGAAGGACATCGGCGGGGTGTGCACCGAGCGCACCCCCTGCGTGTTCTGCGCGACCAGCGCGGTGACCACCGCCATACCGAAGCCTCCGGCCGCGGAGATCGACTTGAGGTCCGCCTGCACACCGGCGCCGCCGGTGGGGTCGGTGCCGGCGATGGAGAGAATGCGGGGGATCATGAGGGGTCCTTCCAGGAGACGAGGTCCGCGATCTCCGCGGAGGTGAGGTGGTGCAAAGCGTCGAGCCACGCGGTGGAGAACCCGCCCGGACCGGTGGCCGAGCGGGCGGCGAGCTGGGCGGCGGCACCCGTGTGGGCGTGGGCGGCCAGGACGGCGTCGTGCGGATCGGCACCCAGCCCCAGGTAGGCCGCGCACAACGCGCCGAGCGCGCAGCCGGTGCCGCTCACCAGGGTGAGCAGCGGATCGCCCGAGGTCAGCCACGTGCTGCGACCCGCGGAGACGATGAGGTCCACCGGTCCCGAGACCGCCACCACCCCGCCGGTGCGTTCCGCCAGCGCCCGGGCGGCGGGCAGGGCCTGCTCGACGGTGTCGGCCGCGTCGACGCCCCGCCCGCCCGCGCCCGTGCCGCCCAGCGCGGAGATCTCGGAGGCGTTGCCGCGGAGGGCGGTGGGGGAGGCGTCGAGAAGCGCGTCGACGAAGAAGGTGCGGTGGGCGAGCACGCCGGCCCCGACGGGGTCGATGACCCAGGGGGTGCCGGCCGCCGTGGCGCCGCGGACCGCCTCGCGCATGGCGGTGTAGCGCTCCGCGGTGGGCGTGCCGACGTTGAGGAGCACCCCGGAGGCCAGCGCGGCGAAGTCCCCGGCCTCCTCGGGCGTGTCGATCATCGCGGGCGAGGCCCCGGCGGCGAGCAGCACGTTGGCGCTCAGCGGCATGGCGACCGAGTTGGTCAGGCACTGGACGAGCGGCGCGGCGGCGCGCAGCTCATCCCGCAGATCGAGAAAACTCATGACAATCCCTTCGCTAGTGCTAACTAGAGCAGGTTCGGTGGGTGTGATCTCAGCGCGACGTCCGCGCACCCCATGTCGATGTGACAAAGATTACCATAGGCGGTATGAGCAGAATCATCGTCGTCGGAGCCGGCATGGTCGGCCTCGCCACCGCCTGGCACCTGCAGGAACGCGGTCACCAGGTCACGGTCCTGGACAAGGAGGGCGTCGCCGCCGGCGCCTCGTGGGGCAACGCCGGCTGGCTCGCCCCGGCCAAGACCATCCCGCTCTCGGACCCCAGCCTGTGGCGCTACGGCCCCACGGCGCTTCTCGACGCCGACGCGGCCCTGTCCATGCCCCTGCGTTTCGATCCCCAGCTGTGGGCCTTCCTCGCCCGCTTCATGGCGCAGGCCACCGCCCGCGCGTGGGACGCCACCATGGCGGATCTGACCCCCATCGACCTGGAGGCCCTCGCGGCCTTCGACGAACTCGCACTCGGCGGTGTCGACGCCTGGACTCGGCAGGGCCCCTTCGTCATCGGCTTCGAGGAGGAGTCCCAGGCCGCCGGTTTCCTCCGGGAGGTGGCGGGCGCGGTCCGCCACGGCCAGGAGGCCCCGCTCACCCCGCTGGAGGATGTGCAGTCCCTGGCGCCCATGCTGTCCGACGCCATTACCTGCGCCTACCGCCTCGACGGGCAGCGCTTCATCGAGCCGGGACCCTACGTCGCCGCGCTCGGCCGGGCGGTGGCGGAGCGCGGGGCGGAGATCCGTACGGATGCCGAGGTGGTGAGTGTCCACGGGGACGCCGTGGTGCTCGCCACCGGGGAGCGGCTCGACTGTGACGCGGCGGTCATCGCCACGGGCGCCTGGCTCTCCGCCCTCGCCCGCCCGCACGGGGTGCGCACCCTCGTCCAGGCCGGGCGCGGCTACTCCTTCACGGTGGAGACCGCGCAGCCCGCCGAGCACCCCGTCTACCTGCCGCAACACCGCATGGCGTGCACGCCCTACCAGGGGCGATTCCGCATCGCGGGCACCATGGAGTTCCGCCGCCCCGACGAGCCTCTCTACCCGCGGCGGATCGAGGCCATCGTCAACCAGGCGCGGAAGGTTATGACGGGTGTGGACCTCGACGAGCGTCGCGACGAGTGGGTCGGGTCCCGCCCCGTCACCCCGGACGGCCGACCCCTGGTGGGCCGCACCCGCACGGAGAACGTCTACGTCGCGGGCGGGCACGGCATGTGGGGCGTCGTCCTCGGCCCGGCGACGGGGAAGTTCCTCGCCCAGCTCATCGACACCGGTGAGACCCACCCGGCGATCCGGCCCTTCGACCCGCTGCGCTAGTAGGTCTCGATCCCGCGCTCGCGGAAGGCCTGCCGGGTGGTGCGCAGGGAGGCGCTGGTCGGCGGCTTGGTGTCTGCCAGGTCATAGCGCAGGCCCAGCTCCCGCCACTTGTCGGCGCCCATGTTGTGGAAGGGCAGCACCTCCACGCGCTCCACGTTGGGCCAGCCGGCGACGACGTCCGCCACCCGGGCCACGTTCTCCGGGTCATCGGTGAGCCCCGGCACGAGCACGAAACGCACCCACACCGGCTTCCCCAGCGCGGCCAACCGGTCGCCAAAGTCGAGGGTCGGCTGCAGGGGCTGTCCGGTGACGTGGCGGTAGGTGTCCTCGTCGCCGGACTTGACGTCGAGAAGCACGAGGTCGATGTTGTCCAGGTTCGCATCGCTGAGGCGGGCCCCGAGGAAACCGCTGGTGTCGATCGCGGTGTGCACCCCCGCGGCGTGGACCTCCGCGAGCACCCGCCGGGTGAAGGCGAGCTGGAAGAGCGGCTCACCGCCCGAGATCGTCAACCCGCCCCCGGTGACCTGGAAGACCCGGCGGTAGCGCAGAATCCGCTTGACCACGTCCTCGACGCGCTCGAGCGTGCCGGTGCGCATCTCCATCGTGTCGGGGTTGTGGCAGTAGAGACACCGCAGGGGGCAGCCGCTGAGGAAGAGCGTCATCCGCGTTCCGGGGCCGTCGACGGCGGTGACCATCTCCCAGGAGTGGACGAGGGCGACGTCGCCGGTGACGCGGGCGTCGAGAAGCTCGGGGCGGGGGAGCTCCCCGGCCGTACCCCCGATGCCGGCGGCGACCCCGCGGACCCGCTCACCGACCGTGGGGGAGAGGCGGACGACGCCGGTGACGCCGTCCTCAGGCACCGTGATGGAAGGTCCGGGAGATGACGTCGCGCTGCTGCTCCTTCGACAGCTTGACGAAGTTGACCGCATAACCGGACACCCGCACCGTGAGGTTGGGGTAGTTCTCCGGGTTGTTCATCGCGTCCTCCAGCGTCGACTGGTCGAGGACGTTGATGTTGGCGTGGTAGAGGCCGGACTCCATGTTGTTGGAGGCGCGCGCGGCCTTCATGTCGGCCATGCGCTCGGCGAAGGTCTTGGTGGACATGGCAGGGTTCTCCTAGTTCTCGTCCATGATGAACCCGGCGTCGAGGATGCCGACGAGGTTGCTGACCTGCTCGGCCTTGGTGCGGCCCAGCCCGGAGGGGGTGATGGTGTTGGTGAGCGAGATGCCGTCGAGGGCATCGTTGTAGTCGAGCTTGCCGACGGACAGCATGGAGGCGACCATGCCGTGATTGTCGGCGCCGTTGGTGGGGTTGGCCCCCGGCGCGAAGGGCGTGCCCGCCCGGTGGCCGCAGGGGAAGTTGCCCGTCGCCTTGCCGTAAACGACGTTCGACGTGATGGTGAGCACCGACTGCGTGGGGATCGCGTCGCGGTAGAGCGGGATCTCCCGGATCTTGGCCATGACCGTGTGGACGATGGTGGCGGCGATGTCGTCGGCGCGGTCATCGTCGTTGCCGTAGACGGGGAATGCGCCCTCGGTGCGGTAGTCGACGATGAGGCCGGTCTCGTCCCGGATGGGGTAGACCTCGGCGTGCTTGATCGCGGACAGTGAGTCCGCCACGATGGACAGCCCGGCGATGCCGCAGCCCATGGTGCGGATGATGTCCGAATCGTGCAGGGCCATCTCGATGGCCTCGTAGGCGTACTTGTCGTGCGACCAGTGGATGATGTTGAGGGCCTCGACGTAGGTGCCGATGACCCAGTCGAGCATGTCCTCGTAGCGCTCCCACACCTCGTCGAAGTCGAGCGGGCCGTCGCCCTCGATGGGGGCGTGCCCCTCGACGATCTGCCGCCCGCTGACCTCGTCGCGCCCACCGTTGATGGCGTAGAGCAGCGACTTCGCGGCGTTGACGCGGGCGCCGAAGAACTGCATCTGCTTGCCCACCTTCATGGGCGAGACGCAGCAGGCGATGGCGGAATCATCGCCCCAGCGGTCCCGGATCTGCTTGTCCGACTCGTACTGCAGCGAGGAGGTCTCGATGGAGATCGCGGCGCAGAACTCCTTGTAGCCCTCCGGCAGGGCGTCGTCCCAGAAGATGGTGATGTTCGGCTCCGGCGCCGGACCCAGGTTGCGCAGCGTCTGCAGCAGGCGGAAGGAGGTTCGGGTCACCTGCGGGCGGCCGTCGTCCATGAAACCCGCATCCGACCAGGTCGCCCAGTAAGGGTCGCCGGAGAAGATCTGGTCATAGTCGATGGTGCGCAGGAAACGCACGATGCGCAGCTTGATCACCAGGGCGTCGATGATCTCCTGGGCGCCCACCTCGTCGAGGATGCCGGCGGCCAGGTCCCGCTCGAAGTAGATGTCGAAGAAGCTCGACAGGCGGCCGATGGACATGGCCGCGCCGTCCTGGGACTTCACGGCCCCCAGGTAACCGAAGTAGGTCCACTGCACGGCCTCCTGCGCCGTGGTCGCGGGCCCGGAGATGTCGAAACCGTTGGACTGCGCCATCACCTTGAGCTTGCGCAGCGCCTTGATCTGCTCGGCGTGCTCCTCGCGGTAGCGCGCCCAGTGCTCGGAGAAGCCGGCGTCATGGACGGCGTGCTTCGCCGCCTCCTTGTCCGCGATGAGACGGTCGACGCCGTAGAGGGCCACGCGGCGGTAGTCACCGATGATGCGGCCGCGGCCGTAGGCGTCGGGCAGGCCGGTGATGATGTGGGAGGAACGCGCGGCGCGGATCCGCGGGGTGTAGATGTCGAAGACGGCATCGTTGTGCGTCTTGCGGTAGCGGGTGAAGATGTCCTTGACCTGCTGGTTCGGCTCCATGCCGGCCTCGACGATCGCGGTCTCCACCATGCGCCAGCCGCCGGAGGGCATCATGGCGCGCTTGAGCGGGGTGTCGGTCTGCAGGCCGACGATGATGTCGTCGTCGTCGGAGATGCGCCCCGGACCGAAGGCGTCGATGTCGGCGGGGGTGTCGGTGTCGATGTCGTAGACCCGGCGCTCGCGCTCCACGGACAGGTAGTTGTCCTCCAGGTGCTGCCAGGTGCGCAGGGTCTTCTCTGTGGGGCCGGCCAGGAAGGCGGCGTCGCCGGTGTAGGGCGTGAAGTTACGCTGGATGAAATCGCGGACATCGATGGTGTCGGTCCACGCCCCCTCAGCAAAACCTTCCCAGGCCTGGGTCACAGGCGGGATAACGGTGGTCACGTGTTCAACCTCTCGGGTTTTCCGGTGTCAATGAGAAAAATAAGTCATATGACGTAACCCAGTATAGCCCCCGGCATGCGAAAGGCCCGGGCGGGGAGCCCGGGCCTGACAGTGGTGAGACGCGCCTAACGCAGCTGCTTCTTACCGGAGAACTTGGTGGTGTCACGCAGCTCGATCGGGGTGTCACCCTCGATCTCGGAGGTGATCGCCTGCAGCTTGAGCAGCGCGGTGCGCGAGTGCAGCTGCTGGCGGGTGGTGGCCAGGTTGTAGCGGGTCCGCGACAGCGCGTTGACGCCCCAGTTGATCATGGAGACGAAACGGTTGCGGAAGCCCACGAGGAAGAGCACGTGGACGGCCAGCCACAGCAGCCAGCCGATGAAGCCGGTGACCTCGACCTTGCCCATCTTCACCAGCGCGTAGAAGCGGGAGACGATGGCCATGGAGCCCTTGTCGAAGTACTCGAAGGCCGGGCGCTGATCCGGGGCGGTGCGGCCGGAGAGCTCGTCGGCGATCTGCTCGGCGGCGTACTGGCCGCCCTGGATCGCCACCTGGGCGACACCCGGGAGGTTCTTGTAGTTGGACATGTCGCCCACGACGAAGACGTTGCGGTGCTCGCCGACGGTGAGGTCGTCGTTGACCATGACGCGGCCGGCGCGGTCCATCTCGACCCCGGCCTGCTCGGCCACGAGGGCACCGAGCGGGGAGGCGGCGACACCGGCGGACCAGATCTTGGTGAAGGCCTCGATGGTGGTCTCGGAGCCGTCGACCATGGACTTGTAGGTGACGGTCTTGTCGTCGACGTTGGTCACCATGGCGTTGAGCTTGACGGTGACGCCCAGCTTCTCCAGCTGGCGCTGCGCGGTGCGGCCGAGGCGCTTGCCGAAGGGCGGGAGGACCTGCGGTGCGCCGTCGAGAAGCAGGATCTTGGCGTTGGAGGTGGAGAAGTTGGAGTACTCGCCGACGAGGGTGCGGTGGGCGAGCTCGGCCAGCTGGCCGGCCAGCTCCACACCGGTCGGGCCGGCGCCGACGATGACGAAGGTGAGCAGGCGCTCCCGCTGGGCCGGGTCCTTGGCCAGCTCGGCGCGCTCGAAGGCGCCGACGACGCGGGCCCGGATCTCCAGGGCATCGTCGATGGTCTTCATGCCCGGAGCGAACTCCGCGAAGTGGTCGTTGCCGAAATAGGACTGGGAGGCGCCGGCGGCGACGATGAGCGAGTCATACTCGAACTCGCGGGTGTAGGCGCCGAGGGAGGTGGTGACGATCTGCTTCTCCAGATCGATGTTGGTCACCTCGCCCTTGACCACGTTGGCGTTCTCCTGGCCCTTGAGTACCTGGCGGGTCGACGGGGCGATCTCGCCGGAGGACAGGATGCCGGTGGCCACCTGGTAGAGCAGCGGCTGGAAGAGGTGGTGGTTCGTGCGGTCGATGATGGTGATATCGACGTCGGCGTTCTTCAGATCCTGAGCCGCAAACAGGCCGCCGAAACCGGAGCCGATGATGACCACATGGTGGCGGCCGCCGTCAGGACGGAAAGGGGTGTTCGTCATGAATTAAGAGTTCCTCATCTTCTTCGCGGGAATCAACGGCACCTATCGTATATCGATCACCAGGCGAACCGTGAGCCGAACGGGCCCCAACCCCGCAACCGGACATCGGCGCCGGTCGCGCCTTCCTGATTCCCGCCGGGGCGGGGGATAGGATGAGGCGCTGTGAGGCATCCCCATCTCGCGGCAATTGACGCGACAACCTGGCCCGGCGTGGCCCGCATTCCCGACGGGCGGCTCGTTGACCTGCGGGCCCGCCTCGCCGAGGCCGGTTTCGCCCGCGCCTGCAGCGCCGCCGGCCTCGACCTTGACCCCGCGGGGACACCGGATCTCGTCGTCGAGAACGAGGCTCTCTTCCCCCGCCTCGCTGTATCCGGCTGGTTGGGCCTCGCGGAGAGTTTCATGGCCGGGGAGTGGCGTTCCGAGCGTCTCGTCGACGTACTGGCGGCGCTCATCGCGACCGGTTACCGCCCCCGCACCCGCCTGCCCGCCCCCGCGGCCTACGACGGCGGCGAGCTCCCCGCCGAGCTCGTGGCGCTGAGCGCCGGCGACGGCCTCAGCGCCTTCGGCGGCGTCTTCGCCTCCGGGGTGCCCACCACCGTGCGCACCGCTGTGCCCAACCACGCGCCCGGGCGCGGCCCCGACACCTACTTCATCGATCTGCAGACCTTCACCGAGCCCGTCGGCGTTGACCGGGAGGACCTCGGCGACGCGCAGACCCGCAGCGTCACCATGCTTCTCGACGCCGCCCGCGTCACCGCCGGCACCCACCTCCTCGAATTCGCCACCTCCGGTGGCGCGGTGGCGATCCAGGCGGCGCACCGCCGGGCGACCGTGGACACCCTCACCGCCGATCCCGCCCAGGCGCGGGCGGTGGGGGAGCAGCTGCTGCTGGCCGGGGTGGAGCCCTCGGTGCACGTGTCCGTCATCGATTCCCCCGTCCCCGGCCCCCGCGACTGGCGGGGCAGCTACGACGCCATCGTCTCCGTGGAGAAACTCGAGGTTCTGGAGCCGGCCGACCGGGTGCGTCAGCTCCGGGCCTTCGACCGACTGCTCAGCGTCGGGGGCCACGTGGCGATGCAGACCGTCACTGCCACCGACGCCATGACCCCCGCGGCCCGGCAGGCGCTCGACGTCCTGCGGGCCTACGTGTGGCCGGGGCTGGAATACCCGTCGGTGGAGGAGATCCACAAGCTCGTCGACAAAGAGTCCGGCCTGCGGATCGTCGGCCAGGCCCACGTGGGCAGCCACCACGAACTCTCGCTCGAGCTGCAGCGCACGCAGTTCGAGGGGCACATGCGGGAGGCCGCGGCCGCCGGTTTCGACATCGCCTTCCGCCGCCTGTGGGTCTACCAGTTCGCGCTGCGGGAGGCCCTGTTCCGGCTCGGCATGCTGGATACGGTGCAGTTCACGCTGACGCACCGGAACCGGCAGGGACGCCGCTAAGCGGCGATGTTGAACATCCAGCGGGTGCCGAAACGGTCCTGCAGCAGCCCGAAGAGCGCGCCCCACGGGGCGGGCTCGAGGGGCGAGAGGATCTCCGCGCCCTCCGCCAGGCGCTCCCAGTAGCCGCGGATCTCGGCCTCATCGTCGCCGGTGATCGCCAGGGGAGTGTCGGTGCCCGGCACGTGCTCCTCACCGGGGAAGGTGTCGGAGCCCAGGAGGAAGGTGCGGCCATCGCGGACCAGCGCGGAGTGCATGACCTGGCCGTCCGGGGTGGGGAGAATCTCCACCTCGGCGCCGAAAATGTCGGCGTAGGCGCGCATGGCCTCTTCGGCGTGGCCCGGGAAACGGCGGTAGGGGGAGACGGACGTTGTGGAAGTCATGCGCACGATCCTAGCTGCGCTGGCACCATGGGGGACATGACCACACGCGAACCCACCGGTTACCTGTCCACCGGGACAGTCTGGCCCGAGCTGATCATCACCCGCCGCCTCCCGCACGTCATCGACGCCGTGTGGAACCACCTCACCGACCCCGAACTGCTCGACACCTGGTACGGCACCTACGAAGGGGATCCGGCCAGCGGCGAGGTGCTCCTGCGGACGAAGGAGGCCCCCGATCATCCCGGGCAGGCGCTCATCGAACACTGCGAGGCGCCCTCCGCCCTGGCCGTCACCCTGGCAAGCCCCGCCGGGGCGTGGGTGCTCATGGTGACCCTGAGCTCCCATGGGGACGCCACTGACCTGGAGTTCCGCCAGCGTCTCGACGGCCTCGAGTACTCCGCCGCCGACCTCGGCCCGGGTTGGGAGTATTACCTGGACAAGCTGGCCCTGGCGTTGGAGGGCGGCGATGTCGACTCACTCCGCTGGGAGGATTACCACCCGGGCCTGTGCGAGCACTACAGCCAGGAGCATCCTGAAGGACGCTAGACGAGCACCGGGTCGAGGTAGAAGGCCTCGGCATTGGTGCGGAACACGGCCTCCAGATGCTCCGGATCCACGGAATCCCGGAGTATCTCCAGGTCAGAGACGTCGAAGGGGCGGGGGGAGCGGGTGGAGGGCAGGTCCGTCCCCACCATGAGGGCCGTGGGGTCGACGTCCATGATCGCGCGGATGGCCTCGGCAGGGTGGTCATCGAGGCGCCCGAAGCCGGTGGCCTTGACCTTTGTTCCGTGCTCGACGAGGCGGAGCAGGTGGGGCAGGCCCGCGCGGCTGAGCCCCAGATGGTCCACGCTCACGGCCGGGAGAGCGGCCAGGGTGTCGTGCAGCTCGGGGAGGTGGCGGGCGTCGACGTAGAGCTCGGTGTGCCATTCGGCGACGTCGTAGACGTGTCGGGCGAGGCTGTCGAGGACCTCGAGGCCCGCGGAGCCGCCCCGGGCGAGGTTGAAGCGGACGGCGCGGACGCCGCGGGCGTCGAGACGCAGGATCTCCGAGTCCGAGATGTCACCGGGCACCTGTGCCACGCCGACGAAATCCGGGCCGAGCTTCTTCAGGGCGGCGACGAGGAACTCGGTGTCGAAGGCCTGGAAGGAACCCGATACGACGGCGCCGCCGACGATGTCGAGCCCGGCGGTGCGACGCCGATAGTCAGCGACCGAGAATGCCTCCGGCACATAGCCCTGGTTGGGGATGAGGGGGTAGCGGGGGTCGATGATGTGGAGATGGGTGTCGAAGAGAGCCGGGAACATGGCTCCATTGTGGCACTGTGCGGGGCAGGGCGTCGCCGATCTAAAATGACATAATGTACATTATCGGCTTCTACGTCAGATACCTGCCTGCTGGTTCTGGTCCAGGAATCTGGGAAACCAATCCGCTCTCTATTTGGTGCTGCTCTCGCAGGAGATCCCCGGCGGGACGGTAGGCATTGAGTGTACGTGCACCCCTCTCGCGATACACGAGACGTGCTTCCCTGACATCTTGCTCTGTGGCGAGGAAGAAAGTGCTCGCTGCGAAGTGGGCCACACTCCCCTCACTTCCGCCCAATTAAGTCACAGTGACGTAAATGGGGCTACTCCCGGTCCCGGTACTTGTAGGCCATCCAGAGCTGCCAGATGGACACCAGGACCAGAACGCCGGCGATGATGCCCACGAACCAGTAGCCCTGCCACGTGACGTAGAGGCCGAAGACGAGGATGACGATGAGACGGATCCAGATCGCCGGGATCATGCGGGAGGGATTCATGCGGGACCTACTTCTTCAGCAGAAGGCGGATGTTGAGCTCGCCGGTGTCGTCGATCTTGGCGGCGACGAACTCCGGGGACTCGACGCCGTACTCGTGACGGTTGACCGGCACATCGCCGGAGACGATGACGCGATCGCCGTCGCGGAGGATGTCGAACTCGTGGCGCAGCGGGCGGGTCTCGCCGCGGATCTCCATGTCGCCGACGAGGGTCACCTTTCCGGGGGTGCCATCGCCCGGGACCGCGGAGACGTCGGCGGGCTCGGTGATGGTGAACCTGGCCGTCGGGTACACGTTGGTGTGGAAGATCTTGTTGCGGACATTGATGTCGCGGCGCTCGTTGTCGGTGGAGACGTCGTTCATGTCGACGACGATCTCACCGGCCTGCAGGGTTCCCTCGGCGATGGTGGCCCAGCCCTCGACGGACTGGGTGGAGCCGGAGGTCTCGCGGCGGTCGGACGGGAGGATCTCGAAGAAGGTGAAACCGACCGAGGTGGTATTGACATCCGCCCGCTGATGCGTGACGTGCCACTCCCCCTCCAGGTCCGTGCTGGCCGGCGACGCCCCCTCAGCGCGCAGGCCCTCCGTCTTCAGGCCGGGGCCGGTGGCCAGGGCGAAGAGCATCGGAACCACGGCCACCAGGGCCAGGAGCACGATGAGAATGATGAAGATCGCGATGATGATCTTGCTGGCGGGCTTGCTCTGGGTGGTCATCGACCTGTCTACCTCAACTTCTCGATCGTCCGGGCGAGTGCCACCAGTTCGGAGCACAGGACGCGGATCTCCTCCGGTTCGGCGCCCTCCGCCGAGGCGGTGGCGACGTCTTCGGCCGCGCACCGCAGCTCGAAGAGAGAGTCTCTCAGCGCTGCGGCACGGTCCGGATGAATGATAACTGCTTCGGCCGGGATACTGGTACCCGAAACGTTCTGACGTTGCTCGTAGGCACGCTGCTTGCAGGACCTGCTGCAGTACTTGCGTGGGCGGCCCCGGCCGGTGAGGACCAGCTCCCTGCCGCACCACGCGCATGACCCCGCGGGATTGGTGGTGGATATCGTCACGTGACCACCATAACCGATCCCCCGCCCGTTGTCGGGAACAAACCCGGTGGCCGGCACGTTATACTGGTACGTCTGTAGAACTTCAACCAACGAAAAGGATGATGCCGCAATGGCAGATCGCGTACTCCGCGGCAGCCGCATGGGTGCTGTCAGCTACGAAACTGACCGCGACCATGACCTGGCCCCGCGCCAGATGGTGAAGTACCGCACCGAGAACGGCGAGATCTACGAGGTCCCGTTCGCCGATGACGCGGAGATCCCCGAGGAGTGGATGTGCAAGAACGGCCAGCTGGGCACCCTCGTCGAGGGTGAGGGAGTCGAGTCCAAGCCGGTCAAGCCGCCGCGTACCCACTGGGACATGCTGCTGGAGCGTCGTTCGCTGGAGGAGCTGGACGTCCTCCTCGAGGAGCGCATCGAGCTGCTGCGTAAGCGCCGTCGTTCCGCCGCCCGCCTGCTCAAGGAGCAGCAGGCCGCTGAGGCCGAGCAGAACGGCTAGGTCCAGATAGAAAAGGCCCGGTGAGTCGCAGGACTCACCGGGCTTCTTCGCGTCTAGCGCTGGCGGGAGCGCTTCCAGTGGCGGTACTCGTGGGTGACCATCCGGCGGCCGACGGTCGCGGCGTCGGTGATCTGCTCCAGGCGGTGCTTCAGGCCCCACCGGGTCACCTCGACGAGGGAGTCCTTGACGAAGCTGCCGTCGAGCTTCGATTCGCCGATCTCGCGCTCGGTGAAGGTGATGGGCACCTCGCGGACATCGAAGCCCCCGGACACCGCGCGCCAGGCGAGATCCACCTGGAAGATGTAGCCCGCGTTGGACAGTTCCTCGAGGTCGAGGGCCTCGAGGACGTCACGTCGATAAGCACGGTAGCCGGCGGTCATGTCGGTGAGCCCGGCGCCGAGGAGCAGCGAGATGTAGATGTTGCCGCCCTTGGACAGGATCCAACGCTTCTTCGGCCAGTTGACCACCTTGCCGCCGGGGACGTAGCGGGAGCCGATGACCAGGTCGGCGCCGGCGTCGATCTCGGAGAGCAGCAGGTGCAGCTGCTCGGGGGCGTGGGAGCCGTCGGCGTCCATCTCGCACAGCACGGTGTACTCGCGCTCGAGGCCCCACTGGAAACCGGCGACGTACGCGCCGCAGAGGCCGCCCTTGCCCTCGCGGTGGAGGACGTGGACGTGCTCGTCGGAGCCGGCGAGCTCATCGGCCTTGTCGCCGGTGCCGTCGGGGCTGTTGTCGTCGACGATGAGGATGTCGACCTCCGGCGTGGCGGCGCGGACCCGGCCCACGATGAGCGGGAGGTTCTCCAGCTCGTTGTAGGTGGGGATGATCACCAGGGTCGCGTCACTGGGGTTGGTCACGAAGGTCTCCTTGCTTATGCGGTGTCTCGTCGCCGGCCGGTCACCAGCGCGGTGATGAAGAGCAGGCCACCAAGAAGTATAAGGGCTGTCTGAATGGCGGCGCCGTACCGGGCGGCGATCGTGAGCGAATCCCGTAGCGGCAGGGTCTCCACGAGCGAGTCCGCCTCGAAGATGCCGGTCTCCTGGCTGACGGAGCCGTCCGGGTGGACGATCGCGGACACCCCGGAGGTGGCGGCGACGACGACCGCCCGGTCGACCTCGATGGCCCGCAGACGGGACATCGCCAGCTGCTGGTAGGTCATGTCGGTGAACCCGAAGGTCGCGTTGTTGGTCGGGGTGGTCAGCAGCTGTGCGCCGTCGCGCACTGCGCTGCGCAGGGCAGGGTCGAAAGCCACCTCATAGCAGGTGGCCACGCCGACGACGACGTCCCGCATGCGGACCGTGAACTCGGGCGGACCGGGCTGGAAATTGCCCGCCTGGTCGACGTACTCGGAGAACATGCGGAAGAAGTCGCGCATCGGCATGTACTCGCCGAAGGGCTGGAGGAAATGCTTGTTGTGCTGGTCGCCGCGCCCGGTGTCCGGGTCCATGACGACCATGGTGTTGCGGTCGCCGACCTCGTCGCGGGTGATCGTGCCCACCAACACCGGCGTATCGACGGCCCGGACCGCCCGGTCCACCAGCTCCCCGGCGGCGGAGTCAGCGAAGGGGTTGACGTCGGAGGAGTTCTCCGGCCAGATGACGAGGTCGAGCTCCTCCCCCGCCAGATCCTCGGTGACCTGGACGTGGTTGGCCAGGACGGCGCGACGCTGGGCGTTGAAGTCGAGCCCCATGCGCGGCACGTTGCCCTGCACGGCGGCGACGCGGGTCTCCCCCACGGTCGCCTCCTCCCGGTTGACCACGGTCAGCCCCGTGGCCAGCCCGGCCACCAGGGGCACCACGACGGCGAGCACCCCGGCGACCCGCGTCCGGCGGTGGAGCAGCGCGAGCACGCCCGCACCGACGAGCGCGGCGGCGCAGGACACCAGCGCCGGCCCTCCCCACGCGGCGAGGGGCGCAAGCGGTCCGTTGATCTGCCCCCAGGCCAGCCGCACCCAGGCGAAGCCGCCGAAGGGGAAGGAGCTGCGGGCCCATTCCACCAGCACGTAGACGAAGGGGAAGGCGAGGAAGCCGTAACGCCAGCGGGCGACGGCCACGCCGCCGACCCCCAGGGCGAGCGCGTAGAGGGCGCAGAAGACGGACAGCGCGATGTAGGGCAGGTTGCCCACGAACTCGCCGATCCACGGAAGCATGAACAGATACAGCACCAGCGCGTGGGTGAATCCGAGCAGCGCGCCCGCGCGGTAGCCGGGTCCCGGGCCGCGCCACGGAGCGAGGGAGGCGTAGAGGCCGGTCATGCCGAGCACACCCGCCCACCACCAGCCGAGCGGTTCGTTCGAGGCGTAGGCGAGGAGTCCGGAGGCCGCGGCCAGGAGCAGCCGCAGCGCGAGGATCACTTGAAGTCCTCCGGGCGGACGTCGCGGGTCCAGTCCTGGATCTCCGAGTCGGCGGGCTCGTCGATGACCTGCGCACCATCACCGAAGCTGCCGTAGCTGGTGGTGGGACGGCGGGCGGCGGTGGCCTCGTAGCTGCGCACGCCGAGGTCCTCGATGGACTTCATCATCTTCTTCGCCGCCACCCGGCGGGCCACCGCGCGGGTGGGCGGGAGGATGAGCAGCAGGCCGAGCACCGAGGAGGCGATGCCGGGCGTGCCGGCGAGGATGGCCCCGGCGGTGAGCAGACCGTAGTCACCGGCCACACGGCCGGCGGAGATCTTGTTCGCGGCGGCGAGACGGCCGACGCGGTTCATCTCGATCGGCGCGGCGACCAGCCCCAGGGCCATGAGCCCGAACATGAGCAGGAGGGCCCAGCCGGTGCCGAGCCACGTGGCGACACCCCAGAAGACGAGGGCCTCGATGATGAGGACGGGAAGGAGAGCGAGGAAGAACGGCACGACCCCACCCTACCGGCGGAGTTCGTCGAGCAACCACCCGACGTGGCGGGCCAGGTGCCGGTAGTAGGGGCCGAAGTGGTTGGCCCCGGTGCGGCCCGGGATCCGCGGTGTGCGGTCCTCGAACCAGGTGAGGTCGGCGCCCTGTCGCCGCCAGGCCGCGCGCAGCTCGCGGACCTGTGCGATGGGGACGACATCGTCATGGCGCGAGCCCCACAGCAGCACGGGCACCGTCGGGGAGGCGCGGCCGAGGGCGCGGGCGTCGAACTCGGCGGCGACGTGGGGCAGGTCGTCGAGAAGCTCTCCGAGGGGCACGCCCTGGTGCGTCCAGCGGTGGGTCCCCCGCCACCCGGAGGTGAACACCGAGCTCACGGCGCAGGTGGCGATGTCGGCGGTGAAATGGTCGAGGCCCTCGCGGGTGAGGGCGCCGAGGATCTCCGCGCGGATGTCGGCGGAGGCGACCATGAGCCCGGCGACGGCATAGGAGAGGACGCCGGTGACCAGGGAGCCGTCGACGTGGGCGAGGACGGCGTCGAGACGCGCGGGCGGCGCCCCGATGACGGCGGCCACGGGGGCGATATCGGGGGCGTAGGAGGCGCGTTCCAGCGCCATGCCCACCGCCGCCCCTCCCTGCGAGAATCCCCACAGGCCGATCGGGGCAGACAAGGGCAGGCCCAGATGGCGGGCGGCGCGGAGGGCGTCGAGGAGCGCGTTCCCGCCGGAGGGGTGATCGCAGTAGAGCTGCCAGCCGAAATCCGGGTCGCGGGGATAGTCGGTGAGCACGACGTGCGCCCCGGCGGCGAGCATCGCGGTGATGGCGGGGAGTTCGTAACTGGCGACGATGTCCACGGGGCCGCGCAGCGAGACGGACATGCCGACGGACATGGAGAAGGAGGGATCGCAGTGCGGCGCCACCCCCTGCGTGGACGGCGCGAAGCCGATGACCGGGCGGGGCCCGCCGCGCCACGGACTGTGGGAGCGCAGGTAGGCGCCGGTGGCGGTGATGGTGCGGCCGCGGGCGTCGGTGGTGACGTACTCCATGCGCGTGGCGGTGACGCGGGACCCGCCCACCAGCCGCATCGGCGCCTCGCCGAGCAGGCTCCCGGGCGGCTGGCCGATGACCCAGGTGGCGTCGCTGAAGCTCGGTTCGGCGTCCCATTCGGCAAAGGAGGGGCGGGCCGGCTGGTTCCCCCGCCGCAGCACTCCCCTGCCGACCTCGTGCGCCAGCGGCAGCCAGGCACGGGCGAGCGTGGATCCCACCCCGGCCCGGTGGACCCGGGAAGCGCGCCTGCCGATCATGCGCCCCACCTTAACTACACTGAAGCCCCGTGAGTGCAGAACCCGCCTTCCTCGACCTCTCCCCCGCCGACTGCGTCGTCCCGCCCGGCGGCTGGGAGCCGTTGGCGGCCGCCGCGGACGGCCACATCCACGTCACCGAGGCAGGTCACGTGCGGCTCTACGGGGCGCCGCTGATCGACGTCCCCGGCTTCCACCCCGCCGCCGGGCCCGCAGATTCCGGCGAGATCGGCTGGCTCGGGCAGACCGATGGCCTGGTCACCCTCGGGGCGGGCCTGCGCCTGGGGATGATGAGCACGCAGATCGCCCGCATGCTCGACGTGGTGGAGGCCCCCGTGCGTCTGTGCCGCGGCGGGATCATCCAGATCGAGGGACTCGAGGAAGGCGTCGCCGAACAGGTGGTGCGCGCGCTCGCTCCCCTGGGCCTGATTTTTGATGCCGGCTCCGAGCTGCTCCAGCTGAGCGCCTGCGGCAACTGCGGGCTCTCCCGCTCGGACGTGCACTACGACGCCCTGCAGGCCGCGGCGGAGGGTCTGGAGGGACCCACCCACTTCGCGGGTTGCGAGCAGCGTTGTGGGGCACCGAGCGGAGACCATGTCGAGTACCTGGCGCTCGGCGAGGGCGAGTACGAGGTGTCCTAACGCGGCATCCTCCGCCAGATCGGGCGGGGCACGAGGCGCATCACCCAGGCCAGGAGGCGGAGGCGGCGCGGGATCCACAGAGTCGTGGAACCACGGCCGGAGCGGATCTCGGCGGCGACGGCGTCGGCGACCTCCCCGGGGGTGACCGACATGGGGGCCGGGTCCATCCCCGCCGTCATGGAGCCGATGACGAATCCGGGGCGGGCGGTAATCAGCCGCAACCCGCTGCCGTGGAGGCGGTCGGACAGGCCCTGGCAGAAGGCGTCGAGGCCGGCCTTGGTGGAGCCGTAGACGTAGTTCGCCCGCCGCGCCCGCCATCCGGCAATCGAGGAGAAGGCCACGATCTCGCCGAGCGGCAGCAGGTCGGCCAGGACGGTGAGCGCGGAGACCTGGGCGGTGTAGTCGATGGTCGCGATGTCCACGGCGTGCGCCTCATCGTGTTCGGCGCGGGCCTGGTCCCCGAGGATGCCGAAGGCGACGATCGCGGTGGATATTCCCCCGGTCAGCTCCCGGGCGCGTTCGACGAGCGCCCGGTGGGAGGCCACGTCGCGGGCCTCGAAGGGGAGGTGGTGGACGGCGGTGGCGCCGGCGTCGAGAAGCATCCGGGAGTCGGGCTCCCGGCGGGCGGCGAGGACGACCTCACGCCCCGCGCACAGACGCGCGGTGAGTTCCAGGCCGATCTCGGAGGTGCCGCCGAGGAGGAGGATGCCGTTCATGACTCAGGAGGCTACCCGGTAGCCGGTCATGGACAGCGAACCCATGGTGCGCTGCTCGTTGAACACGTCGACGCTGCCGCCGGTCGCGCTCGCCACGCCGGCGATGTAGGCGAGCGGCAGGAAGTGGTCCGGGGTGGGCACGGAGCGGGTGTAGTCCGCGTGCCCGCGCAGGGTCTCCAAGCGGTCCGGGTCGCCGAGCATGATGTCGCGGGCGGCCTCGTCGAAGGAATCGGCCCAGGCGAAACCGCGGTCGCCGCCGTGCCAGTCGATGAGGGAGAGATTGTGCACCACGTTGCCGGAGCCGACGATGAGGACGTCATGCTCCGTGGCCAGGCGGGCCAGGCGGGTGCCCAGCTCGTAGTGCTCGGACAGGGGCTTGGAGGCGTCGATGGACAGTTGCACGACGGGGATGTCGGCCTGCGGGTACATGTGCTTGAGCACGGACCAGGTGCCGTGGTCGAGACCCCAGTCATGGTCGTTCTGCACGAGGGTGGGCTTGGCCACATCGCGGACCAGCTCGGCGATCTCGGGGTCGCCGGGGGCGTTGTACTGGACGTCGAAAAGCTCCGGCGGGAAGCCGTAGAAGTCGTGGATGGTCCGGGGGTCGGACATCGCGGTGACGCCGGTGCCCTGGGTGTACCAGTGCGCGGAGACGGAGAGGATCGCGCGCGGCGTGGTCTCCTCCCCCAACCGGCTCCAGGTGCGCGTGAAATCGTTCTCCTCGATGGCGTTCATCGGGGTGCCGTGGCCGACGAACAGGGCGCGGGTGCTCATGGGTTACCTCAGTTCACGTTGTTGATGGGACAGCGACTCTACCCCGTCATGGGACACAACAACAATGTCCTCGAGGCGCATTCCCCACTGGCCCGGAACATAGATGCCCGGCTCGATGGAGAAGCACATCCCCGGCTCCAGGAGCAGGTCGTTTCCGGCCATGATGTAGGGCTCCTCGTGCGTGGACAGGCCGATGCCGTGGCCGGTGCGGTGGATGAAGAACTCCCCGTAGCCGGCTTCCTCGATGACCGCGCGGGCGGCCCGATCCACCGAGGCCGCCGTCACCCCGGGGCGGGCCTGCTCCAGCGCCGCCGCGTGGGCGGCGTGCAGGACCCCGTAGGCGGCACGGGCCTCGCGGGGGGCGTGCTCCGGGCCGCCGACGACGTAGGTGCGCGTGGAGTCGGAGTGATAGCCCGGCCCCCGGGTCCCGCCGACATCGACGACCACCACATCGCCGGTCTTCAGCACCCGAGCCGAATGGGAGTGGTGCGGGTTCGCCCCGTTCGGCCCCGAGCCGACGATGACGAAGTCCACCACCTCATGCTCCTTGAGGATGAGTGCCCGCAGGTCCGTCGCCACCTGCGCCTCGGTGCGTCCCTCCCGCAGCAGGGACGGCACCCGCTCCTGCACGCGGTCGATCGCCGCGGCGGCCAGGGCCAGCTGCTCGATCTCCGCCGCGTCCTTGCGCATGAACAGCTCCCGGAGGGTGGTGGCGGCGGGGAGCGTGGGGGCGTCGATGAGCTCCTGGAGGCGCAGGACGTGCAGCGTGGTCAACGAGGATCCGAGCGCGACCGGACCGTGGTCGAGCACCGCCACCGCGCGGGCGTGCGCATCCTCCCCGTCCACCCAGCCGCTGATGAGCACATCGAGGTGCGGCAGGGCCGACAGCTGCAGGTCACCGATGTCCGTCTCCGGGGCGAAGAGCACCGGCCGTCCCTCCGCCGGTACGACCAGCGCCGTCAGCCGCTCATGCGAGGACACCCAGGAACCAGTGAGATAGGCCAGCTCCGGACCCGTGCCGATGATGATCCCCGCCAACCCCTCCTCCCGGCACAACTGCGCGGCCCGGTGGAGGCGTTCGGCGTACACGTCGCTGGGAAACAGATCAGTCATGTCCCCCATCGTAGGTACGCTGGGACAGCGTGTCGCACGCCATCACCGTCCGCCTCAGTTCCGGCCGCGCCTACTGCTCCGGGGTGCTCATCGCACCCGATCTCAGCGCCGGCGAAGCCCCCACCGAGTACATCCTCAGCTGCGCGCATTTCCTGCGCGAACGCAGCGGCCCGATCCGCGTCGGCGGGGCCTTCTTCCACGCGCACGTGCGCGGCGCGGTGCGCCTCCCCCGCACCGACATCGCCGTGCTCCGCATGGACCGCCCCTCCCCGCCCCGTCCGCTGCTCCGCTTAGCGACGCACCCCGCACCCTGGTTCGCCCCCGCCCGCACCGAGGGCTTCGGGCAGAGCTGGCACCAGCGGCAGCTGCGCCCGGGGCGCGTTCTGGGACGCACCCCCGTCGCCCTGGGCCGTAACCTGCGGACGCTGGTCACCTCCGCGGCGATCCTGCACAACCACCCGCGCGCGGTGAAGGGCGATTCGGGAGGGCCCGTCATCGTGGGCGAGCAGATCGTGGCGGTGCAGTCTATGATCACCGACCCCTTCGGCGTGAACACCGGGCTGGCCACCGTCGCGCAGGTCGCCCCGCACCGGCGCGCGATACTGGCGGCGGTGGAGGCGCTGGAGCAGGCGTATTAGCTGCCGATGGCCACCACGCCGCGCCGGATGGCCGTGATCGCGCGCCGGGCGTTGGCCTGCACGTCATCGGTGTAGGCCGTCTTGGCGACCTGACCCAGCAGGTCCATGACCTGGCGGCACCAGCGAACGAAGTCACCCGGAGTCATCTCCGCCCCGGACTCAGCGGCCGCGGCCAGACAGTAGCCCAACGGCGCGCCCGCCGCCCACTGGTGCATGGCCAGCGCGAAACCGGCCTCCGGCTCGCGGGTGATGGGCAGGCGGTGGCGTTGCTCGTCGGCGGCCAGCTCCTGCCAGATGCGGAAGGTGGCGTCGACGGCCTCGGCCATGCGGTCGGTGGCGGAGTTCGCCTCGCCGCCGAAGTCCTTGCGGTTCTCGAAGGTGCACAGGGACACCACGGCCGCCAGCTCCGCGGGGTCCAGCTCATTCCAGATGCCGCGCCGCAGGCACTGGGCGACAAGTAGATCCGATTCATTGTGGATCTGGGAGAGCAGCTCGCCCTCGGGCGTGATCACCGGAACCCGCTCGGGGCCCGTCCCCTCGAACTCGACGTAGCTCATCTCCGAGAGCAGCCCGATGATGCGCTCGAAGTGGCGGCCGAGGGTGTCGGTCGCCTTCTCGACGCGCGCGTTGAGGCGGGCGAGCTCCCTCTCGCGGCGCGCCAGCTTCTCCCCCACCCGGGCCAGCTGCTCGCGGTCCGTGGCGGGCCAGGCGTGGACCGGGTGGGTGCGCAGCGCCTCGCGCAGGGCGAGGACCTTCTTGGAGTCGCGCACCCGGGCCTTCTCCCGCATCTTGCGGGGGCGGGGGAAGCTGGTGCGCTGGAACTGCTCGACGATGAAGCCGGTGTTGCGACGCGGGTTGTCCAGCACCTTGCGCGGCAGGCGCAGGCGCCCGATGGTCTGGGGCGGATTGAGGAAGGAGGAGGCGTCGATACGCCCGGACCAGCCCTGCTCGGTGGTGACCCACGGGCGCGGGTCGCGGGTCTGGTTCGCCGGGGTGACCACCACGGCGAGGACGGGGTGCTTGCGGCCCGGCATGGCGATGACGTCGCCGAGCTGCAGCTTGCCCAGCACGGTGACGGTCTCCTGCTGGCGCTGCTCGAGGGAGTGGACGCGGGAGGCCTTCTCCTCCTCGCTGAGGTCCCGGCGCAGCTGCATGTACTCCATGAGTTCCTCCGCAGGATCCTCCCCGTCGCGGACGGGCGGGGCGAAGGTCGCGATGGCGTCGAGAAGCTGGGTGCGCAGCTCCCGCACCCGGTGCTCGGCGCGTTCGATCTCGCGGACGTCATCGACGACGGAACCGTCGGCCTGGTACTGCGCGAAGGACTTCTCCAGCAGGCGCAGGGAGGGTTCGAAACCGATCATGCCCAGCAGGTTGACGGCCATGTTGTAGCCCGGTGCGAAGGTGGAGATGAGCGGGTACGTGCGTGTCGACGCCAGCCCCGCCACCGCCTTCGGGTCCATCGCCGGGCTCCACTGGACGACGGCGTGGCCGATGACGTCGATACCGCGGCGTCCCGCGCGGCCGGTGAGCTGCGTGTACTGGCCCGGCGTCAGCTCGACGTGTCCCTCGCCGTCGAACTTGACCAGCTTCTCCAGCACGACCGAACGCGCCGGCATGTTGATGCCCAGGGCCAGGGTCTCCGTGGCGAAGACCATGCGGACCAGCCCCTGGACAAAGAGCTTCTCGACGATGTGCTTGAACGCCGGCAACATCCCGGCATGGTGCGCCGCGAATCCCCTCTTGAGGGCGGCCTTCCACTGGGAGAACTGCAGGACCTCGAGATCCTCCTCCGGGATGCCCTCCACGCCGGCGTCGATGATCTCCTCGATGCGCTGGGACTCCTCGTAGTCGGTGAGCACCAGGTTGGAGCGCAGGCACTGGTAGAGAGCGCCGTCGCAGCCCGCTCGAGAGAAGATGAAGGTGATCGCCGGGAGCATGTCGCGCCCCTGGAGCACCCGGATGACGTCCGGGCGACCCACCGGCTTCTGCCGGTCCTGCGGGCGGGTGACACCGGAACGGCGCCCCTCGGCGCGGGCCCGGAAGCCGCGCCCCGACTCATAGTCCGCGCGTCCCTCCTCCGCCGCGTCGGCCTGCATCCGGGAGATGACGTGCTCGAGCTCGCGGTTCACCTGGCCGCCGGTGCCGGGCTCGAAGAGCGGGTAGATCTTGCGGCCCACCATCATCCACTGCTCGAGCGGGACCGGGCGCTGATCGGTGACGATGACCTTGGTGTCGCCGCGGACGGTGGACAGCCAGTCGCCGAACTCCTCCGAGTTGGACACCGTGGCCGACAGCCCGATGATGTTCACCGACTCGTCCAGGTTGAGGATGACCTCCTCCCACACCGCGCCGCGCTCCCGGTCCGCGAGGTAGTGGATCTCATCCATGACGACGTGGCTGAGGCGGTCGAGGGTCGGCGAGCCCGCGTAGATCATGTTGCGCAGGACCTCGGTGGTCATGACGACGATCTCCGCGTTCGAGTTGATCGACACGTCACCGGTGAGCAGGCCGACGACATCCTCGCCGTAGTCCTTCTGCAGGTCGTGGAACTTCTGGTTGCTCAGCGCCTTGATGGGCGTGGTGTAGAAGCACTTCGTGCCCTGCGACAGCGCCAGGGAGACGGCGAATTCGCCGACGATCGTCTTGCCGGCGCCGGTGGGGGCGCACACGAGCACCCCGTGGCCCTCCTCCACCGCCCGACACCCCTGCAGCTGGAAATCATCGAGGGGAAAGGAGAAGCGGGAGGCGAATTCCGCGAGGTGAGTGACATGGGTGTCGTTCATGAGACCCACGTTACTGAAATTGCAGGTGCCGGGAACCGACCCGACACTACAATCTCGTCCATGCCGACCTATACAGTCCACACCAGCACGGGCCACCTCGATCAGGCCGCGCGGGCCGCCCTGGCCCGCGCGATCACCGACGCCCACACCGCCGCCACCGGAGCCCAGGGGTTCTTCGCCCAGGTGGTGTTCCAGGACATCGACCCAGACCGACACTTTGTCGGCGGGCAACCTATCGCCGACGACCTGGTTTTCGTGCACGGGCAGATCCGGGCGGGCCGCACCCCGGAGCAGAAGGCGGAACTGCTCGCAGCGCTGAGCGCCGCAGTACAGAAGGTACTGGACGTGTCACGCCGTGCCGTCTGGGTGTACCTGCTCGACCTCCCGCCGTCGAACATGGTGGAATACGGCCACGTCCTTCCCGCGGCGGGCGAGGAGGACGAGTGGTTGGCCTCTCTGGACGCCGACACTCAGCGGCACCTCAGAGGCCTGGGCGGGCTTTAGCTAGAGGACGTCGTCGAAGCCGCTGGCGGGCCGGTCGATGGGGGCCGGACGCGGGACGGGCACCGGGGCATCGAGGCCACCGGGACCAGTGCTCAGCGAGGACGAGGCATCATCGTCCAGGTCCATCCACTCCGGGCGCTGGTTTGCGCGGCGCTTGTCGTTCCAGCGGGCGAACTGGATCGCCATCTCCACCAGCAGTACCAGGCAGGCCGCCAGCACCACCATGGAGAAGGGGTCCTGGCCCGGAGTCATGAACGCGGCGAAGACGAAGAGGATGAGGATGATCATCCTTCGCTTCTCCTTGAGCGTCTGGTACTCCAGGACACCGATGAGATTGAGCATGACGATGATCAGCGGCACCTCGAAGCTGACACCGAAGATGAGCAGCAGACCAAGAAGAAAGTTGTAGTAGTCCTGGCCAGTGAGGGCCGACACCGCAAACTCGGTGCCCATCGTCATGAGGAACTCCAGGGCGAAGCCGACGATGAAGTAGGCGATGAGAGCACCGAGCACGAATAGCGTTACGGCCAGTGTCACGAACGTGAACGTCGAGCGACGCTCCTTCTTGTGCAGACCCGGGACGATGAACGCCCAGATCTGGTAGAGCCACACCGGGGAAGACAGGACGAGGCCGGCCAGCGCACCCACCTTGAGGCGGAGCATGAACATCTCGAAGGGGCGGGTGGCCAGCAGGCGGCACTCCCCGTCGCGGGTGAAGTCCGCGCGCGACTCCGGTGGCAGCTCACAGTAGGGCCCGCGGAGGATCTCACCGAGCGGCATCGTCCCGAAGGGGGCGTGCTGGTACCAGATGAAACCGACGATCGTGCCCGCGAGGAGTGCGAGCAACGAGATGATGACCCGGCGGCGCAGCTCCTGGAGGTGCTCCACCAGGGACATGTCACCGGTGGGCGACTTGTGTTTCTTTTTCCTGCTGAACCGCAGACGACGCCGGGTGGCGTCACCGGTCTGGGACATCGTGGATTACGTCCCCTGCCCTACTGGTTCGGGTGCTGGGTATTCTGCGGGCCGGGCTGACCCGGGTACGGCTGCCCCTGCTGCGGCTGCTGGTAACCCGGCATCGGCTGCTGGCGCGGCTCGTAGTTCGGGTTCGGCTGGTTCTGCGGCTCATCCCAGAATTCCTGCTGGGGCTGCGGCGGGGCGATCTGCCCCTGCTGCGCCTGAGCCTGATCATCGTTACCCATCTCCTTGACCTCCGACTTGAAGATGCGCATCGAACGGCCGATGGAACGGGCCGCGTCGGGAAGCTTCTTCGCGCCGAACAGCAGGACGACGACGAGCACGATGATCAGGATTTCCCAGGGTCCGGGAGTCATGTGTGTACTACCTCTCAGGAGTAAGCTCGGTTGGAGTCGAACGTAGAGCCTCGATCATACGCTGTCAACGCGGCAACCGCGCGGCGACGAACCTCGGCGCGCAGGCCTTCGGGTCCGACGACGGAGAGCCGGTCCGACTGCCCGAGGGCGAAGCGGATGAACCACTCTTCGGAGCCGACTGGCATGGTGGCGTGCACGCGTCCGTCGGCGGCGGTGTCCCCGAGGGTGATGGGGAAATAGTCGGCCAACCAGGTGTGCTGCGGCTGGATGAGCAGCTCGGCCTGCGCGGCGATCATGCGGTAGCCGAAGGGGTCCGCCGGGTCGAAGGGCAGCTGGTCCAGGTGCGGCTCGGCGGCATCGGGAAGGACGGTGACGTCGCTCATGCGATCGGCGCGGAAGTTCTTGTGCTGGCCGGCTTCCGCATCCCAGGCGGTGAGATAGGTCTCTCCCCCGGTGACGAAGATCTTCGCGGGGTCGACCTCCCGGCGCGTCGTGGTGTCCGCGGACAGCGAGCGGTAGGTGAAGGCCACCCGGCATCCCCCGGTGATGGCTTCGCGGAGGATCTCCTGGGGGGTGGATTCCGCCGGGTCCTCCACGGCGAGGGAGTCGAAGATGGCCACGGCCTCGTCCGACATGATGCCGCGCAGTTTGGCGGCGGCCGAGAGGACGGCCTCGCGGTCGGTGAGGCCGGACATGGCCTCGAGGGATTCGAGGGTGAGCAGGAGCGCGCCCGCTTCCGTCGGGGTGAGCCGCAGAGGGCGGTCCATGCCCTGGGAGTTGGTGACGGACACCCGCGTCCAATCGGCCTGCACCTCCACCAGCTCCTCGGGCCAGGTGCCCACCCCGCAGCACTGGAGGCGGTTGATCTCCTCCTGGAGTTCGGCGGGGTCGCGGCCGAGGTCCTTGGCGGCCTCCATGAGGCTGCGGTCGGGGTGGGCCTGGAAATACGGGAGCAGGTTGAGCGCACGGACGATGGAGTCGATCTTGCCGGCGGAATCGGTGGGGCGGGTCATCGGGTGACTCCCTCAAGCAGCGCGATGACGTCGGCGCGGACGTCGGCGGGTTCGTGGACGACGACCTCCGGGGCGAAGCCGGCGGCGGTGCGGGCGAGCCAGGCCCGGTCGACGTCGATAAGCACGGTCGTGCCGTCCTCCCGGCGGGTGCCCACGGCGGCGAGCTCGTGGGCGGTGCCCTCGGGGATGGTGAGCACGGCGTCGACACGCTGGTGCAGGGCGCGCAGCGAGGCCTCGACGATGCCCTGGAGACTTTCGGCCGGGCGCGGGTGAGTGATGGACTGCCGGTGGCCGAAGACCTTGGTGATGCGCAGGACCCGGAAGCAGCGCGGGGCGTCGCGGTCGAGGTCGTGGCCGACGAGGTAGAGCCGGTCCTGGTGCGGGACCAGCGCCCACGGGTCCATGCGGCGCCGGACGGTGTCGGAGGTGGGGGTGGCCTGGTACTCGAAGGACATGCGCATCCCCTTGCGGAGGACGGTGAGCAGGTTGTTGAGCAGGTCCGGGGACAACCGGTGGGTGTCGTTGACGGCAGTGAACACCGGCGCCTCCGACAGATCCCGGCTCACGCCGGCCGCCGCCAGCTTCGTCCACCCGGAGCGGGCGAACACGCCCAGCTCACTGGTCTGCCCCATCTCGCCTGCCAGGCCGAGCACGGCGGCTTCTGCCGGGGTGAAGGAGACCTCGGGTAGCTCATAGCGGTCGGCGAGCAGCCGGTAGGCGGTGCCACCGGAATCGGAGACGCGCTGCTCCAACGGCACCCCGGCGCGGCCGAGGGTGATGATGTCCCGGTTGAGGCGGCGCTGGAAGGCCTCGCGGGTGCCGTCGCCGTAGCCGTCGACATGCGTGCGGATCCAGTCCGGGGTGAGCATCCGCCCGCCCCGCCGATCCGCGTCCTGCAACGCGAACACCAGGTTGGTCAGCCGGTGGACCACCCGCTCCTGTTTCCCCATCTAAGACCTCCCGTAGACACCTGCGTTGTCATCAAGATATGCCAGGAGCGCGTCCACGCGCGCGTCAACAGGCTGGAAAGGATCGGGAAGTTCCACCAGCTGCGGCTCCGGCGCGTTGACCTTGAGGTGCACCCAGTCGGTGGTGACGGGCGCGCCGAGCTCCTCCGCGCGGGTGATCACCTGGCCGCGCAGCCGCGCGCGGGTGGTCTGCGGGGCGGTGTCGACGGCCTGCTCGATCGCCTCGTCCGTCGTCCACCGTGCCACCAGTCCCCGGGCCTCCAGCAGCGGGAACAGGCCCCGGCCGGGCCGGATGTCGTGGTAGGCGAGGTCGACCTGCGCCAGCTTGGGGTGGGACCAGTCCTCCCCCAGGCGGTCGCGGTAGCGGTTGAGCAGGTTGAGCTTGATCACCCAGTCGATCTCGCGGTCGACCTGCGAGAAGTCCTGCGTGCGGAGGGCCTCCAGCTGACGGGCCCACAGGTCGACCACGCGCCGCAGTTCCGCAGTGGGGGTGCCCTCGTCGGGGCGCTGCTCCAGCCAGTCGGTGGCGGCGGCGAGGGTGGCCTCCTGCACCTCCAGCGCCGTGACGGTGCCCCCGTCCTTGAGCTGCAACAGGGTGGCGCCGGTCATGTCGCGGGCGATGTCGCGGATGTGGCCGATGGGGTTGTCCATCTCGAAATCGGGCAGGGTGACCTCGGCCTCGATCATCTCGAGCACGAGCAGGGTGGCGCCGACCTTGAGGGCGAAGGTCGTCTCCGACATGTTCGAATCCCCGACGATGACGTGCATGCGGCGGAAGCGTTCGGAGTCGCCGTGCGGCTCATCACGGGTGTTGATGATCGGCCGCGCCCGCGTCGTCGCCGAGGAGATCCCCTCCCACACCTGGTCCGCACGCTGGGAGAGCACGAAGCCCGGCTGGAACCCGCCGGTGGCGCGACCCACCATGCCGGCGCCGCAGATGAGCTGGCGGGTGATCATGAACGGCAGCAACTGCTTGCCCAGGCTGCGCAGCGGCAGGTGGCGGCCGACCAGGTAGTTCTCGTGGCAGCCGTAGGAGTTGCCGACCGAATCGACGTTGTTCTTGAACAGGTAGACGCGGGCGTCGATACGATCCCGGGCCAGGGCCTCCTCGGCCCGCTGCGCCAGCGTATCGACGACCCGGTCCCCCGCCTGCTCATGATTGAGCAGCTGGGTCAGGCTGTCGCATTCCGCGGTGGCGATCTCCGGGTGCGAACCGACGTCGAGGTAGAGGCGGGAACCGTTGCGCGTGAAGATGTTCGAGCTGGAGAACTTCTCGACGATCGGCCGGAACAGGTAGCGCGCGATCTCCTCCGGGCTGAGCGAGCGCCCGCCGTCACCGGTGACCGCGGTGATGCCGTACTCGGTCTCCACGCCCATGATGCGGCGGGCGAAGATCACTTACTGGCCGCCCTTCTGCACGTAGGAGCGGACGAACTCGGCGGCGTTGGTCTCCAGGAGACCGTCGATCTCGTCGAGGAGGTCATCGGTGCCGGTGGTGTTCAGCTGGGCCTGGCCGACCGCGAAGGCCTCGTCGTCGTGGTTGTCGCGGCCGCCGCCGGCGGAGATCTGGGACTGGGGTCCGGTCATGGTGCTGTGGCTCCTTCTAGTGCTGGTGAGGCTTGTTGATGTGGGACTTGTTGTGGTGGGTGACGTAATGGTCGGGGGCGAAGTCGAGCGCCGTGAGCGCCGCGATGAGTTCGTCGGTGGTAGCGGAGGAGTCGATGATCTCCCCGACGTGCTCGCGGGTGAGCTTGTCCACCTCGGTGGTCTGGAAACGCGCCGTACCGCCGGAGTGCTTGAGGATCATCGTCTGCCAGCTGGCGGCGATGACGTCGTCCGGGAAACGCGCGGAGACGGCGCCGCGGAACCAGGCGCGGGAATCTGCCGGGGGTACCTCGGCCGCGCGGGCGATCTCCTCCTCGCTGGCGATGGTCTCCATCCGACCCTTGCGCACGAGCGCGTGGTAGAGGGACTTCGCCGGGTCGATGTCCGCGTACTGCAGGTCGATGAGCTGGAGTTTCGGGTCCGCGATGTCGACGCCGCGGTCGAGGTAGCCCTTGATGAGCGCCCACTTGGCGGTCCAGTCGAGCAGGTGGGAGGTGGACAGGGGGTCGTCGGCAAGCAAGTCGAGGACCTTCCCCCACAGGGCGATGACACGCTCGTCGACGTCATCGACGGCGACCACCCGCTCCCGGTAGAGACGCAGGATGTCCAGGGCGTTGAGCGCGCGGCCGTCGCGCAGCTGCAGCTGGTGGGTGAGGCTGAGGTCGTGGGAGACATGCTTGATCTCCGCGACGGGGTCGACCAGGCGCAGGTCGGAGAAGTCGACGCCGTCCTCGATGGCGTCGATGACCAGCTTCGTCATGCCCAACTTGAGGAAGGTCGAGGTGTGCGACATGTTCGCGTCGCCGACGATGGTGTGCAGGCGACGGAAGTGGACGGCGTTGGCGTGCGGCTCGTCGCGGGTGTTGACGATCCCGCGGTTGAGCGTCGTCTCCAGCGAGATCTCCTGGTGGAAGTAGTCCGCGCGCTGGGAGATCTGGAAGCCCGCCCGCTCCCCGGTCTCGCCGATGCCCAGCCGCCCGGCACCGATGATGACGTTGCGGCTGACGAAGAAGGGGATGAGCGCCTGCGTGAGCACCGCAAAATCGGTCTTCCGCGAGTACTGGTAGTTCTCGTGCGCACCGTAGGAGGCGCCCTTGCCGTCGACGTTGTTCTTGTAGATCTTCAGCGGCGGGCAGGGATCGTGGTGCTTGAGGATGCTCAGCCCCTGCGCCGTCAGCTCGGCCACGTCCGCGACGGCCTTGCGCATGATGAGGTCTCCCGCGGCGTCGTAGACCAGCGCGTCATAGGCGTTGGACACCTCCGGGGAGGAGTACTCCGGGTGCGCGTGGTCGACGTAGAAGCGGGCGCCGTTGCTGGTGACCACGTTGGCCACCCCCACCGCGTCCGGCTCCACCACCGGCACCGTGTGGTAGCGGCGCAGGTCGAAACCGCGGGTGTCCTTGAGCGGGGACTCCTCCTCGTAGTCCCAGCGCGAGCGCGCGCCGGTGTTCATCGCCGCGTAGGCGACGACCGCATGCGTCGACGTGATGATGGGGCTCAGCCCCGGCTGCGTCGGCGTGGAGATGCCGTACTCGGTCTCCGTGCCCATGAATCTGCCCATGTCCTCTATCCCACCACTCGTGCCTGGACGACGCGCTTGCCGTGCCGTCCCGTGATCCGTGACCATTCGTCCGGGTTGGTCGTGTTCGGCAGGTCCTCGGACTCGCTCTGCTCCGCGGCGACCGCCTCCGCGATGTGCACCCGGCTGATGCCCGCGGTGCTCACCCCGGCGAGGTGGTCCTTGATGGCCAGCTTCTTCGCCCGGTCGACGATGTTGGCGATCATCGCCCCGGAGACGAAGTCCGCGTACTCCAGCACCTCGATCTCCCCGTCGACCAGCGTCAACTCGACGAAGGCCCGGGGCGCAAAGAGCTTCTCGACGCCCGCCTCGATCAGCTCAGCCACCGGCTCCGCATGCGGCACGTCCTCCGTGAGGTGGCGCTCGAAGATGTCGCGGGCCCCGTCGCGCGTGGGCCGCTGGACGCGGATCTTCACGTCGAGTCGGCCCGGGCGCAGCAGCGCGGGATCGATGAGTTCCTCCCGGTTGGTGGCGCCGATGATGATGACGTTGGCCAGGTTCTCCACGCCGTCGAGCTCGGTGAGCAGCTGTGGGACCACCGTGGTCTCCATGTCCGAGGACACGCCCGAGCCGCGGGTGCGGAAGATCGACTCCATCTCGTCGAAGAAGATGATCACCGGCCGCCCCTCCCCCGCCAGTTCCCGGGCGCGCTCGAAGATGAGGCGGATGCGCCGCTCCGTCTCGCCGACGAACTTGTTGAGCAGCTCCGGACCCTTGACGTTGAGGAAGTAGCTGGAGGAACCGTCGCCCAGCCGCAGGCTCAGCGAGTTGGCCACCGCCTTGGCGATGAGCGTCTTGCCGCAGCCCGGCGGGCCGTAGAGCAGCACCCCCTTCGGCGGGTGCAGCTGGTAGTCGCGGTAGAGGTCCGGGTGGGAGAAGGGCAGCTCGACGGCGTCACGGATCTGGTCGATCTGCTCGTCGAGGCCGCCGATGTCGGCGTAGGTGACGTCCGGCACCTCCTCCAGCGAGAGCTGGGAGACCTCCGTCTTGGGGATGCGCTCGTACGCCACCCCGGCGCGGGAATCAACGAGCAGGGTGTCCCCGGCGCGCGCCGAGGTGGCGATGGGCTCGGCCAGGCGCACGAGGCGTTCCTCGCCGGTGGAGTTGGCCACCAGGGCGCGCCCCTCCCCGACCCGCTCGGTGAGCATGCCCAGTTCCCCGGTGTCCGGGAAGCCGCAGGCCTCGACGACGATGGAGCCGTCACCCAGGCGCACCAGCGCTCCGGGGACCAGCTCGTCGGGGGCGACGTGCGGGGAGACCTTGAGACGCATGAGCCGCCCCGCGGTGAACACCTCCGCGTCGCGTCCCAGCCCCCCGGAGAGGAAGATGCCGTAGGTGGAGGCGGGCTCGCCGAGCGCGTCAACCTGGGCGGAGAGATCCTGCAGCTTGTCCCGGGAGGCCTTGAGCAGCTGGGAGAGCTTGGCGTTGCGGCTGCTCAGGGTCTGGATCTCACGTTGCAGGGCGCGGGGGTCTGCGGTATCGGCGGAAGCGGGGGTCATGCATCAACTGTAACGTGCACCACCCGGGCGGGGTGTCATCCCCGGGTGAACGCCGGGGTGTGCCCTGGGGAGGGGTGCACGAGGATCAGCCAGTGCACACCCACAGTTACTTGCGCGCGCGGCGCTGGGGGCGCGGCGGGGTCACCCCGTCCGCCAGGCGCCGGGCCCAGACGAGGAAGGCGGTGTGGGCGTTCATGCGGTGCTCGGGGCGGGTGGCCAGGCCCTCGACCTTCCATTCGCGGACGAGGGACTCCCAGGCCTTCGGCTCCGTGAAGCACTGCTGCTCGCGGATGCCCTCCATCACCTTCATCAGCTGCGGCACGGTGGCCACGTACGTCATGAACACACCGCCCGGGATGAGCACGTTGCGCACCACGTCGAGGCATTCCCAGGGCTCGAGCATGTCGAGGATGACGCGGTCGACGGGCCCCCCGAGATCCTCCACCGTCACCTGCGTGAGGTCCCCGAGGCGGGGGCTCCACGTGGCGGGGCGTCCGCCGAAGAATTCGTCGACGTTGGATTCGGCGAACTCGAGGTGGTCCTCGCGGATCTCATAGGAGATGAGCTCGCCTTCGGATCCGATGGCGCGCAGGAGCGCCATGGACAGGGCGCCGGAGCCGGCGCCGGCCTCGAGGACGCGCGCGCCGGGGAAGATGTCGCCCTCGATGAGGATCTGGGCGGAGTCCTTCGGGTAGATGACGGCCGCGCCGCGGGGCATGGACAGCACGTGGTCGACCATGAGGTGGCGGAAGAGCAGGTAGTCCGCGCCGAGGGAGGACTGGATGACCGAGCCTTCGTCCATGCCGATGATCTGCTCGTGCAGGATCTCGCCCTTGTGGGTGTGGAACTTCGCCCCCGGGGTGAGAATGAGCGTGAAGTGCCTGCGCTTGGCGTCCGTCAGCTGGACGCGGTCACCGGGCTGGAAGGGGCCGGAGTAGGCCACGGGGATCTCCTATCGTTTAAGAACCAATCAAGTATGCCTCAAGCGCCTCGGCGAACCACAGCTGGTCCTGCACGCCGGCCAGCTCGCGCGCCGAGTGCATCGACAGCAGCGGGACCCCGACGTCGACGGTGGGAATGCCGAGGCGGGTGGCGGTGATGGGCCCGATGGTGGAGCCGCAGGGCATGGCGTTGTTGCTGACGAAGCTCTGCGAGGGCACCCCGGCGGCGCGGCACGCCCGCTGCCAGCGCGCGACGGTGTCGGCGGAGGAGGCGTAGCGCTGGGAGGCGTTGATCTTCACCACGGGGCCGCCGCCGATGAGCGGGTGGTGCGCCGGGTCATGCTTGCCCACGTGGTTGGGGTGCACGGCGTGCGCGGCATCGGCCGACACGCAGGTGGAGCGGGCGTACATCCGCCGGGTGGCGTCGAGATCCGCGCCGAGGGCCGCGGCGGTGCGTTCCAGCACGTCCTGCAGGATGGGCCCGGCGGCCCCGGAGGTCGTCGCGGAGCCGACCTCCTCGTGGTCGAAGGCGGCGAGGACGAGGATGTCCGCGCCGGTGTCGCCGGACTCGATGGCGTTGAGCAGGGCCACGAGGCTGGCGTGCACGGACGTGAGGTTGTCCATGCGCCCGGCCGCGATGAACTCCGCGTCCGCGCCGAAGATCGCCCCGCGCTGCGTGTCGCAGGTGATGAGGTCGAATCCGTCGATGTCCCGCTTATCGACGCCCACCTGCCCCGCCACCAATTCCAGCACCGGGGTGTGCCCCTCGGCGATGAGCCCGGTGACCGGCTGCATGTGCTGCTGCCGGTCGAGGGTGAGCTCCGCCGAGCGGTCGAGGTGGATCGCCAGGTGCGGGATGCGCGCGACGGGTCCGGTATCGACGAGCCGCTGGGAACCGTCCGCCAGGATGACGCGCCCGGCGAAGGTGAGCTCGCGGTCGAGCCAGGAGGCGAGGATCGGCCCACCGTAGATCTCCACCCCGGCCTGGGCCCACCCGGCGGTGGCCAGCTCCGGGGAGGGCTTGAGGGTGAAGCCGGGGGAATCGGTGTGGGAACCGATGATCCGGAAACCCGACTCCGGCGAGGCCTCCTCCGGCACCCACCACGCCATGACCGCCCCACCCCGCACCATGACATGGCCCCCCGGGGTGGCGTCCCACGGGGTCGATTCGTCCTGGGGGGTGAAGGAGGCGTCGATAAGCCGGTCGGCGACGACCCGCGCGGCGTGGTAGCTGCTCGGGCTGGCGGCGAGGAAGTCGAGGAAGTCGCGGGTCTGATTCATGCGTCCAGCTTGCCACGGATAAGGTGGTGGCCATCATGACCACCCCGCGCCCTCTCGCCCTGTCCCCCTCGCGTGCCTCCGACTACCAGCAGTGCCCGCTGCTCTACCGCCTGCGCGCCATCGACCGCCTGCCGGAGCCGAAGACGGTGCCGCAGGTCAAGGGCGACCTGGTGCACGCCGTGCTCGAGCACATGCACGCGCTGCCGCGGGAGGAGCGCCACTACCCCGGGGCCGTCAAGCAGCTCACGCCCCACTGGACCGCGATGGTTGCCGCCGATGCCGAGCTCGCCGAGCTCGTGCCGGAGGCCGCTCTGCACGATTTCCTCGTGGAGTGCCGCACACTGCTGCGCGGCTACTTCGAGATGGAGAACCCCCAGGCCTTCGACGCCCACGCCGTGGAGATGTACGTGGACACCGTCCTGCCCAATGGCGTGCCGGTGCGCGGCTTCATCGACCGGGTTGACGTGGCCCCGACGGGCGAGGTGCGGGTGGTCGACTACAAGACGGGCAAGAAGCCGCTCCCCCGCTACAGCCACGACGCACAGTTCCAGATGCGCTTCTACGCGCTGGTGTACTGGCGCCTCTACGGGGTCATCCCCCACCAACTGCGGTTGATGTACCTCAAGGTCATCGACTCCATGTTCCTCGCCCCCTCGCGGGAGGAGCTGGAGTACTTCGAACGCGACCTCGGGGACCTGTGGACGAAGATCTCCGCCGACGGCCGGGCCGGGCGCTTCCGGCCGCAGACCTCGAAGCTGTGCGGCTGGTGTTCCTTCCAGGCGCTGTGCCCGGAGTTCGGTGGCACCCCGCCGGAGTACCCGGGGTGGCCCGGGTCGACGGCGGACTCGAGCCTGGGGGTCTAAAACAGGCCGGAGATCTTTCCGGCGGCGTCGATGTCGATGCCCTCGGCCGCCGGGCGCGCGGGCAGACCCGGCATGGTCATCACCGCTCCCGTGAGCGCCACGATGAAGCCGGCGCCGGTGCGCGGGATGAGTTCGCGCACGTGCAGGGTATGGCCGGTGGGGGCGCCGAGCGCCGCGGGGTCGTCGCTGAAGGAGTACTGCGTCTTGGAGATGCACACCGGCAGCCGGTCCCAGCCGTGCTCGCGCAGCACGGCCAGATCCCGCAGCGCCTGCGGCGAATACTCCACCTTCTCCGCGTGGTAGATCTGGGTCGCGAGGGTGGCGATCGACGCCTCCACCCCGTGTCGGGGATCGTAGAGCGGCCGCGAGCCCGCGCTCAGGTTGTCCAGGAGCACCTCGGCGAGCTGCTCAGCGCCCGTGCCGCCCCGGGCCCACACCTCGCACTCCGCGAGCGCCACGCCGTGGTCCCGGGCCCAGTCGCGCAGGAAGGAACGCTCGGCCGGCGTGTCGGTGGTGAAAAGATTGAGCGCCACGAGGGGCGTCGCGCCGAACTGGCGGATGTTGTCGACGTGGCGGGCGAGGTTGCGCACGCCGTCCGCGAGGTCCCCGCCGTGGTACTTGAGCGAGCGGATCGTGGCGACAACGACCACCCCCGCGACGTCGAGACCGCCGTGGCGGGCCTTGATGTCGAAGAACTTCTCCGCGCCGAGGTCGGAACCGAATCCGGCCTCCGTGAGCACGAGGTCCGCGTGCTCCAGCGCCACCCGCGTCGCGATGAGCGAGCTGCAGCCGTGCGCGATGTTGGCGAAGGGCCCGCCGTGCACATAGGCCGGGGTGCCGCCGAGCGTCTGCACGAGGTTGGGGTTGATCGCCTCCTTCATGAGGGCGGCCAGCGCCCCCGTGGCTCCCAGGTCATCGGCCGTGACGGGCGCGCCGTCGAAGGTGAAGGCGACGGTCAGCCGCCCGAGGCGGAGCCGCAGATCCTCCAGGTCGGCAGCCAGGCACAGCACGGCCATGATCTCCGAGGCGGCCGTGATGGTGAAACCGGTCTCCCGCGGGGTGCCGTGCGCCGTGCCGCCGAGCCCGGTGATGACACCGCGCAGCGAGCGGTCGTTGACGTCGAGGCAGCGTTGCCACACGATGCGGCGGGCGTCGATACGCAGCTCGTTGCCCTGCTGGACGTGGTTGTCCACGAGCGCCGCCAGGGTGTTGGTCGCCGCCGCGACAGCGTGGAAATCCCCGGTGAAGTGGAGGTTGATGTCCTCCATGGGCACGATCTGCGCGTAGCCGCCGCCGGTGGCCCCGCCCTTGATGCCCATGACCGGCCCCTGCGAGGGCTCGCGCAGGGCGGCGGCCGCGTTGAGGCCGCGCCGGGTGAGGGCGTCCGCCAGCCCGATGAGGACGGTGGACTTGCCCTCCCCCGCCGGGGTGGGCGACATGCCGGTGACCAGCACCAGCTGGCCCGCTTCTCGACGCCCCCGCAACCGCGTGATGTCCACCTTCGCCTTGTAGGGGCCGAAGGTGACCAGTGCTTCCGGGGGGATCTCCGCGCGTAGGGCGATCTCCGTGATGGGCTCGAGGGTGTGGGCCTGGGCGATGGCGACATCCGGGTTCGGCTGGGTCATGGCCCCCAGGGTAGGGATCAGAGCAGGAGCGCGCCGAGCCCGTAGGCGAGGAGGACGGACAGGGCGATGTTGACCACGCCGGGGATCATGAAGGGGTGGTCGAAGACGAAGCGTCCGATGCGGGTGGAACCGGTGTCGTCCATCTCCACGGCCGCCAGCAGCGTCGGGTAGGTGGGCAGGACGAAGAGCGCGGAGACGGCCGGGAAGGCGGCGATGGCGGTGAGCGGGGACACCCCGATGGCCAGGGCCGCGGGCAGCAGCGCCTTGGCGGTCGCGGCCTGCGAGTAGAGCAGCGCGGCGGCGAAGAAGAGGACGACGGCCAGCAGCCAGGGGCTGGCGGAGAGCACGTTCCCGGCGAGCGACTGGATGTCGTCGATGTAGTGGTTGATGATCGTCGTGCCCAGCCATGCCACGCCGAGCACACAGACGGCGGCCGACATGCCCGAACGGAAGACCTGGGTCTGCAGGATCTCGTCCGCCGGGATGCGGGCGACGAGCACGATGATCGTGGCGGCGGCGAGCATGATGGTCATGATGGCCTCGTTGCGCGGCAGGGTCGGGTCGGTGATGAGGCCCACCTGCTCGGAGATGGCCGTAGCGTAGAGCATGACGCCGACGATGGCGGCGAGGAAGATCCCCACGGAGGCGGTGGCGCCGGGGCGGGGCTGCCAGGTGCCCGTGCCCTGCGGGGCGCGGACCAGGCCCTTGGCCAGGCGGTCCTGGTAGACGGGGTCGTCGAGAAGCTCGCGGCCGAGGCGGTTGGTGAGCAGGGCCGTCGGGAAGATGGCGAGGAACGTGGCGGGGATCATGATGCCGAGCAGGGTGAGGTAGCTGATGCCGCGTGGCTCGAGGAGGGAGGCGACGAACACGACGGCCGCCGAGATCGGCGAGGCGACGATGGCCATCTGGGAGGCGACGACCGCCACCGACAGCGGGCGGGAGGGGCGGACGCGGCCTTCCTTGGCCACCTCGACGATGACGGGGAGCGTGGAGAAGGCGGTGTGGCCGGTGCCGGCGAAGACGGTCATGAGCCAGGTGACCACCGGCGCCCACAGGGTGATCTGACGGGGGTTGCGGCGCAGGAAGCGTTCCGCGAGGTGGACGAGGTAGTCCATGCCGCCGGCGCGCTGCATCGCGGAGATGGCGACGATGACGCACATGATGATGCCGATGACGTCGAAGGGGATGTCCTCGGCGGTGACGGGCACGCCGGTGAGGCTGAGGGCCAGGACGCCGAGTCCGCCGGCGAAACCGATGGCGATGGATCCCAGGCGCGCGCCGAGGACGATGGCGCCGAGGACGAGGAGGATCTGGAGGGCGAGGAGCATGGGGGCCTCTCGTAGTAGTAGGTATCACCTACTACTCTATGGTCTGACCACACTCCGCACCAAGACAGACGGCGCGAAAAGCGCCCGTCTGTGTGGAAACACACACAAACGGGCGCTAACGGGCGGGTTACTGATTATCCAGGTACAGGCGACCCCGGAACTCGGGGTGCATGAGGTTCTCCTTGCTCAGGACACGATCGAGGGTCTCGGCGTCCATGAGCCCCTGCTCCAGGACGATGTCCTTGACGGAACGCCCCGTCTGCGCAGCCTCCCGGGCGACGAGGTCGCCGTTGTGGTGGCCGATGAAGGGGTTGAGGTAGGTGACGATACCGATGGAGTTCTCCACGTAGGCGCGGCACACGTCAGCGTTGGCGGTGATGCCCTCGACGCACTTCTCGCGCAGCGTCACGGCCGCGTTGCCCAGGATGCGGATCGACTGGAACATGGCCTCGGCCATCACCGGCTCCATGACGTTGAGCTGCAGCTGCCCGGCCTCCGCGGCCATGGTGACGGTGAGGTCATTGCCGAAGACCTTGAAGCACACCTGGTTGACCACCTCGGGGATGACCGGGTTGACCTTGCCCGGCATGATCGAGGAGCCCGCCTGGCGCGGCGGCAGGTTGATCTCGTTGATACCCGCACGCGGGCCCGAGGACAGCAGGCGCAGATCGTTGCAGATCTTCGACAGCTTCATCGCCGCCCGCTTGACGCCCGAGTGGGCATGGACGTAGGCGCCGGTGTCCGAGGTGGCCTCGATGAGGTCGAGCGCGGACTTGATGTCCAGGCCCGTCACCTCGGCGAGCGTGGCGGTGACCTGGTGGCGGTACCCGGCCGGGGTGTTGACACCCGTGCCGATGGCGGTGGCGCCCAGGTTGATCTCCAGCAGCCGGTCCGCGGCGTTGCGCAGCACGGCCTGCTCCTCGGCGAGGTTGTGGGCGAAGGCATTGAACTCGTCACCCAGAGTCATGGGCACGGCGTCCTGCAGCTGGGTGCGCCCCATCTTGAGGATGTCCTGGAACTCCCGCCCCTTCTCCCGGAACGCCTTCTGCAGATCATCCATCTGCTGGATGAGCAGCGACATCGCCGCGTAGAGGCCGAGGCGGAAGCCCGTCGGGTAGGCGTCGTTGGTGGACTGCGACATGTTGACGTCATCGTTGGGGTTGATGATGTCGTAGCTGCCCTTCTCCTCCCCCAGGTACTCCAGCGCCAGGTTCGCGATGACCTCGTTGGTGTTCATGTTCACCGAGGTACCGGCGCCACCCTGGAAGATGTCGATGGGGAACTGGTCCATGCACCGACCCTCGTGGATGATCTGGTCGCAGGCCCAGACGATCGCCTCGTGCTTCTTCGCCGGCAGGGTGTGCAGCCGCCGGTTGGCCATGGCCGCGGCCTTCTTCACCTGCGCCATCCCGACGATGAACTCCGGCACATGGTTGATGGTGGTGCGGGAGATCTGGAAGTTGTCCATCGCGCGCATCGTGTGGATGCCGTAGTACGCGGTGGCCGGGACCTCCATGTACCCGAGGAGGTCCTCCTCGGTGCGGGTCTTCCGAACGACGGTGGTGGTCGGCTGGGCTTCGACGAGCTCGGTGGGCTCGGGCGTGTCGCTCAAGGCGGGGTCCTCTCACTGGTTAAGCGGGATGAGTGTAACCAAAAACACTCAATGCCCCATAGTAGCCAGTTTGCGTGCCCGGCCCCGCCCGGTCCTACCCGCCCTGTCTCAGATCAGAGACGGGCGATACGCAGCTCGGAGGCGAGGATGGCCTCCGCGCCGAGCTCGGAGAGCTGATCCATGATCGCATTGGCACCCTTGCGCGGGACCAGGGCACGCACGGCCACCATGTCCTCGCGGGCCAGCGGGGAGACCGTGGGGCCCGACAGGCCCGGGGTGACCTCGGAGGCGGCGGCCAGCTGCTCGCGGGCCACGTTGTAGTCGATCATGAGGTAGTTCTGCGCGTGAAGGATGCCCTCGATGCGGCGCAGCAGCACGTTCTGCTCCGCGGTCGGCTCGACGTTCTTCCGACCCACGATGACGGCCTCGGAGGACACGATCGGCTCCCCGAAGGGCGCCAGGCCCTGCTGGCGCAGGGTGTTGCCGGTGGAGACGACATCGGCGATGGCGTCCGCGACGCCCAGCTTGATGGAGATCTCCACCGCGCCGTCGAGACGGATGACCTCGGCCTCCATGCCGCGGGAGGCGAGGTCGTCGCGCACCAGGTTCGGGTAGGAGGTGGCGATGCGCTTGCCCGCCAGGTCCTCGACCGTCCAGATCTCGTCGGCCGGAGCCGCGTAGCGGAAGGTGGAGCCGCCGAAACCGAGCTCGAGCACCTCGGTGACCTCGGCCCGCGAATCCCGGGCCAGGTCACGGCCGGTGATGCCGAGGTCGAGCTTGCCGTTGGCCACGTAGATGGCGATGTCCTTCGGGCGGAGGAAGAAGAACTCGACGTCATTGACCTTGTCGAAGACGTTGAGGGCCTTGGTGTCGCCCCGGCCCTTGTACCCGGCCTCGCGGAGAATCTCCACGGCGGCCTCCGACAGCGAACCCTTGTTGGGGACGGCGATCTTGATCATGGTGGTCTCCTTAGAGGTTCTTGTAGATGTCGTCGGGGGTCAGCCCGCGGGCGACCATCATGACCTGCGTCCAGTAGATGAGCTGGCTCATCTCCTCGGCCAGCTCCTCATCGGACTGGTACTCGGCGGCGATCCAGACTTCCCCGGCCTCCTCGATGATCTTCTTGCCGATGTGGTGCACACCCTTGTCCAGGGCGTCCACGGTTCCCGAGCCCTCCGGGCGGGACGCGGCACGATCGGTGAGTTCGGCAAACAGGGAGTCAAAGTTCTTCACGAGGGAGCATTATTCCATGCCGCCCCGGTCACCGCTGCAGTTGGTGGAACCAGGAGAGCACCGTGTCGGCGTCCGCCCCCCGGAAATCATTGCGACCGTGCAGCGACTCCAATGTCACCACCCCTTCCGGCACGACCGTGTCGGCGTACCACGGCAGGCCGATCACGCGGCAGCCCGCGCTCACGGCCGCGGTCATCCCGGTGAAGGAATCCTCGAAGACGAGGCACTCCCCCGGGTCCGCCCCCACCAGCTCCGCGGCCCGCAGGTACATGTCCGGGGCCGGCTTCGGGCGGGGCACCTCATCCCCCGTGACCGAATCGCGGAAGAAGTGTCGGCCCACCGCGCCGATGGAGATGTCCGCCAGGGTGCGTTCCGTGTTGGTGGTCACCAGCATCGGGAGGTTGCGGCCCGCGAGGTCGTCGAGAAGCTCGGTGACGCCGGGGTTGGGCGCCAGCGAGGACTGCATGAGCTCCGCCATCCGCTCGTTCATGAACGCCCGGAAGCGCGGGTGGTCCTCCTCGGTGACCGTCACGCCGGCGTGCAGGGCGCACACCTGGACGGTGTGGCGGAAGCTGCCGCCGATGGTGGTCTCCCGCAGTTCGGGGGTGAGGCGGCGCCCCATGAGCTCGCTGAGTTCATAGGTGAACTGCTCCCACAGGGGTTCGGTGTCGACGAGGGTGCCGTCCATGTCCCAGAAGATGGCGGCGGGGGTGGTGGCCAAGGGGTCAGTCAATCTCCGGCAGTTCGGCGAGGGCCTCGTCATCGGCGCCGGTGGCGGCGGAGGCCTCGTGGATGAGGGTGTTGAGTTCGGCGGTCTCCTCCGGCTCGAGGATCGCGCCGTTGTGGCGGTCGTTGAAGGACTCGAGCTCATCGACGGCCGCCTGCACGACCTTGACCAGGTCCTCCGCCGGCGGGTCGCTGAGCAGGTCGAGGGTGTCGAGCAGGTTCTCCAGGATCTTCTTCAGCTCCGGCAGGGCCGCCGGATCGAAGGGCTGGTCCCAGAAATCCTTCTCCTCCTCCTTGAGGTAGCTGCCGGTGGCGAACTCGGTCAGATCAGCGATGAACTCGTCGACGTTCTTCTGGAAATCCCTGCGGATGCTCATGGCGCTCATTGTCCCTGAAAAACCTCAGACCTGCACGCCCAGCAGGGCGTCGACGGCGTCGCGGACCAGTTCGCCCGCCCCGTCCTCGTTCTCCCCGCGCGCCGCGGCGGCCCACGTATCGACGACCGCGAGCGCCCCCGGGGTGTCCAGATCGTTCGCCAGGTGCATGCGCAGCTCCTGGACCAGGGCCTGCGCGCCGGCCAGGGTGCCCGGCTGGCGGCACGCTGCCCGCCACGTGGCCAGGCGGGCCTCGGCGTCCGCGAGGATCTGCTCCGACCAGTCCCGGTCGGCCCGGTAGTGGGAGGCGAAGACGCCGAGGCGGATGGCGGCGGACTCGTGGCCCGCGGCGGTGAGACGGTGCACGAAGACGAGGTTGCCCAGGGACTTGCTCATCTTCACCCCGTCCAGGCCGATCATGCCCGCGTGGACGTAGTGCCCGGCCATGCGCTGCACCCCGAGGCCGGCCTCGGCGTGGGCGGCGGAGAACTCGTGGTGCGGGAAAATGAGGTCGCTGCCCCCGCCCTGGATGGTGAAGGAGGCGCCGAGGCGGTTGGTGGCGATCGCCGAGCACTCGATGTGCCAGCCGGGGCGACCTGGACCCCAGGGGGAGTCCCAGGCGGGTTCGCCCTCCCGGTGGGCCCGCCACAGCAGGGCGTCGAGCGGGTCGCGCTTGCCCGCGCGCTCCGGGTCCCCGCCGCGTTCGGCGAAGAGCTCCTCCATGGTGGCGCGGTCGTAGTTGGACTCGTAGCCGAAGTGCGCGGTCGCGTCGACGGAGGCGTAGATGTCCGGGTACTCGTCGTCGAGGAGGTAGGCGGCGCCGGCGTCGAGAAGCTTGGCCACCAGGCCGACGACCTCGTCGACGGACTCGACGGCCCCGATGTAGTCGCGCGGCGGGATGACGCGGAGGACCTCCATGTCGGAGCGGAAGAGGTCGATCTGGCCGGTGCCCAGCTCGCGCCAGTCGACGCCGTCCCGGGCGGCGCGCTCGAAGAGCGGATCGTCGACGTCGGTGATGTTCTGCACGTAGTGGACGTCCAGGCCCTGGTCGATGAGCAGCCGGTGGATGAGGTCGAAGGTCAGATAGGTGGCCGCATGGCCCAGGTGCGTCGAGTCATAAGGGGTGATGCCGCAGACGTACATCCCGGCGGTGCCGGACGCCTCCACGGGACGGACGACGCCGTCGGCGGTGTCGTGGAGGGCGAGGGGGACGGGGGTGCCGTCGACACGGGGGATGTGCGGGAGGGGCCATGAACGCATGTCAACAACCTTAGCGCTACACCGGCTGGAGGACGCCGAAGGCCAGCAGGCCCATCACGGCGAGGCCGACCGGGATGCGGTAGGCGGCGAACCAGGCGAAGGAATGGTGGGCGACGAACTTGAGCAGCCACGCGATGGAGAGGTAACCCAGAACGAAGGTGATGAGGGTGCCCACGCCGAGCTGCAGCGCCGAGGCGGCCTGCCCGGCCTGGGGGGCGAAGGCGTCGGGAAGCGAGAACAACCCGGAGGCCAGCACCGCGGGGATGGCCAGCAGGAAGGAGAAACGGGTGGCCACTTCGCGGTCGAGGTTCATGAACAGACCCGCCGAGACCGTGCCGCCCGAACGCGAGACGCCCGGGATGAGCGCGAGGCACTGCGCGAAGCCCATGATGATCGCGTCCTTCATGGTCAGCTCATCGAAGCTGCGCTGCTTCTTGCCGAACTTCTCCGCGAAGATGAACACGAAGGAAAACAGCACGAGCACGGTGGCGGTGATCCACAGGTTGCGCGCGCCCTCCCGGATGATGTCCTTGCCCAGGTAGCCGATGATCGCCACCGGCAGGGTGCCCACGATGACCATCCAGCCCATCCGGTACTCGAAGGTGCGGGCCGCCTTGTTGAACAGGCCCCGGAACCAGCCGACGAGGATGAGCCAGATCTCCCGCGCGAAGAACACCAGCACCGCCAGCTCCGTGCCCAACTGGACGACGGCGGTGAAGGAGGCGCCGGCATCGACGCCGAAGAAGAGCTCGGAGACGATACGCAGGTGCCCGGAGGAGCTGACGGGGAGGAATTCCGTCAGGCCCTGCACGATGGACAGCACGATGACCTGCAGCCAGGACATCTGCTCGGGGGCCGCCTGTGCGGCGGCCAGGATGGTCACGTCATTCACCCGGACCACGCTACTACTACTGTGGACCGGGTGAAACAGCGATTGGTGGGCTCCAGCGGACTGCGTGTCTCCGACCTCGGCCTGGGAACCGGCACCTGGGGAGCGGGCACCGATGCCGCGGAGGCCCAGGTCATGCTGGGGATGTTCCGTGACGCGGGCGGCACCCTCATCGATTCCTCCCCCGCTTACGCCGGCGGCCGCGCCCAGCAGGTCCTCGCCGAGGTGCTCCCGGGTCTGCCTCGGCACGAGCTCATCCTCTCCTCCTCCGCGGGGGTCGAGCCCGATTCGCCGGTGGGGCGCCGCGTGGACTGCTCCCGGCGGGCCCTCATGCACCAGCTCGACGAGACACTCCGGGTGCTGGGCACCGACCACCTCGACCTGTGGTCGGTGGGCTACTGGGACGAGCGCACTCCCCCGGCGGAGGTCGCCGACACCCTCGACTGGGCGGTCCGCACCGGACGCACCCGTTACTCCGGGGTGCGTGACTACGCCGCCTGGCAGCTGGCCGTGACCGATTCCCCGCGCGTGGTGGCCACGCAGCACGAATACTCCCTGCTCGCCCGGGGCATCGAGGAGGAGCTCATCCCCGCAGCGCGCCACCTCGGGGTGGGTGTCATCGCCGCCGCTCCCCTGGCGCAGGGCGTGCTCACCGGGCGCTACCGCCGGGCGCAGCCGCCCGGCGTGCGGGCCGAGGTGCATGCCCGCCTGGGTTATAAGGCGCACACCGTCGTCGACGCGCTCACCACCGCAGCGGAAGGTCTGGACATCTCCCCCGCCGTCGTGGCGCTCGCCTGGGCGCGGGACCGGGCGGGCGTGGCCGCGACCGTCGTCGGGGCCTCCCACCGCGGGCAGCTGCGCGAGCTGCTCACCGTCTCCGACACCGTGCTCCCCCGGGCCATTGTCAAGGCCCTGGATGATGTGTCGCGCTGATAGGCTTGCAAAGCGTGAATGCCGGACGTGTGACAGCCCTGGCGGCCCTGGCCGCCTCCTCCCTCCTTCTCGGAGCCTGCGGTTCAGGCCCCACGAACCCGGAGATCCCCGACCTCGGTAACGCGGAGCCCGTCGCCTCCCCCGCCGCGGGCAGTCCGGCCGGGCGCGTCATCGACACCGCCCTCGAGGTCAGCGACATGGAGGCCGCCGGCGACATCATCGCCCTGCGCGCCGGCCCGACACTGACACTGGGCACCCTCGCCGAGCACGACGCCGGCACCACCACCGAAGTCACCGTCCCCGCCGACTGCGCCGACCTCACCGCCTCCCCCGACACCTTCGTCCTCGCGTGCGGCGCTGAGGTCCTGCTTATCGACGCCGCCTCCGGCGACCTCCGCGACACCGTCACCGTCGCCGACACGGACGCCGCCCCGGCCTCCTCCGCGGTACTCACCTCCACCGGCGAACTCGTCGTCGGCTCCGGGGAGAGCGACCGCGTGGTGGTGTTCCAGGACGGGGAGGCGCAGCGTTCCATCACCGTGGCGGGCAAAACCTCCCAGCTGCTGGCCGTGCCCGTGACCGGCGCCGATGACGCCGTCGTGCGCACCAACCACTCCAACTCGACGATCCAGGACATCCACTGGCGCGAGGGCAGGCAGGGCGGCACGCTGCGGGTCGGGCTGGGCATCGGGCAGGCCGTCGCCGGGGACGAGGGCATGGTGCTCGCCTCCGACAACCGCGGAGGGCAGCTCGCGGTGTACACCGCCGACAACGTCGTGCGCCTCCACCAGACCACCCCCGTGAGCCCCAGCCCCTGGGCCGTGGCCTGGGATTCTGAGCGTCGCGTGGCCTGGATCTCCACCACCGGTGACAACCAGCTCCGCGCCTTCGACCTGTCGACCGGCGTCCCGGAGGAGGTCGGCACCCTCGACTCCCTCGCCGACGCCCACTCCATGCTCGTGCTTGCCGACGGCACCCTCGTCGTCGCCTCCGCCAGCGGTGCCGGCCTCCAGGTCATCACCGACCCCGAACTCTAGGAAGGACCACCCCGTGTCCCTGCGTCGCAACGCCTATCAGCTGGCCCTGAAAGGCATGTTCACCCTGCGCCCGGAGCGCATCCACGGACTCATCAACAACGGACTCGGGGTGCTCCAGACCGCGGCTCCCCTCAACCGGCTGCTGGGCAAGGTCGTGCCCGTCACGGACCCCGTGCTCGCGCAGGACGTCTTCGGCGTGACCTTCCCCCGCCCGCTGGGTCTGGCTGCGGGCTTCGACAAGAACGCCTCCGCCGCCGACACCTGGACCGCCCTCGGCTTCGGCTACTCCGAGCTGGGTACCGTCACCGCCTCCCCGCAGGCCGGCAACCCGACCCCGCGTTTGTTCCGCCTGCCCGCGGACAAGGCGATCCTCAACCGCATGGGCTTCAACAACGCCGGCGCCGCCGCGGCCGCGGAGAACCTGCGCCGCCGGAAGTCCACCGACGTCATCGGCATCAACATCGGAAAGACGAAGGTGGTCCCGGCCGAGGAAGCCGTCGACGACTACCGACGCTCCGCCGCACTCCTCGGCGACCTCGCCGACTACCTGGTGGTCAACGTCTCCTCCCCCAACACCCCGGGGCTGCGCGACCTGCAGGCCGTGGAATCCCTGCGCCCCATCCTCGCGGCCGTCCAGGAATCCACCACCACCCCGGTGCTGGTGAAGATCGCCCCCGACCTCTCCGACGAGGATGTCGACGCCGTCGCCGACCTCGCCCTCGACCTCGGGCTGGCCGGCATCGTGGCCACCAACACCACCATCTCTCGTGAGGGTCTGCGCACCCCTGCCACCGAGGTGGCGGCCATGGGTGCGGGCGGCATCTCCGGCCCGCCGGTGGCCGAGCGCGCCCTCGAGGTTCTGCAGCGCCTCCACTCCCGGGTGGGCGACCGGCTGGTGCTCATTTCCGTGGGCGGCATCTCCACCCCGGAGCAGGCGTGGGAGCGCATCACCTCCGGCGCGACCCTGCTGCAGGGCTACACCGGATTCATCTACGGCGGCCCCGACTGGATCCGCGACATCCACCGCGGCATCGCCGACCAGATCCACCGCCACGGGCTGCGCAGCATCACCGAGGCCATCGGCTCCGGGCTGCCCTGGCTGGCGAATCCCGCGCGCTAAGGGGGTCAGCTTTTCAGGTTCGCGCCGGCGTGGGGGCGGGTGCGACCTGGGCTTTCTCCCCTAGTGGGCCTGACCGAGCCTGAAAATCTGACATGCGGGGCCCGCGGGTGGGGGCGGTGAGCTTTTCAGGTTCGCGCCGGCGTGGGGGCCGGTGCGACCTGGGCTTTCTCCCCTAGTGGGCCTGACCGAGCCTGAAAATCTGACATGCGGGGCCCGCGGGTGGGGGCGGTGAGCTTTTCAGGTTCGCGCCCGCATGGGGGCCGGTGCGACCTGGGCTTTCTCCCCCACCCGGCCGGACCGCCCCTGAAAATCTGACGTCAGGCCTTGGGGATGAGCGAGCGTCGGATGATCAGGGCACACATGAACGCGAAGACCGCGTACATCGCGAGCCAGTACTGCGCCATGAGGGCCAGCGGCTCGTTGGGGATGAAGCGGGAGAAGATGACGATGCCCACCGCGACCGCCAGCGCCACGACCTGGGTGCGGCTGGACGCCTGATCGTTGCGGATCGTGGCGAAGGCGCCGAGGATGGCGGCTGCGACGAGGATGACCAGGAAACGCGGGGTGACGGCGAAGGAGGCCATCCAGCCGTCGGCGAACACGGACACGACGGCAAAGATGGCCAGGGCGAGGGCGAGCGCCATGAAGGCGCCGCCCACGCGCAGGGCCAGGGGCACCCGGAAGGTCTGCTCAGGGCGGGGGTTGTTGTGGCTCATAGACTGAAGAGCCTACTTGTTCTCGTACCAGCCCCAGAGGATGGCCCGGCCGAGAGAATGGAAATAGAGGTTGAAGCCGAGGACGGTGGCGGTGGAATCAGGGTCGATGTCGAGCTTCTCCACATCCACCGCGTGCACCGCGTAGAGGTAACGGTGCGGCCCGTGCCCCTGCGGTGGGGCCGCGCCGAAGTATTCACGGTTGCCGGAATCGTTGGCCAGGGCGATGACCCCGTCAATGCCGAGGTCCTGCTTGCTGCCGGCGCCCGAGGGCAGCTCCGTCGTTTCGACGGGGATGTTGAAGGCGGCCCAGTGCCAGTAGCCGGAGGCGGTGGGGGCGTCCGGGTCGAAGCAGGTGACCGCGAGGGACTTCGTGCCTTCCGGCAGGTCGGACCAGGACAGCTGCGGGGAGATGTTGAGCGGGGCGCACTGGTCGGCGGAGAGCTGGTCACCGTCCTGCAGGTCGTGGGAGCTCAGGGGGAAGGCGGGGAGGTCCTTGAGGGGGGCGTAGGGGTCGGGGCCGGGGAAACGGGGGTCGTCTGCGTAGGAGGTCATACTCCCGTTGTACCTGAGATTCCGCTCACATGTCAGCGGTTCCAGCGCTCGTGGAGGGCTGCGTAGCGACCCCGGGCGTCGAGAAGCTCTGTGTGGGTGCCGCTCTCCACGATGCGGCCGCCCTCCATGACGAGGATCCGGTCCGCCACCATCGCCTGGTCGAGCCGATGCGCCACGATGAGGCTGGTCCGGCCCCGGGCCGCGGCGGTGGCGGCGCGTTCCAGGGCGCGGGCGTCCTCGCTGCCAGCCTCGGAGGTGGCCTCGTCCATGATGAGCACCGGCGGGTCCCGCAGGAGGACACGCGCCAGCGCCACCTGTTGGGCGACCTCCGGCGGCAGAGCCTCGGCCCCGGCCCCGACCGGAGTGTCCAGGCCCGCCGGCAGGTGGCGGGCCCACGAGGGGGAGCCGGGGCTGAGACCGGTGGCGGAGAGGGCGTCGATAAGCAGCGGGTCGGCGGCCCCGGGGGCGGCCATGTGGAGGTCCTCGCGCAGCGACCCGGAGAACAGGTGCACGTCCTGGGTGAGCAGCGTGACCTGGCGGGTGGTCCAGCCGTCGTCGACGGCGGCGGTGTCCACACCACCGATGAGGATGCGGCCCGCGTCCGGGCGTTGCAGCCCGGCGATGAGCCCCGCCAGGGTTGACTTCCCCGCGCCGGAGGCGCCGACGAGGGCGGTGGTGCTGCCGGCGGGGAGGGTGACGTCGATGCCCGGGAGGATCACGGCGCCGCCCGGATAGGAGAAGCGCAGTCCCTCGATGCGGATCTCCGGCGGGGCGCTGAGGTCCGCCGGGATCTCGCGGGCGCCGCCGCCGGCCAGCCGGGCCAGGGCGACCGCGCGGCCGAGGGAGGTGCCGGCCTCCTGGATGTCTCCGGCCAGGAAGAGCAGGTTGAACACGTGGCCTTCGAGCCGGACGACCAACACCATCGCGGCGGTGGCGGCACCGACGCTGATGTCTCCGCGGCCCACCAGCCACGTCGCCAGGCAAAGGGTGGTGGCCAGCAACGCCACGTAGGCGATGTTGCCGTAGCCGAGCAGGTGCACGAACAGCGGCGCGCGGTCGGCGCGCGCCTGCACGGCCGTCCACGAGGCCTTCCGCGTGCGCTCCAGCGCCCAGGGCCCCAGGCGCAGGGCGCGCAGGGTGGGCAGGCTGCGGACGGTGTCCAGAAGCACCGCGTTACGACGCGCCTCCGCGGTGGCCACGATGTTCGCCGCCTGCGGCATCTTGGGCAGCACCCGGCGCAGCAGCGGGACGACGAGCGCGAAGGTGAGCACGAGGGAGAAGAGGAACTCCCAGTGGATGAGCACGAGAGCGACGAGAGTGACGGGGAACATGAGGATGGTCACCGCCAGGCGGATGCCGGTGGCCGACATCATGCGCACCACGGTGTCGATGTCCTGGGTGAGGCGGGTGATGACATTGCCGGTCCCCAGCTCGAGGACATCCGGCACCGGGGCCCGCAGCACGGACCCCAGCGCCTGGCGCCGCAGATCGACCGACATCATCCGCGTGCGTGCCGTGAGCAGGTAGCCACCGGCGGCGCGGGCGGCCGTCTCCACGAGCAGTGCCGCCCCGACGCCGATGAGCAGCCACACGAAGCTCCCCCACGGCCCGTCGACAAGGTCCACGGCCCGGCCCAGCAGCGTGGCGGAGGCGGTCATGGCGCCCACGGCCACGAGGAACACCACTGTGGTGCCCAGCAGCCAGCCGCGGCCCGGGCTCGCGGGCAGCGCCCGCAAGGTGTCTACCGATTCGCGGACGGTGGCCGGGGCGAGGGCGTCCTCGCGGGCATCCTTCTCCCAGCTCAAGAGAGCTCCTCCACCCGGTCGGCCACGGCCCGCCACGCCGGCGAAGTGGTGACGACGACCGTGGCGCGGTGACGCCGCAGGCGCGCGACGTTGTGCGCCACCTGGTCCAGCGTGACGGCGTCGAGGCCGGTCGTCGGTTCGTCGAGTACCAGCACCTCCGGGTCGCGCACCAGCCACCGGGCCAGCGCCACGCGCTGCCGCTGCCCGCCGGAGAGGTTGAGCCCGGCTTCGCCGATGGGTGCCTCCGGGAGCGTGTCGCCGTCCATCCCGCCGAGGCGGGTGATGATGTCCCCGCACGCCGCCGCCGACAGCGCCGCCTGCACGTGCTCCGGGTCCGCCTGCGCCAAGGGGTCGATGTTGTCGGCGAGGCTGCCCTCGAACACCGCCGGCGCATGCGGGGCGACGATGACCTCCGGGTCGGGGGAGGACTCCAGGGCCGCGAGACGCGCCCGGGCCTGTTCCACGCCCGCGGCACTCCGCGCCGCCCACACACTCAGTCCCGCAGGCGGCCTCTCGGTGTCCACGGCGTGTTCCTCCGCCGGTTCCAGGTCGCGGACGAGATCACGAATACGCCCCGTCGACACCAGACCCCGCGACCAGTAGTCGACGGCGAAGCTCAACGAGTAGCCCAGATAGGTCAACGCCGGGGGCACGATGAAGGCCACTGTCACCAGGTCCGCCGTGCCGATCGCGCCCTGCCGCACCAGCAGCGCCGCCACCACGACGATCCCCACCACGCACAGCGTGGGCACCAGCTGGCGCACGAGGGTGAGCCACCCGCTCAGTCGGGCCTCGATGAGCATGAGTCGCAGGGCGCGGCCTGTGGCAGCGTCGAAACGCTCCGCCGACGCCTCCACCGCCCCCAGGCCCTTGACCACCCGCGAGCCCTGCGCCAGGTCCGTGGCCAGCGACATCGCCGCGCCCTCCGCTTCTCGACGTCGCGCCGCCACCCGCGCCAGCGGCCGCGCCGTGGCGAAGGTGGTCGCCGTCGTCACCACGCCCGCCAGCACGAGTAGAACGCCCAACCAGGGCTGCGCGACACCGATGGCCACCGCCGAACCCAGCAGGTAGGCGAACATCATCACCGGCCAGTTGAGCAGCTGCTTCAACTCCCCCACCTGGTGAGAATCGCCGTCCACGGTGTTGAGCACCTGACCCGGCGTCAGCTCCGTCGGGCCCGCCCCCAGCAGGCGGCGCGTCAGCGACAGGCGCACGGAATGCACCGTCCGCGCCGCCCCGAGGTCGGTGAGCGCATCCGCCGTCGCCTCCGCCACCCACGACGCCGCCATGATCCCCGCGATCACCAGCACGACGACCGCGGCCGTCCGGAAGGAGGCCGACTCGAAGGCCCGCAGCCCACCCTGCGCCACCACCACCGAAATGATCACGGACGATCCCACGCCCAGGCACACAGTCACCACGATCGTGACCACCGCGCGCAGGTGCAGGCCGAGAAGACGCAGAGTCCCCCGCTGCCGCGACGACCACGTCTCCGGGCTCACCTGCGGGTCTGCCGCGGGCTCTGTGGCGGGGGCGAACCACGACCACGTGGGCATCCGGCGCGGTGGCTGATAGGTGCGTGTCATAGTGCCCAAAAAGTTACCACTTACACGCCTGTAACTAGCGTTGACATGCGGATTTGTGTCTTTCACTGCAGTGCGGCTACAGTAATGCAGGTGCCCAGCCGAGAGGGTGAGCACAGAAAAGTGAATGACACCCAGCCCGGGTGGCGGAATGGCAGACGCGCTAGCTTGAGGTGCTAGTGTCCTATTAACGGACGTGGGGGTTCAAGTCCCCCTCCGGGCACAAATGAAAATCCCGGTCACTAACAAGTGGCCGGGATTTTTCGCGTCACCAGGTCAGGCGACGCGACTGCGTGTGCAGCTTCTTCCACAGGAGGACGTCGGCGAGGATCAGCTTCCGGTGCCCGGACTCCGAGTAGCGCACGCTGGTCAGCAGATCATCCTCGATCCACGCCACCACCGTGGAGCGACTGACACCGAGAATCTCGGCCGCCTCCCGGGTGGTGATCAAGGTGTCGAGCCGGACGACCTTGACCTCCTCATCCGCGCTCACGGCGCCGGCGAGCTGGTGGAACTTCTCCCGCAGCCGTTCGGGCACCTTCAGCCGGGCGCCGTCCTTTCCTTCGATGTGCACGGGGCCCTCGCGCAGAATGAAGTGGATGACCGGTATCAGAGTCTCCTCGGGGATCTCGCTCATGCGGCGAGCATAAGGCCGCCGCCGCGCAGCCGCAGGGAAGCGCGAAGCGGGATACTCGTTTCTGGCGAATTGGGGCAAGCAATTCGCCAGAAACGAGCATCCCGCCGGAGGACTCTATGACGCGCGCCGGTGAGGCGGGCGTCGAGAAGCGTCGAGAAGCTCAGTGCTGCTCGTGCGGATCGTTGTCCGCGTCGGCCTTCGTCTCGTGGTAGGTGCCCGGCCGGTGGTCGGGCGCGGCGTAGATGGAGTAGAGCTTCACGGTCTCCGTGCCCTCGTTGAGGAAGTTGTGCCACTTTCCCGCCGGGACGAAGATGGCGAAGTCATCCTCGACCTCCTGGTCGATGTCGAGCTTGTCCGCGCTGTCGCCGATGAGGATGCGGCCCTTGCCTGCCTCGAGGCGGAGGAACTGGTCGTGGTCGTCGTGGACCTCAGCGCCGATCTCGCCGCCGGCCGGGATGGCCATGACGGTCATCTGGAGGTACTGCCCCGTCCACAGGGTGTCGCGGAAGGCCTCGTTCTCCGTGGTGACGCCTTCGATGTCGAGGACGTAGGGGTTCGGGCCGTGGTCGGTGCGCAGGTCTGCCATGGGGTCTCCTTCGTGGGTTGACGTACGTCTCCCCAGTGTAGACGCGGGCGTAGACTGGCCCCTTGTGAATCGTTTCGGGCAGTTCGTGGTCGCTCTGCTCCGCGACGCCGTCGGCGCCGTCGCGGCGTGGTCCTGGCCCCGACGTCTCGCCGTAGCACTGGCCGTGGCGGGTTTCCTCGCGGTCACCGTGCTTATCGACGTCCCCGCGATCGCCACCCTGCGCGCCTGGGCGGAAGCCTCCGGCCCGTGGTTCGTGGCCCTGTTCTGGCTCGGGTACGTCGGGGTGACGCAGTTCCCCATCCCCCGCACCCTGCTCACCCTGTCGAGCGGGGTGCTCTTCGGCCCGTGGCTGGGGGTCGCCGTGGCGCTCTCCGCGACGACCGTGGCCGCGGCCCTGAGCCTGTCGGTGGTGCGTGGCCTGCTGGGCGAATGGATGGCGCCGCGGCTGAGCCATCCGGCGGTGGCGGGCATCAACACGCGACTCGAGCAGCGGGGCTGGCTGGCGGTGATGAGTCTGCGGATGATCGCCGGGGTGCCGTTTTCGATCATGAACTATGCGGCCGCCCTAACGAGCGTCCCGCTGGGGATGTTCACCGTGGCCACCCTCCTCGGTTCCGCGCCCGGCACGGTGGCGACCGTCGTCCTGGGGGATGCGCTGACGGGTGAGCCGGGTCCGGCCGTCCTCGGGATCACGGTGGCGCTGGCGGTGGCGGGACTCGTGGGGCTCGCCGTCGACCATCGCCTGCCGGTCAAGTCTGTGACGTAGACTGACAGACATGTTGGCCGTTCACGCCCGGTACCGGGGCCGCGAGGTACGTCGCGCACAGCTGGTCCGCCGCTCGGCGGAGGCTCTCTCCACGCTCCCGGGGGTCGGCACCTTCGACATCCTCGGCGTCGAGGACATCTGCGCGGTGGTGGACTCCCCGGAGTCCCTGTGCGACACCGTCATGGCGCTGCTCTCGGACGGCAACTGGGCCATCGGGATCGGGATCGCCCCGGGCTCCCCGGCGGAGGCGGACACCCGGGCCACCGCCACCGGCGCCCTCACGGGGGCGGCCCGGGCGGGCACGGTCAAGGTCGCTCACGCCACGCGGCGGAACGCGTCGTTGAGTGGGGACATCGCCGCCGTCTTCGCGCTGTTGGGCCACGTGCTGGGCAAGCGCACCCTGGAGGGCCGGGAGGCCACGTCGCTGGTGCGCTCGGGTCTGAATCAGAACGAGGCCGCCGAGGAGTTGGGCATCTCCAAGCAGGCGATGTCCCAGCGACTCCAGGCGGCCGGGTGGCAGGCCGAGACCGCCGGTTGGCAGCTGGCGGTCCACCTGCTCACCCGCGCGGACGCGGGTGAGGTGACCTAGGCTTCCTCGAGCTCCGCGGGAGCCGGGGCGACGGCCTTGGCCTTCTGCGCCTTGATCTCGTGCGGCTCCGGGTCGACGGGCTTGTTGGCCACGGCGGTGGCGGCGGCGACAGCTGCGGCGATCTCCGGGTCGGTGGTGGTGTTGAACCACTCCTCGGTGTCCTCGGCACCCGCCAGCCGGCGGGTCTCCTCGTCCACCTGCGAGGGCTCGTAGCGGAAGACCCCCTCTTCGTCCTTCCGGGCGAAGGCGCGGGCGAACTGCTCGAGCGAGTCCCCGAACTGGGAGGGGATCATCCACATGGTGGAGGCCTGCCCCTCGGCGAGCTTCGGCAGCTTCTCCAGGTACTGGTAGGCCAGCACCTCAGGCGTGATCTTCGAGGACTTGATGGCGGCGTTGACCTTCTGGATGGCCTGCGCCTCACCCTGCGCCTGCAGGAAGCGGGCAGCGCGCTCACCCTCGGCCTTGAGGATCATGCCCTGGCGCTCGGCCTCGGCCTGGAGGATGGCGGCGTGCTTCTCACCCTCGGCGGAGAGGATCCGGGCCTGCTTCTCACCCTCGGCGGTCTTGATGTCGGATTCGCGGCGACCCTCGGCGGTGAGGATCATGGCGCGCTTCTCCCGGTCCGCCTTCATCTGCATCTCCATGGACTGCTGGATGGACGGCGGCGGGTCGATGGCCTTGAGCTCGACGCGGCTGATGCGCAGGCCCCACTTGGAGGTGGCGGCGTCGAGCTCGCCGCGCAGGCGGCGGTTGATGGTGTCGCGGGAGGTGAGGGTCTCCTCCAGGGTCATGCCGCCGACGACGTCGCGGAGGGTGGCCACGGAGATCTGCTCGACGCCGACGATGTAGTTGTCCACGCCGTAAATGGCCTTGGCCGGGTCGTTGATCTGGAAGGTGACCACGATGTCGATGGCCACGGTGAGGTTGTCCTGCGTGATGACGGCCTGCGGCGGGAAGGAGACGACCCGCTCACGGGTGTCCACCCGGGCGCGGATGCGGTCGATGAAGGGGACGAGCAGGGTCAGTCCGCCGGCGACGGTGCGGGTGTAGCTGCCGAGGCGCTCAATGACGGCGGCCTCGCCCTGCGGGATGAGGGCGATCGACTTGAGGACGACGACGGCGACGAAAACCAGGAGAACTATGAGTAGTACGAGCCCGAGCATGGGGTTCAGGAATCCTTCCAGACGACTGCGGTGGCGCCGTCGATGCTGATCACGGACACACGCTCACCTTCGGCGAACGTGTGGGTGGGGTCGAGGGAGCGGGCGGACCAGATCGATCCGTCGAGGCGGACCTGGCCCCCGTGCTCCTCGATCGGCGCCAGGACCACCGCCGTCGAGCCGATCAAGGCCTGCGGCGAGGTGTCCAGCGCCTTCGGGGCCGCGAGGCGACGCCTGAGGAAAGGTCGGAGGAACACCAGGAGCCCGAAGGCGGAGATGGCGAAGGCCACGACGGATCCCCACAGGGGAGCCCCGGCCAGCGACACCCCCGCGGCGGCCAGGGCCGCGCCGGCGAGCATGAGCAGGGTGAATTCGCCCACGGCCAGCTCGAGGCCGGCGAGGACGAGGGCTGCGATGAACCAGACGATTGCTCCCACGGGAACCAACGTACCAATGGCGGCTACTGGAGGTCGGACTTGGACAATTCGGGTGTGGTGACGAAATCCACCAGGCGTTCCACGGCCCCGATGAGGGTGGAGTCGAGGTCCCGGAAACTGTGGACGGCTGAGTAGACCCGGTTCCAGCCCTCCCGCGGGTCCGACCAGCCCAGGCGCTGGCACACCCCGGTCTTCCAGTCCTCGCCGTAAGGCACCTCGGGCCAGGCGCGGATGCCGACGGCGCCCGGCTTCACGGCCGCCCAGATGTCGATGTAGGGGTGGCCGGTGACCAGCACGTGCTCCCCGACCGTCTGCGTGAGGCGGGTCTCCTTGGAGCCCTCGACGAGGTGGTCGGCGAGCACCCCGACCCGGCGGCCCGGCCCGGGGCCGAACTCGGCGAGCCGGGACTCGAGGTTGTCCAGGCCCTCGAGGTACTCCACGACAACGCCCTCAACGCGCAGGTCATGGCCCCACACCTTCTCGACGATCGCCGCATCGTGCACACCCTCCACCCAGATCCGCGAGGGGGCGGCCACCTTGGCCTCGACGTTCTCCACCCGCCGCGACCCGGAGTTGGAACGCCGCACGACGGGCTCCTTCTTCGGAAGGTGGCGGACGAGGGTGACGGGTCGGCCGTCGATGAGAAATCCGCCGCTGACCAGCTGGAAGAGGCGCTTGATCCCGCGTCGGTCCTCGAGGCGGACGAATTCGCCGTCATAGGTGCGCTCCCAGCCGACGACCGCGCCGACATAGTCCTCGCCGCGGACCTCGACGACCAGGCCGGGCTCGGCCGGGACCTGCGGGTACTCGCGCGGACGGGAACGGGCGTGGCCGGAGAGGATGTCACCGGAGTAGGGGTCGTGGAAGCTCATGGCCGACCACTTTATCGGCTAGACTGCCCCGCCATGGATATCCGCGCCGAGGTCTGGTCACCGCTGCAGAACACCGCCGTCTGGCTCGGCGCCTGGCTCCACGGGCTGGAGGCGGGCGACAACCTCATCGACGCCCTCCACGACCTCGGCGCCGAGGGGCTGGTCCCGGTCCTCGGTGACATCCGTCGCGCGGCGCTTCTCGACGCCCCCTCCCCCGCCGTCCGCCTCATCCTCGCCGGCCCCGGCGAGGCCCCCGCGCTGCCGGCGGGTGGGGAGGCGGCGCGGGCGGCGTCGCGAAGTGGGCACGCCCTGGTGCTGGCGGACACCCACGTGCTCGTACCTGACGGCGCGGGCGACTGGCAGTGGTTCGAGGAGGAGGGCCCGCTGCCGGCCCCGGCGTGGCTGAGCCCCGGGGAGGCGGATGAGCTGCTCACCCGGGCCACCGACGAGGCAGCGCGACTGGTGGGCGTCGGCGGGTACCGGACGGAGACCCTCGAGGCGCCGCGGCTGACGGTGGGCACGCTGGCGGACTTCTACGACACGCCCGGGCTGCCGGCCGCGGTGCCCCCGCGGGCGGCGAAACTTTTCGCGCGGGCCGACCGGGTGGCGGCGATCATCGAGACGGTGAAGGTGCGCATGGGCGACCACAGCCTCGACCCGCATCTGCTGGGTCTGTGGCGCCACATCCGGGCCGCCCGGATGGCCGGGGTCGACTACGCGGTACGCGAGTTCGGGCGGCTGACCTGACAGCATTCCGGGCGGCAGGCCACGCCGTTGACGGTGCAGCCCTGGACGGTGACCTTCCCGAGGGTGGCGGGCGGATCGTTGTTCACCAGTTCCTCGATGATGTCGACAACCATGCCCGCGAAGTCCGGCTCGGGGCCGGCGGTGCGGGTGCGCTCGACGTGGACGTCGAGGGCGCGGGCGGCGTCGGCCAGCTCGGTGTCGAGGTCCCATATGACCTCCATGTGATCGGAGATGAAGCCCACCGGGGAGACCACCACGGCCCGGACGCCCGCGGCGGCCAGCTCGGTGGTGTGGTCGACGATGTCCGGCTCGAGCCACGGGGTGCGCGGGTTGCCGGAACGTGACTGCCACACGATGTCGTACTCCTCCACCCCGGCAGCCTCCGCGATGAGGCGGGAGGCCTCCGCCACCTGGCGGGAGTAGAGGTGGGAATCCTCAGGCCCGCCGGCGGCCGCGTCCGCGGCGGTGGGCACGGAATGGGCGGTGAACAGGACGCGGGTGGCGTCGCGACGCTCGGCCGGCACCGCCTCCCGCGACTCCCGCAGCGCCTCGGCCATGAGCCGGATGAAGGTGGGGTGATCGTAGAACTGGCGGAGCTTGGTGAACTCGATCGGCTCGATCCCCTGCTCCTCCAGGTGGGCGAGGATGCGGCGGATATCCTCGTGGTACTGCAGGCAGGCGGAGTACCCGCCCCAGGCGGAGGTGGCGAAGACCAGTGCGCGGCGCACGCCGTCGCGGGCCATCTGCTCGGCCGTCTCCTCGCCGAAGGGGTGCCAGTTGCGGTTGCCGAAGTACACGGGCAGGTCCAGTCCGCGCTGGGCCAGCTCCTCCTCGAGGTGGGCGATGATCTCCCGGTTGAGGCGGTTGAGCGGGCTCACACCGTCGAAGTGGAAGTAGTGCTCACCGACCGTGGCCAGGCGCTCGCGCGGGATGCCGCGGCCGCGGGTGACGTTCTCCAGAAAGGGGACGACCTCCTCGTTCCCTTCGGGGCCACCGAAGGAGAGAACGAGGAGGGCGTCGAAATTCAGTTCAGTCATGCGACTGAGCCTATCAACCTTAAGGTTGATCACCGCATTAGATCAGGCGCACCGCGTGGGGGGACATGCCGGACCAGCGGACCGGGGCGACCTGGACGTTGGCACCGGAGTTGGGGGCCTCGATCATCATGCCGTCGCCGAGGTAGATCGCCACGTGGTGGCTGCCGCCCGGGCCGTAGAAGATGAGGTCGCCGCGTTGCATCTGGCTGGGGTCGATCTTCGTGCCGTGGTTGTACTGGTAGCCGGTGTAGTGCGGCAGCGCGATGCCGGCGCCGGCGAAGGCGTAGAGGACCAGGCCGGAGCAGTCGAAGCCGATCTTGTTGAAGTCACCGAAGGAGTCGGCCACGCCGCCGTCGCGGATGCCGCGGCTGGGGCCACTGGCGGTGCCGCCACCCCAGGCGTAGGGCACGCCCACCTGGGACTGGGCGCGGGCGATGACCGCCTCGATCTGCGCCCCCCGGTCCCCGATCGCCGCGACCTGCTCGGCGGCCTGCTCGGTGACGTCCTCGATGGTCTCCAGCACCGGACCGGTGGACAGCTCCTCCTCGACGGCCGGTTCCGGGTTCTGCACGGCGGCGATGGGGGCCGGCGCGGCCTCCTCGTCCGCGACCTCCGGGTAGGGGTTGTCCAGGGAGGCGTGCTCGGGCTGGGAAGCGGCGATGACCGCGGCAGCCGCAGCCACTGCGGCGGCGGTGGCGGCGTCGCGGAAGGCCTGGGCCTCGGCCTCGCGGGCGGCCTGGGCCTCCGCTTCGGCGGCCGCGGCCTCCTGCGCCTGGCGACGCTCGATGGCCTCCTGCTCGGCCTGGCGGGCGGCGTCGCGGGCTGCGGCGGCCTGGGCCTCTGCTTCCCGACGCTCGCGCTCACCGGCGGCGGCGGCAGCAGCCTCCGCCTCCTGCGCACGGCGGGCGGCCTCGTCGGCGGACTGCTGCGCGGAGTCGGCAGCTGCGGACTCCGCCTCGGCGATACGGCGGGCCTCGGCCGCTGCGGCGGCGTCGGCGGTGGCTCCGTCCTCGGCGGCCTTGCGGGCGGCGTCGGCCTCCCGGTACTCCTGCGCGTCCTGGCGGTTCGCGTTGCCGGTGGCGATCTCGGTGCGGGCGGCGTCGAGCTGCTCGCGGGCGGCGTCGCGTTCGGCGCTGAGGCGGTCGCGCTCGAGGGTGAGCTCGCCGATACGTGCGTTGTTGGTGTCGATGGCGGTGCGTGCATCGGCCTCCCGGCCCAGCGCGCGGGCCTCGCGCTCCTCGGCGATGTTGCGCAGGTGGCGCAGCTCCGATTCGCGGTTGGCCTGCTCGGTGCGCAGTTGATCGAGCTCCGCGATGGCCGCGCGCTGCTTCTCCGCGTTGGTGCGCAGGAAGGTCTGGCGGTCGAGGGAGTCGGTGGAGGCCTCCTCGCCGGCGAGGGTCGCCACGGCGGTGGGGGTGGTGGTGCGGCGGTAGGCGGCGCGGGAGATCTCGTCGAGGTGGGCCTGAGCCTCCTCGATCTTCTGCTGGGTCTCGTCGAGCTGCGCGCGGGCGATGATGACCGCCTGGCGGGACTGCTCGGCGGTGGCCTGGGCGTCATGCAGATCGACGAGCGCCTTGTTGACCTCCTCGTGGAGGCCGCTGATCTCCAGTGCGAGGCGGTCCATCTCGGACTCGGTGCGGGTGATGTCAGTGACCAGGCCGGCGGCGGTGGATTCACTGGTGGGCGCGGGGGTCGCGGAGACGACGGCCGGGGTGAAGGCCGTCAGCGTCGCCGCGCACAGGGCGGTGGCGATCACCGTGCGCAGGCGGGCACGGCTCAGAGTGGTCGGGGCCACGTGTACTCCTCACGAACCCGCGACATCAAGTTGGCAGCCTTGACGAGGCGGGTGCCGAATCGATTGATCATCAGTGTGGGCACACGGGTATCCAGACCCCTCATCACAGTGCGGTGACCCTTCGCGCCTGGCGTGCTTCCCCACATGCCCGTGCGATGACGTTGACGTTCGCGGCTTAGTCCGTGAACGTGACACCTGCTCCTGAAGGAGGCTTCCATCGACCCGTGAGCCGATAAGGGCACCATAGAACACGGGAGACCCTCGTGACCCATCGTTTACCAAAATTCACACGAGTAAAGCCTGACCACATGACTCACGCGGTGGCGGTGACCTGCAGAATGACGAATCGGTAACGACACTGTGATGTTCGTCACGTTTTGCGGTGGACGGCAAGCGCCCGCCCCACAGTCACATCACAGTGCGGCTACAGTTTTGTTACCGAAAGTTATCGGGAGGTCAAGCCCGCAGCCTGGACCTACGGGCGAACGTCCAGGCCGTCGCCAGGGACCCCGCCACGATCACGGCCAGGATGAGCACAGTCACCACGGGCCAGTTCACCGACCAACCGTTGAGATCATCGACCAGCCGGAACGTCGCCCCCACGACATCCGGGTCCCCCAGGTAGCGGTACTGCGCGGACTCGATGGCGCCCCGCGAGTGGAGGTCGCTGACGATCGCCCCGGAGTCGGGGGTGCGCACGACGACCGTCTCCAGCCCGGAGTCGAGGAGCAGATCCTGCGCGATGTCCCGCAGATCCGGGACATGCGCCGGCGTGTGCTCGAGGACGACGACGCCCAGGGACCCGAAGCCGGACTGCTCGGCGTGGGCCACGGCGTCGATAAGCCCGGGCTCCAGCTCCCCCACCCGCTCCACGGGAAGGGTCGAACTGAACGCGACGGAGTCCTCCCCGAGTTGGGAGGCGAGATCGTCGATGTCGACACCTTCAGGAATCATGGGCGGGACGGTCACTTTCTCCACGGAAACGAGCCTCGGACACCGTCATTTCTATCTGCAGCGGGTGTGACGGGGGTGGCGGCGCGCCGCCCGGCCTCGGAAAAGCCACAAACATAACGCTCGTACTGTTAGAATTGCGGACGGTCGTTGGTGCGAATCCCTAGACTCGGAGACGTACCACCGCGTTCTGCCGGTACCAGGCTGCCTTGACCGGGGTAGACGGGTGCAGGTATCGAACAATCCAGTTCAATGAAGAGGAAATGGAGCTCCCTGTGACCGAAAGCAAGAACTCCTTCAATGCCAAGCGCACCCTCGAGGTCGGCGACAAGTCCTATGACTACTTCGCCCTCGACGCCGTGCCGGGCATGGAGAAGCTGCCGTACTCCCTGAAGGTTCTCGGCGAGAACCTGCTGCGTACCGAAGACGGCGCGAACATCACCACCGAGCACATCGAGGCAATCGCCAACTGGGATCCGAAGGCTGAGCCCTCCATCGAGATCCAGTTCACCCCGGCACGAGTCCTCATGCAGGACTTCACCGGTGTCGCCTGTGCCGTCGACCTGGCCACCATGCGCGAGGCAGTGAAGACCCTCGGCGGCAACCCGGACGACGTCAACCCGCTCAACCCGGCTGAGATGGTCATCGACCACTCCGTCATCGTCGAGGCTTTCGGTACCCCGGAGGCCCTGGAGAAGAACGTCGAGATCGAGTACCAGCGCAACGAGGAGCGTTACCAGTTCCTGCGTTGGGGTGCCGAGAGCTTCTCCAACTTCCGCGTCGTTCCCCCGGGAACCGGCATCGTCCACCAGGTCAACATCGAGTACCTGTCCCGCGTTGTCTTCGACAACAACGGCCTCGCGTACCCGGACACCTGCATCGGCACCGACTCCCACACCACCATGGAGAACGGCCTGGGCATCCTCGGCTGGGGCGTCGGCGGCATCGAGGCGGAGGCAGCCATGCTCGGCCAGCCCGTCTCCATGCTCATCCCGCGCGTCGTCGGCTTCAAGCTGACCGGTGAGATCCCGGCCGGCGTCACCGCCACCGACGTGGTCCTCACCATCACCGAGATGCTGCGTAACCACGGCGTCGTGCAGAAGTTCGTCGAGTTCTACGGCAACGGCGTCAAGTCCGTGCCGCTGGCGAACCGCGCGACCATCGGCAACATGTCCCCGGAGTTCGGCTCCACCTGTGCCATGTTCCCGATCGACGAGGAGACCATCAAGTACCTCGAGCTGACCGGCCGCTCCGAGGAGGACATCGCCCGCGTCGAGGCTTACGCCAAGGCTCAGGGCATGTGGCTCCTGGAGGACGCTCCGGAGGCCGAGTACTCCGAGTACCTCGAGCTGGACCTGTCCACCGTCGTGCCGTCCATCGCCGGCCCGAAGCGCCCGCAGGACCGCATCCTCCTGTCCGAGTCGAAGGCCCAGTTCCGCAAGGATCTGCCGACCTACGCCTCCGACGAGGTTGCCGAGCCGGTGCGCGCCACCAAGGCCGAGGGCGACGACTACAACCAGTCCTTCCCGGGCAACGGCGAGTCCGCTGCCGACTCCGCCGAGGGCCGCGCCTCCAAGCCGGTCATCGTCGAGTCCCCGCAGGGTGGCGAGTACACCCTCGACCACGGCATGGTGGCCATCGCCTCCATCACCTCCTGCACCAACACCTCCAACCCGTCCGTGCTGGTCGCGGCCGGCCTGCTGGCCCGCAAGGCCAACGAGCTGGGCCTGAAGTCCAAGCCGTGGGTCAAGACCATCTGCGCCCCGGGTTCCCAGGTCGTCGACGGCTACTTCAAGCGCGCCGACCTCTGGAAGGACCTGGAGGCCCTGGGCTTCTACCTCTCCGGCTTCGGCTGCACCTCCTGCATCGGCAACTCCGGTCCGCTCCCGGCTGAGGTCTCCTCCGCCATCAACGAGCACGACCTGGCTGCCACCGCAGTCCTGTCCGGCAACCGTAACTTCGAGGGTCGTATCTCCCCCGACGTCAAGATGAACTACCTGGCCTCCCCGCCGCTGGTCATCGCCTACGCCATCGCCGGCACCATGGACTTCGACTTCGAGAAGGACGCCCTGGGTCAGGACAAGGACGGCAACGACGTCTTCCTCAAGGACGTCTGGCCCTCCACCGAGGAGATCGAGGAGACCATCGCAGGCGCGATCTCCCGCGAGCTCTACGAGGCTGACTACGCTGACGTCTTCAAGGGCGACCAGCAGTGGCAGAACCTGGACATCCCGACCGGTAAGACCTTCGAGTGGGACGAGAACTCCTCCTACATCCGCAAGGCTCCTTACTTCGACGGCATGCCGCTCGAGCCGCAGCCGGTCACCGACATCAAGGGCGCCCGCGTCCTGGCCAAGCTCGGTGACTCCGTGACCACGGACCACATCTCCCCGGCCTCCTCCATCAAGCCGGGCACCCCGGCAGCCCAGTACCTGGACTCCATGGGTGTCGAGCGCAAGGACTACAACTCCCTGGGCTCCCGTCGTGGTAACCACGAGGTCATGGTCCGCGGTACCTTCGCCAACATCCGCCTGGCCAACCAGCTGGTCGACGTCACCGGTGGCTACACCCGTGACTTCACCCAGGAGGGTGGCCCGCAGGCCTTCATCTACGACGCCGCCATGAACTACAAGGAGGCCGGCACCCCGCTGGTCGTCCTCGGTGGCAAGGAGTACGGCACCGGTTCCTCCCGTGACTGGGCCGCGAAGGGCACCATCCTGCTCGGCGTGAAGGCTGTCATCACCGAGTCCTTCGAGCGTATCCACCGCTCGAACCTCATCGGTATGGGTGTCATCCCGCTGCAGTTCCCGGCCGGCGAGTCCCACGAGACCCTGGGCCTCGACGGCACCGAGACCTTCGACATCGAGGGCATCGAGGAGCTGAACAACGGTGTGACCCCGAAGACCGTCAAGGTCACCGCCACCAAGGAGGACGGCTCCACCGTCGAGTTCGACGCGGTCGTCCGCATCGACACCCCGGGTGAGGCCGATTACTACCGTAACGGCGGCATCCTGCAGTACGTCCTGCGTCAGATGATCGCCGCTGCCAAGTAGCGAGTCATCCCCCGCAGTGTGAACTGCCTCTGAGAGGGGGCTGCATCCCCGGCTAAGGCATCCACGCCGCCGGGGAGAGCAGCCCCCTCTCCCCTTTTTCTCCCCACCCCGTACAGGAGTCCCCCATGCCCGTGGTCAGCGACAGTGAACTCACGCGTCGACAGACCGAGATCCTCGAAGGAGCCCGGCGCTGTTTCGCCGAGTTCGGCTACGACGGCGCCACCGTGCGCCGCCTCGAGGAGGCCACGGGCAAGTCACGCGGCGCGATCTTCCACCACTTCGGCGACAAGGAACGCCTCTTCCTCGCCCTGGCCCGCGAAGACGCGGCCCGGCAGGCGGAGCTCGTCGCGGAGGAGGGACTCGTCGAGGTGATGCGCGACATCCTCCACCACCCGGAGCGCCACGACTGGCTGGCCACCCGCCTGGAGATCTCCAAGATGCTGCGTACCGACGCCGCGTTCCGCGCCCGCTGGCACGCCCATCAGGAAGTGCTTGACGACGCCGTCCGTCACCGCCTCGCCCGCCTCGGCGCGGACGGGCGCATGCGCACCGACGTCACCCCCGAGGTACTCCACGCCTACCTGGAGACCGTCCTCGACGGACTGATCACCCGCCTCGCCTCCGGGGGCTCCACCGACGGTCTCGACCAGGTCCTCGACCTCGTCGAGGGCTCCGTCCGACGCGGCGTATAGGCTGTCTACCCATGGCCCACATCCTCCTCGTCTCCCTGCGCTCCGGCGACCTCGCCGATCAGATCGCCGCCGCGGAGGAGCGGGATTTCCTGTTGGCCACCCGGCTCGACCCTGCCGAGCTCACCCACGTCAACATCGGCTCGACGTCCGTCACCGCGGGAGACCTCAGCACCTACGACGGGATTCTCGTCGGGGGCTGCTCGCTCAACGTCACCAACGAGGTGTGGGATGAGTGGCAGCACCACGTCCACGCCGAGCTGAGCCGGATCTGCGACTCGGGCGTGCCCGTCTTCCTCGTCTGCTACGGCACCAGCTGGCTGGTCCACGAACAGGGCGGCACCATCGGCCACTCCCACGCGGAGACCTCGGGGCCCACCACAGTGGAACTCACCGCCGCCGGGCGCGAGGATGTGCTGTGCGCCGGGTTGCCGGAGACCTTCACGTCGCTGACGGGCCACACGGAGAACGTCGAGAAGCTCGGGGACGACCTCACCGTCCTGGCCACGGGCCCGACCTGCCCCGTGCAGTTCATCCGCCGCGGCGAGCACGTATGGGCGACGCAGTTCCACGCGGACATGGACGCCGTGGCGATGCGCTCGCGCATGGACTTCTACTACGACTACGGATACTTCTCCCCCGCCGACTACGAGACGATCCTCGCCGCGCTACCCGCCGTCGACACGACGTGGTCGAACAAGCTCCTGGAGAACTTCGTCGACCACTGCCGACGCCGCGACTAGAGTCGGCTGATCGCCGTCTCCCCCGCCCCGCCGCCGCCGGGGGCGTCGATGAACGGCAGGATCTTCGCCTGCGGCAACTCGCTGCGCCCGGCCATCTCGACGAGCACCTGGGCCACCAGCTCGCGGGAGGTGGTCACCGTGTCATCGCCCGGACGGACATTATCGACGACCGCGAGTCCCCCCGCCGACTCCAACGTGAGACGCCCCGGCGCCAGGATGAGGTACTCCAGCTCCGAGTCCAGCAGGCGGCGGTCCACCGCCTCCTTGGAGTCGGCATAGGGGTAGAAGGGATCCTCCGGGTCGATGCCGTGCTCGAGGGAGCCGAGGTAGGAGACCATGAGCAGGCGCGGCGGGGTGACCCCGGCGGCCTGCAGCTGTTCCAGGCCCGCGATGCAGGCCAGGGCGCCGTCCCGGTCGATGGCGTAGGTGGCGGCCGCGCCGTCCTTGCCCGCGTTGCCGGCGCTCCAGATGGCGACGTCGTAGCCCTGGAGCTGCTGCGCCCAGTCCTCCGGGCTCAGCGCCGTGAGGTCCCGGATGAAGGGGGTCGAGCCGAGCGCCTCGATGTCCGGCGCCTGGTCCGGGTTGCGGATCAACGAGGTGACGTCCATTCCCGCCTGGATGAGCCGGGAGGTGGCCAGTTGGGCGACCTTGCCGTGGCCGCCGATGAGGAGGATCTTCTTCGGACTGGTGTGCTGTGCATCGCTCATGGACACCACCCTACGGAAAGTTTCCGGGGCACATCCCGGCCACGTAGCGCCGATTCACCACCCGCTGGACGAAGCGCGCCACCGGCCCACCCACCTTGGCCAGCCACCACGCGTGGCGCGAGAAGGCGATGACCCGGCCGGTCACGGTGCCGTCGGGTGCCCGGGTGACCAGGAAGGCCTCCTCCCCCGACTCCACGTGCGCCGGCAGCGTTCCGTACACGAGGACGGTGCGCGTGGGCGTTCGTTCCTCATGGATGATGAGGCACGAGGAGGTGGTCGGACCGAAGTGCAGGCGCGCGAGCGGGCCGTGCCGCTCCACCCGCACCCCGGCGTGGGCGTGGGCCTGCCACGTGAGCAGGCGCTCACTGGCCGCGGCGAAGACCTCCGGCCCGTGGCCCAGAACTGCCGCGTGGTCGGTGATCCTCCACCGGCGCAGCCCGAGCTCGGCCGGGGAGCGCCCCGCGACCAGCGCGAGGGTGGCCAGCTGCAGGTGGGGCGGATACGACAGTTCGCGGCGGGTGATCATTTCCGGCCGTAGGCCCAGTAGGCCGCCGGTCCGAGGCCATTGATGAGCTGGGCCAGCGCCCACGCCCACTTCGGCCCGCGGACCGCGGCGGCCGGGCGGCGGGACAGGTCCACCCAGGCGCCGACCTTGGCGGCGAGCTCGACGAGGACCGCCGCGACGACACCCGCCCGGGCCGGGGTGGAGAGGTCGGAGAATTCGGTGCGGAGCTGGGACAGGGAGGGGTTGAGGTTGTTCATGTCATCCAGCTTATCCCTGCCGCGGGCGTACAGTGGGCGCATGTGAACGCCCCGCATGCCCAAGAGATCAGCACCGTCTTCTCCGAACTCGGCAGCCGCCCGGGAGGCCTGAGCACCGCCGAGGCCGCCGCGACGCGGGAGCAGGTCGGCCTCAATTCCCTGCCACAGGCGGTGGAGGAGACGTGGGGGCAGCGCCTGCTGCGCCAGTTCCGGGACCCCATGATCTACGTCCTCCTGGCCGCCGCCGTGGTGACCGCGCTGCTGGGTGAGGTGGTGGACACCATCGTCATCGCGGCGGTGGTCATCATCAACGCATTGGTCGGCTTCGTGCAGGAGGGCAAGGCCGCCAACGCGCTCGCCGCCATCCGGGACATGCTCTCCCCCTCCTCCGAGGTGTTGCGCGACGGCACCTGGGTCACCGTCGACTCCGCTGAGCTCGTGCCCGGCGACGTCGTGCGGCTGCGCCCCGGGGACAAGGTGCCCGCCGACCTCCGCCTCACCGAGACCGCGAGCCTGCGGCTGGAGGAATCGGCGCTGACCGGGGAGTCCGTGCCCACCGACAAGCAGACGGGGTCGGTGGCGGAGGAGGCGGATCTCGGCGACCGCACCTCCATGGCCTTCTCCGGCACGACCGTCGCAGCCGGCACCGGGGTGGGTGTCATCACGGCCACGGGCGGGGCGACCCAGATCGGGCACATCACCACCATGCTCGGACAGGTCGAGGCGGCGGAAACACCCCTCACCCGGTCGATGGGCCGCTTCTCCTCCCTGCTCGCCGTCGGCGCCGTGCTGCTGGCGGTACTGATGATCGGCGTGTCCGTCCTCATCTACGACACCTCCTGGGGCGAGGTCCTCATGTCCGCGATCGGTTTCGCCGTCGCCGCCATCCCCGAGGGTCTGCCCGCGGTCATGGCCATCACCCTGGCCCTCGGAGTGCAGAAGATGGCCGCGCGCAACGCCATCACCCGCCGCCTCACCTCCGTGGAGACCCTCGGTTCCGTCACCACCATCTGCACCGACAAGACCGGCACGCTCACCCGCAACGAGATGACGGTCCGCGCCGTCCACACCCGCAACCACACCTACGAGGTGAGCGGGACCGGTTATGCCCCCGAGGGCCGGCTGCTTCTCGACGCCACCGTGGTCACCCTCGCCGACCACCCCGACCTCGCGCGTATGGCGCAGGTGGCGGCGTACGCGAATGACGCGGGCGTCGAGAAGCGGGACGGCCGGTGGGTGCTCACCGGCGAACCGACCGACGGAGGCCTGCGGACCTTCGCGCTCAAGGCGGGGGTGAGCGAGCCCGCGCGGCGGCTGTCCGAGGTGCCCTTCGATTCCGAGTTCAAGTACATGGCCACCCTCGACGACACCGAACAGGGGCCGGTGATCCACCTCAAGGGCGCACCCGACCGGCTGCTCGAGCGTTGCGACCGGCAGTCCTCCCCCGACGGCGGCACCGAGCCCCTCGACCGCGCCTACTGGGAGTCCATGATCGAGGACTTCGGGGCCCGTGGCCTGCGCGTTCTCGCCGCCGCCTGGCGCCGCGGTGCAGGCTTGTCCGCCGTGGACGTCGCCGACATCGACGCCGGTGGCTTCGTCTTCCTCGGGCTCTACGGCATCATCGACCCGCCGCGCGACGAGGTGCTCGACGCGGTGCGCACCGTCCAGGAGGCCGGGGTGCGGGTACGGATGATCACCGGTGACCACGCCTCCACGGCCTCCGCCATCGCCCGCGAGGTCGGGTTGGCCGGGCACCGGGCCATCACCGGCACCGAGCTCGAGACGGCCACCGACTCCGAACTGCAGACCATCGTGCGCGACCACGACGTCTTCGCCCGCACCTCCCCCGAACACAAACTGCGCCTGGTCCGGGCGCTGCAGGCCAACGGCGAGGTGGTCGCCATGACCGGCGACGGCGTCAACGACGCCCCCTCCCTCAAGCAGGCGGACGTCGGTGTGGCCATGGGCATCAAAGGCACGGAGGCGACGAAGGACGCCGCGGACATCGTGCTCGCCGACGACAACTTCGCCACCATCGCCGCCGCCATGAAGATGGGGCGCACGATCTACGACAACCTGCGCAAGGCGATCGTGTTCATGCTGCCCACCAACGGTGCGCAGGGACTGGTCATCTTCGTCGCCATGCTCGTCGGCATGACGTTACCCATCACTCCCCTGCAGGTGCTGTGGGTCAACCTCATCACGGCGGTGACCCTGTCGCTGGCGCTCAGTTTCGAACCTGCCGAGGCCGGCATCATGCGGCGCCGCCCCCGGGATCCGGCAGCCGCCCTGCTCGACTCCGAGGCCATCCTGCGCATCCTCTACGTCTCCCTGCTCATCGGCGGGGCCACCATCGCGGTGTTCCAGTACCTGCAGATGAACGGCGCCCCGCTGGATGTCGCGCGCACCATCGCCGTGAACACGCTGGTCGTCGGGCAGATCTTCTACCTCTTCTCCGCCCGCTTCTCCCGGGTGAGCTCCCTGCGCCAGGAACTGTTCACCACCAACCCGGTGTCCTGGCTGTGCGTCGGCATCATGCTGGCCCTGCAGCTCGCCTTCGCCTATGTGCCGTTCATGCAGGCGGCCTTCGGCACCACCTCCGTCGGCCTGCTCAGCTGGGGTGCCCCGCTCCTGGCGGGTGTGGTCGTCTTCGCCGCCGTCGAGGTGGACAAGCTGCTGCGCCGCCGGGTTTAGGAGCCGGGGCTGGGCCTGACTAGACTACTTGGTATGTCCGGACCGACCCTCCACCCGCGCAAGCCCTTCCTGCTGCTCAGCACCCGTCCCGAGGACGTCGCGGCGGCCGCCGAGTTGCGCAGCTTCCGGGACAAGATGGGGCTGGGGGTGGACGGCATCGTCCAGACCCGCCTGGAGGCGCGTCCCCTCGGGCGTGTCGACGTCCGCGACTACTCCGGCATCATCCTCGGCGGCAGCCCCTTCAATGCCTCCGACGCCGTGAAGTCGCCCCTGCAGCTGCGCGTCGAAGCTGACCTCGCCCTCCTGATGGACGAGGTCCTCGACCGCGACTTCCCCCTCTTCGGCGCCTGCTACGGAGTCGGTACCGTGGGCACCGCCATCGGAGCCACCATCGACGAGACCTACGGGGAGAAGCCGCAGGTCATCGAGGTCAGCCTCGTCCGCGAGGACCCGCTGCTCGAGGGGATGCCGGAGACGTTCCACACCATGGTCGGGCACAAGGAGGCCGTGGCGTCTCTCCCTGATGTCGCCACCCTGCTGGTGACCGGCGAGAACTGCCCCACCCAGATGTTCCGCGTGCAGGACAACGTCTACGCCACGCAGTTCCACCCCGAACTCGCGCCCGCCCAGTTCGAGGAGCGCCTGCGCATCTACGCCAATGCCGGCTACTACGAGCCCCACGAGCTGGACGAGATTCTGGCCGGCACCCGCGGCGTCGACCTCACCGTCGACGACCGCATCCTGCGCACCTTCGCGCAGCGTTACGCGCGCTGAGCTACGGGCTCAACTGGTCCACGACCAGCTTCGCCGCGCGCAGACCGAGGCCGGTCTCCTCGCGCAGCGTCTTGATGGCCATGATGGGCTTACCCTCCGCCACCAGAGCCCGCACCCGGGCGGAGGGCTCGACCCCCATGGGCGATGGTTCCGGCAGCCCCGCCTCCCGGCACAGGGCTGCCACCATCTTCTCCAAGGCGGCGACCCGCAGGGTGAGTTCGTCGATACGTTCCTGATCGTCTGATTTCCCGAACATGGCGCCCAGGCTACGCCAGTTCCACGATCTCCATGTACTCATCGGACCAGAGGTCCTCGTCTCCGTCGGGAAGCACGATGACGCGCTCCGGCTCGAGGGCCTTGACGGCGCCCGGGTCGTGGGTGACCAGGACGACCGCCCCGGTGTAGGTGCGCAGGGCGTCGAGGACCTGCTCGCGGGACTGGGGGTCGAGGTTGTTGGTCGGTTCGTCGAGAAGCAGGACGTTGGCGCGGGAGGAGACGAGCGCGGCCAGGGCCAGGCGGGTCTTCTCGCCGCCGGAGAGCGTGCCGGCGGGCTGGTCGAGCTGCTCCCCGGAGAACATGAAGGCGCCGAGCAGGCCGCGCAGGTCCTGCTCGCCAGCCTCGGGGCAGGCCTCGATAGTGTTCTGCCACACGGACTTGGCCGGGTCGATGGTGTCGTGCTCCTGGGCGAAGTAGCCGATCTTGAGGCCGTGGCCGGTGACGATACCGCCCTCACCGTCGGTGCGCTCGACCCCGGCGAGCAGTTTGAGCAGGGTGGTCTTGCCGGCGCCGTTGAAGCCGAGGACGACGACGCGGGAGCCCTTGTCGATGGCCAGGTCCACGCCCGCAAACACCTCGAGTGAGCCGTACATCTTGGTCAGGCCCTTGGCGAACAGCGGCGTCTTGCCGCAGGGTGCCGGCTCCGGGAAGGAGATCGCGGCGACCCGGTCGGCGACGCGGATCTCGTCGAGGGAACCGAGCATGCGTTCCGCGCGCGCCAGCATCTGCTTGGAGGCGGCGGCCTTGGTGGCCTTGGCGCCCAGCTTGGCGGCCTGCTTCTGCAGGGCGGAGGCCTTCTTCTCGGCATTGGCGCGCTCGCGGCGGCGGCGGGCCTCGTCGAGGGCGCGGGCGTCCTTGTACTTGGCGAAGCCCATGTTGTAGACATCGGCCTCGGCGCGGACGGCGTCGAGGAACCAGATCTTGTTGCACACGTCGCTGAGCAGCTCGACGTCGTGGGAGATCATGATGAGCCCGCCCTCGTGCTTGGCGAGGAAACCGCGCAGCCAGGTGATGGAATCGGCGTCGAGGTGGTTGGTGGGTTCGTCGAGAAGCAGGGTGGTCTGGGACTTCCCGGAGCCGTTGGTGGCGGCGAAGAGGATCTGGGCGAGCTCGACGCGGCGGCGCTGACCACCGGAGAGCGTGTGCAGCGGCTGGTCGAGGATGCGCTCGGGCAGGCCGAGGTTGTCGCAGATCTGGGCGGCCTCGGAATCGGCCTCGTAACCGCCGAGCGAGTAGTACTGCTCCTCGAGGCGGGAGTATTTGCGGATCGCGGCGTCGCGCTTGGCGGCGGTCTCCGCGCCCTCCATGATCTCCTGCTGGCGCTCCATGGAGCTGCGGATCCGGTCGAGGCCGCGGGCGGAGAGCACGCGGTCGCGCGCCGTCTGGTCGATGTTGCCCTCGCGGGAATCCTGCGGCAGGTAGCCGATCTCCCCCGAGGAGGTCACCTCGCCGCCGTAGGGCTTCGTCTCCCCCGCCAGGATGCGCATGGTGGTGGTTTTGCCGGCTCCGTTACGACCCACCAGTCCGATGCGGTCGCCCGGCTGCACGCGCAGGTGCTGGCCGGGAGCGCTGAGCAGGGTGCGCGCGCCGACGCGAACGTCGAGGTCATTGGTGACAATCACAAGGGGCCATCCTATCAATCTATGCTGGGGGCATGAACGTCGGTCGCGACTACATCGTCGAGTACCAGGTGGGTGAGTTCCAGCACGGCTCGCTGGTACTGCGCTTCGCTACTGACCCTTCCGAGAACCAGCTGCGCGACGCCCTGCAGGATCACGGTCTGTCCGCGCGGTCGCTGCAGCAGGTCCGCGCCCGCCCCCTCACCGGTGGGCGGGCGCCGCTGCCCTCGCCGCCGGCCGCGCGGGCGCCGCAGAAAGCTTCTCGACGTAGCGCCGGGTGGCTCCTCATCCCCCTGCTCTGCGGGCTCTTCGGGGTGGGGATGGTGCGGGCCGAGATCGCCACCGAGCTGGGGCGTGGGGCCGCCGCCGAGGCGACGACCCAGTCCTGGGAGTACTGCACCGACCGGCTGGATTCCTACCGGGGCGTCGAGGGCGGCATCCTCGACGGGCAGTTCGCCCAGTGGCCGACCGCCTTTGCCCTCACCCCGGCCAACGCCGCCTTCATGGTGGCGTGCCTGAGTGACTGAGGCGGGGGTCTCAGCCGTCGACGGCGGCCTTCATGCAGCGCATGGCGGCCAGCGTCTTGGGCACCCCGATGTAGGGCATGAGGTGGATGATCGACTCGCCCACCTCTTCCCGGCTCAGGCCCGCGACCTCGAGGGCCGTCCGGATATGCCCGGTGAGCTGCGGTTCCACCCCACCCATCGCGGCCAGCGCCGCGATGTTGAGCAGTTGGCGGGTGCGCAGGTCGAGGCCCTCGCGCTGGTAGGTGCCGCCGAAGACGGCGCCGACGACCCAGTCGGAGGCGCCGGGGGCGAACTCGTCGAGCTGGCCCTTCCAGGCGGCGGCCCCCTCCGGGGACTGCGTCTGCGCGACGAACTCCGCGCCCTTGTCCATGCTGAAGGTCATGTGTGTCTCTCTCCCACCAACGGCGCAAATCCCGGGCCCCGTCTCTCGACGGGACTACCGGGATTCACTTCTTCACCCTGACTGCTGTCCGGTGAAGCATGTCCGATCAATGTAACCCACGCCACAGGGGCGTGTCAATACCTAGACGGCGAAACCGAGGGAACGCAGCTGCTCGCGGCCGTCCTCGGTGATCATGTGGTGGCCCCACGGCGGCAGCCACACCCACTCGAGGTCGACGTGGTCGACGATGCCGTTGCCCACGAGGGCGGCGTTGACCTGGTCCTCGATGACGTCGGTGAGGGGGCAGGCGGGCGAGGTGAGCGTCATGTTGATGACGGCAGCGTCCTCGCCCTCACGGTCCTCGATCCACACGTCGTAGACGAGGCCGAGGTCGACGACGTTGATGCCCAGTTCCGGGTCGATGACGTCGTAGAGGTACTCGGTGACGTCGAAGGCGAGTGCCTCCTGCTCCTCGGTGAGGGTCTCCGGACGCTGGCGCTGGACGTTGTCGGTGGGGTTGTTCTCGGTCATTTACTTCTCCCTTTCGTTGAGGGCGTCGGCGGTGGCGGCCTGGAAGGCCTTCCACCCCAGGAGGGCGCACTTGACGCGGGCCGGGTACTTGGACACGCCGGTGAAGGCGATGCCGTCACCGATGAGGTCCTCGTCCCCCTCCACGGTGCCGCGCGAGAGGATCATGCGCTCGAACTCGGCGAGCTTCGCGTTGGCCTCGTCGAGGGGCAGGCCGACGATCTCCTCCGCCATGACGGAGGTGGAGGCCTGCGAGATGGAGCAGCCCTCGGCGTGGTAGGACACGTCGTCGATACGCTCGCCGTCCGCGGACAGGCGCACGCGCAGCGTCAGCTCGTCACCGCAGGAGGGGTTGACGTGGTGCACCTCCGCGTCGAAGGGCTCGCGCAGGCCGACGTGCTGCGGGTTCTTGTAGTGGTCCAGGATCACTTCCTGGTACATGGACTCCAGGTTCATCGGTTCACCCCGAAGAAGTCTCGGGCGTGGTTGATCGCGTCGACGAGGGCGTCGACCTCCGCACGCGTGTTGTAGATGTAGAAGCTGGCCCGGGCCGTCGACTGGGCGCCGAGTGCCCGGTGGGCCGGCCACGCGCAGTGGTGGCCGACGCGGATGCACACGCCGCGGCTGTCGAGCACCTGGCCGAGATCGTGCGGGTGCACCCCCTCCAGCGTGAAGGAGATCGCCGCGCCACGGTCCTCGGCGGTGGTGGGCCCGACGATGCGCAGCCCGGGGACGGTCTGCATGCGCTCGAGGGCGTAGGCGGTGAGCTCCTGCTCGTGGGCGTGGACCTGGTCCATGCCGATCTCGGTGAGGAAGTCCACCGCCGCCCCCAGACCGACGACCTGGCTGGTCATCTGGGTGCCCGCCTCGAAGCGCTGCGGGGCCGGGGCGTAGGTGGAGCCCTCCATTTTCACCACCTCGATCATCGAGCCGCCGGTGAGGAAGGGCGGCAGCGTGTCGAGCAGCGGGGCCCGTCCGTAGACGACACCGACGCCGGTGGGACCGCACATCTTGTGCCCGGAGAAGGCCGCGAAATCGACGTCGAGCTCGTGGAAGTTGACGGGCATGTGCGGGACGGACTGGCAGGCGTCGAGGACCGTGAGGGCCCCGACCTCCTGCGCCCGGCGCACCAGCTCCGCCACATCCGTGACCACACCCGTCACATTCGACTGGTGGGTGAAGGCCACGACCTTGACCGTCTCATCGAGTTCGAGGGAGTCCAGGTCGATGCGACCCTCCTCCGTCATGGAGTACCACTTCAGCTTCGCGCCGGTGCGGCGGGACAGCTCCTGCCACGGCACGAGGTTGGCGTGGTGCTCCAGCTCGGTGACGACGATGGTGTCGTCCGCGGTCACCCGGTAGCGGCCGGCGCGGTCGTCGCCGAGGACATGAGCCACGGCGTTGAGCCCTTCGGTCGCGTTCTTGACGAAGGCGATCTCGTTCTCCTCCGCACCGACGAACGCGGCGATCTTCGCGCGCGCGTTCTCATACGCGTCGGTCGCCTCCTCCGCCAGCTGGTAGGCGCCGCGGTGGACAGGGGCGAAGGTGTGGAGCACGAACTCCTCCTCCGCCTTCCACACCGGCAGCGGGCGCTGCGAGGTCGCCCCGGAGTCGAGGTAGACCAGGGGCTGGTCGTCGCGCACGGTCCGCGAGAGGATCGGGAACTGCGCCCGGATCTTCTCGACGTCGAGGTGGCCCGGCATCACAGGAACTGGTCGTAGCCGTCGGCCTCGAGCTTGTCGGCGAGCTCGGCGCCACCGGTGGTGACGATGCGGCCGTCGGCGAACACGTGGACGAAGTCCGGCTGGACGTAGTTGAGGATGCGCTTGTAGTGGGTGATCATCACGATGCCACCGTTGGTCTCCTCCTGGTAGCTGTTGATGCCCTGGGAGACGATGCGCAGGGCATCGACGTCGAGGCCGGAGTCGGTCTCGTCCATGACGGCGAACTTCGGCTTGAGCAGGTCGAGCTGGAGGACCTCGTGGCGCTTCTTCTCGCCGCCGGAGAAGCCCTCGTTGACGGAGCGCTCGGAGAAGGACTTGTCGATCTGCAGCGCCTCGCGGGCGGCGTTGAGCTCCTTGATCCACTCGCGCAGCTTCGGGGCCTGGCCGCGGACCGCGGTGACGGCGGAGCGCATGAAGTTGGCGGAGGAGACGCCGGGGATCTCGGTCGGGTACTGCATGGCCAGGAACATGCCGGCACGGGCGCGCTCGTCGACGTCCATCTCGAGGATGTTCTCGCCGTCGAGGAGGATCTCGCCTTCGGTGATCTCGTAGCGCGGGTGGCCGGCGATGGCGTAGGCGAGGGTGGACTTGCCGGAGCCGTTGGGGCCCATGATGGCGTGGGTCTCGCCGGAGTTGACGGTCAGGTTGACGCCCTTGAGGATCGGCTTCGGCTCGCCGCTGCCGTCCGTCGGGATCACCTGTGCGTGGAGGTTCTTGATTTCCAGGGTGGACATGTACGTCTCTTTCAGGTCTAAGGTGTGCTGCGTGAAAACTTAAGCGGTGACGGACTCGAGCTCGTCGGTGACGCGCTTCTCCAGTTCCTCCCGGATCGACTCCACCGGAATACGGTTGATGACCTCGGAGAAGAAACCACGGATGATGAGGCGGCGGGCCTCGGCCTCGGGGATGCCGCGGGCCATGAGGTAGAACACCTGCTCATCGTCGAAGCGACCGACGGTGGCGGCGTGGCCGGCCCCGGCGATCTCGCCGGTCTCGATCTCCAGGTTGGGGATCGAGTCCGCGCGGGCGCCCTCGGTGAGCACCAGGTTGCGGTTGACCTCGTAGGTGTCGGTGCCCTGCGCGTTGGCGCGGATGAGCACGTCGCCGACCCACGTGGTGTGGGCGTCGGGCAGCGCGGAGGTGGGGTCGGCCTGCAGCGCACCCTTGTAGAGGACGTTGGAGCGGCAGTTCGGCACGGCGTGGTCGACGAGCAGGCGGTTCTCGAAGTACTGGCCGTCGTCGGCGAAGTAGACGCCGAGCAGCTCGGCGTCGCCGCCCGGGGCGGTGAACTTCACGCGCGGCACCAGGCGGACGACGTCGCCGCCGAAGGTCGCGGCGTTGTAGCGCAGGGTGGCGTCGCGGCCCAGCAGGGCGTGCTGACCGGACAGGTGCACCGCACCGGATTCCCAGTCGGCGTCGACGATGACGGTGAGACGCGCGTTGTCACCGACGATGAACTCGAGGTTGTCGGCGTGGGTGCCGGTGCCCGTGTAGCGCACGAAGACGACGGCGTCGGCGCCGGAGGCGACATCGACGACGACGGCCCCGAAGGAGGTGACCCCCTCGCCGCGACCGGTGATGGTCACCGTGACCGGCTCGGAGACGAGCGCGTCCTTGGCCACCGAAATGTAGGAGGCCTCGGTCATGGAGGTCCAGGCCTGCGCGGCGACCCGGTCCACCGGGGCGGCCGCGCGGCCGAGGCGCTCGTCGTCCTTGGCGACGGTCTCGACGGTGACGGCACCCGCGGCGGCCGCGGGGACGTCGATAAGCACGTCCTGGGTGACGGCCTCGTCGAACTTGCCGTTGTGCAGGCCGCGGATGCGGCGCAGCGAAATGAAACGCCACTCCTCGTCGCGGCCCGCCGGGACAGGGAAGTCCTCGACGTTGAAGGAGGAGAAGAGGTCACCCTTGGTGTTGTGCGGGGTGGCGGCGTCGACAGCGGTAGCTGTGGTCATCGGTCTAGCCCACCGATCCTTCCATCTGCAGTTCAATGAGGCGGTTGAGCTCGAGTGCGTACTCCATCGGCAGCTCCTTGGCGATGGGCTCGACGAAGCCACGGACGATCATCGCCATGGCCTCCTCTTCCTTGAGACCGCGGGACATGAGGTAGAAGAGCTGCTCCTCCGACACCTGGGACACCGTGGCCTCGTGGCCGAGCACGACGTGGTCGTTGCGGATGTCGTTGTAGGGGTAGGTGTCCGAGCGGGAGATGTTGTCCACCAGCAGTGCGTCACACTCCACGTTGGAGTAGGAGTGGTGCGCGTTGGCGTTGATCTGCACCAGACCGCGGTAGGCGGCACGACCGCCGCCCCGGGCCACGGACTTGGAGACGATGTTCGAGGAGGTGTGCGGAGCCATGTGGGTCATCTTGGCGCCGGTGTCCTGGAACTGACCCTCGCCCGCGAAGGCGACGGAGAGGACCTCACCCTTGGCGTAGGGGCCGGTCATCCACACGGCCGGGTACTTCATGGTGACCTTGGAGCCGATGTTGCCGTCGACCCACTCCATGGTGGCGCCCTCCTCGGCCTTGGCACGCTTGGTCACGAGGTTGTAGACGTTGTTCGACCAGTTCTGGATCGTGGTGTAGCGGCAGCGGCCGCCCTTCTTCACGATGATCTCCACCACCGCGGAGTGAAGCGAATCAGACTTGTAGATCGGGGCGGTACAGCCCTCGACGTAGTGGACGTAGGCGTCCTCGTCCACGATGATGAGCGTGCGCTCGAACTGGCCCATGTTCTCCGTGTTGATGCGGAAGTAGGCCTGCAGCGGGATGTCCACGTGGACACCCTTGGGCACGTAGATGAAGGAACCGCCCGACCACACGGCCGAGTTGAGGGCGGAGAACTTGTTGTCGCCGTCGGGGATGACGGTGCCGAAGTACTCCCGGAACAGCTCCGGCTGCTCCTTGAGGGCGGTGTCGGTGTCGAGGAAGATGACACCCTGCTCCTCCAGGTCCTCGCGGATCTGGTGGTAGACGACCTCCGACTCGTACTGCGCGGCGACACCGGCGACGAGACGCTGCCGCTCGGCCTCCGGGATACCCAGACGGTCGTAGGTGTTACGGATCTCCTCGGGCAGATCCTCCCAGGACTGGGCCTGGCCCTCGGTGGAGCGGACGAAGTACTTGATCTGGTCGAAGTCGATGCCCGACAGATCGGCACCCCAGGTCGGCATGGGCTTGCGCTCGAAGATGCTCAGCGCCTTGAGGCGCTTCTCCAGCATCCACTCCGGCTCGTCCTTCTTGGCGGAGATGTCACGGACGACATCCTCGCTCAGGCCACGGCGCGCAGAGGCACCGGCCGCGTCGGAGTCGTGCCAGCCGTAGTTGTACGGACCGATGGACTCGATGATCTGGTCATCGCTCATGCTCTCCGGCGACTGCGGTGTTGCCTGGGTCATGATCCGCTCCTTTCTTCTGGAAGTTTCTCGATGGGTGTCAGGGGGATATTCGTCGTGCAGATGCCCTGGCCACCGGTGATGGTGGCCAACGGTTGGACATGGACGCCGACCAGACCTGAGATCAGCTCATGTTCGGCCTCGCACAGCTCCGGGTGCTCGGCGGCCACGTGGGCCACCGGGCAATGGTGCTGACAGATCTGGATACCGTTCCCGGCACGGGTGACCGTTGCAGCGTACCCGGCACGGTCGAAGGCATCAGCCAACTCCCCCGCTGTCTTCTGGATGGAGTCCTCGTCCTCGCCGGCCGGGGTGACCCCCGCCACGATCCGCTCGATGCGGCTCGCCGCCAGACGGCGGACGGCCTCCGCCCCTCCGGTCTCCCGGAGCAGGTCCAGAGCGTCCGCCGCCAACTGATCGTAGGAGTGCCCGAAATGGGACCTCCCCTGATCGGTGAGGCGGAACGCCTTCGCCGGTCGGCCCCGCGCGGCGGAACCGGCCGATCTGGTGCGCCGGTCGAGCGTCTCCGCCAGGCCCTCCGCCACGAGGATGTCCAGGTGCCGGCGAACCCCGGCGGCGGACATCTCGAGGCGGTCAGCGAGATCGGAGGCCGTCACCGGCGCGAGTTTGAGCAGCATGAGCATGATTTGACGACGGGTGTCGCCCTCCACGGTCCGGGTCTCCGGGACCTCAGGGTGGGTGTTCATCGCGCCGTCACCTCCTCGCTGTTGCTGGTACAAGTCGTCGTCGACGCCGGGTGGTGGACCGGCGCCCTCATATTCGACAACACTAGTGTTCCCTAATTCATTCCGGGTGTCCACCCGGCTACGATGGGCAGGTGACTTCGCGACGACCGCTCGGCGCCCTCGGCGCCAGCCTCCCCCGGCTCGGCTCCGCCGGTTCCCGGTCCGCCCTCCTCCACGTCGACCCCGGCGAGGACCTCCAGCCCCGCAGCTCGCGCCTGGGCATCCGCGAACTCAACCGCTTCCAGCTGCTGCGCTGGATCGGCACCCTCGGCTCACTGCTCATCGGCCTCGGCGCGCTCGGCGCCGGCGCCCTGCCCGTCCTGGGCAACCCCTACTCCTCCTTCCCCGGCGGCACCTTCATGTCCCGGATGCTCACCACATCCTCGTCGATGGTTCTCGTCGGCGTCGGGTTGCTCGTCCTCGCGTGGGTGCTCATGGGTCCCTTCGTCGGTGCCCCCTATCGACGCGCGCGTATCGACGACGCCGTCGTCACCCCCTCGCTCATCAAACGCACCTTCGCCGCCTGGGTGCTCCCCCTGCTGGGCACCGCGCCGCTGTTCACGCAGGACATCTACTCCTACCTCGCGCAGGGCTCCATCGTCGCCCGCGGCATGGACCCCTATGCGGCGGGGCCCGTCGACCTGCTCGGCCCAGAGGATCCCCTCGCCCGCTCCGTCCCCTTCATCTGGTCCCACTCCCCCTCCCCCTACGGCCCCGTCGCCCTGGGCATCGCCTCGACCATCAGCCGGATCACGGGCGACTCCATCACCCTCGGGGTCCTCGCCCACCGCCTCGTCTCGCTCCTCGGCCTCATCGCCGCCGGGTGGGCCATCTCCCGGCTGGCGCGTCGCTGCCGCGTCAACCCCGTCACCGCCCTGTGGCTCGGCATGCTCAACCCCCTGACCATCCTCCACCTCGTCGGCGGCATCCACAACGAATCGATCCTGCTCGGGCTCATGCTGGTGGGGCTGGAGGTGGGGCTGCGGGGCGTCGATAAGCTGGGCGGCCGCAACGGGCAGCCGGTCGACCCGGCTTCCGGGGCCGGGCTCATCATCCTCTCCGCCTTCCTCATCGGCGGCGCCGGAATGGTCAAGGTGACCGGATTCCTCGCCCTCGGCTTCGTCGGCATGAACCTGGCGCGGCACTTCCTGCGCGTCGGGCGCGGGCCCGTCGCCTCCCTCGCCCTCGCCGTGCTCGTCCAGGTCACCCTCCTGGCGGCCACCATCGCCGCGGTGACCGCGGTGACCGGCATCGGCCTGGGCTGGGTGACGGGGCAGGGCGGGGCGGCGTCGATACGCAGCTGGCTGTCGATGACCACCGACATCGGCGTCATCGCCGGGTTCTTCGGCATGCTCCTCGGCCTCGGCGACCACACCGACACCATGCTGCTCATCACCCGCGGCGTCGGCGTCCTCGTCGCCGGCGCTTTCCTCCTGCGTTTCCTCTTCGCCACCTTCCGCGGCACCATCCACCCCGTCGGGGGGCTCGGCGTGGCCACCTTCGTCCTCGTCATCCTCTTCCCCGTCGTCCACCCGTGGTACATGCTGTGGGCCATCCTCCCCCTCGCCGCGTGGGCCAACCAGATGCTCTTCCGCGTCGCCGTCGTCGCCTACTCCGCCTTCTTCTCCTTCACCGTGCTCCCCCGCGGGCTGGCCCTGCCCCCGCTGACCGTGGGCTCCATCTATCTCGGGGCGGCGCTCAGCTTCCTCGTCGTCGTCGCCCTCGGCTGGTGGCTGTTGAGGCGCGGCACCCTCCGTGGCCTACACTGAATAACCGTGTCTGCAACTTTCGATGGGTCCCCTCCAGCCCTGGAACTGGAGAACGTGGTGAAGACCTTCGGCCCCACCACCGCCGTCGACGGCCTCTCCCTCACCGCCCGCCGCGGCGAGGTCCTCGCCCTCCTCGGACCCAACGGCGCCGGCAAAACCACCACCATCGACATGTGCGAGGGCTTCCAACGCCCCACCTCCGGCGCGATCCGCGTCCTCGGCCTCGACCCCGTCACCCAACCCGAGGCCGTCCGCGCCCGCATCGGCATCATGCTGCAGGGCGGCGGCTCCTACTCCGGCATCCGCGTCGCCGAGATGCTCCGCCTCGCCGCCGCCTACAACGCCGACCCCCACGACCCCGAGTGGCTCATCGACGTCCTCGGCCTCGACGGCGTCCGCCGCACCACCTGGCGCCGACTCTCCGGCGGCCAGCAACAACGCCTCTCCCTCGCCCTCGCCGTCATCGGCCGCCCCGAGCTCGTCTTCCTCGACGAACCCACCGCCGGCCTCGACGCCCAGTCCCGCCTCGCCGTCTGGGAGCTTATCGACGCCCTCCGCCGCGACGGCGTCACCGTCATCCTCACCACCCACCTCATGGACGAGGCCGAGGCCCTCGCGGACCACATCGTCATCATCGACCGCGGCCGCGTCGTCGCCTCCGGCACCCCCGCCGAACTCACCGCCGGGGACGCCGGGGCGCGCATCAGCTTCGAGACCGACTCGGCGCTGGACGTCGCGCGCGTCGATAGGGCGCTGGGCGACCACCCCGGCGTCGAGACGCTCCGTCCCCTCCACTACCGCCTGCCCACCCGGGCCACCCCGGCCGTCCTCGCCGCCCTCAGCCGTGCGGCCGCCGAGCAGGACGTCCTCATCCGCCGCCTCGACGTCGATCATCGCAACCTCGAGGAAGTCTTCCTCGACATCACCGGACGAAGCCTGAGGAGCTGACATGACCACCACCCGTTTCGCACCAGGCACCTTCCGCCCCGCCCCTCGACGCGCGTCGACGGCGCGCATGATCGCCGCCCAGGGGCGCACCGAGACCATCCTCTTCCTCCGCCACGGCGAACAGCAGCTGCTCAGCGTCATCATCCCGCTCGTCGCCCTCGTCCTCACCGCCCGGACGGCGATGTTCAGCGAGCAGACCACCCTCGCGCAGCTCCTGCCGATGGTGCTGGCGATCGCCACCTCGTCCTCCGGTTTCACCGGGCAGGCCATCGCCGTCGCCTTCGATCGTCGCTACGGGGCGTTGAAGCGCAGCGGCGCCTCGGGGGTGCCGGCGTCGACGATCATCTTCGGCAAGGTCATCGCCGTCGCCGCGATGTCCGCGCTGCAGATCCTGCTCCTCGGGTCCGTCGCCCTGTTCCTCGGCTGGCGGGCCTCCCCCGGCGGGGTGCTGCTCGGGCTGGCGATCCTGGTGCTGGGCATCACCACCTTCACCGCGCTGGGCATGCTCATGGGCGGCACCCTCAGCTCCGAGATGGTCCTCGCGCTGGCGAACCTCATCTGGTTCGTCCTCGTCGGCGCCCTCGGCTACGTCGTCTTCGCCGTGGGTCTCGACGCCGCCGGCTGGTACACCGCCGTCCCCACCGTCGCACTGGCCGCCGGGCTGACGGACGCCTTCGCCGGCGTCGTCCCCTGGCTGGAGATCGCCGTCCTGGCCGCCTGGGCCGCGGTCGCGTCGGTTCTGGCCGTCCGATGGTTCCGCTTCGAGGCCTAGAGTTTTTTCACATTCCTCAATGATCCGAACCCGCACGTCGAAACGATAGGATGAGCGCCGTGACTGACACCGTGACTCCCGACCACCCGACCACCACGCGAGGCCCCTCGGTGCGTCTACAGCGCATCCTGGCCTTCATTCTGCTGCTCGCGCAGGGCGGGATCACCGTCACCGGATCGATCGTCCGCGTCACCGGCTCCGGCCTCGGCTGCGACACGTGGCCCAACTGCCACGAAGGCTCGCTCGTTCCCGTCCAGGGGGCGGCGCCGGCCATCCACCAGGCCATCGAGTTCGGCAACCGGCTGCTCACCTTCGCCCTCGCCGCCATCGCCATCGCCGTGTTCATCGCGGTGCTGCGTGCTTCTCGACGCCGCGAGATCATCACCTACTCCGTCATCTCCGGCCTGGGCATCGTCGTCCAGGCCGTCCTCGGCGGCATCTCCGTCCACCTCGACCTCAAGTGGTGGGCCGTGGCCATCCACTTCCTGCCGTCGATGTTCCTCGTGTGGATCGCCGCCCTGCTCTACATGCGCCTCGCCGAGCCAGACGACCTGCCCCCGGTCCGCATGTTCGCGCCGATCATCCGCACCCTCACCATCGTCGCGGCGGTGTGCCTGTCCGCCGTCCTGGTCACCGGCACCATGGTCACCGGCGCGGGCGTCCACTCGGGCGACGACGGCGTCGGCATGGACGGGCGTCTCGACGTCGACATCGAGCTCATGGCCCTCATCCACGCCGGCACCATGTACGTCTACCTCGCCGCCACCCTTCTCGTCGTGTGGCTGCTCTACCGCGGCATGGCCAGCAAGGACGCGAAGAACACCGCCTGGGTGCTCGTCCTCATGATCGCCGTGCAGTGGACCATCGGCGTCATCCAGTTCAACCTCGGCGTGCCCCGCTGGACCATCCCCGCCCACGTCGCGATGAGCTCCGTCGTCGTCGCCTTCTCCGCCTTCCTCTACGCCCACGGCCGCCGTCGAATCACCCGCGCGGAGAAAAACGCCACCGTCACCGCTGAGTGATCGCTAGCCTGGTTGTCATGAAGGCAATCCAGATCACCGAAACCGGAGGACCCGAGGTCCTCGTCCTGCGCGACATCGACCCGCCGGTCCCCACCGATGACGAAGTGCTTGTCGACGTCCTCGTCGCCGGCGTCAACTACATCGACACCTACTACCGCGAGGGCGTCTACCACGCGGGCCTGCCCTTCGTCCCCGGCCTGGAGGGCACCGGCCGCGTCGTCCACGACCCGCAGGGGGAGATCGCCGAGGGCACCGTCGTCGCGTGGTGTGACGCCTTCGGCTCCTACGCGGAGCAGGTCTGCGTGCCCCGGGAGCGTCTCGTCGCCGTGCCCGAGGGCGTGGAACCCACCGTCGCCGCCTCCATGCTGCTGCAGGGCATCACCGCCCACTACCTCACCTACGGCGTGTACAACCTGCAGGAGGGCGACTCCTGCCTCATCACCGCCGGCGCCGGCGGCGTGGGCCTGCTGGCCACCCAGATGGCCGCCAACAAGGGTGTGCGCGTCTACTCGGTGGTGTCCACCGACGAGAAGGCCGAGCTGGCCCGCGAGGCGGGTGCCACCGAGGTGTTCCGCTACTCGGACAACCTCGCCGAGGTGGTGCGGCGTCGCAACGGTGGTGTCGGCGTGGACGTCGTCTACGACGGCGTGGGCAGGGACACCTTCCACGAGTCCCTCGAGGCCGTCCGCCCCCGCGGCGTCGTGTGTCTGTTCGGCGCCGCCTCCGGGGCGGTGGAGCCGGTGGATCCGCAGCTGCTCAACACGCACGGGTCGATCTACCTGACGCGCCCCTCCATCGGCGCCTGGACCTCCGGGGAGGGCGAGTTCCGCATGCGCGCCCAGGCCGTCACCCAGGCGATCGTCGACGGCACGCTGAAGTTCCGCATCTCCGGTGAGTACGCCCTGGCGGATGCCGCCCAGGCCCATCGGGACCTGCAGGCGCGCCGGACGACCGGCTCCATCGTCCTGCACGTGCAGGATTAGGACCGGGCCAGGGCCATCGCCGACAGGTCGCGGATGGGGTGTCGGTTTCTGCGGGGTGGCCCGCCGTCGGGTGGGTGGTGCACCACCCCTCCCGGTTCGCGCACCATCGTTCCGTTCTTGGGGGGCTTATCCGGGTCGTCGTCGTTGCGGGCGTTGTGCACCTGACACAGCATGGTCAGGTCCTCGATGTTCGTGTTCCCGCCCTTCTCCCAGGCGGTGAGGTGGTGGACCTGGCATTCCGAGGCCGGAGTCGTGCAGCCGGGGTGGGGGCACACGATGGTCTCCGCGGACAGCAGCACCCGCTGTTTGAAGTTGGCGAAGCGCTCGTCCCGGTAGAGGTTGACGCCTCCCTTCACCGGGTCGAAGACGCCGACGTAGTCCTCGGACACCATGGCCTCCGCCACGAGTTCCGCCCCGGTGATGGTGGTGCCGTCGGTGCGGGCGAAGATTGTCTCGTCGCCCTCCTGGCGCAGGACCTTGGTCGACTCCGCCAGGGGCAGCACTGTCACCACCATCTCGCGGGCGGCTCCCCCGCCTTGGCCGCCGGTGGCCAGGAAGGCGTCGAACATGGCCTGCTCGTAACCCAGCTTTGGGTCCTGCCGGCGTAGCTGCTTGGCTTCCGCCCGCACGCCGGAGAGCACCCCCTCGATGATGCGCTCCGGGCCGGTGACGGTGAAGGTCCGCAGCCCCTGGGCGTCGGTGTTCTTCCCTCCCCGCAGGGCGCGTCGGCCGTAGGCCTTCTTCGCCGCATCCTGCACCGCGCGGTTGTATTCGCGGACGCGGGCGGCGGCGAGGCGGTCGATCTCGGCGACGGTACCGCGCAGGGCGCATAGCTCGACGCGCAGTTCCCACTCGCTCACGGCCGCGCCACGCAGCAGCTTCTTCGTGTGCTTCTCGACGACCCGCAGCGCATCCAGCGACAAGTCCCCCGCGGCCTCCCGCGCCGCCCGCTGCAAGGTCCTCCCCCGGGTGGCGCCGTAGTAGACGGAGGCGAGGTTCGACCAGGCGCCGGCGTCCCGGTAACCGAGGTCATCGAGGGTGGCGGCGCGCAGGGTGCCGTCAAACAGCGCTCCCAGCACCCGCATGCCGCGCAGCGCGCGGAAGGCCTCGATGATCTCCATGACCGGGACGATAGACGGGGAGGAAGGGGGCGTCGATAAGAAGGAACCGCGGCCTGTGGACAACGAGACGCTATCCACAGAAACCGCGGTTCCTGTCACCCTACCGGTTGACAACTAGAAGAACGTGGTGGTCCATCCCAGCATCGAGCCGATGGTCTCCCAGCCGAGGACGGCGTCGATGGAGAGGGCGACGAAGACGAGCGCGAGGTAATTGTTCGACAGGATGAACAGCTTGAGGGGCTTGACCTTCTGGCCCTTCTTCACGCCGTTGTGTAGGAAGATCGCCATGATGAGGAAGTAGGCGCCGCCGAGGAGCGCGCCCCCGAGGTAGATCCACGAGGCCGCGGGGACGAGCAGCAGGGTGGTGATCACCGTGGCGACCGTGTACCACACGATCTGGCGGGTGACCTGGACGGGCTTGCGCACGACGGGGAGCATGGGCACCCCGGCCTTCTCGTAGTCGTCGCGGTACTTCATGGCCAGGGCCCAGGTGTGGGGCGGGGTCCAGAAGAAGATGATCATGAACAGCACGATCGCCTGCCACCACTGGGCGGGCACGCCGGCGGGCATGTTGTCGGTGATGACGGCCCAGCCGACGAGGACGGGCATGCAGCCGGCCGCCCCGCCCCAGATGATGTTCTGCCAGGTCCGCCGCTTGAGCCACTTGGTGTAGACGTAGATGTAGAACCAGTTGGTCAGCAGGATGAAGGCGGCGGCCAGCCAGGAGTTGGCCAGCAGGCCCAGCCACAGCACCGAGATGATGAGCAGGGACCACGCGAAGATGGTGGCCTTGCGGTTGGTCACGGTGTGACGGACGAGGGGGCGGGCGCGGGTGCGGCCCATCTTCTGGTCGATGTCGGAATCGGCGACCATGTTGAAGGTGTTGGCCGCAGCGGCGCCCATCCAGCCGCCGATGACGGTGAGCAGGATGAGGATGATGTTGTTCTCGCCCCGTTCCGCCTGCAGCATCGCCGGAATGGTGGCGACGAGGAGCAACTCAATGACCCTCGGCTTCGTCAGCGCAATATAGGCCTTGATTGTCTCCAAGAGAAGGTTCCTCCCACGGCGGGTCGAGAATTCATGTCGCTTGTTGTCGCGTCTACCAGTGACTGGTCGTTCGGTGCGGGCGAAAAGTTCCCGGCCCCGGAAAAATCCAGCCCTGTCATCCTAGCCCTCTCCACCTTAAGTTGGATAATCCTGACGACATCGTGCACCGAGAAACAACGCCGGAGGAGAAGTCACTAAGGTGGTGAGGTGACGTGGGCCCCGGTCCACCCCGCACAGCCCAGACAACCCTTGAAGTGAGGATCCCACCGTGACGATGACGCCCGAACTGCAGGCCCTGACGCAGCGCCGTTACCCCGCCGACTGGACCGACACCGACACCCGCGCCGTGGACACCGTCCGCATCCTGGCCGCTGACGCCGTGGAGAACTGCGGCTCCGGCCACCCGGGTACCGCCATGTCCCTGGCGCCCCTGGCGTACACCCTCTACCAGCGGGTCATCGACCACGACCCGAACGACACCGACTGGGTCGGCCGGGACCGTTTCGTCCTCTCCTGCGGCCACTCCTCGCTCACCCAGTACATCCAGCTCTACCTGGGCGGTTTCGGGCTGGAGATGGAGGATCTCAAGGCGCTGCGCTCCTGGGATTCCCTGACCCCGGGTCACCCGGAGGTCGGCCACACCCGCGGCGTGGAGATCACCACCGGCCCCCTGGGCCAGGGCCTGGCCTCGGCCGTCGGCATGGCCATGGCGGCGCGCCGCGAGCGGGGCCTGTTCGACCCGGAGACCCCGGCCGGTGATTCCCCCTTCGACCACTTCATCTACGTCATCGCCTCCGACGGTGACCTGCAGGAGGGCGTCACCGCCGAGGCCAGCTCCCTGGCGGGCACCCAGCAGCTGGGCAACCTCATCGTCTTCTGGGACGACAACCGCATCTCCATCGAGGACGACACCCAGATCGCCTTCACCGAGGATGTCGTCGCCCGATACGCCGCCTACGGCTGGCAGACCATTGAGATCGAGGGTGGCGAGGACGTCGCCGCCATCGAGGCCGCCGTCGTCGCCGCCAAGGCCGACACCGAGCGCCCGACCTTCATCCGCCTGCGCACGGTCATCGCCTACCCGGCGCCCAACGCCCTGAACACCGGAGCCTCCCACGGCGCCGCCCTGGGCCAGGACGAGGTCCGCGCCACCAAGGAGGTGCTCGGCTTCGACCCGGAGGTTAACTTCCACATCGACGACGAGGTCCTCGCGCACACCCGGAAGCTGCAGGAGCGCGGCGTCGAGAAGCGCGCCGCGTGGCAGGAGAAGTTCGACGCCTGGGCGCAGGCCAACCCCAACAACAAGCATCTCTTCGACCGCCTCGTCGCCCGCGAGCTGCCGGAGGGTCTCGCCGCGTCGATGCCGGAGTGGGAGGCCGACGAGTCCGGCCTGGCCACCCGCAAGGCCTCCGAGGCAGCGCTGCAGGTCCTCGGTGAGCAGATGCCGGAGCTGTGGGGCGGTTCCGCCGACCTCGCGGGTTCCAACAACACCATCATCAAGGGCAGCCCCTCCTTCGGCCCGCAGGAGATCTCCACTGACACGTGGTCCGCGGAGCCCTACGGCCGCAACATGCACTTCGGTATCCGTGAGCACGCCATGGGCGCGATCCTCAACGGCATCGCCCTGCACGGCCCGACCCGCCCCTACGGCGGCACCTTCCTCATCTTCTCCGATTACATGCGCCCCGCCGTGCGCCTCGGCTCGCTCATGGAGACCGACGTCTACTACGTGTGGACCCACGACTCCATCGGCCTCGGCGAGGACGGCCCGACCCACCAGCCGGTGGAGATTCTCGCCGCGCTGCGTGCCATCCCGGGTCTGTCCGTCATCCGCCCGGCCGACGCCAACGAGACCGCCCAGGCCTGGGCCGCCGCGCTGGAGTACCGCGAGTCCCCGAAGGCCCTGGCGCTCACCCGCCAGAACGTCCCCGTCCTCGCGGGCACCAAGGAGAAGGCCGCCGCGGGTGTGCGCCGCGGCGCCTACGTCCTCGTCGAGGGCTCGCAGGAGACCCCGGACGTCATCCTCCTGGCCACCGGCTCCGAGGTGCAGCTGGCCGTCGCGGCCGCCGCCACCCTCGAGGGCGAGGGCGTCGCCGCCCGCGTCGTCTCCGTGCCCTGCATGGAGTGGTTCCTCGAGCAGGATGCCGCCTACATCGAGTCGGTCCTGCCGGCCGCCGTCACCGCGCGCGTCTCCGTCGAGGCGGGCATCGCCATGCCGTGGCACCGCTTCACCGGCACCGCCGGCCGCAACGTCTCCCTCGAGCACTTCGGCGCCTCCGCCCCGTACCAGCAGCTCTTCGAGGAGTTCGGCATCACCGCCGACGCCGTCGTCGCCGCCGCCCGCGAGTCCCTCACCGCCAGCAAGTAAAGGATCCACACATGACCCACATCGACGAGCTTGCCGCGCTGGGCACCTCCACCTGGCTCGACGACCTCTCCCGTGACCGCATCACCTCCGGCAACCTGGCCGAGGTCATCGAGGCCAAGTCTGTGGTCGGCGTGACCACCAACCCGGCGATCTTCGCCGCCGCCATGAGCAAGGGCACCGCCTACGACGCGCAGATCGCCGAGCTCAAGGCCGCCGGCGCCGCCGTGGACGAGGCCGTCTACGCCATGTCCATCGACGACGTCCGCGACGCCTGCGACGTTTTCCTGCCCATCTACGAGCGCACCGGCGGTGTCGACGGCCGCGTGTCCATCGAGGTCGACCCCCGTATCTCCGAGGACCGCGACGCCACCATCGCGCAGGCCCGCGAGCTGTGGAACAAGGTCGACCGCCCCAACGTCATGATCAAGATCCCGGCCACCCCGGGGTCGCTGCCCGCGATCACCGACGCCCTGGCCGAGGGGATCTCCGTCAACGTCACCCTCATCTTCTCGGTGGCCCGCTACCGCGAGGTCATCGCCGCCCACCGCGAGGGCATCCGCCGCGCGGCGGAGAAGGGCCTCGACGTCTCGCAGATCCACTCCGTCGCCTCCTTCTTCGTCTCGCGTCTCGACGTCGAGGTCGACCGCCGCCTCGAGGAGATCGGCACCCCGGAGGCCCTCGCCCTGCGCGGGAAGGCGGGCGTGGCCAACGCCCAGCGCGCCTACGCCGTCTTCCAGGAGATCGGCGCCAAGGACCTCCCCGCGGGCGCTCACCCGCAGCGCCCGCTGTGGGCGTCCACCGGTGTGAAGAACCCCGACTACTCCCCCACCCTCTACGTCACCGAGCTGGCCGGACCCGACACCGTCAACACCATGCCGGAGCCGACGATCGACGCCGTCCTCGAGCACGGTGGCCTCCACGGTGACACCCTCACCGGCGCCGAGCCCGCCGCCCACGAGATCTTCGAGCAGCTCGTGGCCGTGGGTATCGACATGGAGGACGTGTTCGCGGTGCTGGAGCGCGAGGGCGTCGAGAAGTTCGTCTCGGCCTGGAACGACCTCCTCGACTCCATGGAATCCCAGCTGCGCTAGCAGCTGCCCGTCGGAAAGGACAACCGCATGCCCCTGCCCGTGACCGGCCCGGACACCTGGGTCAATCCGCTGCGCAACCCCGAGGACAAGCGCCTGCCCCGCATCGCCGGGCCCTCGGGCATGGTCATCTTCGGCGTCACCGGTGACCTGGCGCGCAAGAAGCTGCTCCCGGCCATCTACGACCTGGCCAACCGCGGGCTGCTGCCCGCCGGCTTCACCCTCATCGGCTTCGGTCGCCGTTCCTGGACGAAACCGGAGTTCGAGGAGTACGTGCGCGAGGCCGTGGAGAGCGGCGCCCGGACCCGTTTCCGGGAGCACGTGTGGGAGCGCCTGGCGGAGGGCATGCACTTCGTCGAGGGCAACTTCGACGACGACGGTTTCGACCGTCTCGCCGCCACCCTCGCGGAGATGGACGCCACCCGCGGCACGTCCGGCAACTGGGCCTTCTACCTGTCGGTGCCGCCGGACTTCTTCACCGCCGTGTGCCACCAGCTGGAGCGTTCCGGCCTGGCGGAGGCGGGTGAGGAGTCCTGGCGACGGGTGATCATCGAGAAGCCCTTCGGCCACGATCAGGCGAGTGCCCGGGAGCTCAACCAGGTGGTCAACGCCGTCTTCCCGGAGGAGTCGGTGTTCCGCATCGACCACTACCTGGGTAAGGAGACGGTGCAGAACATCCTGGCGCTGCGTTTCGCCAACCAGCTCTTCGACCCGCTGTGGAACGCCCACTACGTCGACCACGTGCAGATCACCATGGCCGAGGACATCGGCCTGGGCGGTCGCGCGGGCTACTACGACGGCATCGGCGCCGCCCGCGACGTCATGCAGAATCACCTCCTCCAGCTGCTGGCCCTGGTGGCCATGGAGGAGCCCATCGCCTTCGATCCGGCGGAGCTGCAGGCCGAGAAGGTCAAGGTGCTGCGCGCCACCAACCCGGTGTACCCGCTGAACAAGACCACCGCGCGCGGCCAGTACGCGGCGGGCTGGCAGGGCTCCCACAAGGTCAAGGGCCTGCGGGAGGAGGAGGGCTTCGACCCGGCGTCGACCACCGAGACCTACGCCGCCTGCACCCTGGAGATCAACTCCCGCCGCTGGGCGGGCGTGCCCTTCTACCTGCGCACCGGCAAGCGCCTCGGGCGTCGTGTCACGGAGATCGCCCTGGTGTTCAAGAAGGCGCCGCACCAGCCCTTCCTCGAGGGACAGACCTCCTCGCTGGGGCAGAACGCCATCGTCATCCGCGTCCAGCCCGACGAGGGTGTCCTCATGCGCTTCGGCTCCAAGGTGCCGGGCTCGGCGATGGAGGTCCGCGACGTCAACATGGACTTCTCCTACGCCGAGGCCTTCACCGAGGCCTCCCCGGAGGCCTACGAGCGGCTCATCCTCGACGCGCTTCTCGACGAGTCCTCCCTCTTCCCCACCAACGAGGAGGTGGAGCTGTCCTGGGCCATCCTCGACCCGATCCTCGAGTTCTGGGCCGAGAAGGGCCAGCCGGAGGAGTACGAGTCCGGCACGTGGGGTCCCACCAGCGCGGACCGCATGCTGGAACGCACCGGCCGCTCCTGGCGTCGCCCCTAACCTCGAAAGGACCGACATGAAGATCGAACTGCCGGACACCGACACCCGTCACATCGCCGCCAGCCTGCTCGAGGCCCGCGAGAACAACTCGCAGACCACCGGCCGCGTGCTCACCCTCGTCGTCGTCGCCGCCCTCGACGACGACGTCGACCACATCATCTCCGTCACCCGCGACGCCTCCCACGAGCATCCCGCCCGCGTGCTGGTCCTGCTCACCGGGGAGGAGGACGCCGCCTCGCGTCTCGACGCCGAGGTCCGCGTCGGCGGCCACGCCGGCGCCTCGGAGATGGTCATCATGCGCATCACCGGCGAGATGGTCAACCACCTCGCCGCCGTGGTCACCCCGCTGCTGCTGCCCGACACCCCGGTCGTCGCCTGGTGGCCGACCACCGCCCCGGAGAACCCCTCGGAGCATCCGCTGGGTCGGCTGGCGCAGCGCCGGATCACCAACGCGGATCACCCGGCAGGCCGCGCCGTGCTGGCGCGCCTGCGCTCGACCTACGGCCCCGGCGACTCGGACATGGTGTGGTCGAAGATCACCGCGTGGCGCGGCATCGTCGCCTCCTCGCTCGACCGGCACCCGCAGGAGGACGTCGAGGCCGCCGTGCTCACCGGCCCCGCCAACGAACCGCAGATCGACGTCGCCGCCGGCTGGCTCGCCGACCGCCTCGGCGTGCCCGTCACCCGCGAGGTGTGCGATCCGGGTTCCGATCAGCGCCTCTTCCCCATCCGCTCCCTCCGCTTCGACCGCGCCTCCGGGCCCGTCACCGTCGAGGTCCTCGATCACCGCACCGTCCGCGTGAGCATGCCGGGCCGCCCTGAGTCCCTCGTGGCCATGAACGAGCGTTCCGACGCCGACTGCCTCTCCGAGGAGCTGCGCCACCTCGACCCCGATCTCGCCTACGCCCACGCCCTCCGCGGCCTCACCCGCGTGAAAGGAATCAATGGTCACGCTGCGTCGTCCTGACACCCTGTCCACCCTCGTCGAGCAGGCCGCGACCTCGCTTATCGACGTCGTCTCGGCCCTCCAGTCAACCGGCACCGGTGTGCACGGCGACGGTGTCGCCCGCCTGGTGCTCACCGGCGGCGGGGCCGGTATCGGGCTGCTCGAGCGCGTCCGGGAACTCGAGGACGCCGATCCGCGCATCGACTGGACCCGCGTCCACGTCTTCTTCGGCGACGAGCGCAACGTGCCCGTCAACCACGCGGACTCCAACGAGGGCCAGGCACGCGACGCCCTGCTCAACCACGTCGACATCCCGGAGGCGAACATCCACGGCTATCGCCTCGACGGCGGCGACATGGAGGCCGCCGCCCGCGCCTACGAGGCCACCCTCACCGAAGTCGCCCCGGAGGGCTTCGACATCCACCTGCTCGGCATGGGCCACGAGGGCCACATCAACTCCCTCTTCCCACACACCGACGCCGTCCGCGAGTCCAAGCGCCTCGTCATCGCGGTCACCGACTCGCCGAAGCCCCCAGCGGAGCGCGTCACCCTGACGCTTGCGGCCGTGCGCCGCGCGGAGCAGGTGTGGCTGCTCGTCGCCGGCGAGGACAAGGCGCAGGCCGCCCGGGCCGTCGTCGACCGCGCGCACCCCGAAGACTGGCCCGCCGCCGGAGCCGAGGGCACCGCCGACACCGTCCTCTACCTCGCGGACAACGCCGCTACAGCTCTCTGATCACTCGCTTAGGGATCCAAGAACCGACAAGCCCAAAAGGGAGCTAGTGATCCGGAACCGTCGCTGACGGGATCGTCCCAAAAGAAGTGCCGCCAGGTGAGGCACAATCCTAGGTGAAAAAGAGCAATCACAAAGAAGGAAAAGAAACTCACTATTGATGCGAGCCCCAGAATGACCTTTCGTTGTGTAAACGCCACGATAAGCGCAAAGCCAACCGTGACAACATTTATGATGGGGCCGGACACGCTATTGAATTGCGATGGGTCTTCGACGCCCACACCGAGCGCGTGCGCTGGAATAACGGCCCTTAAGTAGGTCAGTATGACATTAAGAGCCAGTGCGACCCAGGCGATGTAGAGGGCTGTGCGGGACTTCAATGACTGCAAGATCTGCTTCTCTTTTCTGCTGGCGTGATTTCTGTCGATAGGCCCATCACCTGCAGCTGTGATTGTTGAGCGTAGTGCTAGAAGCCGCAACCGTGGGTTTTCGGTACAACTACGATTGCCGCTTCGAGATAGGCACGACCCGCCGTGCCCCACGGATACTGCGGCCTGATGACGCGGAGGTTCTGCACGAACCTATAATCACAATCACATATCGCGGTACCCTGCTGAATGCAAATATCATGGTTCATGCATGCGCGGTCCAGGGAGTCGATTGGCTCGCCCGGCCCCCATTGGTTTGGCCCACATCAGCGACCGTAATTCCAGGTACCCGCCTGCCACCCCTGAGGGCTTATCTCAGCACCTCCGACTCCGATCATGTGGTTTCGAATCACGCCAATCCGGATGATCTCGGGATCGACTCCATCAGCCTGTGCGGTTATGTCGTCGAAGACTCCTCGGTCATCAATCGAGAAATCGAGATGATCCTCGATAGCTCTCTTGATGTCATATTCCGAAGGGCCATCGGCAACAATTGCCTGGGCTTCAATCGAGTCCTCTTGATTGAGCAACATACTGTTGTGGATGTCTTGGGACGAATTGATGGGAACGACCGAATGGGCCATCGCTGATGGCACGGCAATAAGGCTTGTCAACACTCTGACTGCGATCTTAAGAAAACTGTTTACTCGGCACACTTTCGGGGAGACGCTCAGATGCCTTCCGGTGCAGCCAACAGCTTAAACGTTCCCGCGCAATTCCGAATAGCACGTCGGCGGAAGTTCCTCCCGAATTGACCAAGAGTTAACCAGCCCGCGCAACCACGCCTCTACAGCTCTCTGATCACCCGCTGGTGCCGCCGGTCGGTTGAGCCCTGCCAGAACTCGATCCGCTCGGGCACCAGCCGCCACAGGCGCCAGTCCCCTTCCGCCACACCCTCCCGGGCCTCAGCGCTGCGGGCGGCCAGGTCGGCGGCGGTCTCCGCAGCCGAGGCCTCGACCACCCGGCCATTGATCCGCACCGAGCGCAACAGTGGCTGCCACCAAAAAGTCAGCGCGGCCTCAGGGTGCGCCGCCAGCTGGCGGCCCCTCCTACTCGATGCGGTAGAGGCGAAGGCAAAACCGCGGGCATCGACTCCCTTGAGGATGAGCACCCGCGCATCGGGCACCCCGTCCTCCCCACCGTGGACAGGGTCATTGCATGCGGCTCGGGCACGCCCGCGTCGATGGCCTCACGCATCCAATCGAGGAAAAGGTGGATAGGGATCCTGCGCGGGGTCGTCGATAAGCTCACTGGGCGGGCGTCCCGTGAGGGTGGGCAGGGTGCGCAACATGTCCATGGCCGCCATTAAACGCGAAAACGCCCCCCGCAGGGGGCGTCGAGCAGCGGGAGGCTAGCCGCCGAAGGCCTGGACGAGGTTGAGCGCCACGATGCAGGCGATCCAGATGACGGCCATGATGATGGTGTAGCGATTGAGGTTCTTCTCCACGATCGTCGAACCCGAGAGGTTCGACTGCACGCCACCGCCGAAGAGGCTGGAGAGGCCGCCGCCCTTGCCCTTGTGCAGCAGAACGAACACCGTCATGAGCACAGCGGTGAGCACGAGCACGATCTGGAGAGCAAGAGTCATGACGGACATTCTACACCAGGTCTACCCGGAGTTGCGCAGTGCGGTGGCGAGTCCGTTCATCGTCAACTGGATGCCTCGGGAGACGGCCCGGCGGTCGTCGCCGGCGCGGTGGCGGCGCAGCATCTCCAGCTGGATGATGTTGAGCGGCAGCAGGTAGGGGAAGCGGCGACGCACCGAACGGGCCAGCGCCGGGTTGTCCGCCAGCAGCTCCTCGCTGCCGGTGACCGTGCTGAACATCTCGCGGGTGAGCTCGAACTCGGCGGTGATGACCTCGTGGACGCGGTCGGCGACCTCGCGGTCGTCGATAAGCCGGGCATAGAGCTCGGCGAGGTCCATGCCGGCCTTCGACATGACCTGCGCCATGTTCGACATGATGGAGGTGAAGAAGGGCCAGGATTCATAGAGCTCGCGCAGCTCGGCGATCCGCTCCGCGCGGTCCGGGCCGTCGCCGATCCACTCCTGCAGGGCGGTGCCGACGCCGAACCAGCCGGGCAGCAGCACGCGCGACTGCGACCAGGCCAGCACCCAGGGGATGGCGCGGAGGTCCTCGACGCCCCGGGTCTGCTTGCGGGAGGTGGGGCGGGAACCGATGTTGAGGTCACCGATCTCGTCCAGTGGGGTGGACTGGGTGAAGTACGGGATGAACCCGGGGTCCTCGTGGACCAGCTCGGAGTACTTGCGGCGGGAGTTCTCGGCGAGCTCGCTCATGATCTGGGTGGCCCGGGCGCGGTCGGCGAGGTCGTCGACGCGCAGGAGGCTGGCCTCCAGCGTCGCGGAGACGAGGGCCTCCAGGTTGCGGCGCGCGGCCCGCTGGGAGCCGTACTTGGCGGAGATGATCTCGCCCTGCTCGGTGATACGCAGCGAGCCGTCCACCGCACCCTGCGGCTGCGCGAGGATCGCGTCGTAGGAGGGACCGCCGCCGCGACCGACGGTGCCGCCGCGCCCATGGAAGAGGCGCAGCCGCACGCCGTACTCGCGGCTGGTGGCGACGAGGTCGGTCTCAGCGTCATACAGCGCCCAGTTGGCGGCGAAATAGCCACCGTCCTTGTTGGAGTCGGAGTAACCCAGCATGACCTCCTGGGTGTCCCCCCGCTGCTTGAGGTAGGCGCGGTAGAGCGGCAGATCCCACAGCTGGCGGAGGATGCCCGCACCGGCCTGGAGATCGTCGATGGTCTCGAAAAGCGGGATGATGTCGACGCTGCCGGTCGGGCCCTGCCCGTTGGCACGGATGAGGCCGACCTCCTTGAGCAGGACCATGGGCTCGAGGATGTCGCTGACCGACTGCGCCATGGAGATGATCTGGTGCGGGATCATCTGCTCGCCGAAGCGGGCGACGGACTCTGCCGCCTGGCTGATGAGGTCCAGCTCACGCTGGGTGGGCTCGCTGAACCCCCGGTAGCCGCGCGGGACAAGCGGGCGCGGGGTCTGCAGCTCGCGGATGAGCAGGTCGACCTTCTCCTCTTCGCCCAGCGTGTCGTAGTGGGGGTGGACGTGCGCGGTGGCGAAAACCTCGGTGAGGACGTTCTCGAAGCTCTCCGAGTTCTGCCGCAGGTCGATGGAGTACAGGTGGAAACCGAAGGAGGCCACGGCCGCGCGGATGGTGCTCAGGCGGTCATCGGCGATGATCTCGTCCTGGGAGGCGCGCAGCGAGGTGTCGATGACGGTGAGGTCGGCCTCGAACTCGGCCGGGTCGGCGTAGGGCTCGTGCTCGCGGTGCCACGTCCCCTCCACGGCGTCCTCCCCGATGAGGTGGGCCGTCGTGGCCAGGATGCGGCCGCGCACGCCGTGGACGGCACGGCGGTAGGGCTCGTCGACACGCGAGGGGACGTCGTTGAGTCCCCGGGCGGCCAGCGCCACGAGCTCCACGGTCACCGAGGTCATGCGGTCGGAGAGGCTGAGCTCGTGCTCGAGGGAGTGCAGCTGCTGGGAGTAGTAGCGCAGGACGGTCTGCGCGGCACGCCGCGAGGCGTAGTCGAGGGTGGCGGCGGTGACGAAGGGGTTGCCGTCGTGGTCTCCGCCGATCCAGGAGCCCGGGCGCACGATGGCCTGGCCGGCGGTGCCCGCCAGGTCGGCGTCGAAACGATCGCTGAGGGAATCGTGGACGTGGCGGTTGAGCGCCGGGATCTCCTTGAGCAGGGAGAGGGTGTAGTAGCGCAGGCCGACCTCGATCTCGTCCTCGATGCGCGGGCGCGCCTGCCGGATGAGCGCGGTCTGCCAGAGGATGGTCATGCGGCGGCGGATGTTGCGGTCGACCTCTGCGAGGCGGGCCTCGGTGCGGGCCGTCTCCTCGGCGTCGAGGATCGCGTGGCGCTGCAACATGAGATCGGTGATGTGCTTCTGTGCGTCGAAGACCGTGCGGCGGCGCGTCTCGGTGGGGTGGGCGGTGAGCACGGGGGCCACGAGCGCCCCGGACAGGGAACGCTCGATCTCGGCCGCGCTCACCTGCGCCTCCTCGAACTTCGCCCAGGTGGCCTCGAGGGTGGAGTCCGGTGCCCCGCCCTCGTCGAGGATGCGCTCGCGGTTGAAGTCATCGTGAATGTCCTCGGCCAGGTTCGCCATGAGGGCGAAGTGGCTGAAGGCGCGCACCACGGGGGTCGCCCGCTCCGGCTCGATGTCCCGGAAGAGGTCGACGAGCACCTCGAGGCTGGCGTTGCCCTTTGCCACCTCGAAGGCCTGCTGGCGGGCGTGCTCGACGAGGTTGAACACCTCCTCGCCCTCCTGTTCCGCGATCACCTGGCCGAGAATGCGGCCGAGGTAGCGGATGTCTTCCTGCAGATGATCACGGACGGTCATGGATGATCTCCCTGTGCTTAACGTTCAACGATGGCCCGCAGACGCAGGCACCGTGTCCATCATGGCCCATCGAGCGCCCCCGCGCGCCCTATTCGGGTGATGCGGGCCACATTCATTCGTGGACATGTCCCGGAAACGCGGAACCGGCCCCACGCCAGGTGCGCGGGACCGGTCTCAGCGACAGGCGGATCTAGACTGCGGCAGCCGCGGCGGCCGCCAGCTTGGCGAACTCCTCGCCGTCGAGCGAGGCGCCACCGACGAGACCACCGTCGACGTCGGGCTGGCCGACGATCTCCCCGACGGAGTCCGTCTTGACGGAACCGCCGTAGAGGATGCGCATGCCCTCGGCGACCTCGTCGCCCGCCAGCTCACGGATGAGCCCACGGATGGCGGCGCACACCTCCTGGGCGTCGGCCGCGGATGCGACCTTGCCGGTACCGATGGCCCACACCGGCTCGTAGGCGATGACGGTGTTGCCGAGGTCCTCGGCGGACAGGCCGGCCAGGGAGGCGCGGGTCTGCTCCACGACGTAGTCGACGTGGGTGCCGGCCTCGCGGATCTCCAGCGGCTCACCGACGCAGACGATCGGGCTCATGCCGTGCTTGAGCGTGGCGGCGGCCTTCGCCGCGACGAGCTCATCGGATTCGTTGTGGTACTCGCGACGCTCGGAGTGGCCGACGACGACCCAGGTGCAGCCGAGCTTGGCCAGCATCTGCGCGGAGACCTCACCGGTGTAGGCGCCCGACTCGTGGCGGGAGACGTCCTGGGCACCGTAGGTGACCTTGAGCTTGTCGCCGTCGACGAGGGTCTGCACCGAACGCAGGTCGGTGAACGGGACGGTGACGGCGACGTCGACCTTCTCGTAGTACTCCTTCGGCAGGGCGAAGTCGAGCTTCTGCACGGTGGCGATGGCCTGGTGGTGATCCAGGTTCATCTTCCAGTTGCCGGCGATGAGCGGGGTGCGTGCCATGTGGGTGGCACTCCTTTCAGGTCGGGAGGGGTTTAGCGGTCGAGGACGGAGACGCCCGGGAGTTCCTTGCCCTCGAGGAACTCGAGGGAGGCGCCGCCACCGGTGGAGATGTGGGAGAAGCCGTCCTCGTTGAGCCCGAGCACGCGGACGGAGGCGGCGGAGTCGCCGCCACCGACGACGGAGAAGGAGCCGTTGTTCGCGGTGGCGTCGATGATGGACTGGGCCACGCCCTCGGTGCCCTTGGAGAAGGGCTCCATCTCGAAGACACCCATGGGGCCGTTCCAGAAGACGGTCTTGGAGGTGGCCAGCACTTCGGCGAACTTCTTCACGGACTCCGGGCCGATGTCCGGGGACAGCCAGCCCTCGGGGATGCCGTCGAGGTCGACGACCTTGTGCTCGGAGTCGGCGGAGAACTCGGCGGCGGCGACGAGGTCAACCGGCAGGACGATCTTGTCGCCGAAGCGCTCGAGGAGGTCACGGCAGGTGTCGATCATCTCCTCCTGCAGCAGCGACTTCTGGGTGTTGTGGCCCTGGGCGTTGAGGAAGGTGTAGCACATGCCGCCGCCGATGATGATCTTGTCGGCCTTGCCGGCCAGCGCCTCGATGACGCCGAGCTTGTCGGAGACCTTGGAGCCGCCGAGGACGACGACGTACGGGGACTCGGGGTTGGTGGCGGTCTTCTCCAGGACGGAGATCTCCTTCTCCACCAGGGTGCCCGCGTAGGCCGGGAGGCGCTTGGCCACGTCGAAGACGGAGGCCTGGGCGCGGTGGACCACGCCGAAGCCGTCGGAGACGAAGGCGCCGTTGTCGGCGGCGAGGGCGGCGAGCTCATCGGCGAAGGCGCCGCGCTCGGCCTCGTCCTTGGAGGTCTCGCGGGCGTCGAAACGCACGTTCTCCAGCAGGAGGACATCGCCCTCGGTCAGGCCGTTGGCGCGCTCGTGCGCGTCCTCGCCGGTGACGTCGGAAGCGAGCGCGACGTACTGGCCGAGCGCCTCGGAGAGGGCCTCGGCGACCGGGGCCAGGGAGTACTTGGGGTTGACCTCGCCCTTGGGGCGGCCCAGGTGGGCCATGACGATGACCTTGGCGCCGCCGTCGACGAGCGCCTGGAGGGTCGGCAGGGAGGCGGTGATGCGGCCCGCGTCGGTGATCTCACCGGCGTCGTTGAGCGGGACGTTGAAGTCGGAGCGGACGAGGATGTGGCGTCCGTCGACGCCTTCGTCGAGCAGGTCCTGCAGGGTCTTCACGGTCATGGCGTACTCCTTGACTTGAGGGTCTGTAAGAGGGAGAAAAGGGCGGCTGAACAGGACTGCGGCCCGACGTGTGCCGAGGCACACCCCGGGCCACAGGGTCACACTCCCCCGGTCTCAGCCGTGGGGCCGGAGGGGTGCGGGGTGCTAGAGCTTCTCAGCGACGAACTCGGTGAGACGCAGGAGCTGGCAGGTGTAGCCCCACTCGTTGTCGTACCAGGCGACGACCTTGACCTGGTCGCCGATGACCTTGGTCAGGCCGGCGTCGAAGATGGAGCCGTGCGGATCGGTGATGATGTCAGTGGAGACGATCGGATCCTCGGTGTAGGCCAGGGTCTCGCCGAAGGCACCGGTGGCGGCCTCCTTGATGAAGGCGTTGACCTCCTCGACGGTGGTCTCGCGGCCGGCGGTGAAGGTGAGGTCCGTGGCGGAGCCGGTGATGGTGGGCACGCGCAGGGCGTAGCCGTCCAGCTTGCCCTTCAGCTGCGGCAGGACCAGGGAGACGGCCTTGGCGGCACCGGTGGAGGTGGGCACGATGTTGACGGCCGCGGCGCGGGCGCGACGCAGGTCGGAGTGCGGTGCGTCGTGCAGGCGCTGGTCACCGGTGTAGGCGTGGATGGTGGTCATGAGGCCGCGCTCGATGCCGAGCTTCTCGTCCAGGACCATGGCCATCGGGGCCAGGCAGTTGGTGGTGCAGGACGCGGCGGAGATGACGGTGTGGTTCTCCGGGTCGTAGTCCTCGTGGTTGACGCCGAAGACGAAGGTGGCGTCCTCGTTCTTCGCCGGGGCGGAGATGATGACCTTCTTGGCGCCGGCCTCGACGTGGGCCTTGGCTGCCTCGGCGTCGGTGAAGAAGCCGGTGGACTCGATGACGATGTCCACGTTGTGGGCGGCCCAGTCGAGGTTCTTCGGGTCGCGCTCGGCGGAGACGGCGATGGTCTTGCCGTCGTAGGTGATCGAGTCATCGTCGTAGGAGACCTCGCCCGGCAGCTTGCCCAGGATGGAGTCGTACTTCAGCAGGGTCGACAGAGTCTTGTTGTCGGTGAGGTCGTTGACCGCGACAACCTCGATGGCCTCGCTGCGCTCCAGGACGGCGCGGTAGAAGTTACGGCCGATGCGGCCGAAGCCGTTGATGCCTACGCGGATGGTCACAATAATCTCCTCGGGATTGAGTACACGTCAGGATGTGACCGCGCTGTCCGTCATGATGACTGCGGATCACGGCCCATCGGAGTCCAGTTTAGCGACACTCCCGCGCCCCCGCAGAGGTCAAACGCGCAGTCCCGGCCTCCCCCGCCCACCTGTCCGGACTTTCTTGACGAAACTCGTTGTCACCGCCCCCGGTGCGCACCGCGAACCCCCTCCCCCGAGGGATGAAAATCACCATCCCACCCCCGAATGGAACAGACGGCGAGGCCTCAGGCGTCGTCGAGGATGTCGTCGGTGACCGCCTCGTTGGTGTCGGGGATGTTGAGCTCCTCGGCCCGCTTGTCCGCCATGGACAGCAGGCGGCGGATCCGGCCGGCGACGGCGTCCTTGGTCATCTGCGGGTCGGCGAGCCTGCCCAGCTCCTCGAGGGAGGCCTGGCGGTGCTGGACACGCAACTGACCGGCCTCGGCGAGGTGCTCCGGCACGTCGTCGCCGAGGATCTGCATGGCGCGTTCGACGCGGGCGGCCGCCGCCACCGCCGCGCGGGCGGAGCGGCGGAGGTTGGCGTCGTCGAAGTTGGCCAGGCGGTTTGCCGTGGAGCGGACCTCCCGGCGCAGGCGCTTGTCCTCCCACTCGAGCCGGATCTGCTGGGCGCCCATGCGGGTGAGCAGGGATCCGATGGCCTCGCCGTCGCGGATGATGACGCGGTCCGCGCCCCGCGTCTCCCGCGTCTTCGCCGAGATTCCCAGGCGGCGGGCTGCGCCGACCAGCGCCAACGCGGCCTCCTGGCAGGGGCAGGTGACTTCCAGCGCGGCGGAGCGCCCGGGCTCGGTAAGCGAGCCCTGCGCCAGGAAGGCCCCGCGCCAGGCGGCCTCGTTGTCGGCGATGGTGCCGCTGATCACCTGCGGCGGCAGGCCGACCACCGGGTGCCCGGAGCGCGTGACCAGGCCGAGGCGCCGCGCCAGGTCCTCGGTGCCGTCCGTGACGCGCAGCAGGTGGCGCGTGCTTTTCGACGCCCCGCCCGGGCTGATCGTGTGCTCGTGCACCGTCACGCCGTAGAGCTCCCGGAGGGAATCAGCCAGGCGGCGGGCGACGTCGGCGGAATCGAGCTCCGCCTCGAGGACCAGGCGACCGGCGACGATGTGCATCAGCCCGGAAAAACGCAGCAGCGCGGCGGTTTCCGCGGCGCGCGCCGACTGCCGACTCACCGCCACCCGCGTGAGTTCTTCCTTGACTCTTGCTGTCAGCGCCACGTCCTGGACCGCCTTTCTCTCGTCACCGTCATCGAAGGTCCGATCCAGTCTAGACGGCGGCACGGAACAGCGACGTCAGGGCCGCGGAGAGCTTCGAGGGGTCGTGGATGTTGGTGGGGGTGCCGTCGGCGTCGACGGTGCGCAGATCCGCGTAGACCACCTCGGCCCCCAGGCCGGCGGCGGCACGCGCCACGAAGGAGCGTTCCGCGGTGGTGCGGATGGTGTCGGAGTCGACGAGCACCCGGTCGATCTGCAGGGAAGGCGCGTGCTGGGTGAGCATGTGGATGTGCCGCTCGGAGGAGAAGCCGTGGGTCTCCCCCAGCTCGGCGGAGAGGTTGAGCACCACCACCTTGAGGGCGGCGGTCCCGTTGAGCGCGTCGACGATCCCGGGGACCAGCAGGTGCGGGATGACAGAAGAGAACCAGGACCCCGGGCCGAGGGTGACCAGGGAGGCGTTGCGGATGGCCGCGACGGCCACCGGGCTGGGCTCCGGCTGCTCAGGGATGAGCCGGACCCGGCGGACGGTGCCGGGCGTCGTCGCCACGGCGACCTGGCCGCGGACGGGGCGGATGACGCGGGGGTCGTCGTCCAGCCCGGCGACCTCGGCCTCGATGTCGAGGGGCTGGGTGCACACCGGCACCACCCGCCCGTGGGAACGGGTGAGCTCGGCGACCTTGTCCAGGGCGGCCTGCTCGCTGCCGAGGACCCGGGACAGGCCGGCGATGAGGAGGTTGCCCACGGCGTGTCCGGCGAGGGCCCCGGTGCCGCCGAATCGGTGCTGCAGGGTCTGGGCCCACAGCTGCCCTTCTGCGTCATCGCGGGCCAGCGCGGCGAGCGCCATGCGCAGGTCACCGGGCGGGATGATCTCCATCTCCCGCCGGAGGCGGCCGGAGGAGCCGCCGTCATCGGCGACGGTGACCACCGCGGTAATGGAGCTCGGTTCGCTCAGGCGGGCAGCGACGAGGGTCTGATAGAGGCCGTGGCCGCCTCCCAGAGAAGTGATGTGCATGAGAAGTCTCCAGGGAGGGTCAGCTGGTGGCGATGTCGCGGTGCATGACGTTGACGTCCAGGTCACCGAGCTCGGACAGGCGTCGTCCGAGTTCCTCGGAGACGGCGACGGAACGGTGGTGTCCGCCGGTGCAGCCGACGGCGACGGTGATGAAGTTCTTGCCCTCGTGGCGGTAGCCGGCGAGCATCGACTCGAACATGGACACGAAACGGTCGATGAACTCCCCCGCACCGTCGCGGCTGAGGACATAGTCGCTCACCGGCTCGTCGGTGCCGCGGAAGCCGCGCAGCTCCGGGACCCAGAAAGGGTTGGGCAGGAAGCGGACATCCACCATGAGGTCGGCGTCGCGGGGGGCGCCGTTCTTGAATCCGAAGGACTCGATGGTCACGTGCTGGCGGTTGTGCGCCATGGTGCCGAAGGAGGCCTCGATGGCGCGGCGGAGGTCATGCACCGACAGGCTGGAGGTGTCGATGATGATGTCCGCCATCTCCTTGATGGGGTTGGTGATGTCCCGCTCCCGGTCGATGCCCACCTGGAGGGTGTCCTGGTCCTGCAGCGGGTGGGTGCGGCGCACGCTGTCGAAACGGCGGATGAGGACGTCATCGCGGGCGTCCATGAACAGCACCGTGGGGCTCATGTCCCGCTCCCCCAGATCCCGCAGCACCTCCGCGAGCGAGCCGCCGAAGGAACGGGTGCGCACGTCGGTGAGGAAGGCCACCTTGTCCACCGGCGGCTCCTGCGCCAGCGACTGCTCGAGGAAGGGGGCGATGAGTGTCGGCGGCAGGTTCTGGGCGACGAAGAAGCCCTTGTCCTCCAGCACCTTCGCCGCGGAACTTAATCCGCCGCCGGACATGCCGGTGATGAGCACGGGGGGCGTCGAGAAGCGGGGTGGGGTGGTCATGGGGCCATACTATCGCGGGCGTCGGGATGCAGGTGGGCGAACACCGCGGCCGCCAGTTTCGGGCCGAAGCCCTTGACCTCGGCGATCTCGGCCCGGGTGGCGGCGCGGAGCTTCTTCACGGAACCGAAGTGCCGGACCAGCTCCGTGCGGCGGGCGGCCCCCAGGCCGGGGACGCCGTCCAGCTCGGAGACCCGCATCCGCTTCGAGCGCTGCTGGCGGTGGTAGGTGATGGCGAAGCGGTGGGCCTCGTCGCGTATCTGCTGCAGAAGGAACAGCCCCGGGGCGGAACGCGGCAGGATGAGCGGATCGGACTCGCCCGGCACCCAGATCTCCTCGAGGCGCTTGGCCAGGCCGATCAGGGTGACGTCGACGATGCCGAGCTCGTCGAAAACCTTCTGCGCGGCGTTGACCTGTGGCAGGCCCCCGTCGACGATGAAGAGGTTCGGCGGGTAGGCGAAGCGTCGGGCGTCGGTGCTGAACTCCTCGATGCGCTCGTCCTCGAAGGTCTGCGCCTCGGATTCCTCATCGGGGACGGCCAGCTTGTCCTGGTTGTGGCGCAGGAATCGGCGACGGGTGATCTCGGCGATGGAGGCGACGTCGTCGGAGTGCCCGCCCCCGGCGGCCTCCTTCACCCGGTAGCGGCGGTAGTCCGACTTGCGGGGCAGGCCGTCCTCGAAGACGACGAGGGAGGCCACCACGTCCGTGCCCTGGATGTGGGAGATGTCGGTGCACTCGATGCGCAGCGGCGCCTCCTCCAGCCCGAGAACCTCCTGGATGTCCTGCAACGCCGCCGAACGCGCGGTGAGGTCCCCGACGCGCCGCAGCTTGTGCTGGCGCAGGGCCTCCCGGGCGTTGCGGTCGACGGTCTCCATGAGCGCGCGCTTGTCGCCGCGCTGCGGGATGCGCAGGTCCACCCGCGACCCGCGCAGTTCGCCGAGCAGCTCCTCCACCTCGGCGGTCTCCTCCGGCAGGTACTGGACGAGGATCTCGCGCGGGACGACGGCCCCCGGCTTCGGCGGGCGCGAGGAGAGCTGGTCGACGCCCCGGCGATGGACGGTGGCGGCGTCGTCGGCGGCGTCGATAAGCGCGCGCTCGACGGCGTCGGAATAGAACTGGATGAGGAAGTCCTGCATGAGGGCCTCGAGGGGTTCCTCGGTGCGCTCGACCACCCAGCCGCGCTGGCCGCGGATGCGCCCGCCGCGGACGTGGAAGATCTGGACGGCGGCCTCGAGCTCATCGGAGGCGACGGCGATGAGGTCCGCGTCGGTGGCGTCGCCGAGGACGACGGCCTGCTGCTCCATCACCTTGGTGATCGCCCCCAGGTCATCGCGCAGCCGGGCGGCTCTTTCGAACTCCAGCTCCTCGGCCGCCTGCTCCATCTCGCGGGTGAGCTGGCGGACGACCTGATCGGTGTGCCCGGCCATGAAGGAGACGAAGCCGTCGACGATGTCGCGGTGCTCCTCCGCGCTCACCCGGCCGACGCACGGGGCGGAGCACTTGTCGATGTATCCCAGCAGGCAGGGGCGCCCCAGCTTCTCGTGGCGGTTGTACACCCCCTTCGAGCAGGTGCGGACCGGGAACACGCGGGTGAGCAGGTCGAGGGTCTCCCGCACCGCCCACGCGTGGGAGTAGGGGCCGAAATAGCGCACCCCGCGGCGGCGCGGGCCCCGGTAGAAGAAGGCCCGCGGGATGGTCTCGCCCGTGGAGACGGCCAGCAGCGGGTAGGTCTTGTCGTCGCGGTACTTGACGTTGAAGCGGGGATCATAACGCTTGATCCACGTGTACTCCAGCTGCAGGGCCTCCACCTCGGAGCTGACCACCGTCCATTCGACGGAGGCGGCGCTGAACACCATCTGCCGCGTGCGCGGGTGGAGGGTGGTGACGTCCTGGAAGTAGTTGGCCAGCCGGGCGCGGAGGCTGTTGGCCTTGCCGACGTAGATGACGCGGCGGTTCTCGTCGCGGAAACGGTAGACGCCCGGCTCCGTGGGGATGCTCCCCGGGGCCGGGCGGTACGTGCTGGGATCAGCCATGTCAGTCCTGCGGCATGTACTGGGCCTCGAGCTCACGGAACTGCGAGACCGCGCGGACCACGGCCGGGCCGTCGCTGGCCTGCATCGCCCACATGGGCACGTACTCGAACTCGGGCAGCTCCAGGCGGGCCATGCGGGCGCCCTGCGGGAAGAAGAGGCCGTAGGCGACGGACCACGGGTAGAAGCGGGTGCCCACGATGTTGCGGATCTCCACCCCGTCCTCGTTGACCCGCACGCGCGGACGTGTGAACGCCAGGTACGCCAGCACCGAGATGACCACGCCGACCATTGGGAACGCCAGCTGATCGAGGAAGGAGACGGTGGCGCCGGTGAACTCCAGGTCGAGGAAGTAGCCCATGAACAGGTGCACGGCCATGATCACCGCGATGCAGATCCACGCCAGCCGCTTGAGGGAGGGGGAACGCACCTCCAGCTGCCAGGGCTTCGTGGAGGTCATCGCGTGGGGGTCGAGGGCGGCGTAGTAGGCCAACTCCTCGTCGCTGAGCTTCCGGGACGTGTTGTTGTCACTCACGTTCAACAGTCTAACCCTCCCGCCCGCGCAGTCGACGCAGGGTGAGGGCGGCGTCGAGGGCCGCGACCATGGCCTCCGCCCCCTTGTCCTCCACCGAGTGCGCGAAACCGGCGCGGTCCCGGGCCTGCTGTTCGTCGTTCGTGGTGAGCACGCCGTTGCCGATCGGCGTGGACTCATCCAGCGCGATGCGCGTGAGGCCATCGGTGACGGAATCGCAGACGTAGTCGAAGTGCGGGGTACCACCCCGGATGACGCAGCCCAGCGCGACGACCGCGTCGTGGGTGCGGGCGAATTCCTGGACGACGACCGGCAGCTCCAGAGCCCCCATGACGTGCGCCTCGGAGAGCGTCTCGACGCCCGCCGCACGCGCCGCCGCCACCGCGTTGGTGCGCATTTGCTCACAGATCTCCGTGTTCCACCGGGCGGTGACCACCGCGACGCGCAGTCCGGAGGCGTCGAGGGTGTCCTCGAGGACCGGCAGGCCTTCCTTGCTCACTTGTCTGCTCCTTCGTGGGTGCGCTCCCAGGAGTCCACGGAGGGCAGGTCATGGCCCATGCGGTCCCGCTTGGTGCGCAGATAGCGGATGTTGTCCTCGTTGGGTTCCACCGGGATGGAGGTCCGCCCGGTGATGTCCACACCATAGCCCGCCAGCGCCGCGCACTTGGTGGGGTTGTTGGTGAGCAGGGAGAGGGACTCGACGCCGAGGTCCCGGAGGATCTGGCCGGCCGCGGAGTACTCGCGGGCGTCCGCGGGCAGGCCCTGCTCGAGGTTGGCGTCGACGGTGTCCAGGCCGAGATCCTGCAGGCGGTAGGCCTCCAGCTTGGCCATGAGGCCGATCCCGCGGCCCTCGTGTCCCCGCAGGTAGATGATCACGCCGCGGCCCGCCTCCTGGACCATGCGCATGGACTCGTGCAGCTGGGGACCGCAGTCGCAGCGGCGGGAGGCGAAGACGTCGCCGGTGAGGCACTCGGAGTGGACGCGGACGAGGACGTCCTGCCCGCGGACGTCGCCGACGGTGAGGGCGACGAACTCGGTGCCGCCCACCAGGTGCCGGTAGCCGTGGGCGGTGAAATCACCGAACTCGGTGGGCAGGCGCGTCTCCGCGAGGCGCTCCACCTGGGATTCGGTGCGACGGCGGTAGTCGATGAGCTGCTCGATGGAGATCATCGTCAGCCCGTGCTCGTCGGCGAAGCGGCGCAGCTCCGGGCCGCGGGCCATGTCGGTGGGGTCGTCCTCGGAGACGATCTCGCAGAGCACGCCCGCCGGACGCAGCCCCGCCAGGCGCGCCAGATCCACCGCCGCCTCGGTGTGTCCGTCGCGGGCCAGCACTCCCCCTTCGACGGCGCGCAGCGGCACGACGTGCCCGGGGCGGGTGAAGTCATGGCGGGTGGTCGACGGGTCTGCCAGACGCTGGATGGTCTCGCAGCGGGAGGTGGCAGAGATGCCGGTGGTGCCGGTGTTCGCGTCGACGGTGACGGTGTAGGCGGTGTGCCGGGCGTCCTCGTTCTGGGCCACCATGGGCGGCAGGTCGAGGCGGTCACAGTCCGCATTGGTCAGCGGGGCGCAGATGTAACCGGAGCTGTAGCGGACCATGAAGGCCACCAGTTCCGGGGTGGCCAGTTCCGCGGCGAAAATGAGGTCTCCCTCGTTCTCGCGGTCCTCGTCGTCCACGACGACGACCATCCGGCCGGCGGCGATCGCGGCGATGGCGTCCTCGACCGGATCGAGGCGCAGGCGGTCGGAGTCTACAGTCACATCATTCACGGGTGTCTACCTTAGCGTTCCGGGGAGGCGGATCCGCCGTCGGCCCGGTCTCCGAGCATCTTCTCCACGTACTTGGCCAACACGTCGACCTCGATGTTGACCACCTCGCCCTCGGCCAGCTCCCCGTGGGTCGTCTCCGCCAGAGTGGTGGGGATGAGCGAGACCTCGAAGAAGTCCTCCCCCACCGCGGAGACGGTGAGCGAGGTGCCGTTGACGGCGATGGAACCCTTCTCCACCACGTAGCGCGCCAGCTCGGGCGCGAGGGAGAAGCGCAGGACATCCCAGTTCTCCGAGCGCTGGCGGTGCAGGAGCCGGGAGGTCCCGTCGACGTGGCCCTGCATGATGTGCCCGCCGAGGCGTGCCCCGGCGGCCAGGGCGCGTTCCAGGTTGACCCGGGAGCCGACCGTAAGCTGACCCAGCCCGGTGCGGTCGAGGGATTCCTGCATGACGTCTGCGGTGAAGTAACTGTCCGAGTGCTCGACGACGGTGAGGCACACCCCGTTGACGGAGATGGAGTCCCCGAAGGAGGCGTCGCTGAGCACCTTGCTGGCCCCGATGGTCAGCCGCAGGGCGTCCCCCTGCGGCTCCAGATTATCGACACTGCCGATCTCCTCCACCAGTCCTGTGAACACGTTTCTTCAGTCCTTTCGGGTCAACTCAAGTAGCACGTCATCGCCGAAGCGGGTGACGGTGCGGGTGCGGAAGCGGGCGGCGTCGTCGATGCTCAGGCCGACGGCCTCGCTGAGCACCCCACGCCCCTGCCCGAGCAACGCCGGGGCGAGGTAGGCCTGGATGTGGTCGACGAGTCCCGCCTCCAGGAAACCGGAGGCGAGCTGCGCGCCGCCCTCGACGAGAACGTCACGGGCACCTGAATCCCACAACTGCCACAGGGCGTCGGGAATTCCCCGGTACTGCTCGAAGCCGAGTCGGTGCAGGTTGGCGGCGTGTCCGGCCAGGGAGCGGCCCCCGATGACCACGCGCCGCGGTTGGGTCGGCAGCTCCCGGGTGCCGTCGCGGGCGGTGAGCGAGGGGTTGTCGGCGATGGCGGTGCCGGTGCCGACGATGATCGCGTCGCGCCGCGCGCGGTCGACGTGCACGTGCCGCCGCGCCTGCTCCCCGGTGATCCACTGGCTAGAGCCGTCGAGCGCGGCGGTGAAACCGTCGAGGGTCTGCGCGAATTTCAGCGTCACCGAGGGCCGGTTGCGGCGCACCGAGGTCAGCCACGGGATGAGCGCCTCCACTTCCACGTCGAGGCACTCGGCGTTGACGCCGTTGTCCCGCAGGAAGGCGCCGCCGCCGGTGGCCAGCGGATTGGGGTCCGGCTGGCAGTAGTAGACGGTGTCGATGCCGGCGTCGAGAAGCGCCTGCGAGCAGGGGCCGGTGCGGCCTTTATGGTTGCAGGGCTCGAGGGTGACCACGGCGGTGCCGCCCTCCGCGCGCTCGCCGGCCTCGCGCAGTGCCCTGATCTCGGCGTGCGCTCCCCCGGCGGGTTGGGTCTCCCCCTGGCCGACGAGCTCGCCGTGGCGGTCGAGAATGGCGGCGCCGACGGGCGGGTTGGGGCTGGTGTGTCCGCGCGCTTCCTCGCCCCGGCTGATCGCGACGGCCAGCGCCGCGCCGATGTCGTCCATTTAGATGGTGGCCAGGCGGCGCAGGTTCTCGACGGCCGCCGCCGGGTCCTCCTTGCCGTACACCGCGGAGCCGGCCACGAAGGCATCGCACCCGGCCTCGGCGGCCTGGGCGATGGTGTGCTCGGAGATGCCGCCGTCGATCTCAATGAGGGTGGTCAACCGGTTGTTGTCGATGGCCTCGCGCAGGGTGCGGACCTTCTCCAGCTGATCCGGCATGAACGACTGCCCACCGAAGCCCGGCTCGACCGACATGACCAGGACCAGGTCGAAGAAGCGCAGGTCGGCGAGGTAAGGCTCGATCGGGGTCCCCGGCTTGAGGGAGAATCCGGCCTTGACGCCCTTCGCCCTGAGGTGCTTGGCCAGGGCGACGTGGTCAGCGGTCGCCTCAACGTGGAAGATGACGCAGTCGGCGCCGGCGTCGATGTACTGGTCGACCCAGTCCTCCGGGTTCTCGATCATGAGGTGCACGTCCAGGTGCTGGTCGGTGATCCCGTTGACCGTCTTCGTGATGTCCGGTCCGAAGGAGAGGTTCGGGACGAAATGCCCGTCCATGATGTCCACGTGGATCCAGTCCGCGTTGCTCACGGCGCGGACCTCCTCGCCGAGCTGCGAGAAATCAGCCGCGAGAATACTGGGTGCGATGATCGGAGATGCCATGGCAATGAGTGTACGCGGCTGCTCAGTCCCGCTCTTCGACCACGACAGATCTCCGCGCCCTCCGCCGCCGGATCACCGCGCTGACCACCGCCGCCAGGAGGCCGAGCACCACCAGCCACGGCAGGAGCCCGACGAGCACGATGACCATCGTCTCCAGCGAGGAGACGAATGCCTGCCACATCCGCTCGAAGACACCGGGCGGCTGATAGCCGTCGTCGTCGACGGTGAACGTGACGCTCAGCGTCGACATGCCCACCTGATCCTGCAGCTGCTCCAGCTGCGCGGTGAGCGCATCGAGGTCCGCCTGCCGCTGGGTGAGCATCTCCTCCGCGCGCAGTAGGTCATCGACGTTCGCGGCCCCCGTCATCAGTTCCGTCAGCCGGTCAATGGACGCCTGCAGAGCCGCCTGGCGGGCCTGCAGGTCGACGCGCTGCTGCGTCACGTCCGCCGCCTGCGTCGACTGCGCGATCACCTCCCCGTACTCCCCCAGCGTGCCGACGAAGGACTCGTACTTCTCCGCCGGCAGGCGCACTGTCACCTCCGCGCGAGGTTGCTCGCCGCGGGTGCTCGTTTCGGAGAACTCGACCCTCCCGCCCGCCGCCCGGACGTCAGCCGCCAAGTCCGCAGCTGCGGACTCCGGCTCCCCGGTCCGCACGGAGGCGGTACCGGTCGTGATGACATCGCTGCTTATCGACGCCCCGCCCTCCCCCAGCCCAGCCGGTTCAGCCGGCACAGCAGGCACGGCGTGTTCGACGGCCCGGTCCTCCGGGTAGATCTCCACGTCGTTCCAGGAGTCGGTGCCGCAGGCGCTGAGGAACATCGCCAGCACGGCAGTCAGGAGAAGCGTTCTCAGCGCGTTCATGCCCCCACTCTATAGCGCACCGGCAACCTTGTGAGCTTAGTCGAGTGGGCGGCCACGGGGCTTCGGCAAGCGGCGGTTTATCCACAGGTGGCGCCGAGACCCGGAGTTATCCACAGGTTGCGGCGTCGGCGGATGCGCGGGGAGACGGACCGTGCTGGAGTGAGGGGGACATCGACCACCAGGGGGAGAACATGACATACCGGACACTGACCATGACGCTCAAGGGGGCGGAACGGACGTTCCTGCGCTCGCTGACCGTCCGCGGGGACATGACAGGCGACGAGGTGCTCGACCGGATGTGCCTGGCACTCGGCCGCTACCCCACCCCGGACGCGCTGCTGCGGGTGGGCGGGACGTACCACGGGCGGCAGGCCTACCACTTCGCGCACCCGGACCTCAGCGACGAGCTCATCACCGGGCCACTGCCCGACCACCTGCACGAGATGGAGTTTCTCCTCCACCGCACCGACGGCTGGATCTTCCACGTCAAGATCATCGAGGAGCGTTACCCTGCCTGGAGCCGCGGCGAGGAGAAGGCGCCGATCATCCTCCGTGACACCATTCCCCTGTTGCCGGGCCCGAAGCTGCGGCTGGCCGAGTACAACGCCATGACGCTCGCCCGCGACGACCGCCCGCTGCCGCCGGACCTGGAACGCATGATCGTCGTCGACGCCCTGGAGGGGCTCATGATCCCGGAGGTCGCCGACGTGGAGACGGCCATGGAGCTTTACACCGTCCTACGCGCCGAAGGGCGCCAGGCGGAACTGGCCGCCCACCACCGCTTCCTCTCCGGGGTGCCGGACCGCGAGGTGCTTTTCGAACTGCTGCGCCTGGCCACCGCGGATAAACCCCCGCGGGTGACGAAGGCCGGCTACCTGCCCGTCGCGGTGGTGCGGGCGCTGGTCGCGGAGTTCCCCGCGCTCTACCCTGCACAGCCGTGCGAGCCGGGCTCCTTCTCCTACGGCCATTACATCCACACCGCCCGCGACGTCACCACCCTCACCAGCGTGCTCGAGGTCGGCGAGGCGGCCGGGTTACTGGAGATCACACCCGGCGAGAGTCTGCGCGCCACGGAGTTCGGCCGGCAGCTGCTGGGCGGGGGCCGCGACACCTACCCCGAGCTGCAGTCCCGGCTCCTGGCAGCCTGGGTCGGCAGGCCCGCGCCCCCGGCCCCCACTGACTCCGGCGGCCGCCGCCTGACATTCCGGGAGTACCTGGAAGGCCAGCAGCCGCGCCGCCGGGAGGTCGACGAGCCCACCTACGGCCGCCACCTGGGCCTGGTGGCGGAACCTGAGATCGCCCCCTTCTAGCCCCCATGGGGCAAGATATGGAGACGCTCTGAGTTGCTCGTCCCCGGAAGGACCCCGCTTGTGACCACCCCGCTCGTCCACACCGCCGACCACGCCGCGGGCCTGATCCGCGAGATCCGGCTGAACAACCACCCCAAGCGCAACAAGCTCGACATCGCGATGTGCGACGCCATCGAGGCCGCCATGCTTGCCGCCGTCGCGGACGGCGCCCGGGTGGTGCTGCTCCACGGCGAGGGCACGGTGTTCTCCGCCGGGGCGGACCTGTCCGGTGACGTCTACGCCGGGGGCTTCTATCCACGCCTGCTGCAGATGCTGGGCACCATCCAGACGCTGCCCATCCCCGTGGTCGCCTGGATCAACGGCCCCGCCATCGGCGCCGGCACCCAGTTGTCCATGGCGTGTGACCTGCGGGTGGTCAACGACACCGCCCTGTTCCGCGTGCCCATCGTCGACGTCGCCATCGCGCTCGACGAGGTGACCATCCGCACCCTCGAGCACCTCGTCGGGGGCTCGGTGGCCCGCGCCATGCTCTTCACCGGCGCCGCGTTGTCCGCCGAGGACGCCGTCCGCTCGGGCTACGCCGTCCAGGCCGGGACCTTCGACGACGCTCTCGAGCTGGCGACCCTGGTCGCCTCCAAGGCGCCGCTCACCCTGCGCCATCTCAAGTACGAATTCGCCCACACCTCGCACGCCCCCTACAGCGATGAGGAGCGGCGCGAGGTCGCGGCCGCGGCCTGGCACTCGACGGACGTGGAGGAATCCCGCGCCGCCCGGGCCGAGAAGCGCGCCCCCCGGTTCACCGGGCGCTAGCTTTTGCGCAGCACCGCGAGGAACATGGCGTCGGTGCCGTGGCGGTGGGGCCACATCTGCACGCTCTTGTGCGAGCCGACGTCCTCCATCGGCGCGACCAGCTCGTGCGCGTCGAGTTCGACGGCGCCCAGCTCGGCGACCGCGCGATCGACGATGGCGCGGGTCTCGCGCAGGTCCGGGGAACACGTCGAGTAGACGACGACGCCGCCGGGGCGGACCAGCTCCAGGGCGGAGGCCAGGAGTTCGAACTGCAGGGGCGCGAGTCCGGCGATGTCGCCCTCGTCCTTGCGCCAGCGGGCCTCCGGGCGGCGGCGCAGGGCGCCGAGGCCGGAGCAGGGGGCGTCGACAAGCACGCGATCGTAGCCGGGGGTGAGCCCCGGGGAGCGACCGTCGGCGACGTGGACGGTGACGGGCAGGTCGCGGGTGCTCTTCTCGACGAGCTTGGCGCGGTGGGGGGAGACTTCAACGGCGTCGACGTGGGCGGCGTCGATACGCGCGAGCGCGCCCATGAGGGCGGCCTTTCCGCCGGGGCCGGCGCAGAGGTCGAGCCAGCGGCCGCCGTCCGTGCCCTCGACGGGGGCTTCGACGACGGCGCGGGCGACCAGCTGGGAGCCCTCGTCCTGCACGGCGGCCAGGCCCTCGCGGACGGGTTCCAGCTCGCCCGGGTCACCGGAGCCGAGGTGCACGGCATAGGGAGAATACGTGCCTTCCTCGCCGCCGGTCATGAGCGCCAGCTCCTCGGCGGAGATCTCCCCGGGGCGGGCGACGAGGTGGACGGTGGGGCGCTGCGAATCGGCGTCGAGGGCGGCCTCCAGGTCGCCGAGGCCGAGGACCCGGGAGAAGGACTGCGCGATCCACTCGGGGTGGGCGTGGCGGAAGGCCGCGGCCGCGATCTCGCCCGGCGGGGTGAGCTTGGTGATCCACTGCTCCGGCGAGGTCCGGGAGATGGTGCGCATGATGCCGTTGGCGAAGCCCTTGGCCTTCTCCTGGCCGGCGGCCTCGACGAGGCGCACGGTGGTGTCCACCGCGGCGTGCGGCTCCACGCGGGTGTAGAGCAGCTGGTAGGCGCCGAGGCGCAGGGCGTCGAGGACCTCGGGGGCGATCTGGGTCAGCGGGCGCGAGGAGCACTCGGCGATGACGGCGTCGAGCACCCCCTGCGTGCGCAGCGTGCCGTAGGTGATCTCGGTGGTGAAGGCCGCGTCGCGCTCGGTGATGTTCCGCTCGCGCAGCATGCGCGGCAGGAGGAGGTTGGCGTAGGCCTCGTCCTCCCGCACGCGGGTGAGGACGTCGAAGGCGAGCAGGCGGGGCTTATCCACACCCGCGGTGTTCCGTCGCTCAACCCGCCGGGACGTATTAGCAGTCTGGGGAGCCCGCGGTGCCACGGACTTCTTCTCGCCCCGGGCGCGGGACCGGAATCCTCCACTCACGAAAAGTTCTCCTTCTCTCCGGCCTGCAGGGCCGCGTTGCCGCGCGCCCAGTCGGCGGCGTTCATCATCTTCTTGCCGGGCGGCTGCGCCAACCCCAGGGTGACGGCCCCGCTGCCGGTGCCGACGAGCACCTCGTTCTTGCCCACCGCGATCTCGCCGGGGGCCAGCTGGGCCGCGGCGCCGCGGGTGACGGGGCCGATCTTGACGCGGTCCTCGCCGAGCATCGTCCAGGCGCCGGGGCCGGGCGTGTGGGCCCGGATGTGGCGGTCGACGGCGAAGTCGGGCTGGGTCCAGTCGATGCGGGCGTCCTCCGTGGTGATCTTCGGGGCGTAGGTGGCCTCCCCGGCCTGCGGCTGCGGGACGAGCGCGCCGGCCGCGAGGCCGTCCATGGTGGCGGCGAGCAGGTCCGCGCCCGAGTAGGCGAGGCGGGTGAGCAGGTCGTCGGCGGTGTCGGTGGCGCGGATCTCCTCGGTGACGGTGCCCAGGACCGGGCCGGTGTCCAGGCCCTCCTCGATGCGGAAGGTGGCGGCGCCGGTGATGTCGTCGCCGGCGCGGATGGCGGCCTGCACGGGGGCGGCGCCGCGCCAGGCGGGCAGCAGGGAGAAGTGCAGGTTGACCCAGCCGTGGGTGGGCAGGTCGAGCAGGTCCGGCGGGATGAGGTTGCCGTAGGCGACGACGGGGATGGCGTCGGGGGCCAGCTCGGTGAGGCGCTCCCGGATCTCCGCGTTGTCGCGCAGCGTCGTCGGGGTGAGCACCTCGATACCGTGCTCCTGGGCCAGGGCGCTGACCGGGGAGGGGTGGAGGGTGCGGCCGCGGCCGCGGCGGGCGTCGGGGCGGGTGAGCACCGCGAGAATCTCATGGTCGGTGTCGAGCAGGCGTCGCAACGCGACGACGGCGGGTTCCGGGGTGCCGGCGAAAATCAGGCGCATGCCTCTCCTCTACTTGGTGAACCACTCGGCGGTACGGATGGCGGCCATCGCTTCCTTACGCAGCTCCGGGGAGAGCCGCTTGAGGAAGAGCACGCCGTCGAGATGGTCCGTCTCGTGCTGGATGCAGCGTGCCATGAGCCCGGAGGCGACCATGGCGACGGGGTGGCCGTCGACGTCGACGCCCGTGACGCGCACCGTCTCGTGGCGTTCGGTCTCGGCGGAGATGTCCGGGATGGACAGGCAGCCCTCGGCGCCGAGCTGGGTCTCCGACCCGACCGGCTCCCACACCGGGTTGATGAGGTGCCCGCGCAGCCCGTCCTCGATGTGGCTGCAGTCGTAGACGAAGATGCGACGGGTGAGGCCGATCTGGTTGGCGGCCAGGCCGACGCCGCCCGCGGCGTCCATCGTCTCGAGCATGTCCTCGACCAGCGTGCGCAGGGAATCATCGAACTCGGTGATCTCTTCCGAACGCGTGGTCAGGACGGGATCACCGAAGAGGCGGATCTCGCGGAGTGTCATGGCGAACAGTCTACGTCCCCGGGCTCAGCCGATCTGGACGGGATCGACCTGGATGCGCAGGGGCAGGTCCTCCCGCCGCCCGGCCTTGGCCACCACCGCGGCCCGCAGGGCGCGCCCGAGTCCGGCGCGGGGTCCGAGCGGGGCGCGCAGGAGCAGCCGCTGCGGGGGGCCGTGCTGCGCTTCGTCGTACTCTCCGGGCAGGCTCACCCCGGGGGGCAGGTCGACGGGGCCGAGGATCTCCGCGCCGGGCGGCAGGTCGACCAGCTCCCGGAGGGTGTCCAGGGCGGCGTTCGCCCCGTCGACGGCGGCCATGTGGACGGCCGGGGGGAAACCGACGTCACGACGCTGGGCGAGCTCGCGGGCGGCGGCGCCCACCATGTCCCAGCGGATGAGCGACTGCACGACCGGCAGCCCGGGGTCCGCCACCACGACCACCTCCCCGCTGCGGAAGGCCGGGGCGACGAGGGCAGCCGCCGCCGCCCACGTCGCCAGAGTGTCCTCCGTGGCCCGCAGATCCTGCCGCCCGAGCAGGGCCCACGTGTCCAGCAGGACGGCGGCGCCGTAGGTGGCGCGGGGCTCCGCCCCCGGCGTGGCCACGACCAGGGCCTTCTCCTGCGGGACCGTGTCCAGCACGCGGTTGCCGCCCGAGGTGATCACGCGCACGCCGGGGAAGGCGCGGCCGAGTTCCTCGGCGGTGCGCTCGGCGCCCAGGACCACGGCGCGCAGCTTCACCGAGCCGCATTCCCCGCAGCGGTGCCGGGCGTCCGGCGCCCCGCACCACCGGCACGTGGGCACACCCGCGGCCGTTCCGGCCGGCAGGCCCAGCGGCCCGTTGCACAGGCGGCAGCGGGCCGGGGCCCGGCAGGAACCGCAGGCCAGGGTGGGCACGTAGCCCTTCCGCGGGACCTGCACCAGGGCCGGCTCCTCGCGGCCGAGGGCCTCGCGCAGCGCCTGAAAGGCGATGCGCGGCAGGCGGGCGGAGGCGGCGAGGGGATCGCGTTCCAGCTCGAAGTCGGAGTCGCCGACGGCCCGGATGAGCGGTGCTTTTCGACGCACCGTCTCCCGCGTCGACACCAGCCCGTGCGCCCAGCCCGATTCGACGAGCAGCTGCGCCTCGGCGGTGCGCGTGTAACCGGCGAGGATGAGTGAGCAGCCCTCCTGGGCGCTACGCGTCGTCAGCACCTCCCGCGCGTGGACATAGGGGGCGCGGGGGTCGACGAGGTTGTCGTCGCCGTCGTGGAGGATCACCGCCAGGCGTAGGTCCGCCACCGGGGCGAACGCTGCCGAGCGGGTCCCGATGACCAGGCGCCCCTGCCCCGCCAGCACCGAGAGGAATCGCCGGTAGCGGGCCTGCGGGCCCTGCGCCGCCGTGAGGACGGTGATCTGCTTCGCGCCCACCAGCTCCCGCAGCGCCGCCTCGAGCGTATCGACGTCCCGCTGGTCCGGCACCACCAGTAACGCCCCGCCCCCGTCGAGCACCACCTTGACCGCCAGGGCCGCCAGCGCCGCCGCCCAGGAATCCCCGGGCGCGATCTGCCAGGCCGCCCGGGCGGTGTGCCCGGCGAGCACGGCGTCGACGAAGGACTGGCCGTACTCGTAGGCCGCCCACGCCGAGAGGTCCGGCTCCCCCACCTCGCCGAGCTCCTCCCAGGTGGCGGAGACGTCGGCCTCCTCCGCGCGGGCGTGCCGGGAGGGCACGGCCGCGCGGATGAGATCGGAACGATTGCCGGCGTAGCGGTCGGCGAGGGCGTCGATAAGCGCGGCCGTCCGCGGCGGGTACACGACATCCGGGGAGATGATGCGGTCGATCCAGCGGAGCTGGCCCTCGTGCTCGCTGTGGGCGAGGCGTTCGAGGAGCACGGCGTCGATAAGCCGTCCGGCGAAGCGGATGCGCACGCGCACGCCCGGGCGGGCGAGGTCGTCGAGGTCGGCCGGGATGAGGTAGTCGAAGGGCCGGTCGAGGTGGGACAGGCCCAGTAACGGCAGGACCCGCGCCACCGGCAGCTGTGCTGCGGGGACGCGGGGGGAGGCCATGGCGACCACTCTAGCCGCGGACGGCGGCCTGCAGTTCCTCCACCCGGTTGGTGCGCTCCCAGGGCAGATCCAGGTCGAGGCGCCCGAAGTGCCCGTAGGCGGCGGTGCCGCGGTAGATGGGGCGTAGCAGGTCGAGCTCGCGGATGATGGCGGCGGGACGCAGGTCGAAGACGTCCTCGACGGCCCCCTGGATATCGGCGTCGGTGAGCCCGCCGGTGGCGGTGCCGAAGGTCTCCACGTACAGGCCGACCGGCTTGGCGCGGCCGATGGCGTAGGCCACCTGCACCTCGACGCGCTCGGCCAGGCCGGCGGCGACGATGTTCTTGGCCACCCAGCGCATGGCGTAGGCCGCGGAACGGTCCACCTTCGACGGGTCCTTGCCCGAGAAGGCGCCGCCGCCGTGGCGGGCCATGCCGCCGTAGGTGTCGACGATGATCTTGCGGCCCGTCAGGCCGGCATCACCCATGGGGCCGCCGAGGATGAAGGAACCGGAGGGGTTGACCAGGAGGGTGAGGTCCCCGGTCACCAGGTGGCCCAGGCCCGCGTCGGCGATGACCCAGTCGAGGACGTGCTCGCGCAGCTGCGCGTCCAGCCACTCCTGGGAGACGTCCGGATCGTGCTGCGTGGAGATGACCACGGTGTCCAGCGCCACCGGCCGGTCCGCGGCGTCGTAGGCGAAGGTGACCTGGGTCTTGCCGTCGGGGCGCAGGTGCGGGACGATGCCCTCCTTGCGCACCTGCGTGAGGCGGCGGGCCAGGCGGTGCGCCAGGGCGATGGGCAGCGGCATGAACTCCGGGGTCTCGTTGCTGGCGTAGCCGAACATGAGGCCCTGGTCACCGGCGCCGGCGCGATCATCCTCGTCGCCCTCGTCGCCGGAGCGGAACTCGTGGGAGGTGTCCACGCCGTGGCCGATCTCCGGGGACTGCTCCCCGATGGCGATGTTCACGCCGCAGGTGGTGCCGTCGAAACCGACCTCGGAGGAGGTGAAACCGATGTCGACGAGGGTCTTGCGCACCAGCTGCGGGATCTCGACGTAACCGGTCGTGCGGACCTCCCCGACCACGTGCACCTGGCCGGTGGTCACGAGCGTCTCGACGGCCACGCGCGCCGTCGGGTCCTGCTCGAGCATGGCGTCGAGGATGGTGTCGGAGATGGCGTCGCAGATCTTGTCCGGGTGCCCCTCGGTGACGGATTCACTGGTGAACAGGCGGATGGTGGCGGGCTTGTCGAAGGCCACCTGGGTGGTGGCGGGGTTCTCTGACACGGGTGGGTCCTTTTCGGCAGCTATCAACGATACGATCGCCCAATATAGACCAAGCTGTCTGCCACCGTCAATTGCGCAGCGTATCCACACCCCGCAGAATCCGCGCCGCCACCACATGCTTGGAGGCGTCCGGCACCTCCTCGACGCTCCCGTCGGCCGCCAGCAGCCAGCCCTGGTTGCGGGCCTGGCCGAAGACCTTGCCCTCCCCCACCTCGTTGGCCATGAGCAGGTCACAGCCCTTCCGCGCGAGCTTCGCCTGCGCGAACTCGAGGGCGGAGTGGGTGTTGTCGCCGGTCTCCGCCGCGAAGCCGACGATGGTGGTCGAGGCCGGGATGCGGCCCGCGCGGCGCTGCTCGACGAGCGTGGCCAGAATGTCGGGGTTCTCGACCAGCTCGAGGGTGAGCAGCGCCTCCTCGTCGCGGCCCTTCTTCATCTTGGCGCCCGCCTGCTGGGCCGGGCGGAAATCCGCCACGGCCGCCGCCATGATGATGACGTCCTGCTCGGGCGCCAGCTTCTCGACGGCCGCCGCCATCTCCCGCGCACTCCCCACCCGGATGATCGTGGCCCCCGAGGGCGTCGGCAGATCATCGGTGGCGCCCGCGACGATGGTCACCTCCGCGCCACGGTGCGCGGCGATCTCCGCCAGCGCGAAACCCTGGCGCCCCGAGGAACGATTGCCCAGGAACCGGACCGGGTCGAGGTTTTCCTGCGTGCCGCCCGCCGTGATGAGCACCCGGCGGCCCCGCCAATCGGCGCGTAGCTCCGCGCCGTCGAGGACCGCGCGGGTGAGCTCCGCGATCTGCTCCGGCTCGGGCAGGCGCCCCGGCCCCGTGTCCTTGCCCGTCAGGCGCCCGTGCGCCGGCTCCAGGACGATGACCCCGCGCTCGCGCAGGGTAGCCACATTCGCCTGCGTGGCCGCGTTCCACCACATCTCCGTGTGCATCGCCGGGGCGACGATGACCGGACACGTGGCCACCAGCACCGTCGCCGTGAGCAGATCATCCGCCCGCCCCGCCACCAGGCGCGCCAGGACATCCGCGGTGGCCGGGGCGATGACCACCGCGTCGGCCTCCTGCCCGATCCGCACGTGCTGCACCTCGTCCACCGCGTCGAACACGGTCGTGGACACCGGATGGCCGCTCAGCGCCTCGAACGTCGCGGCGCCGACGAAATTGAGGGCACTCGGGGTCGGGACGACACGCACGTCATCGCCGGCCTCCTTGAGATCGCGCACCAGGTGACACGCCTTGTAGGCTGCGATCCCCCCGGCCACTCCGACGACGATACGACGAGGACTGTTCTCATTCATGGATCCGACTCTACGTCAAGGCCCCGGTCGCGCGGCGGGGCCGTTTCTGTGGATAAGTGACGGTTATCCACAACCCCCTGCTCGCTCTTCTCGACGGCTGCGTGTTTCCGGTTTAGTGTCCGTGGCATGAACACCCTCGACGCGCTGGCAGCCCTTAGGGCCATGACCGTCCTGGAGGACCTTTCCTCCAGGGCGGTCACCCGCGCGCAGCTCGATGCCCTCGGGGTAAAAGATGCGTTGTTGTGGGAGAAGCTGGCGTTCACCTACTACGGGGCCACCAGGTACAAGAAACTCCAGCAGGCGGCACGTGTGGCGGCCGCGGAGTTGTCGTTGGACGCGGTGATCGTCATTGAGAAGCACCTCCGCTCACTGCTGCGGGGCGCCTCGGTGACCGTGGAGGAACTGCGCGTGCAACTGTGTGGTTTGCGCGGCACCGTCGCGGAGATCGACCGGGCCGCAGCCACCCGGGTGCGCGACCTCAACCGCACGGTCAAAGATGCCGCAGCGAAGGCCTACGGCAAACGCGCCCTACGCGGGGGCAAGAACACCGACGGCCACGGCATGCGGACCTTCACCGTCACCCGCCCCGAACGGGAAATCTCGGCCATGCTCTCCTACCTCACACCGACGGCTTCTGCATTGCGGGCAGCGGATAAGGGCTTGAGCCACGAGCAGGCCATGGCCGACGCCCTCTACACCCACATCATGGGCAGCACCGGGAAGGCCGCCAACCAGCCCTTGGCCCCGCATGTCGTCATGGCCGTACCCGACTACGCCAAGGTCTTGCGCCGTGAAGGAGATGACACGGTCTTCGGGCTGACCGATGGCACCACCATCACCGGAGCAGAACTGGTGGCCCATGAGATGGCCACCCACGGGTTCGTCGGGATCTACGACCCCGTCGAAGGACCCGTCGATCTCTACCGGGACCAACGCAGCGCCACCTTCAAGCAGCGCATGCTCCTGGCCGCGGAGACGATCCTCTGCCCCGTACCGGGGTGTACCACGGCGGCGGATTTCTGCCAGGTACATCACCTGGAGGCCTGGAAGGAGGGCGGGGAGACCAACATCAAGAACATGTCGATGGCCTGCAAGGTGCATAACGCGCGTAACGATGATGACCCGGACGCCCCGCCCCGCCACGGCCGGCTGGAACGCCACCCGGGTGGGGTGTTGCATCACCCACCTGATGGTGGGCCACCGAGGGCCAACATCCACCCCATCCGGAAACTCTCCGCGATGGCCCTTATCAACGCCTGACAAACGACGACCACCCCCTCCGCCGCTAGGGCGAAGGGGGTGGTCAGGGAGCGTGTTAGGCGCCTTCCTCGTGGTCGAGGAGGCCCGCGTCAATCTCGCGCAGGGCGATGGACAGCGGCTTCTCGCCGGGCTCCGGGGTGACCAGCGGGCCGACGAACTCGAAGACGCCCTCGTCGTGCTGCTGGTAGTAGCTGTTGATCTGGCGGGCACGCTTGGCCGCGAAGATCACCAGCGCGTACTTGGACGACACCTTGTCCAGCAGCCCGTCGATCGGAGGAGCGGTGATGCCCTCCGGAGCGTCGTAGACGGCCAGGGAGGCGGTGGAGTTGGACGCGTCGTTGTTCACGTACACCTTTTTCTTCGGTTGAGAGTTAAAGCCTGCCGTGCAGGATATCACTGATCGCCGCGACAGCGTCATCCACCTGCTCGTTGACCACGATGTGGTCGAACTCGTCCTGGCAGGACAACTCCTCGCGGGCGGTCTCCAGGCGGCGGGCGATGACGTCCTCCGGCTCCGTGCCCCGCCCGGTGAGGCGCGAGACGAGCACGTCCCAGGAGGGCGGTGCGAGGAAGACGAGTTCCGCTTCCGGCATCATCTGCTTGACGTTGCGGGCGCCTTCCAGGTCGACCTCGACGAGGACGGGACGTCCCTGCGCCAAAGCTTCCCGGACGGGGGCGGCCGGAGTGCCGGAGCGCTGGATACCACCGTGGATGTCCGCCCATTCGAGCATCATCCCACGGTCGATGTTCTCCTGGAACTGGTCCGCCGTGACGAAGAAATAGTCGACGCCGTCGACTTCGCCGGGGCGGGGGGCGCGGGTGGTCATCGACACGCTGAAGTACAGGCGGTCGACGTCGCTGCGCAGGCGATGAACCACTGTGGATTTGCCCACTGCGGAGGGGCCGGCCAGAACGACCAGCCGACCCGTGGGGTTCTCGCCGGACATCCCCTAGTCCTCGGAGAAGCCGAAGCGCTCCAGCAGGGCGCGACGCTGGCGGTCACCGAGGCCACGCAGGCGACGGGTCTGGGCGATCTCCAGCTGCTCCATGATCTCCTTGGCCTTGACCTTACCGACCTTCGGCAGTGCCTCGAGCAGTGCGGAGACCTTGGTCTTGCCGATGATCTCGTTGTCCTGAGCCTGGTCCAGGACCTCCTTGAGGTTGGTGTCGCCGCGCTTGAGCTGCTCCTTGAGCTCGGCGCGTGCCTTGCGGGCCTCAGCGGCCTTGGCGAGTGCCTGCTTGCGCTGCTCGTCAGTCAACTGGGGAAGGGCCACGGGATTCCTCCGATTCGATGGGGTGTTTGTTTCTGTTTGTCCGGATACATGAGTACCAGATCTCAGCGGCCAGCGGGGAAATGTTCCTCATCCCACGCGGGAAACTCACTGACTTCGGACCAGCTTAGCACCGGAGCTGTGACGTGCCTGTTGAGGCTCGTCACAGCAGGTGCGTGTTCCAAAGTACCAGGTCAGTCTTTCCCGGGGTGGATTCCGTGACCTGGGAATTCTCTGGCAGCTGTGATCGTCGCGGCACGCAGATCCTCGATCCGCGGTCCGGCGCCGAGCACGGCGCGGGAGATGTTGGGAAACGCCAGGTGCTCCACGCCCGCCGCAATGCGGGCGATATCGGACGCCGAACCACCCTGCGCCCCGACGCCCGGCATAAGCACCGGTCCGTTGAGGTCGGCGAGATCGGGGGCGTCGAGAAGCGTGGCGCCGACGACGACGCCGACGTTGCCCGGCCCCGCATGGATTGCGTTGCGACGCCCGCATTCGTCCACCACCTGCTGGGCGATGGTGCGCCCGTCCGTGCCGCGGTGATTCTGCAGGTCACGGCCCTCCGGGTTGGAGGTCGCGGCCAGCACGAACACTCCCCGGCCGGTCTCCTCCGCCAGGTCGAGGACCGGGGCCAGGGCCCCGACGCCGAGGTAGGGGGAGACGGTGACGGCGTCGGCACGCAGGGGGGACTCCTCCCCCAGCCAGGCGTCGGCGTAGCCGGCCATGGTGGAGCCGATGTCGCCGCGCTTGGCGTCGGCGACGGTGAGGCACCCGGCCTCCCGCAGCGCCGCCAGGGTGGCCTCGAGGACCCGGAACCCGGCGGAGCCGTAGCGCTCGTAGAACGCCACCTGCGGCTTGACCAGGGCGGCGGTGTCGGCGAAGGCCTCGACGCAGCGGCGCGAAAACTCGGCCAGCCCGACGACGGAGTCCTCCAGCCCCCACTCCTCGAGGAGGGCGGCGTGGGGGTCGATGCCGACGCAGAGGCGACCGCGGGTGGCGGCGGCGTCGAGAAGCCGGGAACCGAAGGTCATCAGTGCTCGAGCTCCTGCAGCGCGCGGACCTCGAGGTTGCCGGCCCGCAGGGCCTCGATGCCCTGGACGGCCGCGGTGATGCCCTGGACGGTGGTCACCAGCGGGACGCTGGCGGACACGGCGGCAGCGCGGATGTCGTAGCCGTCGTGGCGGGCCCCGGAGGACCCGGCCGGGGTGTTGAGGATGAGGTCCACCTCGCCGTCGAGAATGAGGTCGACGATGGAGCGACCCTCCGCTCCCCCACGCACGGCGGAAGCCTTGAGGACGGTCTCGCACTCGATGCCGTTGCGACGCAGCATCGCCGCGGTGCCCTCGGTGGCCAGCAGCGTGAAGCCCAGGGAGGCGAGGCGCTGGATCGGGAAGATGAGGGTGCGCTTGTCGCGGTTGGCCACGGAGACGAAGATGCGTCCCGACGTCGGCAGCTGACCGAAGGCACCGGCCTCCGCCTTGGCGTAGGCGGCGCCGAAGTTGCCGGCCAGGCCCATGACCTCGCCGGTGGACTTCATCTCCGGGGACAGCAGGGTGTCGAGCATCGTGCCGTCCTCGCGACGGAAGCGGTTGAAGGGCAGCACGGCCTCCTTCACCGCGATCGGGTGGTCGAGGGGCAGGGAGCCGCCGTCGTAGTCGGTGGGGATCATGCCCTCCGCGCGCAGCTCGGCGAGGGTGGCGCCCATCATGATGCGCGACGCGGCCTTGGCCAGGTGCACGCCGGTCGCCTTGGAGACGAACGGCACGGTGCGCGAGGCACGCGGGTTGGCCTCGATGACGTAGAGGATGTCGTCCTTGAGGGCGAACTGGACGTTCATGAGCCCCTTGACGCCGATGCCGTGGGCCAGCGCCTTGGTGGACTCGCGGACCTTCTCGATGTCCTCCGCGCCGAGGGTCATCGGCGGCAGGGCGCAGGCGGAGTCACCGGAGTGGATGCCGGCCTCCTCGATGTGCTCCATGACGCCGGCCAGGTAGACCTCCTCGCCGTCGCACAGGGCGTCGACGTCGATCTCGATGGCGGAGTCGAGGAAGCGGTCGACGAGCACCGGGTGGTTCGGCGACAGCTCGGTGGCGCGCTCGATGTAGTCGGCGAGGGACTGCTCGTCGTAGACGATCTCCATGCCGCGGCCGCCGAGGACGTAGGAGGGGCGGACGAGGACGGGGTAGCCGATCTCGTCGGCGACCGCGCGCGCCTCGTCGAAGGTGGTGGCGGTGCCGAAGGCCGGGGCGGGCAGGTTCGCCTGGCGCAGGACCTCGCCGAACTCGCCGCGGTCCTCGGCGAGGTCGATGGCCTCGGGGGTGGTGCCGACGACGGGGACGCCGGCGTCGGCAAGCTGCTGTGCCAGACCCAGCGGGGTCTGGCCGCCGAGCTGGACGACGACCCCGGCGACGGTGCCGGACTGGGACTCCGCGTGGTAGACCTCCATGACGTCCTCGAAGGTGAGGGGCTCGAAGTAGAGGCGGTCGGCGGTGTCGTAGTCGGTGGAGACGGTCTCCGGGTTGCAGTTGACCATGACGGTCTCGTAGCCGATGCGGGAGAGCTCGAGGGCGGCGTGGACGCAGGAGTAGTCGAACTCGATGCCCTGGCCGATGCGGTTGGGGCCGGAGCCGAGGATGATGACCTTCTCGCGCTCGGTCTGCGGGGCGACCTCGGACTCGGCGGCGGGGTCGAGCTCGTAGGCGGAGTAGTGGTACGGGGTCTGGGCCTCGAACTCGGCCGCGCACGTGTCGACGGTCTTGTACACCGGGCGGATGCCCAGCGACCAGCGGAGGCGGCGCACGCCCTCCTCGCCGGCGAACTCGGGGCGCAGGGCCGCGATCTGGGCGTCGGAGAGGCCGAAGAACTTGGCCTCGCGGAGGAGGTCGGCGTCGAGGACGGGGGCGTCGATAAGTTCGGTGCGGAAGTCGACGAGGGCCTTGAGTTCGGCGAGGAACCACGGGTCGACGTCGCAGGCCTCGTGCAGCTCGTCGACGGTGGCGCCGAGGCGCAGGGCCAGCTCCATGTCGTAGAGGCGGCCGTCGGTGGGGCGCTTGAGGTCGGCGAGGATGGCCGGCAGGTCGGTGGCGCGCTCGCCGGCGAAGTACTCGTCGGGGCGGGTCCAGAAGCCGTTGGGCTTCTGCTCGAGGGAGCGCATGACCTTGTTGAGGCCGGCGATGTAGTTGCGGCCGATGCCCATGGCCTCGCCGACGGACTTCATCGTGGTGGTGAGGGTGTCCTCGGCGCCGGGGAACTTCTCGAAAGCGAAGCGCGGGGCCTTGACGATGACGTAGTCCAGCGCCGGCTCGAAGGCGGCCGGGGTGACGCCGGTGATGTCGTTGGTGATCTCGTCGAGGGTGTAGCCGATGGCCAGCTTGGCGGCGATCTTGGCGATCGGGAAGCCCGTCGCCTTGGAGGCCAGGGCGGAGGAGCGCGAGACGCGCGGGTTCATCTCGATGGTGATGCAGCGACCGTCGGCGGGGTTGATGGCGAACTGGATGTTGCAGCCGCCGGTGTCGACGCCGACCTCGCGGATGATGGCGATGCCGAGGTCGCGCAGCTCCTGGAACTCGCGGTCGGTGAGGGTGAGCGCCGGGGCGACGGTGACGGAGTCGCCGGTGTGCACGCCCATGGCGTCGACGTTCTCGATGGAGGCGATGACGATGACGTTGTCGTCGGAGTCACGCATGAGCTCGAGCTCGAACTCCTTCCACCCGAGGATGGACTCCTCGATGAGGACGTTCGCCTCGGGGGAGGCCGCGAGGCCGCCGCCGGCGATGCGCTCGAGGTCGGCCTCGTTGTACGCCAGGCCGGACCCGAGGCCACCCATGGTGAAGGAGGGGCGGACGACGACCGGCAGACCGAGCTCGGCGACGGTGGCGTGGACCTCCTCCATGTTGTGGCAGACGCGGGAGCGGGCGGATTCGCCGCCGACGGAGGCGACGATGTCCTTGAACATCTGGCGGTCCTCGCCGCGCTGGATGGCGGGGATGTCGGCGCCGATGAGCTCGACGTTGTACTTGTCGAGGATGCCGAGGCGGTCGAGCTGGATGGCCGCGTTGAGGGCGGTCTGGCCGCCGAGGGTCGCCAGGACGGCGTCGATCGGGTGGCCCTGCTCGATCTCCTTCTGGAAGATCTTCTCGATGTACTCCGGCTGGATCGGCTCGACGTAGGTGTGGTCGGCGAACTCCGGGTCGGTCATGATCGTCGCCGGGTTGGAGTTGATGAGCGTCACCCGCAGGCCCTCCTCCCGGAGGACGCGGCAGGCCTGGGTGCCGGAGTAGTCGAACTCGCAGGCCTGACCGATGACGATCGGGCCGGAGCCGATGACCAGGACGTGCTTGATGTCTGTGCGCTTGGGCATGGTTTTCCTTGTGCTCCTGGTTTCTTTACTTCTCGACGCCTGCGGAGGCGTCCATCAGCTCGATGAACTGGTCGAACAGCGGGTTGGCGTCACGGGGGCCGGCGGCGGATTCGGGGTGGTACTGGACGGAGAAGGCGCGGCCGTCGGCCAGCGCGACTCCCTCGACGGTGCCGTCGTTGAGGCAGACGTGGGTGACCCGGGCGGGCCCGAAGTCGGTGTCGAAGGTCTCCCCCTCCGGGGCCGCGAGGGCGAAGCCGTGGTTCTGGGAGGTGATGTCGATCTTGCCGGTGACGACGTTCTTGACGGGCACGTTGATGCCGCGGTGGCCGAACTTGAGCTTGTAGGTGTCCAGGCCGAAGGCGCGGCCGAGGATCTGGTTGCCGAAGCAGATGCCGAACAGGGGCAGGCCTGCCTCGATGATCTTCCGGGTGGTGGCGACCATCTCGTCGGCGGTGGCCGGGTCTCCGGGGCCGTTGGAGAGGAAGACGCCGTCCGGGGAGTACTGGGCCAGGTCCTCGAAGGGGGTCGACGCGGGGACGACGATGGTGCGGATGCCGCGCTTGGCGAACTGCGCCGGGGTCGCCGACTTTACACCGAGGTCGTAGGCGACGACGGTGTAGCGGGTCTCGCCCTCGGCGGGCACCTCGTAGACCTCGTTGGTGGAGACGTCGCCGGTGAGGTCGGCGCCCTGCATGGTGGGCTGCGCCTGCACCTCGGCGACGAGCGCCTCGACGGGGCGGTCGGCGTTCTCGCCGCTGAAGATGCCGGCCGGCTGGGCGCCGTGGTCACGCAGGTGGCGGACGAGCGCGCGGGTGTCGACACCCCGGATGCCCACCAGACCCTGCTCGACCATCTCCTCCGGCAGGGAGCGCTCCGCGCGCCAGTTGGAGACGCGGTGCGCGAGGTCACGGATGACGAGGCCGGCGGCCCAGATGCGGCCGTCGCGGGACTCGTTGTCCTCGTCGTTCCAGCCGGTGTTGCCGATCTGCGGGGCGGTGGTGACGACGATCTGGCGGTGGAAGGAGGGATCGGTGAGGGTCTCCTGGTAGCCGGTCATGGCGGTGGTGAACACAGCCTCGCCGAAGGCCTTCCCGGCGGCACCGAAGCTGTAGCCGCGGAAGGTGCGGCCGTCGGCCAGCACGAGCACGGCCGGGATGCGGGAGGAGGTGGAGGACGTCAAGGCGTCACCTTTCAGGGAATCGTTGTTCATGTCTCAGTTTTCTTCGCGCGGCTCGGCGGGAACGCCGTCGACGCAGGTCAGGCGGCCACGCAGGACGGTGGTGGTCACGCGGGCGGAAAACTCCATGCCTTCGTAGGGGGTGTTCTCCGCCTTGGAGGCCATGTCGGCGCCGTGGGCGGTCCAGGTGGTGCCCGGGTCGACGAGGGTGAGGTTGGCGGGCTCGCCGACGGCGATGGGGCGCCCGTGCCCGGGGACGCGGACGATCTCGGCGGGCCGCTCGCTCATGACCTTGGCCACCCAGCGCCAGTCGGCCTTGCCGGTGGCGACGAAGAGCTCGGCGACGATCGCCAGGGAGGTCTCCAGGCCGAGCATGCCGGGCTTGGCGTACTCGAACTCGACGCACTTCTCCTCGGAGCCGTGCGGGGCGTGGTCGGTGGCGACGCAGTCGATGGTGCCGTCGAGAAGCGCCTCCCGCAGGGCGAGGGTGTCGTGCTCCTCGCGCAGCGGCGGGTTGACGCGGTAGACACCGTCGTAGGTGTGCAGCTTCTCGTCGGTGAGCAGCAGGTGGTGCGGGGTGACCTCGGCGGTCATGGGGATGCCCTGCGACTTCGCCCACTTGAGCAGCTCGACGGAGCCGGTGGTGGAGGCGTGACAGACGTGGACGCGGTTGCCGTAGTCGCGGGCGAGGAGGGCGTCGCGGGCGACGATGGACTCCTCGGCCACGCGCGGCCAGCCCCGCAGGCCCAGCTTGGCGGCGGTCTCGCCCTCGTGGGCGACGGCGCCCTGGGTGAGGCGCGGCTCCTCGGCGTGCTGGGCGAGCAGCACGTCCTGGCCCTTGGCGTACTCGAGGGCGCGGCGCATGAGCTGCGGGTCGTCGACGCACTTGCCGTCGTCGGAGAACATGCGCACCTTGGCCTGGGACTGCGCCATCATGCCGAACTCGCTGAGCTCGCGCCCCTCGAGGCCCTTGGTGATGGAGCCGATGGGGTGGACGTCGCAGATCGCGGCGTGCTGGCCCTTGAGCCACACGGACTCGGCGATGACGGGCTGGTCCATGACGGGCATGGTGTTGGCCATGGTGAACACGGCCGTGAACCCGCCCTTGGCGGCGGCCTGGGACCCGGTGACGATCGTCTCGGTGTCCTCGCGGCCCGGTTCGCGCAGGTGGACGTGGATGTCGACGAGGCCCGGCAGCAGCACGTGGCCGTGACCCTCGACGGTGCGGTCGGCCTCCACGTCCGGGGCGGCGTCGACGTCGACGATGACACCGTCGGAGATGAGGACGGTGACGGGGTCGCCCTCGCCGTAGAGGCGGACGTCGACAAGCTTGAGGGTGCCGGGCTCGGCGGCCGAAAGGGGGCCGGTGCCCGGGTAGTCAGTGTCAGTCATGAATGGCTCCATCGGTGGCGAGCAGGGTGAACAGGACGGCCATGCGCAGGTGGACACCGTTGTTCACCTGCTGCAGGACGGCGGCGTTGTCGTAGTCGGCGACGGCGTAGTTGATCTCCATGCCGCGCAGCATCGGGCCGGGGTGCATGATGATCGCGCCCTCCTTCATCCGGGCCGCGCGCGCCTTCGACAGGCCGTAGAGGGTGGCGTACTCGCGGTGGGAGGGGAAGAAACCGCCCTGCATGCGCTCCTGCTGGACGCGCAGCATCATGACGGCGTCGGCGGCGGCGATCTCGGCGTCGAAATCAGAGGAGGTGCGCACCGGCCAGTGCTCCACGCCGGAGGGCAGGAGGGTCGGCGGGGCGACGAGCGTCACCTCGGCGCCGAGGGTGGAGAGCAGGTCGACGTTGGAGCGCACCACGCGGGAATGCAGCACGTCGCCGACGATGAGGACCTTCTTGCCGGTGATGTCGCCGATGCGCTGGCGCATCGTCACGGCGTCGAGAAGCGCCTGGGTGGGGTGCTGATGCGAGCCGTCGCCGGCGTTGATGACGGAGGTGGAGCACCCCGCGTCGCCGATCCACGAGGCGACGAGCTGCGCCGCGCCGGAGGAGGGGTGGCGCATGACGATGGCGTCCGCGCCTATCGACGCCAGAGTCAAGGCGGTGTCCTTGAGGGACTCACCCTTCTTCACGGAGGACGAGGAGGCGGAGAGGTTGATCACGTCGGCGCTCATCCACTTGCCGGCGGTCTCGAAGGAGGAACGGGTGCGGGTGGAGTTCTCGTAGAAGAGGGAGTAGATCGTGCGGCCGCGCAGCGTGGGCAGCTTCTTGATCTCACGTCCCTCCAGGGCCTCCCGGAAACGGTCGGCCTCGTCCATGAGCCCCAGGATCTCCTCCCGCGACAGGTCGGAGATGGACAACAGGTGCTTCATCAGGGATTCTCCCGGTCGTTGCGGGTCAGAATGACGGCGTCGCGGCCGTCGATGGCCTCCAGCAGGACGGCGACGTCCTCGGAGCGCGAGGTGGGCAGGTTCTTGCCCACGTAGTCGGCGCGGATCGGCAGCTGGCGGTGCCCCCGGTCGACGAGGACGGCGAGCTGGATGTTCTCCGGGCGGCCGATGTCGCGCAGCGCGTCGAGGGCGGCGCGGATGGTGCGGCCGGAATAGAGGACGTCGTCGACGAGCACGACGGTGGTGCCGTCGATGCCCCCCGTGGGGATCCGTGTCGGCTGGAGCGCGCGATGCGGCTTGTTCCGCAGATCGTCACGGTAGAGGGTGATGTCGAGGGCGCCGACGGGGACGCTGACGCCCGCGAACTCCTCGATCTTCGCTGCCAGCCTCTCTGCCAGGGGCACTCCCCCCGAAGGGATGCCCAGCAGCATGACGGTGCCGACGTCGGGCGAATCCAACGCCGTTTTCTCGATGATCTGGTGCGCGATGCGTGCCACCGTGCGTGCGACGTCATCGGAGCCGAGCAGCTCGATGGTGCGCGCGTCAGTGTGTTCACTCATCGTGACCTCCTTCCCCGCCTCTCTGTGCGGTACTTAAAGGATGTCGGACAGAGACAAACTGTGTCCTCGGGTGTCTATGCTTGGAGACTGCAGCCGATATTAGCACCCGGCGCCCACCCCGTGTGCGTGCGCCGTCCGAGGAGAGGGACCACCGCCCGTGAGTCTGACCACAAGTCACGTCGTCCCCGCCCCCCGCGAGCGGGTCTGGGAGTGGCACACCCGCCCCGGCGCCCTCGTCCGCCTGGCCCCGCCCTTCCTGCCCATGACCCCCATGAAGCAGGCCGACAAACTCTCCGACGGCACCACCATCTTCGGCCTGCCCGCGGGCCTCAAGTGGGTCTCCCGCCATGACCTGTCCAACTACCGCCGCGGCCACCGCTTCACCGACGTGTGCACCTCCGCGCCCGTGAAGACCCTGGCCAACTGGCGCCACGTCCACGAGTTCGCCGACCATCCCGACGGCACGCTGGTCACCGACACCGTCACCACCCGCCTGCCCGCCGCCGCGATGACCTCGTTCTTCGCCTACCGCCAGCAGCAGCTGATCAACGATTTCCGCTTCCTCGAGCGCATCTGCCACCTGCAGCCCGAGCAGCCGCTGCGGATCGCCCTCACCGGCTCCCGCGGGCTGGTCGGCCGGGCCGTCATGGCGCAGCTGGGCACCGCCGGGCACGAGGTCATCCAGCTGGTACGCCGCAACGCCAAGCCCTACCAGCGGGTGTGGGACCCCTTCCACCCCGCCCCTGACCTGCTCGACGGCGTCGACGTGCTCATCCACCTCGCCGGGGAGCCGATCTTCGGCCGCTTCTCCGAGAGCCACAAGCAGGCCATCCGTGATTCCCGCATCACCCCCACGCACCGCCTCGCCCGCCTCGTCGCCGACTCCCCCACCGTGCACACCATGATCGCCGCCTCCGCCGTCGGGATCTACGGCGCCGACCGCGGCGACGAGGTCCTCACGGAGACCTCCGAGCGCGGCGAGGGCTTCCTCGCCGATGTCGTCGCCGAGTGGGAGGCCGCCACCGTCGTCGCCGCAGAGGCCGGCAAGCGGGTGCTCAACGTCCGTTTCGGCTCCATCATGTCCGGCATCTCTGGCATGCTGCCCGTGCTCAAGGCCCTCTTCTCGACGGGCCTGGGAGGCAGCTTCGGCGACGGCAACATCTGGTTCCCGTGGGTCTCCCTCGACGATGCCACCGACATCCTCACCCGCGGAGTCCTCGATCCCACCTGGTCAGGTCCCGTCAACGCGGTCTCGCCCGTGGAGTCCCGCAACCGCGACCTCACCGCCGCGCTCTCCTCCCAACTGCGCCGCCCCGCCTTCATTCCCATCCCCTCCATCGGCCCGGCCATCATCCTCGGCCGCCAGGGCGCCCAGGAACTTGCCCTGGCCAATCAGCGTGTCGCGCCCCAGATGCTTATCGACGCCGACCACACCTTCCGCTACCCCACCCTCGACGCGGCGCTCGCCCACGAGCTGGGCGGCGAGGACCTCTTCGACAAGGTCCGCGAGCTGGAGGCCCCGGAGGAGGAGAAGCAGCTAGGGTTGGACGGGTGACTTCAGCACCTCAATCCCCCATTCCCGACACCCCCGTCGCGCCGGTGACGCCGGAGCGCATCTCCGAGCTTCTCGACGCCGAGGGCCTCCAGCACCGCCTCGAATCCGCCCCCGTCGCCGCGGGCGAGGAGCCGACGACGATCGTGCGCACGGGCTTCCTCAACACCGCGATCGCCATCAGCATCGACGGCAACCAGCTGGTGTGCGACTCCATGTGGCGCGGCGAGATCCCCAAGGACGACGCCCCCACCTTGCTCGGCCTGTGCAACTCCTGGAACCAGTCGCACTTCATGCCGACGATGCGCTTCTTCGAGAACTCCGCCGGCACCGGCCACCTCACCGCCAGTGCCCACCGCCAGGTCGACATCACCCACGGCCTCTCGCGCAACCAGATCGGCGCGTTCATCATGTCCACCTTCGACGGCATCCTGCGTGCCTACGAGTTCGTCGAGGGCCAGTTCCCCGGACTGGTCACCTGGGAGGAGCCCACCCATGACTAACCTCAGCCCCGTCACCCTCGAGCGCGTCATCGCGACGATGAAATCCTTCGACGTCGACCTCGAGCCCCTCGGCGATGACGACGTCGCTGCGGTGGCCACCCTCAACGACACCGCCATGACCTTCGCCGTCCTCGGCTCCTCGCTCATCGTCCGCGGCGACGTGGTCACCGAGCGCACGCTGGCCGACGCCGACCCGACCCTCCACCTGGCGGCCAACCAGATTAACTCCGTCACCTTCGGCGCGCGCGCCACCATCGCCGAGCACGCCGAGAACCTCATCGTCCGCACCGAACGCGACATCCCCATCGCCGCCGGCATGAACGACGAGCAGCTGAACACCTCCCTGCGCGGCGCCGTCGACGCGGTCCTCGCCGCCCAGGACGGCATCCGCGCCGCTGCCGAGGACCTCGAGGAACTGCGCAAGCAGGTCGAAGCCGAGCTCGACGGCCCGGCCTGAGTCAGGCCCGCGGCACGATCACCAGGTCCTGCCGCGTCCCCGCCCGCACGATGTCGGCATCGAGGCCGAAGAGCCGGGCCACGGCACGGCTGTCCAGGGTCTCCGCCGGACGGCCCGTCGACACCACCTCACCGTCGTTCATCACCACCAGGTGATCCGCGAAGCGCAGGGCCTGCTGCAGGTCATGCAGCACGACGACGACGGTCCGGCCGTCGTCGTCACGCAGCTTTTCGACGAGCCCCAGGAGGTCATACTGGTGGCCGATGTCGAGGAACGTAGTTGGTTCGTCGAGAAGCACAACCTTGGTCTCCTGGGCAAGCACGAGGCCCAGCCACACGCGCTGCTGCTGCCCTCCCGACAGTTCGGTGAGCCTCCGCTCCGCGACGCTCTCCAGCCCGGTGACCGCCAGCGCCCGCGCGACCGCGGCCTCATCCGCGGCGCTCCACTGGCTCCACAGCCCCTGGTGCGGGTAGCGGCCGCGCGAAACGAGCTCCGCCACGGTGATGCCCTCCGGAATGAGGGGTCGCTGCGCCATCAGTGCAACGCGGCGCGACAGCTCGCGTCGTCCCAGGTCAGCGATGTCCGCCCCGTCGAAAATGATGCTTCCCTCCTCCAGGGGGAGGACGCGGGCCATGCTGCGGAGCAGCGTTGATTTGCCGCATCCGTTAGGGCCGATGATGGCGGTGATCTGCCCGGCGGGGATCTCGAGCGAGACGTCGCGCAGAATGCTCCGGCCGCCGAGGCTGACGCGTGCACTGCTGATACGAAAGGTGGGGGTCATGTCGTCGGTCCTTGTCTCAGAAGAGTCGGGCGGCTGATGAGCCACAGGAGATAGATCCCGCCCACGACCACGGTGACGAGGCCGACGGGGAGTTGCACCGGGGCGAACAGCCGCTGCGCGAGGAGATCGGAGAAGAGCAGGAGGAGAGCGCCGGTGACGGCCGTGAGCAGCAGGGGGCACCGCGGAGAGTGGGAGAGGCGGGCGGCGATGTGCGGGGCTGCCAGAGCGACGAAGGAGACCGGACCGGCCAGCGCTGTGGAGACCGCGGTGAGCACCGCCCCCAGGAGGACCAGCCCGGCTTTCGCCCTCTGCGGGGTGAGGCCGAGCCCACCGGCGGTGTCGTCCCCGAGCCGGAGAAGGTCGACGTGGCGTCGCATGCTCACCGCCACAGCGCTGAGCAGAAGCAGGACCGCTCCCGCGGGCAGAATCTGGATCCACTGCACGCCGTTGAGCGTGCCCGCACCCCACGTGGCGGCGGACAACGCCTGCTCCATGTCGCCTCGGAGGATGAGCCAGCGGTTCAGCGAGGAGAGCAGGTACGCGACACCGATGCCGACCAGGATGAGACGCAGACCGCTGATGTGGTGACGCGCGGTGAAGGCCAGCACGAGGGCGGCGGTGAGGAGACCACCGAGGAAGGCCCCGAGAGACACCTCGAAGAAGCCGACGTATCCGGAAGTGACGACGAGGATCACCCCGGTGTAGGCACCGGTGTTGAAACCGATGATGTCGGGCGAGCCCAAGGGGTTGCGGGTCACCGCCTGGAAGAGCGCGCCGGACAACGCCAGTGCCGCGCCCACCACGAGGGCTGCCAGGGCGCGCGGCAGGCGCCAGTCGAGCACCACCGTGCGGGCGATGCCCTCCCCTGCCCCGAGTAACGTCTCCCCCGCCTGTCGGGCGGTAATGCCGGCCCCCGGGGTGAGCAGAGTGGCGGCCAGCACCCCGAGGGTGAGGCCCGTGAGGATCACGCCGATAAGCAGGGTCCTCCCGTGCAGGCGCAGGGACAGCGGCCCCCACCGCCAGGTCAGCTGCGGCGTCATGCGGACACCACCGTTCGACGCTGGGCGACAGCGATGAGGAAAGGTGCCCCGAGGAAGGCCACGACGACCCCGGCCGGTAGCTCTCCCGGCAGGAGGACGCGACCGAGAATGTCGGCACCGAGCAACAGGACGGGCCCGAGCAGCGCCCCGAGACTGAGCAGGGCCACATGCCCGTGGAGGCCCACCTGGCGCAGGAGGTGCGGCACCATGAGACCGAGGAAGGTGATCACCCCGACGACGGCGGTGGCGCAGGCGGCCAGCACCGCCACGGTGCCAAGGACGATGATCCGGGTCCTCCGGAGGTTGACCCCGAGCGCCTGGGCGGTGTCGTCACCGAGCAGCAGCAGATTGAGCGTGCCGTGGGTGAACAGCAGCCCTACGCCCGCGACGGCCAGCCCCACCCCCAGCAGGATGAGCGGGGTGAAGGAGGCGACGTCCACGTTACCTGTCATCCACGCGCGCACCCGGCCGAAGGTCTGGGGATCCACCATGGACAGCCCGTCCCCGATCCCCTCGAGGATCGCGCTGAGGGCCACGCCAGCCAGCACCAGCTGCAGTGGGTCGATCCCCCCGCCGGCGGCGCGTCCCAGTCGGGTGACCAGCACGGTGGCCAGGGCCGCCCCGCCGAGCGCGGCACCGAGAAAGGCCCCGGGCGAGGACCATCCCGCCAGGCTGAGGGTGAGGGCGAGAGCGAATCCGGCACCCGCGTTGATGCCCAGCACGCCGGTGTCGGCCAGCGGATTGCGGGTAAGCGTCTGCAGGAGCGTTCCGGCGAGCGCCATGGCGATACCCGCCAGGATCGCGGCCAGTGTGCGGGGCAGGCGGCGGTCCCAGATGATGGCGTGCGCCGAGTTGGCAGGGTCCCGGGCGAGCAGTGCCTGGGCCACATCGGGCACGGCGATGGGCCGCGCGCCCACCGTGAGACTGAGCACGACCAGTACGAGCAGGAGCGCCGCCAGGGCAATGGCGGCGGGGACCGCCCGGTGGGGGCGACCAGTGGAGGGGGTCATGGGCGAGAACTGTACCACTAAGGCAAGGCTAAGCTAACATGCCCTCATGACAACTGTTTTCAGAGCGCCCCGCCAGGCGCTTCTTCTCATCCTGCCCCTATTCCTGCTGCTCGCCCTCGTCCTGAGCGCCTGCACACCCGCCGTTGACACCTCCGGAGCTGGCAGCACCGAGGTGGCCGCAGGTGGCGCGCGTTTCCACACCGCCGACGAGGAAACTGCCCGACTGGGGTCCGACGCCGCCCCCGGGGTGTTCCCCCGCACCGTCACCCACGATGCCGGCACCACGGAGATCACGGCCAAGCCGCAGCGTGTGGTCGTCCTCGACACCGGCGAGCTGGATGCGGTCCTCGCCCTCGGCATCACCCCCGTGGGCATGGTGACCACCCAGGGCGCCACCCCCGTCCCGAGCTACCTCGTCGACCGGGTCAAAGATGTCGCAACTGTGGGCACCATCCAGGAGATCAACGTCGAGGCCATCGCCGCACTGCAGCCTGATCTCATCCTCGGGTCCACGCTGCGCGTCGAGAAGCTCTACCCCCAACTGTCCGCCATCGCCCCGACCGTGTTCAGCATCCGCCCCGGCTACCCGTGGAAGGAGAACTTCCTCCTCGCCGCGGACGCACTCGGCGAAGAAGAGAAGGCCACCGCGATTCTCAACGGTTACGCCGCCGAGCTGGCCGCCATCAAGGGCTCCGTCGCGCCGGAGACCACCGTGTCCATCGTCCGGTTCATGCCCGGCAAGATCCGCCTCTACGGCCGGGCGTCCCTGACTGGCGTCGTGCTTGCCGACGCCGGCCTCGCCCGCCCCACCAACCAGCAGGTCGATGAACTCTCCGTCGAAATCTCCCCGGAGGAGATCTCCGAAGCCGACGCAGACATCGTCTTCTACTCCAGCTACGGCGCCCCCGACGCCACCGGGGAATCCGAGATCATCGCCTCCCGCTCCTGGCAGGAAATGTCGGCGGCCGCCGCCGGGCTCGCGATTCGCGTCGACGACGACGTCTGGTTCCTCGGCCTCGGCCCCATCGGAGCCCTGCAGATCGCCGAGGAACTCGCCGCCCACCTGGAGGAGACGAATCGCTAGGAGTATCCGGCCCAGATCTCCGGAGCGGTGAGCCTGGTTGAATTTACGACAATGTCCGAACCGAATGTGGAATGCCTCCAGCCCCGCTCCCAACTGGACGTTTTCGTGCCCCGGTGCAGCCTAATCGGGCTCTTCCGGATCGAGGGTGCGTAGCAAGGTGTGAACGTTCACGGGGCGGGGTGCAGGGTGACACAACATGTAGGGGCCCTGGCCGGTGCAAGATGAGAGTTACCACGCTTTCAATCTGACCGATCCAGGACCCTACCGTGCACACTACTGGCAACCTCACCGCAGACACTTTTCACGCCGCACCACTGAACTTGGACTGACCATCACCGGGGCTGCCGCCGAGGACCACCTGACCCACATCGATGCCGCACCGGTGACCGTCAACGACTCCTGCCCGGACTGCGCAACGTCGGGACGTCTGCGTGATCACATCACCCGAGACCTGGTTGACCTACCTGTCGTCGGGCACCCCACCCGCCTGCAGTGTGCGTACCTCGCTTCGAATGTCGCAACGACACCTGTGCCCGCCGGATCTTCCAAGCCCGCCTCAGCTGTGCCGATCACGGCCAGAAACCCACCAAGCGCACCACCCGCTGGATCCTCCAGCGCCTGGCCATCGACCGGATGAGCGTGTCAGCTACCGCGAAGGCCCTGGGGGTGGGATGGGACCTGGTCAACAAGCTGGCCCTGGATGCCTGCCGCCAGCTTGTCTATGACAACCCCTCCCACCTGCACGGAGTCCGCATCCTCGGGGTGGATGAACACGTGTGGAAACACACTCGCCGCCCCGGGCAGCCGTCCTCGTTTGTCACTGTCCTCGTCGACCTCACCCCGCTGGTCGACGGTCGTGGTCCTGCCCGGCTGCTGGACATGCGTCCGGGACGGTCCGCAGACGTGCTGCGCACCTTGTCAAGCCCCGAGTTTTGTAGAGGGTCATTTACTGGCCCTTCCGGATCCGGAGTGCGTAGCTGGGGTTCGCTGGTGATGCAGTGAGGCACTAGATGTGGGGGTCGTGGGGCGTGTGAAGATGCAGGTTCTCACACCACTCATCGAACACCCCAGGATCCGCTTTGAACGCTACCGCCAGTCTGCTTGCTGACACCATCTGCCGCACCGTCGAACTCGGGGTGACGATCACCGACGCCGCCGTGGCCGACGAGCTCACGCTCCTGTTCTGCGCCCCGGTCACACTGGACCCGATCTGCGCCGAGCGCGGGACAGCGGGCCGGATGCGGGACCTTGTCGAGCGGAAGGTCACGGATCTACCGACCGTCGGCTATCGCACCAGACTGCACGTGCGGGTACCCCGATTCACCTGCGACAACACCGAGTACGGGACGCGGATCTTCCAGCAGCGGATCTCGGCGTTGGCCGAGCCGCGGACCAATACCACCCGCCGGTGCACCCGCTGGATTCTGCAACCCTTGGCAATCGATCGCACCAGCGTGACCACCGTGGCCAAGGCCCTCGGGCTGGGGGGGCTCGTCAACGACCTGGCAGTCTCCGAGACCCGCACCATGGTCTACGACCAGCCCGGACACTTCGACGGCGTACGCATTCTCGGGGTCGATGAGCACCAAGGGAAGCACATCCGCGGCGACGGTTCCTCTTCGTTCGTCACCGGGCTGATCGATATGACCCCGGTCGTGGACGGCACCGGTCCATCTCGACTGCTGGACATGGTCCCGGGCCGCTCGGCGAAGGTGCTCACCGAGTGGCTCGACGCCCGTGACCTGGCTTTTCAAGACCGAGTCAAGGTGGTGACCATGGACGGGCTCGCCGGCTACCACACCGCCGCCGCCAACGCCGTTCCCGAAGCACGCACCGTGATGGACCCGTTCCACGTCGTGCACCTGGCCGCCGACAAGCTCACCGTGTGTCGCCAGCGAATCCAGCAGGCCACCACCGGGCACCGGGGCCGCACCGGCGGTCCGCTGTACGGCATCCGCCGCACCCTGCGAACTTGCGCTGAGTTGTTGACCGACAAGCAGAAGGTCCGCCTGTTCAAAGCGTTCACTGCCGGCGATGCGCACGTGGCGGTGGAGGTCACCTACAGTGCCTACCAGCGACTCATCGCTGCTTACGAGGCCTCGGGCAAGAGGGAGGGCAAGATCGCGATGTACAAGCTCCTGCGCTCGATCCGGGCCGGCGTTCCGAAGGAACTACCCGAGCTCGCGCAACTCGGCCGGTCATTGTGGAGCGGCACCGCGAGATCCTCGCCTACTTCGACACCGGTGCCTCCAACGGGCCCGTCGAGGCCATCAACGGTCGCCTCGAACTCCTCCGCTGAATCGCTCTGGGCTTCCGAAATCTCAAGCACTACATCTTGCGGTCCCTGATCCACTCCGGCCAGATTCAAGATCGGATCAACGCACTCTAATTCCGGAAGGGCCGGCTATCGCCCGCCGAGGGAGGCCCATCAGGAATGGAACACTCTTCAGGCTCACGCAGCCTTATCAACAAGTAAATGGGCTCTTCACGATTTAGAGTGCGTTGATCCGGTTGTGCAGCTGTCCGGAGTGGATCAGGGACCGCAAGATGTAGTGGTCGAGGTTGCGGAACCCCAGGGCGATGCCGCGCAGATGCTCGAGCCTGCCGTTGATCGCTTCAACCGGTGCGTTGGACGCCCCGATATCGAAGTACGCCAGGATGTCGTCGCGGCGACGCCACAAGGTACGCCCGAGTTGGGCGAGTTCCCCCAGCCCTGCGGGTAGGCCCTTACGCAGGGTGTTGATGATCTTTTCCATGAGCTTTTTGCCCTCCGACTTCTTCGGATGCCCGTACGCCTGGATCATGTCCTGGTAGAACATCCACGTCACTTCCAGTGCCACGTAGTCGTCATCGGTGGCCCACAGCATCTCCAAACGCTGTTTCTGCCGCTGCGTGAGGTAGTTCGTCCTGGTCAATAGTGTGCGACGGTGCTTATACAGCGGATCGTCC
>NZ_JBHSQE010000003.1:0-354193 GCF_042658165.1 Corynebacterium nasicanis
CGCACGGTGAGGGTCTCGGTGATGTGTTTGCCGCGGGGCATGGTCGCCAGGAAGGGCGGCTTGTCGGCGATGCGGAGGAGTCGTTCCGACGTGTCCTCGACGGCCCGAAGGAGTACGGCGTCCTGCAGGCGGCAGCGCAGGTCGACTGGCTGCTCGCCCTCATCTACGCGCTGCTCGCACGCAGCGTGGTTATTGCCGTGTGGGGCATCATCGACACCCTCTGCCTGTCGATCATGAAACGCACCCACGAGCTCGGCATGCCGCAGACCGTCGGCAAGCAGCGCCACCAGATCCGCCGGAAGATCATCCTCGAGTTGGCCTACATCGGGGTGCTGGGAGCGCTCCTCGGCATCGTCAGGGGGTCCTGGCTCGTCCCTGGTCCGCGCCCTCGCGTCCCAGGGGATCAATCGCTGGTCCATCCCCTGGGAGCAGCTGGGCGTGGTGTTCCTCGCCGCGGTCGCGATTGGAGTCGTCGCGGCCCTGTGGCCGGCCCGCCGGGCGGTGCGGTCCTCCCTGTTGGCAGCTGTCGGGTAGGGGCGGAGCTGCAAATTCGGTGGGAGGCGGCTGCCAGTATGCTTTCCGGATCCTTTTGTTTCCGTGTGGTCTTCCCCGGCTCTGTGGGTGGAGGCGTCATTTGTCACCCTGTACGGGGGCAATGATGCCGCATCACGTGATGAAAAAAGGCACATCCTCCCGGGCCTGGTTAGGGTACTTGCCATGACCAATTCGCGTCGCCTCATCGCAGGCCTCATGTCCTCTGCCCTGGCAGCCTCCGTGCTCACCGCAGCACCGGCGAATGCTTGCACCTCCTCTTTCCTCGGCTCGTCCTTTTTCGGTTCCTCCTGCGCCAAGCCCCCGGTGAACCCGGAAGACCCGCAGGATCCCGAGGACCCGCAGGATCCGGAGGACCCGCAGGATCCCGAGGACCCGCAGGATCCCGAGGACCCGCAGGATCCGGAAGACCCGCAGGATCCCGAGGACCCGCAGGATCCGGAAGACCCGCAGGATCCGGAAGACCCGCAGGATCCGGAAGACCCGCAGGATCCGGCCCCGACCACCGATGACGTGCTGGCTGACCTCACCTCCGCCGTCGAGGCAGGGGGCCGCCAGGTCGAGGAGTCGCTCAGCGCCGCGGCTGCCGAACGCGCTAAGGCGATCAACCTGGACACCGAGTGGAACCAGGTCAACGCAGACGTCTCCTCAATCGAGGGAGGCTTCGGCACGACCGTGTACCGTGTCTCCAAGGACAAGGCCGCCTCCCTGGTGGCCCTGGCAGACACCTTCAAGCAGCCCAGCCCCTTCGTTGGCCTCCACGTCACCGAGACCACGGACTACTACTACGTCTACGTGGTCTAGAAGCTCACGGGCATTCGTCGAGTAGCTGCAGACGCTCCACCCCGCGGTGGAGCGTCTCGTGCTTTTTGCCGAACGCGAAGCGCACCTTGGAGCGCCAGGGTCCCGGGTCATCGCAGAACACCTGCACCGGAATGGCGGCCACCCCGATGCGGGCGGGCAGCTCGAGGCAGAAGTCCAGGCCGTCGCGGCCCTCCCCGATGTCGGCGATGACGAAGTAGGTGCCGTGGGTGTCGTGCACCGACAGACCCGCGGAGCGCAGGCCGTCGACGAGGATGTCGCGTCCGGTGGCCAACTCGGCGACCATGGCAGACAGCCACGGGCCCTCGTGGGTGAGGGCGTGCGCCACGGCGGGTTGGAAGGGGGTGGCACCGACGTAGGACATGAACTGCTTGGCGGTGACGACGGCGTCGAGAAGCGGTGCCGGGGCCAGCGCCCATCCGGTCTTCCAGCCGGTGACGTTGTAGGACTTCGCCGCGGAGGAGACGGTGACGGTGCGTTCCCGCATCCCGGGCAGGGAGGCGACGGCGGTGTGGGGGAGGGCGTCGAAAAGCAGATTCTCGTAGACCTCGTCGGAGAGCACGAGCAGGTCGTGCTCGACGCACACCTTCGCCAGCTCGCTCAGGGTCGCCCGCGAGAACACGGCGCCGGTGGGGTTGTGGGGGGAGTTGATGATGAGCATCGCCGTATCGGCCGTGATCGCGGCGCGGACGGCTGCGACGTCGACGGTCCAGGTGGCGCCGTCGGCAGCCAGGGGAACGGCGACGCGGCGGGCGCCGGCCAGCGCGATTGCCGCGGCGTAGGCGTCGTAATACGGCTCGAGGACGATGACCTCCGTGCCCGGCTCCACGAGCCCGAGTACCGCCGCGGAGATTGCCTCTGTGGCGCCGACGGTGATGAGGACCTCGGTGTCCGGATCGTAGTGCACACCGTGGTCACGGGCGCGCTGCGCGGCGACGGCCTCCCGCAGCACGGGCAGGCCGCGGCCGGGCCCGTACTGGTTGTTGCCTGCGCGGATCTCCTCGCAGGCGATCTCGAGCATGCGGGGCGGGCCGTCGGAATCCGGGAAGCCCTGCCCGAGGTTGACGGCATCGAATTCGACGGCGCGGGCGGACATCGTGGCGAAGACAGTTTCGCCGAACTCCCGGAGGCGGTGGACGGAACGGCTCATGCGATGACCTCTCTGGCGGGCGGGGGAGTAGTGCGGGACGGGATTGGCGTTTTTGGCGAATTCCGAATCACAATTCGCCAGAAACGAGCATCGGGCGGGAAGCAGGTCTATCGCGCCGAGCTACAGCACGAGCAGGTTGAACTTCGTGTCCTTGACCTCGTCGAGGCGCCGGCGGGCCTTCTCCAGGCGCGCCCACTGATCCTCCGGAATGGCCTTGCGGGCGGTGTTGACGATCTCCTGGTCCGGCGTGCCCCACGCGATCGGCATGGGCGAGATCTCGTCCCAGTGCTCCTGATCCCCGACGCTGCGGCGCCCCTGCACCGCGGCCACCGGCACGCGCATCCCCAGCTTCGGCTCCTGGATCCCCTCGATGCGGGTGACGGTGCGCAGCGCGGCGCCCCATCGCGGCGGGGCCTGCGGGTTGACGTTGGTGTTCACCAGCGCCATGAGCACGTAGTCCCGCTCGTTGACCTCGGCGATGACGGCCGGGGCCAGCGGGTACGTGTCGTAGAGGTCCTGGGCGCCGCCGACCTTGCGCGGCACGACGACCGCGAGGAAGAAGCACAGCAGCGCGAAGGTCAGCGCGATGATCCCGCCGATGAGGCCCAGCGGTGACTCCACGCCGAGGAAGGCGAAGAGCAGGGCGGCGGCGATGGCCAGGAGGATGCCGAACACGACCGCCGAGACCTGCAGCCGCTTGGTGTCCTTGAGCATCTCGTTGTTCTTCTTCGCGAACGCCTCGTCCACCGGGAACGTGAATACCTTCATGGGTGCCAGCCTAATCCAGCTGCTCGAGGTCGTCGGCATCGACGATCCGGTAGGCGTAGCCCTGCTCGGCGAGGAAGCGCTGGCGGTGGGCGGCGTAGTCGGAGTCGAGGGTGTCGCGGGAGACGATGGAGTAGAAGTGCGCCTCGCCGCCGTCGGCCTTGGGGCGCAGCAGCCGTCCGAGGCGCTGGGCCTCCTCCTGCCGGGAGCCGAAGGTGCCGGACACCTGGATGGCGACGGCCGCCTCCGGCAGGTCGATGGAGAAGTTGGCCACCTTGCTTACCACAAGGACGGAGATCTCCCCGGTGCGGAACTGTTGGAAGAGCTCCTCGCGACGTCGAGTGGAGGTGCGGCCCTCGACGAGGGGGGCGTCGAAACGCTCGCTGAGCTCCTCGAGCTGGTCGAGGTAGGCGCCGATGATGAGCGTCGGCTGTCCGGCGTGCCGGGCGAGCAGCTTCTCGACGACCCGCATCTTCCCGTCCGCACTCGCCGCCAGGCGGTAGCGGTCCGCGCTTTCCGCGGTGGCGTAGACCATGCGCTCGGCCTCGCTCATGGTGGTGCGCACCTCGACGCACTCGGCGGAGGCGATGAAGCCCATGGCCTCTATGTCCTTCCAGGGGGCGTCGTAACGCTTGGGCCCGATGAGGGAGAAGACGTCGCCCTCGCGGCCGTCCTCGCGCACGAGCGTGGCGGTGAGGCCGAGACGGCGGCGGGACTGCAGGTCGGAGGTCATGCGGAAGACGGGCGCGGGCAACAGGTGAACCTCGTCGTAGATGATCAGGCCCCAGTCACGGGAGTCGAAGAGCTCGAGCGCGCGGTATTCCCCCTGCGTGCGGCGGGTGACCACCTGGTAGGTGGCGATGGTGACGGGGCGGATCTCCTTGCGTTCGCCGGAGTATTCGCCGATCTCGTCCTCGGTGAGGGTGGTGCGGCGCAACAGTTCGCTGCGCCACTGTCGGCCGGCGACGGTGTTGGTCACCAGGATGAGGGTGGTCGCCTGGGCACGCGCCATCGAGGCCGCGCCGACCATCGTCTTGCCCGCCCCGCACGGCAGGACGACGACCCCGGAGCCGCCCTCCCAGAAGGAGTCGGCGGCGTAGCGCTGGTAGTCGCGCAGCTCCCAGTCCTCGTTCTCGGTGGACAGGGCGATGGGGTGGGATTCGCCGTCGACGTAGCCCGCCAGGTCCTCCGCCGGCCAGCCCACCTTGAGAAGCTCCTGCTTGAGGCGGCCGCGCTCGGAGGGGTGGACGGGGATGTTGTGCTCGTCGATGGGGGTGCCGAGCATCGGCGTGATCTTCCGCTGCCGCTGCAGCTCCGCGAGGATCGCGGGTTCGGCGGACTCCAGCACCAGCCCGTGGGCGGGGTGCTTGTGCAGGCGCACGCGCCCGTAGCGGGACATCGTCTCGGCGACGTCGATAAGCAGCGGCTGCGGCACCGGGAAGCGGGAGTAGCGCTCGAGGACGTCGACGACCTGCTCGGCGTCATGCCCCGCGGCGCGGGCGTTCCACAGAGCCAGCGGCGTGATGCGGTAGGTGTGGACGTGCTCCGGGGCGCGCTCCAGCTCCGCGAAGGGGGCGAGCGCGGCGCGGGCCTCGGCGGCTGCGGCGTGGTCGATCTCCAGCAGCACCGTCTTGTCCGACTGCACGATCAGGGGTCCGTCACCAAAAGCCATGCGGACCATTATGTCCTAACCCAGGAGCACCTCGGTGATCCGGTGAAGCGTGAAGCGCTGCACCTGCCCGGTCACCTCGTCGAGCGCGTCGACCTGCCCGCCCGTCACCGTCAGCGGCGTCACCGTCCGATGGACGGCGCGCCCGTGCTTATCGACGAACCCCAGCGTCACCGAACGCCCACCCCGCGCGGCGGCCTGCAGAATGGCGAGCGTGGTGCGCGTGTCCTCCGGGGTCACGGCCTCGCCCGCGTCGTGGCGGCGGATGGCGGCCACCGCGGCGGTGATGCGTGCTTCCTCCAGCTGCCGCGGCTGCCGGCGGGGGATGTCCCGGGACGGCAGGCGCGCGGGCGCCGGGCGGATATCCAGCGCCGCGCCGGTGGCGTCCTCGGCCACGGGCTGGAAACCGGCGGCCCGCAGTTCCTCGATCACCCGCACCAGCGGCGCCAGGGCGACGGCGACCGTCGGGGCGATGAGCCGCAGGGCGACGCTCTCCGCCGCCGGGGTGCGTACCGCCTCGGCCAACAGGGCCGGATCATCGCAGCGCAGGTAGGCCAGCGCCGGGCCGCCGCGGAGGGTGCCGTGGCGGCGGGCGACATCGTCGATGAGATAGAGGATGGACTGCGGGACCTCGCCCAGTGTGTGGTCGGCGAGCCAGTCCCGGAGCTGCTCCGCGGTGCGCCCGGCGTCCAGGGCCCTCCGGAGAGACGCGTCGCTGACGCGGTACACACTGGCCAGGCCGGCGGATTCGAGGTCGCCGAGCAGATCGAGCTCCGTCTGCAGCGCCCGCGGCAAGGGCCCCGGGGCGAGGATGGTCATGTCGCCCTGCGGGATGAGCCGCTCCACCGTGCCCGGGGTGACCTCGGCGGCCACCGCCAGGGGATCCGCCGCCGGGTCGAGCAGGGCGCGGAGCAGGGAGGTCGCGGTCCCGCCGGCCAGCAGGCCGATCCAGTGCGCCTCCGCGACGAGGGCGGAGACGGTCTCCTCCGGCAGGAGGGTGGCGGCGATGGGGTGGGAGAAGAAGAAGTCGTCGCGTACCTGCCCGTCATCGAGCGCGACCCCGGCCGGGGCCAGGGCGAACTGCCCGATGACCATGCTGCGCTGCTCCACCAGCGGAGGCCGCTGCATGGACTCGGACAGCAGCCGCACCGGCGCCTTCTTCTCGTCCGGGGTGCCCACCAGCCACGGCGCCCACGGGGATTCCCACCACCCGAGCGCCATGGTGAGCCAGCGGGTGGCCAGGTCCGCCTCCAGCCACTCATCCGCCGCAACCGTCGGGGCCAGCACATCCTCATCATTGACATCGCCTCGGCTGAGCAGTCCCGCCGCCACCCCGAGGCTGACGAGGCGGTGGATCTCTTCCTCGCTCACGCCGAGGGCGCGGGCCAGGGCCGTCACCGCGCGCACGCCGACGCCGCCCTCCTTGAGCAGGGGAGAGGGCTCCACCCCGAGCAGTTCGATGAGGTGGCGCAGATGCCGCGCCACCTCCAGTCCGGCGGCGGCCCCGTTCTGGTCCGCCCGGTCGCGGGCCCGCTCATCGGCCAGCACCTCGCCCCGCAGGCGGACCGAGGGGGTGAGCGGGCGGCGCGTGACGTCCTGGCCCCGCAGCGCGGCGCGCACCCGCCGGGGCAGGCGCACCGTGGAGGCGTCGACGCGGATGAGCAGGCCGGCGGTGATGAGCTCCGCAATGGGATGGGTGGGATCGGCGTCCGGTGCCGCGTGCTTCGTCCGCCCGACACCCCCGGAGGCGGTGAGCGTGTCGAGGATCGCGCGCTGCTTCTCCGACAACCCCTCCACCGAGACCACGTCCGGGGCGTCGTCGAGCAGCTGCCAGTCGGTGGGCAGGGAGGCCATGGCCTCGCCGGTGACGCTGAGAGCCTGGTCCGGGCCGTAGAGGAGGGCCAGCCCGCGCAGCCGGTCGATCGCGTCGGACACCAGTTCCGGGTCCGCGGGGACGTGGTCGATGATGTCGTCCCGGGTGACCGCGTCCAGCTCACCGCCGAGGTTGGCGGCGGCCTCCACCGTGGCAAGCTCGAGGGCGTTGAGCGCGCGCATCGCCCGGCCCACCGACGCGCGGAGCTGCAGACGGGCCGCCAAGGGGGTGATGCCCGGGGGGAGGGGCAGGGCGACATCCGGGCGGGAGCGCAGGAGATTCGCCAGCTCGTGGTCATCTCGCTCGCTCAACCAGGTGCGGAAATCGGGGATTTCGGGGGTGGCAGACATGGTGAGAACGATTTTAGTTGCAGTTCAAGTTACTTTTCCGCCCGAGGTTTGCAACAATATGGGGCATGTCTAACGTTGAGAAGAGCGGCTACGTCGATCCGGGCTGGCCCAAGCACATCCCGCGTACCGACGGCCACGTGGTGACCGAAATTACCTCCACCTTCGCTGGCGCGTCCAGCCCTTACGGTGACGACCTGGTTCTGCCGATGCCGGCCGAGGAACTGGGCTACGTTCACCCGCATACCCGCATCAACAAGTAGAGCGCTCACGCGCCGCTGATCCCCCGGGCCACACATCCTCGTGTGTGGCCCGGGGGATCTGTGCTTTATCCCGTCCTGAGGGCGGTGCCGGAATCAACAACGCCCCACCGGGGATCCGGTGGGGCGTCGAGAAGCTTCTTAGAGGCCGACGATGGCGTCGATGGCGCCACGGTTCGCGCCGTAGAAGGCGTCGAAGTTGTTGCGGTTGGCACCGTAGGCGGCCTCGATGGCGCCCGGGACCGGCAGGCCGTGGGAGGCCAGGGAGCCGCGGATGTGGTTGTACAGGGCGTCGACGGCGAGGCCCTCGGAGCTGGCCTCGGCCTGCTGGACGACCTGCTGGACCTGTGCCGGGGCCTGGGCGGCCACGGAGCGCGGGGTCGGGGCGGAGTTCAGGCCCAGACGTGCGGAGCAGGAGGGCCAGGCGCCCCAGCCCTGTCCGGCGAGGGTGCGCTCGGCAACGGCGATCTGCTGCTCGCGGGTGGCCTGGTAGGCGTAGGGGGCGAACTCGCCGCCGCCGTAGGCGCGCCAGGTGGAGGGGGAGAACTGGAGGCCACCGTGGTAGCCGTTACCGGTGTTGATGTGCCAGTTGCCGCCGGCCTCGCAGGCTGCGAGACGGTCCCAGTCGGAATCCGGGGCAGCGGAGGCGGCCGGGGCCAGCAGCGCCGCGGCGGTGCCGAAGGCGGCGGTGGTGGCGGCGAGCTTGGCGGCGGTGGAGACGGTCTTGCGGGTGTGACGTGCCATGGTGGTGTGTTCCTCTCATGTTGACGCCTGCGAGGTGAGCTGTCGGGTTCGGGCGGAGGATCACTGTGTCACAGTGCCCGGCCTCCGTAAGGAGGCTTCACCCCGAGGAAGGCAGCTGGTGCTGCCAGCCGGTGCGGACCTGGTGGGCCCGCGGTGGTTTCCCCGCCCCTGTCCACATGTTGTTCACGTTTCGGATGCACGTTCTGCGCAGTGATCCGCCTCCCGGACAGGGTTCGGCGTGGGTGGCGGTGTCTGTTACTGCGCTGTGCCTGCCGGTCAGACTAGCGGTTTATAACGTTTCAGTCACGTCCAACTCTCGAATTGGTGGCGAAATCATGAGCGTTCCTGAGATTGGGCGAAGAATGTGCAGGTCACGGCCGCCCCATGCCGCACTGTGATTAATATCACAACAGTGGCCCGCGCAATCGAGCGGGCCGCACGACGAAATAGTGGCACCACTCGTGGCGGGGGTATACTCGTCCGTTCACGATCAACCAGATCAACACCAGCAACACCAACGAAGGGAATGGTGAACACAGTGCCGATCGGCAAGGTGAAGTGGTACGACGCCGAGAAGGGCTTCGGGTTCGTCTCCAACCCGGGAGACGAGGATGTGTACGTGGGCAAGCAGGTGCTGCCGGAGGGCGTGGAGGAACTCGTCGCCGGCCAGCGCATTGAATTCGATTTCGCTGCCGGACGCCGGGGGCCGCAGGCGCTGCGGGTCAAGGTGCTCGACACCCCGCGTCGCCGCGCGGCGAACCGCCGTCAGCCGGAGGAGCTGGGCAGCATGATCCAGGACCTCATCACGGTCCTCGAGTCGCAGGTCCAGCCGGGCCTGGCCGCCGGCCGCTACCCGGACCGCCCGGTGGGCCGTCAGGTGGCGGAGATCCTCCGCGTCGTGGCGAAGGAGCTTGACGCCTAGCTCATGGGGCGTCTTCCATGGTGCTCAGGGACCATACGGTGGCGTACGGGGTCTCCTCATCGTGGGCATCCCGGCCGATCATGGCGGAGGAGATCTCCACGACCATGAGCCGGGGGCGGGGGTCTCCGTCGGCGACGGGGTCGACGGATCCGGGGATCTCCACGGTGGTCGCGTCGTAGGCGCCGTGGAACTGCTGGTCATTGGCCGCCGGATCGTCGTAGATGAGCAGCAGCTGCCAGTCGTGGTCGTGGATGTCCTCGGGGATCTCGAGCACCAGGGTGCCGTCCGCCGCGACGGGCAGGTTCGGCACCTCGCCCTCCGGGCACTCCAGACCCGGCTCGCACACGATGTAGGGGAAGACCTCGATCCGCTCACTGCCGTTGTCGGCGGTGACGGCGACGTCGTGGGGCTGCGGACCCGGGCGGTTGTTCCACCAGTTCTGGGCGAGCACCGCCGCCACGACGACGATCACGACAGCGACCAGGAGGGTGAGGAACTGCAGCAGCGCCTTCTGGCGCGCCTTCTTCGGGGAGGCCATGGCTGTTGATCCTACCCAGCGGGCACGAACTCGACCTCGTAAAGGTCGGGCCAGCGTTTGCCGGTGAGCAGGAAGCGGTCGGTGCCCGGCAGGTGGGCGACGCCGTTGAGGACGTGGTTGGGGTCGGGCCGCGCGTTGTTCGGCAGCACGGAGCCGTCGATGACGGCGGTGACGGCGCCGGAGGCGGCGTCGATACGCAGGATGTCCGTCCCGAGGAAGACGTTGGCGTAGACGTCCCCGTCGACGCACTCGAGTTCGTTGAGGCCCTCCTGCGCCACCCCCTCGAGGGTGACGTCAACACGGTCGCGCTCGGCGAAGGTGTCGGGATCCAGGCGGCGCAGCTGGGAGGTGCCGTCCGACATGATGAGCTCGCTGCCGGTGGAGCACAGGCCCCAGCCCTCACCGGGGTAGCTGACGCGTCCGATCTCCTCCAGGGTCTCAGCATCACGCTGCACGGCGGTGTGGTCCTGCCAGGTCAGCTGCCAGATGTGGTCACCGTGGCGGGTGATGCCCTCCCCGAACCACGTGGGGTCGAGGTCGACGGAGGCCAGCTCCTCGCCGTCGAGGGTGGCGCGGTAGAGGCGGGACTCCGCGTACCAGCCGGTGCCGACGAGCAGGGTGCCGTCGTCCTCGACCTCGAGCCCCTGGGTGAAGCTTTCGGGGTTGAAGGGGTGGGTCGCCACGATCTGCGGCACGAGCTTTTCAACGGCGGGTTCCTCCGCCGCCGCGCACGCGCTGAGGGCTGTCAGGGCTGTCAGGGCGGTGAGCGAGCAGCCGGCGACGGCGACGCGGAACACGGGCGGGACACTCATGACGCTCATTGTGCCGCATATGGCCCATAATGAGGGCGTGTCCCCTCAACATCGTCGTTCCCAGAATCCGCTTCTCGACGCCCACGCCGTCGACCTCGCCCGCACCGCCCTGGAGGAACTCGGGGACGGCCCCGTCGGTGAGCACATCGGGGTGCAGGGCCTGACGCGGAACGTGGCGACCCACCGCTTCGCCGCCGAGGTCCCCGGCTACAGCGGCTGGGAGTGGAACGCGGTGCTGGCGTGTGCCTCCGGCTCCCGCTACGTCACCGTCAACGAGGTGGCCCTCGTGCCCGCCCCCTCCGGCGATGCCCTTCGCGCGCCCGAGTGGGTCCCGTGGTCCGAGCGCATCCGCCCGGGCGACCTGGGGCCCGGCGACATCATGCCGCCGGAACCGGGCGATAGCCGCCTGAGCACCGACGCGGAGGGCCGGACCGTCCTCTCGCGGCAGGGGCTGGAGGCGGCCCGCCAGCGCTGGGCCACCGGGGATTACGGGCCGACCAGTGAATTCGCGGAGAAGTCCACCCTCCACTGCAGGACCTGCGCCTTCTTCGTCGGGGTGGGGGAGCCCCTGGGGCGGAACTTCGGGGCCTGCGTCAACGAGTACTCCGCCGACGGGCACGTCGTGCACGCCACCTACGGTTGCGGCGCCCACTCCGAGACCCCGCCCGACACCCTCCTGGACGAGGCCCCCGACGCCTTCGACGACGAGTCCCCCATCTTCTAGACCTCCCCGGCCCGCTCCCACATCAGCTCGTTGATCTCCCGGTGGGTCGGTGCCCCCATCCGGGGCCGGTTCATCTCCCGCGGGGGGAGCACCGAGCCGTATTCGAGCCAGCCGGTGATCTGTCGAACGCCCTCGACGGAGCTGAGCAGCCACGTCTCGTTGCCGCGCAGCTGCGGCATGGTGAAGCCCTCCGGGTGCTCAACAACACTCACCCCGGCCTCTGTGAGCAGTTCGAGTGCCGCGTTGAGCGTGATCGATTCCGCCGTCCGCGGGTGGCTGGAGACGTGGGCCGCGCCGTCCCGCAGGAAGAGGAGGGCGGAGAAGATGCCGGAGATGACCATGCCGCGGTCGTCGAGAAGCAGGCCGGCGTCGGAGCCGGAGTTGCGCAGCATGTGGAGGTGACGCATCTGCCAGCCGTAGTCCGGCCCCTTGCGGGTGGGGTGTCGGCGCTGGTCAGGGATGCCTTCGGCGTCGACCGTGACCTCCTCGCGCGGCATGATCGCCGGGTGCAGATCCACCGTGATCGTCGTCCGCCCGACCTGGATGTGGGGGCGGAAGACGCCGGGACCGGCCTCCCGGAGCTGGGTCCGGACCTGGTCGACGGCGAACGGGTTGTAGGCGGCCTCCGTGCGGAGCCGATCGAGGTGATCATCCAGATTCGGGACGTGACCGTCGCGCATCATGAAGGTCAAGGTGTACAACACAGGGCAACTCCTTCGCTCAGGTGCGCCCATGAATCTACCTAAGTTTTGTGGAAACGACGCTGAGGTGAGAAATTTACGACGTAGCAACAACTTCATTCACCGTTGAACCTGAACAGGGGAACCACATGAGCACACCCGTGCAGCCCGCCGTGGAGCCTGTGGAGGAGCCGGGTCGGGGCAGCCTCGACCGCTTCTTCCACATCAAGGCCCGGGGGTCGAGTGTCGGCACCGAGATCCGGGCCGGCGTCGTCACCTTCTTCGCGATGGCCTACATCATCATCCTCAACCCGCTGATCATCGGCACCACCGCCGACGTCAACGGCACCACCCTCGGGGTTCCCCAGGTCGCGGCCGTCACCGCCCTCACCGCCGGCGTGATGACCATCGCCTTCGGCTTCATCGCCCGCTACCCCTTCGGGATCGCGGCGGGCCTCGGCCTCAACACCCTGGTGGCCGTGACCATGGTCGCCGGTGAGGGCCTGACCTGGGCGGAGGCCATGGGCCTCGTCGTCATCGACGGCATCATCATCGTGCTGCTCGCCGTGTCCGGCTTCCGTTCCGCCGTGTTCAAGGCCATCCCCGCCTCCATGAAGGCCGCGATGGGCGTGGGCATCGGCATGTTCATCGCCATGATCGGCCTGGTCGACGCCGGTTTCGTCCGCCGCATCCCCGACGCCGCAGGCACCACTGTCCCCGTCGGCCTGGGCATCGACGGCTCCATCAGCTCCTGGCCGACCTTCACCTTCATCATCGGCCTCATCATCTGTGGATTCCTCGTGGTCCGCCGGATCCGCGGCGGCCTGTTCCTGGGCATCCTGGCCACGACGATCATCGCCATGATCATCGAGTCCGCCTTCCGCTCCGGCCCCTCCTTCGTCGACGGCGCCCCCAACCCGGGCGGCTGGTCGCTGGCCGTGCCGGTCCTGCCGGAGGGCTTCGGCGGCCTGCCGGACCTCTCCCTCGTCGGCGCCGTCGACCTGTTCGGCGCCTTTACCCGCGTCGGCGTCCTCGCCGCCTCCCTGCTGGTGTTCACCCTGGTGCTGGCCAACTTCTTCGACGCCATGGGCACCATGACCGCCCTGGGCAAGCAGGGCAACCTGGTCGGCCCGGACGGCGTGCTGCCGGACATGAAGAAGGCCCTGGTCGTCGAGGGCTTCGGCGCCATCGTCGGCGGTGCCACCTCCTCGTCCTCGGCCACGGTCTACGCCGACTCCTCCGCGGGCGTCGCCGACGGCGCGCGCACCGGCCTGGCGAACATCGTCACCGGCGTGCTCTTCCTGCTGGCCATGTTCCTCACCCCGCTCTACGAGGTCGTGCCCATCGAGGCCGCTGCGCCGGTGCTGGTCATCGTCGGTGCCCTCATGATCGCCCAGATCGTCGACATCGAGTGGACCCAGTTCCACATCGCCCTGCCGGCCTTCCTCACCATCGTGGTCATGCCGTTCACCTACTCCATCGCCAACGGCATCGGTGTCGGCTTCATCGCCTTCTCGCTCATGGCCGTCGCCGCCGGCAAGGCGAAGGAGGTCCACTGGATCATGTGGCTCGTCTCCGCCCTCTTCGTCGTCTTCTTCGCCATGGATCCGCTCCTCGAGGCGATCGGTTGATGCGCCTGCGTATCGACGACCCCGCCGACCCCCGCCTCGACGACATCCGGGACCTCAACCGTTCGGATGTCGCGGAGCGCCGCCTCGTCATCGCCGAGGGCCCGCTCGTCGTGGGGCGTCTGCTGGAGTCACGCTTCCCGGTACGCTCCATCGTCGGTTTCGGGCCGCGTCTCGACGCCCTCGCGGCCCCCGCCGACATCCCGCAGTACGAGGTCACCCGCGAGACCCTCGCGGAGGCGGCCGGTTTCGACATGCACCGCGGCCTGTTGGCCGTCGCGGACCGCGCCTCGGAGATCCCCCTGAGCGAGATCCTCGCCACCGCGCGCACCGTCGTCGTGCTCGAGGGGGTGGGGGACCACGAGAACATCGGCTCGATGTTCCGCAACGCGGCCGGCATGGGCGTGGACGCCATCCTCTTCGGCAACGGCTGCGGCGACCCGCTCTACCGGCGCGTGGTGCGCGTGTCCATGGGGCACGTCCTCCGCCTGCCGTACGCGCACCTGGAGGGCGGCTACACCACGTGGCAGCGCTCGTTGCAGCAGCTTCGCGACGCCGGCTTCCACCTCGTCTCCCTCACCCCCGACCCGGAGGCCGCCCACCTGGCGGACGCCCTCGCGGGCCGGGACAAGGTCGCCCTGCTGGTCGGCGCCGAAGGGCCGGGGCTCACCGAGCACGCCATGCGCGCCACCGACATCCGCGCTCGCATCCCCATGGCGGAGGGCACGGATTCCCTCAACCTGGCCACGGCCGCGGCCATCGCGTTCTACGAACGCCTCAGCCGCGGTCCGAGTGCCTGATCTTTTCCTGCACCCACGTCCGCGCGGCGCGCAGGCCCCGCGCGGCGGCCACGCCGGTGCGGCGGGCGGCCGACAATGAGCGGTCCGCCCAGTGGGCGCGCTCCGGGGGGCCGGAGGGGGCGTCCTCGTAGTCGTCGTAGCCGCTGCTGAGGGGGGCAGCGGGGCGTCGAGAAGCGGCGTCCCGGCGGCGCGGGCCCTCCGGCACGCGCGGCGCCGGGCGCCCGTCGACGGCGTAGGCCACGACGTGGATGTCCGGGCCCTCCGGGGAGACGTCCACCCCGAGCCAGGCGCGCTGCGCCTCCGCCACCAGCTCGATAGGTTCGAAGGGCAGCGAGATCCCGCCGACGGACTCCGCGCGTTCCCCGGCCCAGAAGGGCGCCTCGAAGGGGGCGGGGAGCCCGACGTCCTCGTAGGTGCGGGTCCGCTCGGCGCACAGGGAACGCTTGAGCACCCCGCCGCGCCAGTGCGCGATACCGCCGTAGCCGCTCTCCGGATCCACCGCGAAGGCGAAGACCTCCGCCGCCGGCACGGAATCCAGCAGGCGGGGGTTGAGGTCCGAGAGCGCGGGGGAGTCGTGGAGCACCGTCTGCACGATGGTCACGCCCGGGAAACCGGCGACGTAGTACTCGCCGGCCGAGGCCTGCGCGGAGCGGTTGAGCGGGAACTCACCGATCGGCGTGATCGGCCAGGCCGGATTGAGCTGCGCCAGGAACTTCCGCCCGTACCCGCGGTCCGCCTTCGGCTCCGCCGCGATGACCCCCGCCGGGTCGGCGGCCGTGACGAACCACAGGGTGACGACACTCTCCACGACCCGGGCCCCCTAGTTCCGCGGACGCTTCGTGTTCGTGCGCACCCCGAGCAGGACGTCCTCCCAGTGCGGGGTCACCGCTTTCCGACGCCGCCGGGCAGGCGCCCGGTCCTCCGCCTCCGGGTGCTGCAGGAAATCCTCGCCCTCCAGCTCCTCGGGCACGACGTCGATCTCGGCGGTGTCCGCCTCCTCGTCCACGACGCGGGCGCCCCGCCCCACCGAGGTGAGCGTGCGCACCGGCTGCACGAAGTCCGGGTCGGTGAGATCCGCGGCCACCGCGTTGCGGGCCTCGGCGGTCGACTGCGAGCTCATGTGCCCGTGGATCGACCATTCGGCCTCGTTCTCCGAGAGCCCCGCGGTCCAGGACACGCGGGCCACCCACGTGCCGTCAGCCTCGCGGAAGGCGTCCCACTCCGTCTCCGTGACGGAATGCCCGCGGGCGGCGAAGGCGGCCGCCAGCACCTCCCACAGCGTCAGGCGGGCGGGGCCGTCCTCGCGCACCGGGTGGGCCTGCTTCGCCAGCTCCGCCATCCGCGCGCGCTCGAGCAGCACGGGGTGGGCGAAGGGCTCGACGCGCGCGGGAGCGACGCCCATCTCCTCCGCCAGTTCCGCCACGGAGGCGCCGGCGCGGACGCGCCCCTGGATCTCCCGCGGCCGCATGGTCAGCGGCGCCGTGAGCAGGGGATCAGGGGTGGGCAGCACGCGCTCGGGCACGGGCTCCGGGGCGGCCTCGGCGTCCGGCAGTTCCGCTTCCGGCTCCGGCACCTCGGCGGTGAGCAGGGCGCGGGTGGCGGCCAGGTCGAGGGAGGTGACGTCGAGGAAGAACTGCTCGTCGTCAGCGGTCCGCAGTACCAGGGAGGTGGCGGACGACTCGTCGGGGACGAGGAACAACTCGCGCATGCGTTCTCCTTCTCTCGTGATAAACACCACCCTAACGCAGACATGCGCCGGACCGTGTGAGGTCCGACGCATGTTGAGCTGCAGCTGGCGGGTACTACTTGGCGGCGACGCCCGAGTCGAGGACGTGATCGATCGCCTTGGTCAGCGTGACGACATCCTGGGAGTCGATGGCCGGGAACATGCCGATGCGCAGCTGGTTACGGCCCAGCTTGCGGTAGGGCTCGACGTCGAGAATGCCGTTGGCGCGCAGCACCTTGGCCAGGACGGTGGCGTCGACGGAGTCGTCGAAGTCGATGGTGCCGACCACGAGGGAACGCTTCGCCGGGTCCGTGACGTACGGGGTGGTCTCCGCGCGGGACTCGGCCCAGGAGTACAGGGCGTCGGAGGAGGCGGTGGTGCGCTGCACCATGCCGTCCAGGCCGCCGTTGTCGTTCATCCACTGCACCTGGTTGTCCAGCATGAGCATGGTGCCCACGGCCGGGGTGTTGTAGGTCTGGTTCTTCAGGGAGTTCTCGACAGCGGTCTGCAGGTCGAGGAACGCCGGGATGAAGCGACCGGAATCCTTGATCTTGGCGATGCGCTCCATGGCGGCCGGGGACATGGCGGCGAACCACAGGCCACCGTCGGAGGCGAAGCACTTCTGCGGGGAGAAGTAGTAGACGTCCGTGTCGGCGATGTCGACCGGGAGGCCGCCGGCGCCGGAGGTGGCGTCGATGACGATGAGGGAGCCCTCAGAGCCCGCCGGGCGCTGAATCGGCACCATGGCGCCGGTGGAGGTCTCGTTGTGGGCCCAGCCGATGACGTCGCAGCCCTCCATCGCCTGCGGCTCCGGGGCGTCGCCCGCCGGGGCCTCAATGACGGTCGGCTCGTCCAGCCACGGAGCCTGCTTGGAGGCCTTCGCAAACTTGGAGGAGAACTCGCCGTAGGACAGGTGGCCGGACTTCTTCTCGATGAGACCGAAGGTGGCGGCATCCCAGAACGCGGTCGCGCCACCGAGGGACAGGATGATCTCGTAGCCCTCGGGCAGGGAGAACAGGTCGGCCAGGCCCGCGCGGACGGAGCCGACGAGGTTCTTCACGGCCGGCTGACGGTGGGAGGTGCCGATGATGTCACGGCCGCCGTCGACGATGGCCTGCAGCTGCTCCGGGCGGACCTTGGAGGGGCCACAGCCGAAACGACCGTCGGCGGGGATGAGGTCTGCGGGGAGGGTGGGGAACTCGGTCATGGGCTGACGTCCCTTTCGTGGTCTGTGAAGTGCTGTCCAAACGAGATCCACCTTAGTATCTCCCCATCCGGGCGCTAACCGGAACCCACCCGTAGCCGCCGTCACCATCAACGGGGGTAGGGGATGGGGTGAACAAGGGGGCATATGCCAGCAAATTCACCGGGGGTGACCTGCTTTTCCGAAATCTGTTGCCTCCATCACATGATTTGCTAAACTGTGCCCTGGTCCACCAATTCGAGTGCCGTCTGGTTCCGCAGGGAGCAGCACAAACGCCTTGTGGTGGCAGCACAACTGCACACGATCGGTTCGCTTCCGGAACCCTCCACTCCGGTGGCGGGGGAGTCCGGCGGAGAATCCGTACACATCATCGTGACAGCGTCACCTAAGCTGAAACATGACTCAGCGTCATGTCGGAATGACGGTGGGCGTCACACTCATCGAAGTTCCTCACGACGGCTGACCCCTAAACCCGGGGCAAGGTCGACAACGAAGTCTGAAAGGTACACAGTGGCTACTGACAACACGGAAAAGGCCGTACTCAACTACCCCGGCGGCGAGTTTGAGATGGACATCATCAAGGCCACCGAGGGCAACGACGGCGTCGTCCTCGGCAAGATGCTGGCAGACACCGGCCTGGTCACCTACGACCCGGGCTACGTCTCCACCGGTTCCTGCGAGTCCGCCATCACCTACATCGACGGTGACAACGGCATCCTGCGCCACCGCGGCTACGACATCGCTGACCTGGCCGAGAACGCCACCTTCAACGAGGTCTCCTACCTCCTCATCAACGGTGAGCTGCCGACCGTCGAGGAGCTGCACAAGTTCAACGACGACATCCGTCACCACACCCTGCTGGACGAGGACTTCAAGTCCCAGTTCAACGTCTTCCCGCGTGACGCGCACCCGATGTCCGTCCTCGCCTCCTCCGTCAACATCCTCTCGACCTACTACCAGAACGAGCTGGACCCGCTGAACGAGGAGCACAACGACAAGGCGACCGTCCGCCTCATGGCGAAGGTCCCGATGCTGGCCGCGTACGCGTACCGCGCATCCAAGGGTGCCCCGTACATGTACCCGGACAACGCCCTCAACGCGCGTGAGAACTTCCTCCGCATGATGTTCGGCTACCCGACCGAGCCCTACGAGGTCGACGAGGTCATGGTCAAGGCCCTGGACAAGCTCCTCATCCTGCACGCCGACCACGAGCAGAACTGCTCCACCTCCACCGTCCGCATGATCGGCTCGGCACAGGCGAACATGTTCGTCTCCATCGCCGGCGGCATCAACGCCCTGTCCGGCCCGCTGCACGGCGGCGCCAACCAGGCCGTCCTCGAGATGCTCGAGGAGATCGACGCCAACGGCGGCGACGCCACCGACTTCATGAACCGCGTGAAGAACAAGGAGAAGGGTGTCCGCCTCATGGGCTTCGGACACCGCGTCTACCGCAACTACGATCCGCGTGCCGCCATCGTCAAGGAGACCGCACACGAGATCCTCGAGCACCTCGGTGGCGACCACCTCCTCGACCTGGCCATGAAGCTGGAGGAGATCGCACTCAACGACGAGTACTTCATCTCCCGCAAGCTGTACCCGAACGTGGACTTCTACACCGGCCTCATCTACCGCGCCATGGGCTTCCCGACGGACTTCTTCACCGTCCTGTTCGCCATCGGCCGCCTGCCGGGCTGGATCGCCCACTACCGCGAGCAGCTCGCGACCTCGACCAAGATCAACCGCCCGCGTCAGATCTACGTCGGCAACACCCTGCGCACCGTCACCCCGCGTGAGGAGCGCTAGGACTTCAACGACAGTCCGAGCGTCATGAAGCCGGGCACAGTGCCACCTCCTTATACTGGTGGCACCGTGCCCGGCTTTATTTACAGCAACCTTCAAGGAGACACACATCATGACCAAGCCCCAGATTGAGGCCCAGACCGGTCCCGCACCGGAGGAGCTCGTCGCCGTCGACCTCGTGGTCGGCGAAGGCGCGGAAGCGCAGCCCGGCGGACTCGTCGAGGTCCATTACGTCGGCGTCGACTTCGAGTCCGGCGAGGAGTTCGACTCCTCCTGGGACCGCGGCCAGTCCATCGAGTTCCCCCTCAACGGCCTCATCGCCGGCTGGCAGGAGGGCATCCCGGGAATGAAGGTCGGCGGCCGTCGCCAGCTGACCATCCCGCCGGAGCTGGCCTACGGGCCGGTCGGTGGCGGACACCCCCTGTCCGGTCGCACGCTGGTCTTCGTCATCGACCTGCTCAGCGTCGGCTGATCGACCCCCGCTGACGACGGCTCCGGCCCCCTCCCGACGAGGAGGGGGCCGGAGCTTTTTGGGTCAGGAGGCCGCCCAGGCGGCGGCGACGGCCTTGCTCACGGCCGGGGCGACGGCGGCGTCGAGAGGCGAGGGGACGATGTGCTCGATGTCGAGGTGTTCCTCGGCCACCTTGGCGATGGCCCGGGAGGCCGCGAGCTTCATCGCGGGGGTGATCTGCGTGGCCCCGGCGGCGAGGGCGCCGTGGAAGATGCCGGGGAAGGCGAGGACGTTGTTGATCTGGTTCGGCAGATCGGAACGTCCCGTCGCGACGACCGCGCCGTAACGGTAGGCCAGGTCGGGGTCGATCTCCGGGTCCGGGTTGGCCAGCGAGAACAGGATCGGGGCCGCGCCCATGACCTGGAGGGCCTCCTCGGGGATGGTGCCCGCGGACAGGCCGATGAAGGTGTCGGCGCCGGTGAAGGCGTCGATGATGCCGCCGCTGACCCCGCGCGGGTTGGTGCGGGCGGCCAGCTCGACCTTGACCGGGTTGAGGTCCTCCCGGTCGGAGTGGATGACGCCGCGGGAGTCGAGCATGATGATGTCGGTGACGCCGGCGTCGGCAAGAATCTTCTGGCACGCCACGCCGGCGGCCCCGGCGCCGGAGATGACGACGCGGAGGTCGGCCATGTCGCGTTCGAGGAGGTGGCAGGCGTTCTGCAGGGCGGCGAGGATGACGACGGCCGTGCCGTGCTGGTCGTCGTGCATGACCGGCATGTCCAGCTCCTCGACGAGCCGGCGTTCGACCTCGAAGCAGCGCGGGGCGGAGATGTCCTCCAGGTTGATGGCGCCGAAGGAGGGGGCGATGGCCTTGATGACGTCGACGAGGCGGTCGGTGTCCGTCTCGTCGAGGACGATCGGGATGGCGTTGAGCCCGGCGAAACGGTCGAAGAGCTGTGCCTTGCCCTCCATGACCGGGAGGGAGGCACGCGGTCCGATGTCGCCGAGGCCGAGCACGGCGGTGCCGTCGGAGATGATCGCCACGGTGTGGCCCACACCCGTGAACCGGTTCGCCAGCTCCGGCTTCTCCGCGATGGCCGTGCACACGCGGGCCACGCCCGGGGTGTAGCAGAGCGAGAGGTCGCGCTGGGTCTTCAGCGGACGGGCGGTGCGGATGGAGAGCTTGCCGCTCTCGTGGGCGGCGAAGATCTCATCGTCGGAGAGGTCGGCGATGTGATGGACGTGGGGATTGCGGACGTCAGTCATGCCTGTGAGTCTATTGCTTGCACGCTGGACAGCCGGGACGGAACACCCGAAGGTGGTGAGGGGCACAATAGGAGCCATGACACAGACGCTTCTCGACGACACCGTCATCCCGCCGATCGGCCTCGGCACGTGGCAGCTGGTGGGGGAGGAGGGCTACCGGGCGGTCCGTACGGCCCTGGCCCTGGGGTACCGGCACCTCGACACCGCCTCCGCCTACGGCAACGAGGAGATAGTCGGACGGGCGGTCCGGGATGCGGTGCGCGCCGGGGAGGTCACCCGGGAGGAGTTGTTCATCACGACGAAGGCCTGGCGGGACGAACAGGGGAGTGCGGAGACCCCGGCGGCGTGCCGCCGTTCGCTGGAGCGTCTGGGCCTGGAGTACGTCGATCTTTACCTCGTGCACTGGCCGCACGCGCGGCTGGGGCGCTACGTTGCTGCTGCAGAAGCCATCGTCGGACTGCGGGAGGAGGGGCTGGTGCGTCACTTCGGGGTGGCGAACTTCCCGGCGGAGGAGCTGAACGAAGTGGTGGAGAAGGTGGGCGTGGTACCGGCCACGAATCAGGTGGAGCTGCACCCGGGCTTCTCCCAGGCTCCCTTGCGGGTGCTGCATGGGAGGCTCGGCGTGCGGAGCGTCGCGTGGTCGCCGCTGGGAAGGGGGCAGCTGCTCGCGCATCCGCTGCTGGTCGGGATCGCGGACGAGGTCGGGGCGACCCCGGCCCAGGTGGCCCTGCGTTGGGCGCTGGACCTGGGGTGCGTGGTCATCCCGCGCTCGGGGCATCCGGAACGGCTGGCGGAGAACCTGGCGGCGGGGGAGGTGTCCCTGTCGGAGCAGCAGATCCTCGCAATCACCGCGCTCGATGCGGCGAAGGGCATGGGGCGCCTGTTCGAGGACCCGCGCTACTTTTGAGAGCAATACGTGACTTTGCCGTAACCTGAGCCTGTGACCTGCGGAAATGTCGGAATAAGTGAATAGTGTGAAGCCTTGCTGGTGACCTGGGCCACTCTTGTGAAGATCGGCCTGTGTGCGAAGTTTCGATTTGCAAAGTTAGCCCCACGACGTGAGTTCCCGTGCGGGGGTGGATGTATGATCAAAGATTGTGCAGGTTGATCGGGGTGCCGGGGGTGATGGCGGGCACATCTTAGGCCAAATGTGCCCGTTCACTTCAATGTTGCAATGTGAGCCAGGTAACTTACATTTGCAGCACAGAGTGTGACAGTTTCCACAGGGTATGAATCCTTGAGGTGGATGTCACCGCAGCTAGACCCCCGGAGGTTCCGGGGTCCGACATGAAAGAGAGAACACAGTGAGCGCGACTCCAGTTGTCCGACCGGATGGCCGGCGCGAGCCGACGTCCGAGGAATTCATCGCGATGCAGGCCAGCCCGCAGTTCCAGGAACTGCGCTCGGTCTTCCGCAACTTCGCCTTCCCGATGTCCGTGGCATTCTTCGTCTGGTTCATCGTCTACCTCCTCACCGCAACCTTTGCGGCGGACTGGATGGCAACCCCGGTCGGTGGTGGCTTCAACTACGGCATCATCTTCGGCCTCCTTCAGTTCTTCACCACGTTCCTGATCACCTGGGTCTACGTGAAGTTCGCCAACAAGAACATTGAGCCGCGCACCGCCGCGATTCGCCAGGAAATGGAGGGTTAGGACAATGGACCTTAACTACCTCGCACAGGAAAACACCGGTAACCCGATCCTCAACATCGCGGTTTTCGTCGTGTTCATCGTCGTCACCATGACCGTGGTCATGCGCGCCGGCAAGTCCACCAAGGAAGCCTCTGACTTCTACACCGGTGGCGCATCCTTCACCGGTACCCAGAACGGCCTCGCCATCGCAGGTGACTACCTCTCGGCAGCCTCCTTCCTGGGAATCGTCGGCTCCATCGCCATCAGCGGCTACGACGGCTTCCTCTACTCCATCGGCTTCTTCGTCGCGTGGCTGGTCGCCCTCCTGCTCGTCGCTGAGCCGCTCCGTAACGTCGGTCGCTTCACCATGGCTGACGTGCTCTCCTTCCGTCTGCGCCAGAAGCCGGTCCGTGTGGCCGCTGCCGTGGCGACCCTCGCGGTCTCCCTCTTCTACCTCATCGCCCAGATGGCCGGCGCCGGCTCCCTCGTCTCCGTCCTCCTGGATCTGCACGGCACCACCGAGCAGGCCATCGTCGTCGCCGTCGTCGGTGTCATCATGACCGCCTACGTCCTCGTCGGCGGAATGAAGGGCACCACCTACGTCCAGATGATCAAGGCCGTCCTCCTCATCGGTGGCGTCGCGATCATGACGATCTGGACCTTCATCGCCGTCAAGGGTGGCTTCTCCACCCTCTTCAACGACGCCATCGCCGCTCACGCCAACTCCGCGCACATCGCCGAGGCCGGCTACGCCGCCGAGGACATCATGAAGCCGGGCCTGAAGTACGGTGGCACCCTGACCAAGCAGCTCGACTTCATCTCCCTGGGTCTGTCCCTGGTCCTGGGTACCGCTGGTCTGCCGCACGTCCTCATGCGCTTCTACACGGTTCCGACCGCCAAGGAAGCACGTAAGTCCGTTACCTGGGCCATCGTCCTCATCGGTTCCTTCTACCTGTTCGCCATGGTGCTCGGCTACGGTGCCGCCGCTCTCGTCGGCCCGGACCGCATCCTCGCCGCCCCGGGTGGCGCCAACGCCGCAGCCCCGCTGCTGGCCCTGGATCTCGGTGGCTCCATCTTCATGGCCCTGATCTCCGCTGTCGCCTTCGCCACGGTTCTCGCCGTCGTCGCCGGCCTCGCCATCACCGCCTCCGCCTCTGTCGCCCACGACGTCTACAACAACGTTCTCCGCGACGGCAAGGCCACCGAGGAGGAGACGGTCCGCATCTCGCGCATCACCGTTATCGTCCTGGGTATCATCTCCATCGTCCTGGGCATCCTGGCCATGTCCCAGAACGTCGCCTTCCTGGTGTCCCTGGCCTTCGCCGTGGCCGCCTCCGCGAACGTCCCGACGATCCTGTTCTCCCTGTACTGGAAGCGCTTCAACACCGCTGGTGCCGTCGCCTCCATGTACACCGGTGTCATCTCGGCCCTGGTCCTGATCTTCTTCTCCCCGGCCGTCTCCGGACTCCCGTCCTCGATGATCTCGGGTGCTGACTGGGCCATCTTCCCGCTCACCAGCCCGGGCCTGGTCTCGATCCCGCTGGCCTTCGCCGCCGGTATCATCGCCACCCTGGCCACCAAGCCGGACAACCTGGATCACCTCCAGGCTGAGATGGAGGTCCGCTCCCTCACCGGCGTCGGCGTCGAGGCTCCGGTCGACCACTAGTCGCCTGATCTCACGCTGAACTCCAGCGCCGCCCCCACGTGCACACGTGGGGGCGGCGCTATTATCTTTAGACGTGTCAACATATTTCTCGCGCGTGCTCGGCGCCGTGGCCGCCACGGCGCTGCTCGCCATTCCGGTGGTCGTCGTCCTCGGTTCCCCTGAGACCCCGCTTATCGACGCCGCGCCTGCCCCGCCCGCGGGCGTCGATAAGCAGGTGACGGTCCGGGGCCCGGAACTCGACGCCTTCGTGGAGAACCCCACGGGCTCCCAGGTGAGCTTCCACCGGATCTCCGCGGACTGCTCGACGGGCACCGCGACGGAGCATTTCGCGCGCCCGGCGCTGAGTCTGATCAAGCTCTACATCGCCGCCTACGTCATCGAGCACGGCACGCTCGCGGAGCAGTACCAGGCGATCTCCATGATCAGCTCCTCCTCCGACAAGGTCGCCGGCGAGCTCTTCCGCACGTACCCCGATTCCATCGACGCGGTGGCCGCGGACTACGGCCTGGTGTCGACGCGGGCGGCAGACCGCTGGGGATTCTCCGTCACCTCGACCTACGACGCGGTGCGCTTCATCGTGAAGCTCCGCGAGGAAGACCCCCTGCATCCGATCCTCGTGGCCATGGCGGAGGCGACCCCCGTCGCCGCCGACGGCTACGGACAGGATTTCGGGACCTCGGTGCTCGAGGGGGTGATCGGCACCAAGTGGGGTTGGTCGGACAAGCGCGACCTGCACTCCTCGGTGTCGTTCGCCGAGGACTATGTGGTGGCCGCTGCCGTGACCGGCACGGCGCAGGATCTCACCGACCTCGTCGAGTTCCAGCTCAGCGACGAGGTGGCGGAGGGGCGCTGCTGAGCCTTAGAGGCTGGAGGCCCGGCGCGCGGCGTCAATGATCTGGTTGACCTGGTCCTGCGCCTGGGCGGGCGGGGCGGAGGGGGCGGGAGCCGGGGCGGGGCGGCCCGGGGTCCACTGGCCCCAGTCGGTGGCGTAGACGTTGTTGATGTCCACGGTGACGCCGTCGATCTTCCGCTGCTGGTTCTGCGGCAGCTGGTGGATCGTGGTGCGGGGGTGGATCTTCCCGCCGGAGCCCCAGTCGTGCATCCAGAAGAAGGTGCCGATACCGTCCGCGATCGCCCAGTCGATGACGTTGAAGTTGCCGTACACGCCCGTCTGGTAGCCCGCGAGCCGCAGCGCGGCCTGGAAGGCCTGCAGGTAGGGGCGGATCTGGTTGTCGTACTGGGCGCGGGTGGGGTTGTCGTCGATGGCGATGTAGATCGGCCGGCCGGTGGGGCCGCCCGCCGCCGCATGGATGGCGATGGCCTGCGGGGCGTGGACGGCGGCGCCGGCGGCACCCCGCAGCCAGTCGGCGGTCTCGGCGCGGCCGAACTGGTAGACGGAGGCCGTCTGCAGGCCGTGCTGGGCCAGGGAGGCGGTCTCCGCGGCGGTGACCGGCTTGCCGATCATCCAGTTCTCCGTCCCCGGGCGGCGCTGCGACACGTAGCGCACCGCACCCAGGTGGCCCGCAGCCTTGATGGAGGCGGCCGAGGGGACTCCGGCCGCGTAATCGATGACGGTGCCCAGGATGCGCCCCTGGGCGCCCGCCTGGGGGGCGGTGAGCGCGGTGGCGCCGAGGGTGCCGGCGGCGAGGGTGAGCGCGGTGGCCCGGAGGAAACCGCGGCGGTTCAACGTGGACATGAGGACTCCCGGGATTGTCACAATGCTAACAATCGTCACAATAGCAACAGGGAGGGGCGAGAGCCATGCTGTCCAGGGAAACCATGGGGAACTCGGAGGTGGCTCTCCAGAAATGATCGCCGCGATTCGACCCCCGATACCGGCGAACGTGACTGGACAAGTGGCGCCCCAGAGAGGAATCGAACCTCCGACACCGGCTTTAGGAGAGCCGTGCTCTATCCACTGAGCTACTGGGGCAGGGGGCGGAAATGTCATCCACGCCATAGGTGAGGGTACCGCACGTGGGGGACGTGTCGGAAACCGGCGCGGGGCCAACTATCCTGGGAGGGAACAGACTAATCCAGTGAGAAAGGACCACACCGTGGCCCAGAACCAGCCGACCTTCATCGACGTTCAGCGCCGTGACATCGTCGCCGAGATCGTGACCAAGGATGGCGTCCCGGTGCTGTCCATCGACAAGCAGGTCCCCGGGGGATCGTCCAAGCGTCTGCTGCTGCTCAACAAGGTCGACGCGAAGCAGCTGGCCGGGGTTCTCGAGCACTACCTCAAGCAGGTCTACTCTCTCGAGCTGGCCGGACTCAACGCCTCGCTGTCGCCCGAAGACATGGTCGCGCTCTTCGGTGAGGAAGACGAGGACTAGGAGCTCAGCTCCTCCAGCTTGCGGCGCACCGCGGAGGCCTCCGGGTTGGTGGCGTGCGTGCCGTCGGAGTAACGGACGGTGGGCACGACGCGGTTGCCGTCGTTGACGGACTCGACCCAGGCGGCGGCCTCGGCGTCGAGTTCGACGTCGATGAGCTCGTAGGGCGTCTCGGTGCGGTCGAGGCGCTTTGTCAGATTGATGCAGTACGGGCACCACGTGGTGGCGTAGATGGTGACGTGGTTCTCGGACATTCAGGCCGCCTTCTTTCTTTCGTAGCGCAGGAAACGGTAGCGCAGGGGGAGATCGCTGGGCTCGGGGCCCAGGGTGAGGCGTCCATTATCGGACACCTGCCACCCGGAGTCGGACACCAGCCCCATGTCGGCGGGGATCTCCGGGGCGTAGACGGCGCGCTCGCGGAGGGCGTCGCCCAGCTGCACGCCGATGAGGGTGACCACCAGGACGTCGCAGTCGTCGATGGTCGCGGAGTAGACCTGGCCGCCGCCCATGATCCAGGCGAGGGGGGCGTCGATAAGCGGGAGCTCGTCGACGACGCGGCCGCCGGCCGACCACTCGCCGGGCTCCCGGGTGGAGAGGATGAGGTTCTCGCGGCCGGGCAGCGGGCGGAAGCGCTCCGGCAGGCTGAGCCAGGTCCGGCGCCCCATGATGACGGGGTGGCCGTCGGTGACCTCGCGGAAGTGCGCGAGATCCTCCGGCACGTGCCAGGGCATGCCCGCGCCGTCGCCGATGATGCCGTCGAGGGACTGCGCCCAGATCGCGCCGAGGACGGCCATCAGACCGAGACCCGGGCCCGAATCACCGGGTGCGGGTCGTAGCCGTGGACGATGACGTCGTCGAAGGTGTAGCTGAACATGTCCGCCGCCGGGCGCAGCTCCAGCTGCGGGTAGGGGCGCGCCTGCCGGGAGAGCTGCTCGCGCACCTGCGGGAGGTGGTCGTTGTAGATGTGGCAGTCCCCGCCCGTCCAGATGAGCTCGCCGACCTCCAGCCCCGCCTGCTGCGCGAACATGTGCGTGAGCAGGGCGTAGGAGGCGATGTTGAAGGGCACGCCGAGGAACATGTCGGCGGAGCGCTGGTAGACCTGCATGGACAGGCGGCCGTCGACGACGTAGAGCTGGAAGAGCAGATGGCAGGGCAGTAGCGCCATGTCGTCGAGCTCCGCGACGTTCCACGCCGAGACGAGGTTGCGGCGCGAATCCGGGTTCTCCTGCAGGGTGCGCAGGGCGCCGGCGATCTGGTCGACGTGCGCCCCGTCGGGGGTGGGCCAGGAACGCCACTGCACGCCGTAGACGGGGCCGAGCTCGCCGTCCGCGTCCGCCCACTCGTTCCAGATGCGGATGTTGTTGTCCTGCAGCCACCGCACGTTGGAGTCACCGCGCAGGAACCACAGCAGCTCCCCGACGACCGAGTGGAGGTGGACCTTCTTCGTGGTCAGCAGCGGGAAGGAATCAGCCAGGTTGTAGCGCAACTGCCGGCCGAACACGCTGAGGGTGCCCGTGCCGGTGCGGTCCCCCTTCGGGGAGCCCTGCTCGAGAATCTCGGCGAGGAGGTCCTCGTAGGGGGTGGGGATGGAGTCGGTCATGCCGACCACCTTAGTAGTGGCCGTGCTCCGCGTGGAAGGCGGCGGCCATGGACAGGATCTCCGAGGCCAGCTCGGGGCGGCAGATGAGGATGTCCGGCAGGTAGGTGTCCTTGTTGTTGTACGTCAACGCGGTGCCGTCGAGGCGCGAGCAGTGCAGGCCCGCGGCCCGGGCCACACCCACGGGCGCGGCGGAATCCCACTCGTACTGGCCGCCGGCGTGGATGTAGGCGTCGTAGTCGCCGAGCAGGACGTGCATGGCCTTGGCGCCGGCGGAACCGATGGCCGCGGTCTCGAACCCGAGCTCGCGCGCGATGTGGAGGGCCACCTCCGGCGGGCGGTTGTGGGAGACGGCGATCTTCTTGGCGTAGGGGCCGCTGACCATGCGGGACTCGGCGGAGCTGAAGACCACACCCAGGTCCGGCAGGCCGACGGCCGCGTGGGTCGGCAGGCCGTCCTCGACGAGGGCGATGTGCACCGCCCAGTCCTGGCGCCCGGTGGCGAACTCCTTGGTGCCGTCGAGCGGATCGATGATCCACACGCGGTTCTTCTCCAGCCGCTCCGGGTTGTCGGCCATCTCCTCGGAGAGGAAGCCGTCCTCCGGGCGGTGCTGCTCCAGGACGCGGGCGATCCAGTTCTGGGCCAGGTCGTCCCCGGCGTCACCGAGATTGCGGCCGCGCAGGGCGCCGACGTTGCGGACACCCTTGAGAATCTCGCCCGTCCCCTGTGCGAGAAGGTGGGTGAGGCGGGCGTCATCAAGGTGAACAGTCATGAACCCGACTTTACCGCGCGGGTTAGAGTTGGGCATGACCAGAAGCATCCTCGAGAGGTTCCGCCCGCAGGTGGCCACCTGGTTCGAGGAGGTCTTCGCCGCCCCCACCCCCGTGCAGGAGGCCGCGTGGTCGGCGATCTCCGCAGGCGACCATGCCCTGGTGGTCGCCCCGACGGGCTCCGGCAAGACCCTCGCCGCCTTCCTCTGGGCACTGAACAACCTGGTGGAACGCGAGGGGCAGCTGGCTCTGCCGGTGGGGGAGAAGGGGGCGTCGAGAAGCGACGGGGGAGTGAAGGTCCTCTACATCTCCCCGCTCAAGGCGCTGGGCGTCGACGTGGAGAACAACCTGCGGGCCCCACTCAACGGCATCGCCCGCGTGGCGCAGCGCCTCGGCCTGGATGTGCCCGACATCACCGTCGGCGTGCGCTCCGGCGACACCCCGCCGGCCGAGCGGGCGCGGCAGCTGCGGCGCCCGCCGGACATCCTCATCACGACGCCCGAATCGGCCTACCTCATGCTCACCTCCAAGGCGGCGGGCGTGCTGGCGGGTGTGGAGACGGTCATCGTCGACGAGATCCACGCGCTCGCCGGCACTAAGCGCGGGGTGCACCTGGCGCTCACCCTGGAGCGGCTGGCCCGGATCACCGGCGGCTTCCAGCGCATCGGCCTCTCGGCGACGGTGCGGCCCCTGTCGACCGTGGCCCACTTCCTCGGCGGCGACCGGCCCGTGGAGATCATCGCCCCGCCCGCGGTGAAGGAGTGGGAGCTGCAGGTGCACGTCGGCGTGGAGGACATGTCCGACCTGCCGGTCCCGGAAGCGGGGTCGACGATCGGGGAGGCCACCATCGACGACCAGCTCGGGCTCAGCGGGGAATCGGCGCTGCCGCAGCAGAAGTCGATCTGGCCGTACATCGAGAAGGACGTCTACGCGCAGGTGATGGAGCACCGTTCGACGCTGGTGTTCGTCAACTCCCGCCGGACGGCGGAGCGACTCACCAGCCGACTCAACGAGATCTACGCCGCGGAACACGATCCCGAGGCGCTCTCACCGCCGACGCGCCGCCCGCCCGCCCAGATCATGGCCTCCGCCGACGTGGCCGGTGCCGCGCCGCCGCTCATCGCCCGCGCCCACCACGGCTCCGTGTCGAAGGACGAGCGCGCGCTCACCGAGCAGATGCTCAAGGAGGGCTCCCTGCGCGCGGTGGTGGCCACCAGCTCCCTGGAGTTGGGCATCGACATGGGTGCCGTCGACCTCGTCGTGCAGGTGGAGTCGCCGCCCTCGGTGGCCTCCGGGCTGCAGCGGGTGGGGCGCGCCGGGCACTCCGTCGGCGCGGTGAGCCACGGCTCCTTCTACCCCAAACACCGCGCTGACCTGGTCCAGGCGGCGGTGACCGTGGCGCGGATGCGCGCCGGGCTCATCGAGGAACTCCACGTCCCCGCCAACCCCCTCGACGTGCTGGCCCAGCAGACGGTCGCCGCCGTCGCGGTGGAGGACCTCGACGTGGAGGAGTGGTACCACACCGTGTGCCGGGCCTGGCCCTACCGCGAGCTGGCCCGGGATGTCTTCGACGCGGTCATCGACCTCGTCTCGGGCGTCTACCCCTCGACGGATTTCGCGGAACTGCGCCCACGGGTGGTCTTCGACCGGGTGTCCGGGCGGCTGACGGCCCGGCCCGGCGCGCAGCGGGTGGCGGTCACCTCGGGCGGCACCATCCCCGACCGCGGCATGTTCGGCGTCTTCCTCCTCGGCGGGGAGGGGGCGCCGCGCCGGGTGGGCGAACTCGACGAGGAGATGGTCTACGAGTCCCGCGTGGGCGACGTGTTCACCCTCGGCGCCTCCAGCTGGCGCATCGAGGACATCACCCGCGACCAGGTGCTGGTCAGCCCCGCGCCCGGCCACACCGGCCGCCTGCCCTTCTGGACCGGCGACGCCGCCGGCCGGCCCTACGAGCTGGGCCGCGCCCTCGGAGCTTATCGACGCGCCGTCCACGCCGACCCCACCATCGTCCATGACCTCGACGCGCACGCGCGCGGCAACCTCAGCGCCTTCCTCGCCGAACAGGAGGAGGCCACCGGGGTGGTGCCCGACGAGCAGACCCTGGTCCTCGAGCGCTTCCGGGACGAGCTGGGGGACTGGCGCGTCGTGCTGCACACCCCCTTCGGCCGCGGCGTCAACGCGGCGTGGGCCCTGGCGGTGGGGGCCCGGATCGCCGAACGCACCGGCATGGACGCCCAGGCCGTCGCCGGCGACGACGGCATCGTCCTGCGCCTGCCCGAGGGGGAGGCCGACCCGGACGCCTCCCTCTTTCTTTTCGACGCCGACGACATCGGCGACCTCGTCACCGAACAGGTCGGCGGGTCGGCGCTGTTCGCCTCCCGCTTCCGCGAGTGCGCGGCGCGGGCCCTGCTGCTGCCGCGCCGCCACCCCGGCAAGCGGGCCCCGCTGTGGCAACAGCGGCAGCGCGCGGCGCAGCTGCTCGACGTGGCACGGAAGTACCCCAGCTTTCCCATCATCCTGGAGACCGTCCGCGAATGCCTCCAGGACGTCTACGATCTGCCGGCGCTTACCGAGGTGTGCCGCGACCTGGCGCTGCGGCGGGTACGCATCTCCGAGGTCACCACCGAACAGCCCAGCCCCTTCGCCTCCTCGCTGCTGTTCAACTACACCGGGGCCTTCATGTACGAGGGCGATTCGCCCCTGGCGGAGAAGCGCGCGGCGGCGCTGGCGCTGGACCCCTCGCTGCTGGCCAAGCTGCTGGGCACCGTCGAGCTGCGGGAACTGCTCGATCCCGAGATCATCGCCGACGTCCACGCCTCGCTGCGCCGGCCGCCCCGCACCCCGGAGGAACTCGCCGATGCATTGCGACGCCTCGGCCCCCTCCCGCTCTCCGAGGTCGACGTCGCCTGGGAGCCCCTCGGCGACCGCGTCATGGTGGTGCGCATCGGCGGGCGGGAACACCTCGCCCAGACCCTCGACGCCCCCCTGCTCCGCGACGGCCTGGGTATCCCCGTCCCGCCCGGGGTGCCCGCCCAGGTGGAGACCATCATCGACGCCCTCGAGCAGCTCGTCTCCCGGTGGGTGCGCACCCGCGGCCCCTTCGTCCTGCGCGACCTGGCGGACGCCTTCGGGCTCGCCGTCAGCGCCGCCCACAACGCCCTCCAACCGCTGCTTAGCGACGCCCGCCTCGTCGACGGCCACTTCCGCCAGGGCATCGACGAGCAGGAGTACTGCGCCGCCGAGGTGCTCACCGTCATCCGGCGGCGCTCCCTCGCGGCGGCGCGCGCCGCCACCCGCCCCGTCATCGGCGCCACCTACGCGCGCTTCCTCATCGACTGGCACCAGATCGGCGGACCCCTGCGCGGGGCCGACGGGGTCTTCGCCGCCCTCGAACAGCTCGCCGGGGTGCGGCTGCCGGCCAGCGCCTGGGAATCGGTGGTGCTGCCCGCGCGCGTGCGCGACTACGATCCGCTCCTGCTCGACGAGCTCACCGCCAACGGGGAGATCCTCATCGTCGGGGCCGGGACCGCCGCCGCGCGCGACCCCTGGATCATGCTCCTGCCCGCCGACCTCGCCGCCGACCTCGTCCCCGACGTCGAGCCCGCGGGGCTGACCTTCATCCAGGAACAGGTCATGGAGATCCTGCGCCGGGGCGGCGGGTTCCTCTTCGCTGACCTGCAGCGCGCGCTGTCGGAGATGGTCACCGCCGCCGAACTGCGCGAAGCACTGTGGGGGCTGGTCGACGCGGGCCTCGTCAGCCCCGACGGCTTCGCCCCCATCCGCGCGCGCCTGGCCACCACCGGCGGCACCACCGCCCACCGCGCCCGGCGTCGCCCCAACCGCTCCCGCCTGCGCTCCGGCCCGCCCCTCGACATGGGCGGGCGCTGGGCGCTGAGCGTCCCACCCAGCCGGGACGCCACCACCCGCTCCGTCATCCAGGGCGAGACCTGGCTCGACCGCTACGGCGTGGTCACCCGCGGCAGCGTGGTCACCGAGGACGTCCTCGGCGGCTTCGCCCTCGCCTACAAGGTGCTCAGCGGCTTCGAGGAATCCGGCAAGGCGATGCGCGGCTACTTCATCGAGGGCCTGGGGGCGGCGCAGTTCTCCACCCCCGGGGTCATCGACCGGCTCCGCGGCCTCGACGGCGACGGGCTGCCCCCCGACCTGCACGACCCCGAACTCCACGTCCTGGCCGCCGCCGACCCCGCTAACCCTTATGGCGCGGCTCTGCCCTGGCCCGAGAGCGGCCCCTCCCGCGCCGCCGGAGCGCTTGTCGTGCTGGCCGACGGCGTCCTCCTCGCCCACCTCACCCGCGGGGGCCGGACCCTCACCGTGTTCGACATCGAGCACCTCCCGCTGGTGGTGAGGGCGCTGGGTGGGCGCGACCTCACCGTCGAAAAGCTCAACGGCGTGCCCGTCTTCGATTCGCCGTACCTGGGGGCGTTGCGGGAGGCGGGGGCGTCGATAAGCCCGCGCGGCGCGCGCCTCGGCGGGAGGGCCGCCCCGCCGCGCACCCCCGTGCGGGGGCGGCGGGTCACCGAGCTTCTCGACGACTGACCCCACCGTCCACTGCGGTGGGCGAAACTACAGCCGTGTCAGCCGCATAACTCGGGCATTATTGCTTTCCGGGGGGAATAAAGCCACGGGGCCCGGCCGGAGTCGACAGGGACACGAGACCAGGTCAGGGTCCCGTGGCGGTAGCGTGAAGGAGTGCCCGAAGGTGACTCCGTCCTCCAACTCTCCCGCCGCCTGCAGTTCATGACCGGCCGCGAGGTCCTCCACACCTCCCTGCGCGTCCCGTCGGTGGCGCTGCACACCTTCGACGGGGACACCGTCGAGCGCGTCTGGCCCTACGGCAAGCACCTGTTCATGCAGATCGGGGAGCGGATCCTGCACACCCACCTCAAGATGGAGGGCACCTGGGCGGTCCACCGCCTCGGGCAGCGCTGGCGGAAACCCGGCCACACCGCGCGCGTCGTCCTCCACCTCGCCGACCCCCACCCCATCGAGGTGGTCGGCCACTCCCTGGGATTCGTCCGCGTCCATGGCGTCGACGACTATCACGCGCAGATCGCCCACCTCGGCCCCGACGTCCTCGGCGACTGGGACCCGGCGGAGGCGCAGCGGCGCATCGAGGCCGACCCGGGCGCCTCGATCGGCGAGGCCCTGCTCGAGCAACGCCACCTCGCCGGCGTGGGCAACGAATACCGCGCCGAAATCTGCTTCCTCGCCGGCGTCCACCCCGCGCGCCCCGTCCACGAGGTCGACGTGCGCCAGATCCTCGACATCACCCGCCGCGTCATGTGGGCCAACCGCGATTCCCCCGTGCGGGTGACCACCGGCGTCCGCCGCGCCGGGGAGACCACCTACGTCTTCGGCCGCCACGGCCGGCCCTGCCGCCGCTGCGGCACCCCCATTCAGCGCGCCTGGCTGGGCGAACGCATCATCTGGTGGTGCCCCGCATGTCAGCCTTCCGCCGCTGATTACGTCGCCGTGCCCGTCGTGCCAACAGGCCGAACACCACGAGCAGGCCGATACCGACGATGACATAGACCACCGTCGAATACTCCCCGACATATTTCTCCACCAGGTGATAATTGTCGCCCAGAACCACCCCGGCATAGATGAGCACCGAATTCCACAGTGCCGAACCGGCCAGCGTCATCAGACCAAAAGAGACCGGGCTCATGCGGTCCACACCCGCCGGGATGGAGATGAGCGAACGGATACCCGGGATGAGCCGCCCGAAGAACACCGACCACTTCCCGTAACGGTCGAACCACGCCAACGCCTTATCGACGTCCTCCGGCTCCACCAGCCACATCCAGTCCGCGATCTGCCGCAGCCGCGGCGCCCCGATACCCGCCCCCAACCCGTAGAGCAGGAACGCGCCGGCCACTGAACCAATCGTCGCCCACACCAGGGCCGCCCACACGTTGAGATCGCCCTGGGAGGCCGTGAAGCCCGCCAGCGGCAGGACCACCTCCGAGGGGATCGGGGGAAAGAGATTCTCCAGTAGGATGGCCAGGCCGACGCCGGGCGCACCCAGCAGTTCCATGAGGCGGACGACCCAGTCGACGATCGCAGTGAGCATGGGGAGGACGTTACTCCTACTCCAGCTCCTTCATCCTCCGCGTGGCCCGCTTGAGGCGCTCTTTCCTCTCCTCTTCCTCCACTTTCTTCAGCTCCTCATAGGCTTTCTCATCCGCGCCGGAGAAGCCGTGGATGGCGCGGGGGATCATGACCGCCGCGCCCATCACCGGCCAGACCACCCACGCCCAGCTGATGTTGAAGACGAACATGAGGATGAAGAACAGGGCGAGGGTGACACTGCCGATCGCGGCGTCCCATTTCTCCACCTGCACACCCCGGGACCGCACCTCCCGGAGTTCGACCTCGGCGTCCTGCTTCTCGACGAGCGCCTTCCCCTCCGACAGCGCCTCACCCACCTGCCCCGGCAGGTCGGCGAACAACGGCTGCAGGTCACCGCGGGTCTTCGCCTCGGAGATGGCCAGCGAACGCGCGTCGAACTCCTCGTCGTCGAGGCGGCCTTCGGTGAAATGCGAGGCCAGCGTCGACATGGCGTTCAGGCGCTCGAGGTCGGAGAGCCGCAGGTTATCGTCCATGCCCGCCATGATAACGCCGGTGCGCGGTAGATTCGGGGTTGTGAAACTCCTGCTCAACATCATCTGGTTCATCACCGGCGGTTTCCTGCTGGCCGCCGGCTACCTCTTCTTCGGCATCCTGGCCTGCCTGCTCGTGGTCACCATCCCGGCGGGTGTCGCCTCCTTCCGTATGGCCAACTACGCCCTCGCCCCCTTCGGGCGTTCGGTCGTCCAGCCGCGGGGCGGGGTGGGCAGCATGTCGACGGTGGGCAACGTCATCTGGTTCGTCGTCGCCGGCCTGTGGCTGGCCATCGGCCACGTGACCACCGCCGCCGCGCAGGCTGTCACCATCATCGGTCTCCCGCTGGCGTGGGCGAACATCAAGATGATCCCGGTGACGTGCTTCCCCTTCGGCAAGCAGATCGTCGCCTCCGACAAGATTCCCTTCGGCTACGAGCCCATGGTCACCCTGTAGGCAGGCCGAAGCCCCGCCTTAAGCGTTGATGAGCGCCAGGGCGGAGAGCTGCCGGATGGGGTGGATGTTGGTGCGGGGTGGCCCGCCGTCGGGCGGCAGGTGCACGACGCCGCCGGGGTGGCGTTCGAGTCGGCCGTGCCGGGGCGGGGCGTGGGGGTTGTCGTCGTTGCGCGCGTTGTGCACCCGGCAGGCCATCGACAGGTTCGCCTGGTTGGTTTCCCCGCCCTCCGCCCAGGCGATGAGGTGGTGGGCCTGGCACTGGGTGGCGGGGGTCGTGCACTCGGGTGCCGGGCAGAGGATCGTCTCGGCGGCCAGGAGCATGCGCTGTTTCCAGTTGGCGCAGCGCTCGTCGCGGTAGAGGTTGATCCCGCCCGTCACCGGAGAATAAAGCCCCACCAGTCCGTGGGTGGACATCTCCTGCTCCACGAGCTCCTGGCCGGTGATGGTGGTGCCGTCGGTGAGGGCGAAGATCGTCTCGTCCCCCTCCTGGCGCAGCACTGCGGCGTAATCGGGCAGGGCCATGACCACGTGCGGGATCATCGGCGGCGGGCTGCCGTCCGGGGAGCCGGACACCAGGTGCCGGTAGGCGGCGTCGCCCATGGCCTGCTCGTAGGTGAGGGCCTTGTCTGCCGCCCGCTCCTGCTCCGCGGTGGGCAGCAGGGTGGCGATGATCTCCGCGATCTGCCGCTCCGGCAAGGTGAGGGTGAGTGTCCGCATGCCGAGGCCGTCGGTGTTCTTGCCGCCGCGCAGCGCCCGCTTTCCGTAGGCCTTGGCCGCCGCGTCCTGCACGCTGCGGTTGTGGTCGCGTACCCGGGCGGCGGCGGCGCGGTCGATGTCGGCCACCGTGCCCCGCAGCCCGCACAGCTCGACGCGGAGTTCCTCCACGGTGACGGCACCGCCGCTCAGCAGGGTCCGCAGGTGCTTCTCGATCACCGCCACCGCATCCAGCGACAACTCCGCCCCCGCCGCGCGGGCGGCGGCCTGCAGCTTCCGCTGCCGGGTCGAGCCGAAGTAGATGGCGGAGAGCTTCTGCCACAGCCGCCCGTCGCGGACGCCGAGGCGGTCGAGATCAGCGCGCGTGACGGCGCCGGAGGAGATCTCCCCCAGTACCGTCATGGCCCGCAGGGCCTCCAGCGCAGCGATCGTCGTCATGCCCCGGAGAGTAGGCGGAAACGAGGCGGGCGTCGATAAGCGTCTCGCCAGCCTGTGGACAACGACCACCTATCCACAGAAACGGCCCTTCCGGTCGCTCGACCGGTTGACAAACCCTAGCCGATACGCCAGGTGTGCACGGGCGCGTCGGTGGCCTGATTCGCCAGGTAGCGGCGCAGCATCTCGGCCAGGGCGGCGCGGCGCTCGGGGGAATCGGGCGTGGAGCCGGCCGGGGTGAGGGACTTGAGGGTGCGCAGCTGCCACATCGCCCCGTTCTGGCGGGTGCGTGCGCGCTCGCCGATGATGCCGAGGTAGTGGGCGACGAGGTCCTCGTCGACGTCGAGGGCGCGCAGCCCCTCGCGCGCCTGCTCGAGGAGGTGGTCGGTGACGAGGGTGGCGACGTCGATACGCCCGAGGGTCGGCCAGTCGAGGCGGGCGAACATGCCGGCCCGCGCGCCGTAGAAGAAGTTCTGCTCGGCGGCCTCGAAGGTGAGGCGCGACCACACGGGGCGGGTCTCCGAGGAGAGGTACTTCACCAGGCCGTAATAGAAGGCGGCGTCGGCGACGATGTCGGTGACGGTCGGCCCGGCGGGCAGGATGCGGTTCTCGACGCGGATGTGCGCCCGCTGCTTGCCGGGGGCGTAGATCGGGCGGTTCCAGCGCCACACCGTGCCGTTGTGCAGGTTGAGGTGGTGGAGGGTGGGGGACTGGCCCTCGATGATGGGTTCCCCACCGTCGCCGCGGTCCTCGGGCAGCAGCGGCGAGAAGTAGCGGACGTTCTCCTCGAAGAGGTCGAAGACGGAGGTGATCCACCGCTCGCCGAACCACACGCGGGGGCGCACGCCCTGCGCCACCAGCTCCGGGGTGCGGGTGTCGATGGCCTGCTGGAACACCGGGATCCGCGACTCGTGCCACAGCTTGCGGCCGAGGAAGAGCGGGGAGTTCGCGGCCAGCGCCACCTGCACGGACGACATGGCCTGCGCCGCGTTCCACGCGTGGGTGAAGCGCCCCGGGGGGACCTGCAGGTGCAGCTGCATGGAGGTGCAGGTGGACTCGGGGGCGATGTCGTCGAAGTCCTTGCGGCACTCCTCCTCGTTCGACAGATCGATGTGGACCAGCTCGCCGCGGCTCTGCATGATGGCGTTGTTGAGGCCGCGGTAGCGGTTCTCCGGGACCATCCACGAGGGATCGGCGAGGAACTCGGGAGTGACGGTGGGCAGGGTGCCGATCATCGCCACCTGCGCCCCCACCTGGGAGGCCGCCTCGCGGACTTTGGCCAGCCGGGAGCTGATGCCGGCGTGCAGCTGCGCCAGGCCGTCGCCCTCGACGGACAACGGCGGATGGTTCATCTCGACGTTGTACATGCCGATCTCGGACTGGTACTCCTCGTCCAGCAGTGCGAGGACCTCCGGCGCCTTACGCGCCGGCTGCATGTCCTCGTCGACGAGGTTGAGTTCGAGCTCCAGGCCGATGGTGCCCCGGTTGCCGAACTCCGCCTTCTGCAGATGCCGGTCGAAGACCTCGAGGTCGTTGTTCAACTGCTGGCGGTAGCGCGTGCGCTGATGCGGGGTGTAGGTGTCTGTCGAAACTGCGTCGCCCATGACAAGCACCTTAGCCCCCGGAGGGGCCCGAAAGGTGGCTTATGGTGGAGCGATTCCCGCGGGAACTAGCGGTGCGAGCGGTACCAGCGCACGAGCTCGTCGGTGGAGGAGTCGCCGGAGTCGACGTCCTCCGCGCCGGAGACCGCGGCCGCCAGCTGGGTGGCCTGCTGCTTGCCCAGCTCCACACCCCACTGGTCGAAGGAGTTGATGTCCCAGATGACGCCCTGCACGAAGGTGATGTGCTCGTAGAGCGCGATGAGCGCGCCGAGCACGGCGGGGGTGAGCTCCTCGGCGAGGATCGTCGTGGACGGGCGGTTGCCCGGCATGACCTTGTGGGTGACCAGGTCGTCGGCGACGCCCTCGGCGGAGATCTCCTCGGCCGTCTTGCCGAAGGCCAGGACCTTCGACTGCGCGAAGAGGTTGCCCATGAGCAGATCGTGCATCGAGCCCTCGCCGCTGGCGGTGGGAAGGTCCTGCTTCGGGCGGGCGAAGCCGATGAAATCGGCCGGCACGACGCGGGTGCCCTGGTGCATGAGCTGGTAGAAGGCGTGCTGGCCGTTGGTGCCGGGCTCGCCCCAGTAGATCTCCCCGGTGAAGTAGGTGACGTCGGAGCCGTCGTGACGGACGGACTTGCCGTTGGACTCCATGGTCAGCTGCTGCAGGTAGGCCGCGAAGCGGGCGAGATCCTGCGAGTAGGGGAGCACGGCGTGGGTCTCGAAGCCGTAGAAGTTGACGTACCAGACACCGAGCAGGGCCATGAGGACGGGGACGTTCTTCTCGAAGGGGGTGGCGCGGAAGTGCTCGTCCATCGCCCGGAAGCCCTCGAGGAAGCGCATGAAGTCGAGCGGGCCGATGACGGCCATGAGCGACAGTCCGATGGCGGAGTCGACGGAGTAACGCCCGCCCACCCAGTCCCAGAAGCCGAACATGTTGGCCGTGTCGATGCCGAACTCGGCGACCTTCTCCGCGTTCGTGGAGACCGCCACGAAATGCTTCGCGACGGCCGACTCGTCCCCGTCGAACGCCTCCAGCAGCCAGCGCTTCGCGGCGTGGGCGTTGGCGAGGGTCTCCTGGGTGGTGAAGGTCTTGGAGGCGATGATGAACAGGGTCGATTCCGGGTCGAGCTCATCGAGGGTGGCGGACATGTCGGCCGGGTCGACGTTGGAGACGAACTCGGCGGTGATGCCGGCGGTGGCATACGCGCGCAGCGCCTGGGCGGCCATGGCCGGGCCGAGGTCGGAGCCGCCGATACCGATGTTGACCACCTTCTTGATGGTGCGGCCGGTGTGCCCGAGCCAGGTGCCGGCCCGGAGGGAGGAGGCGAAGTCGCGCATGCGGCCGAGCACCTCGTGGACGTCCGCGGCGACGTCCTGACCGTCGACCTCGAGGTCCTCTTCCACCGGCAGGCGCAGGGCGGTGTGGAGGACGGCGCGGTCCTCGGTGTTGTTGATGTGCGCGCCGTTGAACATCGCCTCGATGGCGTCGGTGAGCTGCGCCTCCTTGGCGAGGGCGACGAGGGCGTCGAGGACGGCGTCGTCAAGCAGGTTCTTCGACAGGTCGACGTGGAGTCCCGCGGCGTCGAAGGTGAACTTCTCCGCCCGCTGCGGATCCTGGGCGAACAGCTCCCGCAGGGTCTGATCCTGGGTGCGTTCGAACTCGGACTCCAGGTTCTGCCATTCAGCGGAGGTGGTGATGTCGGCCATGTCGGGGGCTCCTTAGTGCGGGGAAACTGGCAACACCTCCGAATGTAGTGAACTCAGCCCACTTCCGCCGGAGAAGCAGGCACAATGGGCGCCATGAGCATCGTCAAGATCAACGCCATCTCCGTGCCCGCAGGCGCCGGCCCGCAGCTCGAGGAGCGCTTCGCCGCCCGCAAGAACGCCGTCGACCAGTCGCCCGGTTTCGAGGGCTTCCAGCTCCTGCGCCCCGTCGTCGGCGAGGACCGCTACTTCGTGGTCACCCGCTGGGCGGACGAGGAGTCCTACGTCGCCTGGCGCGACGGGGAGGCCCGCGCCGCCCACGGCGGGGAGCAGCGCAAGCCGGTCGCCACCGGGGCCTCGCTGCTCGAATTCGAGGTCGTGCTCGACTCCACGGAGCAGTAGTGGACCTGCACGACCTGCTCGGCACCGCCCCGCGCGGCCTCTTTCTCGACGGCGCCTTCGTCGATGCCTCGGATGCCGGCACCTTCGAGGTGATCAACCCCTCCGACGGCCGCGTGCTCACGGAGGTCGCCTCCGCTACCTCGGCGGATGTGGCCCGCGCGCTCGATCTCGCCTGCGCGGCGCAGCCGTCGTGGGCGGCGACCCCCGCCCGGGAGCGTTCCGAGATCCTGCGCCGCGCCTTCGAGCTCATCATGTCCCACGAGGAGGAGTTGACCTACCTCCAGTCCGCCGAGTTGGGCCGGGCGCTGCCCGATTCCCGCGCCGAGGTGTCCTACGGCGCCGAGTTCTTCCGCTGGTTCGCCGAAGAAGCGGTGCGCGTGCGGGGCGACTACCGCCACAGCCCGGCCGGCAACGCCCGCCTCATCGTCCACCATCAACCGGTCGGGCCGTGTCTGGCCATCACGCCGTGGAACTTCCCGCTGGCCATGGGGGCTCGCAAGATCGCCCCGGCCCTGGCGGCGGGGTGCACGATGATCGTCAAACCGGCCTCGAAGACGCCGCTGACCATGCTGTATCTGGCGCAGCTCCTGCAGGAGGCCGGGTTGCCGGACGGGGTGCTCGCCGTCCTGCCGACCTCCTCGTCCGCGCGGGTCTCCGCGCTTCTCGACGACCCCCGCCTGCGCAAACTCACCTTCACCGGCTCCACCGAGGTCGGCCAGATGCTCGCTGCGAAGGCAGCCGGGCGTTCCCTGCGCGTCTCCCTCGAGCTCGGCGGTAACGCCCCCTACATCGTGTGCGAGGACGCGGACCTCGACGTCGCCGCCGAGGCCGTCGCCGTGGCGAAGATGCGCGGCGCCGGGCAGGTGTGCATCGCCGCCAACCGCTTCCTCGTCCACTCGGCGGTGCAGGAGGAGTTCGTCGCGAAGGCCGTGCAGGTCATGGAGGGTTTCCGCCTCGGCCGCGGCACCGACGAAGGCGTCACCTACGGCCCGCTCTCCGGCGCCGATCAGCTGGAGACGGTCACCTCGCTTGTCGACGACGCCCTCTCCCGCGGCGCGTCCCGCCCCCTGGGCGGTGCACTGCCGTCCGGGCTCCCCGCGGGAGGCTTCTACTTTCCGACGACCGTGCTCACCGACATCCCCGCCAGCGCCGAGATCCTCTCGACCGAGATCTTCGGCCCCGTCCTGGCGGTGAGCACCTTCGACACCGACGACGAGGCCATCGCCAAGGCGAACAACACCCCCTTCGGCCTCGCCGCCTACCTGTTCAGCGAAAATCTCGACCGCGCCCTGGGCCTGGCCGAGCGCATCGAGGCCGGCATGGTCGCCGTGAACAAGGGGGCGCTGTCCGACCCGGCGGCCCCCTTCGGCGGCGTCAAGGAATCCGGCATCGGCCGTGAAGGTGGCTTCGAGGGCATCCACGAGTACCTCGAGCCGAAGTTCATCTCGCTGCCGTTGTAGGTTTCCGCCAGCGCAGCAGATAGCGGTAGTAAAGGCCGCGCCGGAGGCGCGCGCCGGGGAGGATCGTGCGCGCGGTGGCCCGGATCTCGGCGATACTCTCGCGGGCCGCGGCCACCGGCACGCCGATGTCGCGGGCCTCACGGTGCAGCCAGGATCCGAGGCGGACGGGCAGGACCTGCACCGCCGAGACGAGCCAGTCGAACACACTGCGATTGGCGGACAGCCCGACGACCAGCAGCTCACCGCCGGGGATGAGCAGCTCCCGGGCCCGGGACAGGGCGGCGCCGAGATCCATGTGGTGGAGGCTGGCGACGAAGATGATGATGTCGTAGGGCGCTGAGGGGGTGTGCTCCTCGAGGGTCTGCTTCTCGACGCGCGCGTGAGGAAGATGGGCGAGACGGGCCGCGGCCGCGCGGGCGGTCGCGGGGTCGGGCTCGAGGCCGACGATGGTGCCGGCCAGCGGGGCGAGCCGTGCCAGGAGAAGACCGTCACCGCACCCGACATCGAGCACGCGGGACCGAGGCCGCTCGGCGACGATGGACAGGATCCACGGGTGATAGGCGGTGTTGTGATTCCAGTAGTGCTCCACGGGCACCTCCTGTCAGGCTCGGCAGCGCCTGAGCTCCACATGAGTCTGGAAGCCGGGGAAGGGGTCACGCTCGGTGGGGTCGCAGAAGAAGAGCTGCTGGCGCACGGCCTCCTCGTGCGTGGCCGGGAGGGCGGCGACGCGGGCGGCGTAGAGCTCGGCGGCGGCGTCGATAAGCGAAGGATCGGCGACGAACCAGGTGGTGACCAGCAGGTCAGCCAAGTCGGCCGCGCCCCAGCTGCAGGAGTGCCTTGGCGATCTCCGGGCCCTCGGGGCCGAGCTCCTCGCGGAACTGGTTGATGATGGCCAATTCGCGGGTGTGCACGAGGCGGGTGCCGCCCGAGCCCATGCGGGTCTTGCCGATGGCGCGGGAGACCTCGGTACGGCGCTTGACGGCGTCGAGGATGACGCGGTCGAGGCGGTCGATCTCCTGGCGGTACTGCTGGATCTCCGCGTCGGACAGCGGGTCATCGGTGCCGGTGGGCATGCGGATCTCGAAGTGGTCGGCGGCATCTGTCATGGCAGCCATTGTGCCACGGAGGGGATATGTCGGGGCCTACTAGTAGGTTGTTAGCCATGCAGGAAACCTCCACTGATCTCACCCTCGGACTCAACGAACAGCAGAAGGCGGCGGTCGAGCATTCCGGCTCCCCGTTGCTCATCGTCGCGGGTGCCGGTTCGGGCAAGACGGCAGTGCTCACGCGGCGGATCGCGCACCTCATGCGCGAGCGGGGGGTGGCGCCGTGGGAGATCCTGGCGATCACGTTCACCAACAAGGCCGCGGCCGAGATGCGGGAGCGAGTCACGGGTTTGGTGGGCCCGGTGGCGGAGCGGATGTGGGTGTCCACGTTCCACTCCGTGTGCGTGCGCATCCTGCGTCAGCAGGCGCAGCTCGTGCCGGGGCTGAACACCAATTTCACCATCTATGATGCGGACGATTCGCGGCGGCTGCTGGGGATGATCGCGAAGGATCGCGGGCTGGACCTGAAGAAGTTCACCGCGCGCGTGCTGGCGAACGCGATCTCGAACCTCAAGAACGAACTCATCTCGCCGGAGTCCGCAGCTGCGGACTCCCAGGCGGTCCGCAACCCCTTCGACATGACGGTGGCGGAGGTGTACGCGGACTATCAGCGTCGTCTCCGGGCGGCGAATGCGGTGGACTTCGACGACCTCATCGGCGAGGTGGTGCGGATCTTCCAGCAGCATCCGCAGGTGGTCGATCATTACCGGCGCCGTTTCCGGCACGTGCTCATCGACGAATACCAGGACACCAACCACGCCCAGTACATGCTCGTAGCCACGCTCGTCGGCACCGGGCCGGACGCCCCGGAGCTGTGCGTGGTGGGTGATTCGGACCAGTCGATCTACGCGTTCCGCGGGGCGACGATCCGCAACATCGAGGAATTCGAGCGGGACTATCCGCAGGCCCGCACCATCCTGCTCGAGCAGAATTACCGCTCGACGCAGACGATCCTCAACGCCGCTAACGCGGTCATCTCGCGCAATGACGGGCGGCGGGAGAAGAAGCTGTGGACGGCGCTGGGGGAGGGGCAGCAGATCATCGGCTACGTCTCCGACAACGAGCACGACGAGGCCCGGTTCATCGCCGGGGAGATCGACGCTCTGGCCGACCGCGGGCGTTCCTACAGCGACATGGCGGTGATGTACCGCACCAACAACGCCTCCCGTGCGCTGGAGGAGGTGTTCATCCGGGCGGGCATCCCCTACAAGGTGGTCGGCGGCACCCGCTTCTACGAGCGCGCGGAGATCCGTGACATCGTCGCCTACCTGCGCGTCCTGGAGAATCCGGACGACACCGTCAGCCTGCGGCGCATCATCAACACCCCGCGCCGCGGCATCGGTGACCGCGCGCAGGCGATGGTCGCCGTCCACGCCGAGGGTCATGGCATCTCCTTCGGGCAGGGGCTGTCCGACGTCGTGGCGGACAAGGTCACCCTGCTCAACGCCCGGGGTCGCAACGCGATCGTGGCGTTCGTCGAGATGATGGACGGCCTGCGCGCGGAGATGCCGGGCCTGGACATCGGCGAGCTCATCTCCCGCATTCTCGACGCCACCGGCTACCGCGAGCAGCTCGAGGCGAGCAACGACCCGCAGGACGGGGCGCGCCTGGACAACCTCAACGAGCTCGTCTCAGTGGCCCGCGAGTTCTCCTCGGAGGCGGCGATGCAGGTGGCCTACGCGGAGATGGACGGCGGGGAGTTCTCCCTCGACGAGGGGGAGCCGGAGCCGGGGTCCCTGCAGGCCTTCCTGGAGAAGGTCTCGCTGGTGGCCGACGCGGACCAGATCCCCGACAACGAGCAGGGCGTGGTCACCCTCATGACGCTGCACACCGCAAAGGGCCTGGAGTTCCCGGTGGTCTTTCTCACCGGCTGGGAGGACGGGCAGTTCCCGCACCTGCGGGCGCTGGGGGATCCGGCGGAGCTGGCGGAGGAGCGGCGCCTGGCCTACGTGGGCATCACCCGGGCCCGCGAGCAGCTCTACCTCACGCGGGCGATGCTGCGTTCCTCCTGGGGCAACCCGATGACCAACCCGCCGAGCCGTTTCCTGGCGGAGGTGCCCGCGGAGCTGGTGGACTGGCGGCGCGAGGAGCCGGAGTCCTCCTGGGGATCCGGCGGCTACGGCGGCGGCAGTTCCTGGGGGCGGTCGACGCCGCAGCGCAGCACCTCTGCTGCCCCGGCGGCCCCGACCCTGCCGAAGGCGCGGCCGAAGAACAACAACCTGCACCTGACGGTGGGGGACCGGGTCAACCACGACAAGTACGGCCTGGGCACGGTCATCGCCGCGGACGGGTCCGGAGCGCGCGCGACCGTGACCATCGACTTCGGTTCCGCCGGCAAGGTGCGGCTCATGCTCATCGGCGGGGTGCCGATGGAGAAGCTGTGATCAGCGGACGTTGATGCCGCGGGTGGCGAACCAGTCGACGGGGTTGACCGGGGCGCCGCCACCGGGGCGGATCTCGAAGTGCAGGTGCGGGCCGGTCGATTCGCCCTCGTTGCCGATGGTGGCGATCTGCTCGCCGGCGGTCACGCGCTGACCGACGGCGACGTGGATGGTGTTGACGTGCCCGTAGACGGAGATGGAGCCGTCGCTGTGGCGCAGACGCACCCACTTGCCGAAGCCGTTGGCGCCGCCGGCGGAGATGACCTCGCCGTCCATGACCGCCAGGACCGGGGTGCCGATCGGGTCGGCGATGTCGATGCCCTCGTGCTGCGCGCCCCAGCGGGCGCCGTAGCCGGAGGTGAAGCGTCCGGAGGTGGGGAAGACGACGGTGGCGCCGTCGGCGGTCTGGCCGCGGACGGGGGACATGCGCTGGGCGGGGATGATGTCCCGCAGGTCGAGTCCCAGCTCGTCGGAGGAGACGATGGAGAGAGAATCGAGGATGGCGCTCAGCGGGTCGAGGATGACCTTGAGGTCGGAGCTGCCTTCGGGGGTCGTCTCGCTCGGGGCGGCGTTGTTGACGCCCTCGGCGATCTTGCCCGCCGCGGTGAGTGCGGTGATGAGGTCGTTGAGGTCGGCGCCGTTGACGCCTTCCCCGGTCACCTGGAAGGAGGCCTCCCGGGCGTGGGCCGGGGGTGCGATGACGCCGGCGGCCAGTGCGGCGGTGAGGAGCGTGGCCGTGATTCCGGTGCGTGAGAGCATGCGTCCTGCCTTTGGTAGAGAGCAATTCTGAGATCGAGTCAAAAGTACCGGGGGCAGGGCGGGACGGCAACGGAGGAAACCGCAGGTCGGCGCGGCGAATGGGGGAGAATCGGCGGATCCCCGCAGCTCAGACCCCGTGTTACTGGTGTGAATAGTGTGACTCCAGTAAAGCTATGGGGTGAGCGCTGCGGGGGTGATTCCGGCGGGTGGGGTCCTTCTACGTCTCGCGGTACTCCAACTCGCCGAGCCGCCGGTGGAACAGGGAGCCGACCGCCCACGTCGCCACCGGGGTGAGCACCAGCAGAATGAGCTGCATCCGCCAGTCGGGGAGGAAGTACCCTGCCGTGCCGGTGGAAAGCACCGCGCCGGAGGAGTGCAGCTGCGTCGTGGAGGTGAGCAGCCACGCGCCGAGGGTGCCTGCGGCCACGCCGCACACCGTGCCCGCCAGGGCGAGCAGGCCGGAGAAGGCGCCGGAGACCTGGGACGGAAGGCCGGGCGGGGCGCCGATGGCGTCGAGAAGCGCGAACTGGCGGCGGACACTCTGCCAGGACAGGGCCTGCACGAGGGTGACCACGACGAGCACGCCGAGGCCGAGGGTGCCCGCCAGGGCCACGGACCACCAGCCCGACAGCGGGCTCAGGGGGGTGAAGGAGATCATGGTGCCCACCGTGTCCTCCGAGGTCTGCCGCGCGATCTCCTGGCGCTGCCCGGCAGACAGCGGCTGCTCGGTGAGCAGCACCGTCCCCAGGTAGTCCGAGCTGGCGCCGACCTCGCGCAGGGCCGGGGGCGTGAGCAGCATTGTCGGGGCCAGCTCCGGCAGGACCGGGATGGTGGGCAGGACCGTCTCGGAGTGGACGTCGAGGTCGCCGACCTCATGGTTGAATTCGACCTCCCGCACCGGCAGCTCGCTGGCCGGGAAGTTGACGGGCACGAGGATCCCCGGGGTGTCCAACGCCGCCAGGGCGCGGCTGCGGGCGGCGTCGTCGAGCAGGAAGAGGTCGAGGGCCTCCGGGGAGGCCTCGAAGAGTGAGCCGCCGAAGAGCTCGAAGGGGCCGGTGACGCGGTCCTCGCGCGCCAGGTACAGGCACATCGAGCTGTCATCCGGGGAATCGCAGGTCATCGACCCGAGGAAGATCTCCCGCTGGCCGGCGGATTCGGGATCGAAACGGACACCCCGCAGATCGATGCGCTGGGAGGGGCCCACCGCCTGTTGAGCGGTGGCGACGACCTCCTCGATGCTCCGCTCGTCGGGGGCCGTCTCCGGATCGATGTCCGGCGCGAGCAGCATCGCCGAGCCCCGGTAGGTGGCAGCGTAGAGAGCCTGCTCGCGGGCCTCTTCCGACGCCAGGTGGGTCTGCACCCCGACGGCGATGGCCAGCACCGCGATGATGGCCGCCAGTGCGGGCACGCTGCGCATGGACTGGCGCCCGGCGTCGCGGAGCGCCAACCGCGTCGGCAGCGGGGCACGCGCGCCCAGGCGCCCCAGCCCCCACACCACCGCCGGTGCGCTGGCGGCGATGAGAATCACCGTGACCAGGGCGAGCAGCGGCGACCAGAACTGCAGAGTGGTCGCGGCGACGAAGAACCGCGCCCCGAACACGCCGAGCCCGAGCAGCAGGAGCCCGACGGGGCCGAGCGCCATCCACGGCCGCCAGGTCAGCAGCCGGTCGGGGGCGGCCCCCTGCACGCCCGCGCTTATCGACGCCCGCGCGGCCACCACCGCCGGCAGGAGCGAGGCGAGCGTCGAGCCGAGGACCGCGGCCGCCCACAGTCCGAGCACGCCTAGCCAGGGCACGGCGAAGCTCCAGGTGGGGTAGTGGAGGAACCACGTCACCGCGGCCGCGCCGACACCGAGGACGGCGCCGAGTGTGGCACCGATGACTCCTGCGGACAGGCCGTAGGCCAGCACCGCCAGGCGGATGTGCCACGGGGTGGCACCCTGCGAGCTCATGAGGGCGAAGTTGCGGGCCATCCGGGAGGTGGCGATGGTGAACACCGGCGCGATGAGCAGCAGCGCCAGCAGGCCGACGAGCAGTATTCCGGCGACGGTGACAATCTGGACGGACCAGTCGGTGGTGGGCGTGGGGTAGAGGTACCCCTGGTAGCGGAAGGCGGGGTCGATCTCTTCCGTCGGCGGGGGATTGTCGATGACATCCTGTGCGCGCACGGTGAATCCGACCGCGTTGAGGGCCTGGACGTCCTGCCAGGTGAACGCGGTGGGGCCGGTGATCGACCACGTGGCGGAGCCGGGCATCTCCGGCTCGTTGAGCAGATCCGCGGGGGCGAGGAGGGCCGGTTCGGCCACGACGGAGGTGTAGCCGGGCATGGTGCCCGCGACGCGCAGCTCCACATCCGGGCGGGAGCCCTGCGGGGAGTAGGTGATGGTGTCGCCTGCGCGGACGTGGAGCGCATCCGCCGCGGCGCTGGTCAGCCAGATCTGCCCCGGGGGCGGCATGCGGCCGGAGGCGCGCTGCTGGACCGCGAGGTGGATCTGCTTCCCGTCATGGGACCCCGTGCCCCAGTCCTGGTAGCGCATTTCCGCCGTGAAGCCCTCCGGCAGGTGCGCGGCGAGCAGTTCCTGCTGCGTCACCGTGGCCGGTTGCGCGGAGGGCGTGCAGTCGGAGGCGGTGCCGTCGATGCTCTGGGTGCAGGAGCCGCCGATGAGCTGGGCCTCGGTGCGCTGTTCCAGCGACCGGGTCGCCTGCTCCTCGGAGTAACCGTGGGACCACAGCCAGGTTCCGGCGAACACCGGCAGCGCGATGAGCAGCACGGCGGCCAGGATGCGCCAGGGGTGACGGGTGATGTCGCGCCGGGTGGGGCGGGTGGCGGCGAGTAGGGCCCTCATGACAGATCACTCCCCTCGTCGATGAGGCGGCCGTCGCGGACCACTATGACGCGGTCCGCCCAGGCGGCGAAGCGGGGCTCGTGGGTGACGATCATGCCGGCGGCGCCCTCGTCGACACGCTCGCGGAGGATGCGCAGGACGGCATCGCCGGTGGTGGTGTCGAGCGCGCCGGTGGGTTCGTCGGCGAGCAGCACGGTGCGCTCGCCGATGAGCGCCCGGGCGATGGCCGCGCGCTGCGCCTGGCCGCCGGAGATCTCCTCGGGGAAGCGGGAGTCCAGCCCCTCGAGGCCGACCTCGAGCAGCGCGATGCGGGCTGCCTCCCGACACTGCTCCGGGCTCAGGCCGTCGAGTTCCAGGGGCAGGGAGACGTTCTCCCCGACGGTGAGGGTGGGCACGAGGTTGTAATGCTGGAAAATGAGCCCGATCCGGGAGCGGCGCAGGAGGGCGGAACGGGTGGGGGTGAGGTCGGCGGCGTCGACGCCGTCGATAAGCACCCGGCCGGAGGTCGGCGTCTGCAGCAGTCCCGCGACGTTGAGCAGCGTCGACTTGCCGGACCCGGAGGGTCCCATGACAGCGACGAGCTCGCCGGGTTCCAGGGTGAGGGAGACGTCCTCGAGTGCGACCACCCGCCGCGGGCCGGAGCCGAACACACAGGAGACGTTCTGCAGCTCCAGGGGAGCAGGAGAAGAGGGGGACATGTCAGGACTCCTTGGGTGTCGGGTTGGTGAGGGCCTCGACGCGGTCGAGCCAGCGGGCCTCGGCCTCCAGGTCGAAGATGCGGCGTTCCACCTGCAGGCGCTCGGCGGAACGGGTGTCGGCCAGGGCCCGGGAGGCGCGGTTGAGCTCCCGGAGCTGGTGGATGGTGGAGCGGCGCTGGCGGTCGAGCAGGGCGATGAGGTTGATGCCGGGGTCGTGCGCGCCGAGCGAGACCTTGATGACCAGTTCGTCCCGCTCGGTGGCGGGGCGGTGGACGGGCTCGGCCCACCAGGCGTCGAGAAGCTCCCGGCCGGCGGGGGTGAGCTGGTAGGTCTCGGCGGGGCGATTGTTGGCTCCGGTGATGGAGCCGGCGACCTCGATGAGGCCGTCGCGTTCCAGGCGGGCCAGGGTCTGCGTGACCTGGCCGATGTTGAGGGGCCAGACGGCCTGCGTCCGGTCGCTGAACTGCTGCTGCAGCTGGCTGGCGGACGATGGTCCGACGGTCAGCAGCGCGAGAAGCGAGTGCTTGATGGACATGGCGGTTCCTTGCGGTGGGGGACGGTGCCGAGCAGGTTACCCGGTAACCTTGAATGTCAGGTTACTGGGTAACCTGCTACGTGGCAAGTATTCTGGCATAGCAAAACCCCGGTCAGTGACGGATCTGACCGGGGTGCGTACTGCAGGTGTCTTAGGCGATGGTGATGCCGCGCTCCGCGAACCACGGCACCGGATCGACCGCGCCGGCGCCGCCGGGGTGGATCTCGAAGTGCAGGTGGGAGCCGGTGGAGAAGCCACGGTTGCCCATGCCGGCGATCTTCTGGCCGGCGGTGACGGTCTGGCCGACGGCGACGTCGAGGGTCTCCATGTGGCCGTAGAGGGAGATGGTGCCGTCCTCGTGCTGGATGCGGATCCAGTTGCCGTAGCCGGAGGCCGGGCCGGAGTCGACGACGACGCCGTCCATGACGGCGAGGATCGGGGTGCCCACGGCGTTGGCGATGTCGATGCCGGCGTGGAGGGTGCCCCAGCGCGGGCCGTAGCCGGACGTGAAGACACCCTCGGCCGGCTTGGCGACAGAGGGTGCGCGGAGCGCCTGGTCGAGCTGGGCGCGGACGTCAGCGAACTGGACGGCGGTGGTGAGCTGCTGCTGGATGTAATCGGCCGGCTTGTGCTCGGCGATGGCCAGGATCTGCGGGGCAGCCTCGGCGATCTGGTTCGCGATGTCGGAGGTATTTGCCGCGAGGGCGTACTCCGGGGTGGCGACGGCGGCGGTCTCGGTGTGCTGGGCCTGGATCTGGGCGGCAGCCGCGCCGCCGATACCTGCGGTCGACACAGCGCCGGTGGCGACCGTGACGAGGGCGATACGACCCTTGGTGGTCTGCGAGGTGGTGATCTTGCGGTGCTTACCTCGGGTCGACCGCTCAGTCGTCATGCGCATGAAGCCTTCTTCCGTCATTCGCCACAACCGTTGAGTTACGAGTTTGTGACCGCTTTGTTACCTACGGTCGGTAACAATAGCGTCTCGATTCCTATGGGGCAACCGATCACCGCGGAATTCGTCTTAATCGCGCCGCCCTCCGTGAGTGTTACATCGACGCCACACCGGGCCGCGCCGTCACGAAGCGGACGCTCCACCGTGGCACAGTGGGGAGGTGATGAGCAAGAAGACCAGCCCCCAGTCCCGGCCCGGTCGGCGCCCCCGCAAGATCCGCGCCGGCGGGACTTCCGCAGGTAGCACGCCCGCGGGCGCCCGCCAGCGCCGCGGTCCGGAGGCGCCGCCCGCGCCGGCGCCCACCGATCTGCTCGGACGTCTGCGCCGTTACCTGCCCGTCGTCGCGGTCCCCGACCTTGTCGTCCTGCTCGGCCTCATCGCGCTCGCCCTCGTTGGCCTTCTTGTGACAGGAACCACACTCGCGGCGCTGCCCGCGACCATCGCGCAGCTGTGGCTGGCCCTCAATCTCTCCCCGGTCGCGGCGAGCGGCACGGTGCTCGGCGTCCTGCCGCTGCTGCCGACGATCGGCCTTGTCGCCCTGCTCGCCCGGCGCATCAGAAACGCCGTCCGCGAACGCATCAGCCTCGCGGACCTCCTTGTCCTCGCGATGGCGACACTGCTCATCCCCGTGGTGCTCACCCTCATCGCCGCCGCGATGATGTGGGACGCCGGCCGCGTCTTCGATGTCGGCCCCCCGCCGCTGGGTCACGCGCTGGCCCGCACCTTCCTCGTGCACGCCGCGGCGCTGGCCCTCGGCATGGGTCCCCGCCTGTGGCGCGCCCTGCTGCGTCGCTACGGCGCCCCCGACTGGCTTGTCGACGCCGTGGCCACCGCCGCCCGCATCCTCCTCTTCCTCTCCGCGGGCGCCCTGCTCCTCCTGCTCGGACTGCTGGTGACCGGATGGTCGCGGCAGGTCGAGGTGGCCTCCCTATATAACAGTGGCCTGGGTGTGCTGGGTGTGGTGGTCGTCAGCCTGCTCTACCTGCCCAACGCCCTCATCGCCGCCGCCGCAGTGATGATGGGGTCCGAGTTCCACATCGGTGCCGCCTCCGTCTCCCTCTACGCCATCGACCTCACGGCCCTGCCGCCCCTGCCGCTCGTGGCCCTCATCCCCGGCTGGGCGCACCCGTGGTCGATCCTGCTGCTGCTCGTCACGTCGATGGCCGTGGCCTATGTGCTCGGCAGCGTGCGCTTCACCATCGTGCAGACGATGGCCACCGCGGCGGCCGTCGCGGTCCTCGTCCTGCTCGCCGGCTACCTCACCACCGGGCAGGTCGGGCACCTCGGGGTCATGGGCCCGATGGTGTGGCTGACGGCCGGACTGGCCTTCGCCTGGACCGCGGGGATCGGCGGGGCGGCGGCGCTCGTCGGCAAGCTGGCGGACCGGCGGGCTGTGCCCGAGCCGGAGCCGGAGCCCGAGCCCGAGCCGGAGCTGGTCGCTGAGGAAGAAGCCGGACCGGAACCGGAGCCGGAGGAGGAGATCCTCGAGGGGGAGATCGTCGAGGAGGCCACCCCCGAGACGGGTGAGGCGGAAAGTACTGAGGATCCAGTGATCCCTGAGGCAGGAGAGGTTCCGGTGACCGCGGAATCCGGGGAAGTCGACGAGAAGGACGAAGAAGCCGACCCCAAGGACTAGGATCAGACGGGTGACTTTCCCCCGCGATCCCCTCAATGTCGTCGTGCTCGTCTCCGGCAGCGGCACCCTGCTGCAGTCGATCCTGGACAATCAGGACGAGCGTTACCGGGTGAGCCTGGTCATCGCCGATGTGCCGTGCGCTGCTCTGGCACGTGCGGAAGAGGCGGGCGTCGAGACGCGGGTCGTGGAACTCGGTGCGGACCGAGCGGCCTGGAACGTCACTCTCGCCGACGTCATCGCGACGCAGGACCCGGGGCTCATCGTCTCCGCCGGGTTCATGAAGATTCTCGGCGCAGGAGTCCTCGACCGCTTCGGTGGTCGCATCATCAACACCCATCCGGCGCTGCTGCCGTCGTTCCCGGGCGCCCATGCCGTCCGCGACGCGCTCGCCTACGGGGTGAAGGTCACCGGTTCCTCGGTCCATTACATCGACGCGGGCGTGGACACGGGCCCGATCATCGCGCAGCAGGCGGTCGACGTGGAACCGGAAGACACGGAAAGCTCTCTCCACGAGCGCATCAAGAAGATTGAACGACAGCTCATAGTGTCGGTGCTGCGGTCGGCGCGCATCGACGAGACCACCAGGAAGGTTGAGTTCATCCATGAGTGATGATCGCAAGGTAATCAAGCGCGCCCTCATCAGCGTGTACGACAAGACGGGGCTCGAGGGCCTGGCACAGTCCCTGCACGACGCCGGTGTGGAGATCGTCTCCACCGGCTCCACCGCGGCCACCATCGCCGCCCAGGGCATCCCGGTCACCCCGGTGGAGGCCCTCACCGGCTTCCCGGAGTGCCTCGAGGGCCGCGTGAAGACCCTCCACCCGAAGGTCCACGCCGGCATCCTCGCCGACACCCGCAAGGACGACCACCTCGCGCAGCTCGCGGACCTGGACGTCGAGCCCTTCCAGCTCGTGGTGGTCAACCTGTACCCCTTCACCGAGACCGTCGCCTCCGGCGCGGATTTCGACGCCTGCGTCGAGCAGATCGACATCGGCGGCCCCTCCATGGTCCGCGCCGCCGCGAAGAACCACCCCTCCGTGGCCGTCGTCGTCGACCCGGCCCGCTACGAGGATGTCGCCACCGCCCTGCAGGATGGCGGCTTCAGCCGCGCGCAGCGCACCCGCCTCGCCCTCGACGCCTTCCGCCACACCGCCGCCTATGACGTCGCTGTGGCCACCTGGCTCGGTGAGCAGGTCGCCGCGGAGGAAGAGGGCGTGCAGTTCCCCGCCTGGATCGGTTCCTCCCACGAGCTCTCCGCCACCCTGCGTTACGGCGAGAACCCGCACCAGGCCGCCGCCCTCTACGCCGACCAGGGTGCCGGTGGACTGGCCAACGCGGAGCAGCTCCACGGCAAGGAGATGAGCTACAACAACTACCAGGACGCCGACGCCGCCTGGCGCGCCGCTTGGGACCATGAGCGCGCCTGCGTGGCCATCATCAAGCACGCCAACCCCTGTGGCATCGCCGTCTCCGACACCTCCATCGCCGACGCCCACCGCCGCGCCCACGCCTGCGACCCGATGTCCGCCTTCGGTGGCGTCATCGCCGCCAACCGTGAGGTCACCGTCGCCATGGCCGAGCAGGTGGCGGACATCTTCACCGAGGTCATCATCGCCCCCTCCTACGCCGACGGCGCCATCGACGTCCTCGCCCGGAAGAAGAACATCCGCGTCCTGCAGGCCGAGCCGCTGACCCGCACCGGCCTGGAGGTCAAGGAGATCTCCGGCGGTGTCCTCGTCCAGGAGCGTGACACCCTGCAGGCCGAGGGCGACCTCGCCGCCAACTGGACCCTCGCCGCCGGCGAGCCCGTCTCCGAGCAGGTCCTGGCCGATCTGCAGTTCGCCTGGACCGCGGTCCGCGCCGTCAAGTCCAACGCCATCCTCATCTCCCGGGATTCTGCCACCGTCGGCGTGGGCATGGGCCAGGTCAACCGCGTCGACTCCGCCAAGCTGGCCGTCGAGCGCGCCAACACCCTCGCCCAGGGCGCGAACCGCACCACCGGTGCCGTCGCCTCCTCCGACGCTTTCTTCCCCTTCGCGGACGGCTTCGAGGTGCTTGCCGACGCCGGCGTCAAGGCCGTCGTCTCCCCGGGCGGTTCCATTCGCGACGACGAGGTCATCGCCGCCGCCGAGAAGGCCGGGGTGACGATGTACTTCACCGGCGCCCGCCACTTCGCGCACTAGCTGGGCCCGCCTGATTTACTGACATCACTACAAGTTCCCACCTGGGCCTATGCCCCGGGGCGCGGCGCGAATGTCAGCGAATCAGGCAGGGCCCCCGGGGCCCACTCACGACTGCCGATGTTCCTCCCGGACATCGGCAGTCTTTCGTGCATTCGTGCCCGCCGCGTGTGGGACGATGAATACACAGGTCGTCACCAGAATCCGTCGAGAAGGGCCCCGCTCCAATGAACAACTATCCGCAGAACCAGTGGGAGCAGGCGCCGCCGACGAATGAATGGGCACAGCAGCCTGCCCAGCAGTCCCGTGGGTGGCTGTGGATACTCCTGTTCATTGCCGTTGCCGTGGTCGTGACTGCGGTGGGTGTCGCCGCGGTGCTCTTCGGCTGGGTCGGGGGCGGGGGAACGTCCGGCAGTGGGCCGGTGACCTCCACCTACACCAGCACGGTGCAGGCCGAGCCGCAGGAACGTGCCGAACAGGCGGTACCGGCCGGGTCGATCCCGGCGAACGCCGCGGCCCGGGACAACGCCCCCACCGGCGACTACAACAGTGTGTGGCGCGGGACGAGTGTCACCAGCGAGCCCTTCGCCAACGCGGTGCGAGACGCGTTCGTGGAGAACTACCTCGCTACCGGTGACACGGATGCCACCCTCCAGGTGTACAGCTCGGTCACCGGCGCGACCTACACCATGACCTGCCGCGACACCGGGTCCTACGTCACCTGCACCGGTGGCAACAACGCGGTCGTCCACATCTCATGAGACGGTGGTGGGCAGTCCTCCTGACGGCGGCCCTGCTTCCCGGGTGCACCATCCCGGTGGGAGAGGACACTCCGGAACCCGATGTGGTGGTGACGGTGACGGAGACGCGGGCGTCGAGAAGCGAGGGGGACACCCTGGAGGCGGCGGTCCGGGAGGTGCTCGCCCGTTACGGGGGTTCCGCGGGCGTGGCGGTGTCCGACGGCCGTGAGATCTACACCGCGGGCGATATGACGGCGGTACCGGCGTGGTCGACGATCAAGGTGCCGCTGGCCATTGCGGCCCTGCGGGTCGATCCGGAGATGGCTCCGAGCGCGGCCGCGGCGATCCGGGTCTCGGACAACGCCGCCGCGGAGACGCTGTGGCTGGCGTCCGGCGCGGTGGGAGTGGATGCGGTCCTCGCGGAGGGGCAGGCGGGGACCGTGGTCAACCAGGAGGTCCGGCGCCCGGAATTCAGCATCTTCGGGCAGACCGCCTGGTCGGCGGCCGACCAGGCCCGCTTCGCCGCGCACCTGCCGTGCATTGCGGGCGGAGAACCTGTCCTGCAGGACATGGCGGCCATTGATCCCTCCCAGTCCTGGGGGCTGGGAACGCTGGCCGGCGCCCGCTTCAAGGGTGGGTGGGGTCCGGACCTGAACGGAACGTACACCGCCCGGCAGCTCGGCCTCGCGCCGGGTGCCGACGGCGAGCGGGCAGTGGCCGTGGTGGCCACGCCGGCCTCGGGGAGCCTGGCGGACGCCCAGGAGATGACGACGCTGCTCGTCCAGGCTCTCGGTGACCTGACGCAGTTTCCCGCCGCCCGCTGCTGAGCACTAGCGGTTGAGCGTCACCTCCGCCCGGGCCAGCAGGTCGGTGACACTGCGCTGCGCCGGGATATAGAGGAACGTCAGGGCGATGAAGCCCTCGACCAACAGCACGGGGTGGCCGACGGCGAAGGCGAGGAAGAGCGCAGGGAGCAGCCACAGGTTGCGCGCCGCCACCCGCACCAGGCGGAACCCGGGTGCGTGGGTGACGCGGAGCCGGAAGAGGGCCTTGCCGGGCGTGGGGGCGTCGAGCAGCTCGGTGACCACCTTGAGCAGCGCCAGCACCACGAGCCCCCCGGCCCACCACGACCAGCCGAGGAGCGGGGCCAGGGCGAGGGCGAGCAGGGAACTCAGCGCCATGTCGACGGCCCACGCCAGGGCGCGGCGCGGGGAGACGTGGTCGACGGGGTCGGGCACCCGGCGGGGCGCGGCGGGATCGATGACGAAGGCCCCGCCCAACAGGTCAGTCACCGAGCGGCGGTCAGGGCCGAGGATGATCGAGATCCCCACCGTCGCCGCCATGGCCCACAGGTTCTCGTCGCGCGGACTGAGCAGGACCGTCAGGGGTGCGAGCCACAGCCAGGTGTTCCGCAGGACGGCCTGCGGCAGGCGCATCCACGTCACCTCGCCGGGGAATTTCACGCGGAGGCCCGCCAGCCATTTGCCGGGGCTGGCTCCCCACCCGGTCTCGGTGATGATCCGCACGGCGGCGGCGCAGAGCAGGGCGGCGGAGAAGACGTCGAGGGTGACGGGCTCGCGGGTGAGGGTCTGCAGGGCCAGTGCCGCCAAGATGAGGGCGAGCACCTCGCCGGAGGTCGCCGCCGCGCGCGTGAACAGACCCGCAGGAGCGGGGGCGAGGTGCGCGGAGGTGCTCATGGCCACGATGGTACCCATCAGTTGCGCTGTTGAGGACCCCTTAAAGAACGATGACCTCGGGGGAGCGGCCGACACCGAGCATGCCCAGGGGGAGTCCGGTGTCGCTGGGCCAGTAGAGCTGCGGCTCGTGGACGATGACGGTCACGCGCTGGTTGACGTGGGGCAGCCAGGTGGCGGAATCATCCCCGTAGGCGGTGGTGCTGCCCAGGGACACCTCGCTGATCGTCCGGGGTAGGGGGCCGGAGCCGGGGCTGCGGGCCGTGAACTCCACGGGGGCGTCGAGCTCCAGGATGTAGTAGCGGTTGCTCTCCGGCTCGCCGTTGGGTGCCGGCCGACCCTTCATCACCTCGCTGGTGCTCTTCTCCCGGACGGTGCCGGTGAAACTCGGCAGATCTGACTCCGCCGCGGCGGCCGTCGTCGGCTGCGCCCTGGACTGGGCCTGCTCCGTGACCACCACCGTCTCCACCACCACCTCCTCCTGCTCCTGCCCGGCGCTGCAGGCGCTCAGAGTCAGCGACAGCACGACAGCGAGGACGAGGTGGGTGCGCATGCCTGCAGGGTAGTTCATAATTGGCCCCATGACCTCCCCTGTCGGCCCCGCCCTCCTCTTCGCCCCCGCGCACCGCCCGGACCTGCTGCCCAAGGCCTTCGCCCGGGCGGACACGGTCATCGTCGATCTCGAGGACGGCGCCGGTGCCGGAGACCGGGCCGCGCTGCATGCCGCGGTGCGGGCCGCGGAGCTCGACCTCGCCCGGACGGTCCTGCGCACCGTCGGTCCGCAGTCACCGTCCTTTCTTGACGACGTCGCCCTCTCCCGCGAGCTGGGCATCGGCACGGTCATGGTCCCCAAGGTGGGATCGACGCTGCCGGAAGGGTTGGCGGGGCTGGAGGTCATCGCCATGATCGAGACCCCGCAGGCGCTGGCCGGCATCGCGGGAATCGTGGCGCGGGAGGAGGTTGTGGGCCTGTTCTGGGGCGCGGAGGACCTCATCACGCTGCTGGGTGGGACCCACTCACGCCGCCAGCCCGATGAGCGCGGGGCGGGGGAGTACCGCGACGTCATCCGCCACGCCCGCGCGCAGGTCCTCGTGCACGCGGCGGCGGCCGGGAAGTTCGCCGTCGACGCCATCCACGCCGATTTCCGGGATGCGGAGGGGCAGTACGCGGAGGCCCTCGACGCCGCCCGCTCGGGCTTCCTCGGCACCGCGTGCATCCATCCCGCGCAGGTGGAGATCGTCCGCCGGGCCTACCGCCCCGAAGAGGAGCAGGTCCGGTGGGCGCGGGCCGTGGTGGCCGGTGCCGCCGAGCAGGACGGCGCCTTCCAGGTCGACGGCATGATGATCGATGCCCCGCTGGTCAGCCAGGCAGAGCGCATCCTGCGCCGCGCTGAATGACCGTGGTGTGTGCAGCCCGGTCCGCCAGGGAACGGTGGTCCGGGGCCAGCAGCGCGCTGAGGCCGATGACGCAGGCCAGCAGCGAGTACCAGGGGACGACCGGCAGCAGATAGCCCAGCGGGATGGGGATGATGAGCCACAGGTGCCGGACGAGGGGTGCCCAGCGGGGACCGGCGGCGTCGATGCGCATCATCATCTTTCCCGGGCTGCGGCGCCACACCAGCTCCGGCAGGGTGCGCACCGCCCAGGTCAGACCCAGCAAGGCGGGGGCGGGGTCGACCCCGCCCGCCCCGGGGGAGCCGAGCGCGAGGTAGAGCAGGGAGGCGATCCCGACGTCGATGAGGAAGGCGATGAGCCGTCGGGCCAGGCAGCTACTCACTGATGAGTGCCAGGGTGAGCTCCGCGCGGTCGGCGGGGAGCTCGGCGTGGAGGACGTCGAGGGCGGCGTCGGCCAGCATGATGGCGATGGGGGGCAGCGCGGTGTCGGAGAGCTCGGCGGGGACGGTGCCGTCGTTGCCGCGCATCTCGATGACCGAGAGCGCGATGTGGAAGGGCAGATCCACACGGGGATCATCGGCGCCAACCAGGTCGGCGGCCAGGGAGCGGAAGAGGTCCCGCAGCTCCGTGCGCTGCGCGTGGTACTCGGAGAACTCCTCCGAGGCGGCGACGGGCAGCTGATAGAGGCGGCCGATGTTCCAGCGGGTGGACAGCAGCAGGCGGGCCTCCGCGGCGACGAGCGCCCACAGGCGCAGGGCCGGGGAAGCCTCGGACTCGCCGAGGGCGGCCGCCAGCTCGGTCGACGGCTCGATGGTCGACTTCAGCAGCGTCAGAAAGATCTCGGTCTTCGAGGGGAAGTGGTAGTACAGCGAGGCCTGGCGGATGCCCACGGCGTCCGCGATCTGGTGCGTCGAGGTCGAGGCGAAACCCTGCGTGGTGAACAGCTCGGCGGAGGCGTCGAGAATCTCCTCGCGCGCCGTCGCTCCCCGACGACGCGGACTGTTCTTGCGGGGACGTCCCACGGCACGTGCCATACGAGGCGCTCCTTCCTGCGGATTTCTGTTCGTCTCAAGATACCAGCGTCAGGGCAACGCGATGCCGTGGCGTCCGGCGATGGAACGCAGCGCCACGCTGACCAGCCGCGCGGCCGCCCCGTAGGCGCTGCGGTCCAGGGCGGGCAGGGAACGCATCGTCTCCTCCTGCCCCCAGGTGCCGTGGCGCCAGCTGCGCAGCTCCATGCCCAGCCCGGTGCTCCAGGCCTGGCCGAGGGCCGCCGCCTCATCGGCGGTGAGGATGTCCTTCTCCCGTGCGGCGGTAAGGCGCTCGAGGGTGGTGCCCCGGGGGCTGCCGGCCGCCAGGCCCGCCCACCGCGCCACCGCCACCGCCGGGGCCAGGAGGGTGCCGGACACATCGACGGGGGAGTCCTGATCAGGCAGTCCCTCCGCCAGGCGCAGGGCGGGCGGCAGCTGGGCGAGAGAGGGGGCGATGAGCTGGTCGGCCACGGCCGGATCACTGAGCAGGCCGGCGTCGACGGCCAGCGCGATGACCGCCACGTCCTGCTCCTCGACAGCCCGCTGCGCCCACGCCTGCCACAGCTCCGACGTGCCCGCGTCGTAGAGCCCGCCGACCTCCAGGTCCGCGGTGAGCTCCAGGAGCGCGGCGTTGGCCGCGGTGGTGTCGCCGACGATGATCCACGAGACGGCATCGGTGGGGATGGCCTCGGCGCGGGCCACCGACCCGGTGAAGTGCAGCCGGGCGCCGTCGAGAAGCTCCTCCACGGCGGGACTACGCGACCATTCCTGCAGGGTGCGGGAGTACCACCCGGCCAGCTCCGCGGCGGATTCGCCGTGGTCGAGGCCGTTGCGGAACAGCTCCTGCGCCTCTGCGAGGATGCCGCGGGCCACGGCCGGGGAGGCGGCCCGGCGGGCCTGCAAGGTCAGTTCGTCGAGGGAGGGATGCATGAGGCAAAAATACCACCCCCCACAAACAGCACCGCCCGCCTCCGACGATGCGGGGGCGGGCGGTGCCGAGTACTTCTACCGTGTCACACAGCCAGCGGCAAAAGTGCGCTGTTGTGACTTGCGTCCTGTCAACCGGTTTAGCGGCTGGTGAACGGCAGGAGGGCCATCTCGCGTGCGTTCTTCACGGCGGTGGCGACCTGACGCTGCTGCTGCGGGGTCAGGCCGGTGACGCGGCGGGAACGGATCTTGTGGCGGTCAGAGATGAAAAGACGCAGGGTCTTGACATCCTTGTAGTCGACCTTCTCAATGCCTTCGGCCTTGAGCGGGTTCTTCTTGGGGCGGCGGGACTGCTCCATCCGCTGCTTACGGGGGTTGGTGCGCTTCATGTTGGCCACTCCTTACCAGCTGGACTTACGGACGCCCGGCAGCTCACCACGGTGAGCCATCTCGCGCATGCGGACACGGGACAGACCGAACTTGCGGAGGAAACCGCGGGGGCGACCGTCATGAGCGTCGCGGTTGCGGACGCGCACCGGGGAGGCGTCGCGCGGCTGACGGTTCAGCTCGAACTGCGCGTCCAGGCGGTCCTCGTCAGAGGTGTTCGGGTTGGAGATGATGGCCTTGAGCTCAGCGCGACGCTCCGCGTAGCGGGCGACGATTTCCTTGCGCTGCTCGTTCTTGGCGATCTTGGACTTCTTGGCCATAGATTATCGCTCCTCGCGGAATTCGACGTGCTTGCGGGCGATCGGATCGAACTTCATCAGCGAGATGCGATCGGGGTTGTTGCGCTTGTTCTTACGGGTGACGTAGGTGTAACCGGTGCCAGCCGTGGACTTCAGCTTGATGATCGGACGAATGTCATTACGTGCCATTAGTTAGATCTTCTCCCCACGTGCACGGATCTTGGCGACGACGGACTCGATGCCGTCGCGGTCGATGACCTTGAGACCCTTGGTGGAAACATTCAGGGTGATGGTCCGGCCCTCGGAGGGCAGGAAGAACCGACGACGCTGCACGTTGGGGTTCCAACGGCGCGAGTGACGTCGGTGCGAGTGCGAGACGGTCTTGCCGAACTGCGGCTTACGTCCCGTGACCTGGCAAATAGCCGACATGGGTTTTCTTTCTCCTAGCCGCCCACGTCGAAAAGCATGCAAGGACCGCGCCGCACCGATGGGGTCCGCGTACCCTCGTGACTGAGTACGGGTCGGGGCGCAGTCTTGTAGCCGGCTGACGGGGCGTAGACGTTTACTTCGACAACAGCAAGGGACAACTCTACAGTCCGCACCCGGGAAAACCTAATCCCGAGTTCACAGGCCGAAGGCCTTCGCCAGGCGCAGGGCCAGCATCGTCCGGTCGCGCGCCCGCAGCTTACGTAGCAGCGCGGAGACGTGGTTCTTCACCGTACCTTCCGCCAGGAACAGCTCCGCGGCGATCTCCTGGTTGTTGCGCCCCTGCGCCACCAGCTTCGCCACGACGCGCTCCGTGCGGGTGAGCACGGCCAGCTCGCCGTCCTCTTCGTCGTCGCTTATCGACGCCCACGCGTAGCGCGCCACCCGGGGATCCAGCACCATCCCGCCCTCGGCGGCGGCCCGGATGGCGTCGGCCAGCGCATCGGGTGAGACGTCCTTGAGCAGGTAGCCGGAGGCGCCGGCGGAGACGAGCGCGGCGACGAGGGCGGCGTCGTCGAAGGTGGTGAGCACGAGGGTGGGCACGTGTGGGGCGCAGGCCTGCACGACCGCGAGGCCGTCCGCACCGGGCATGGCGGCGTCGGTGACGATGACGTCCACCCCGTGGGTCCGGGCCAGCTCGCGGGCGCGGGAGCCGTCCGTGGTGGTGGCGACGATGTCGATGCCGTCGATGGTCTCGAAGAGGAGGCTCAGCCCGCGCAGGAGCATGGGGTGATCGTCGATGAGCAGGACCTGCAGGGTCATGGGGTCTCCGGGAGGGTAAGGGTGAGCAGGCAGCCGCCGTCGAGGCCGCCGTGGGGGTCGATGCTGAGGTGGCCGCCGAGTTCCGTGGCGGAATCCTGCAACGTGCGCAGGCCGAAGTCCGGCTCGGCTTCATTGCCGTGGCCGTTGTCCGCGACCAGGACTTGGTCGTCGCGCACCGTGATGAGGACGCGGTCGGCGCCGGAGTGGCGCACCACGTTGGTCAGCGCCTCGCGCACGACGCGCAGGATGAACTGCGCCCGCTGCGGGGGAGGGGAGTCGGTGAGGTCGGCGTCGACGGTGACCTCCAGCCCCGTCGTGTCGAAGGAGGTGGCGAAGAGGCGGAGGCTGGCGAGGAGGTCGTCGTCGATAAGCCTTGTCGGACGCATGGCGCGCACCGTGGACCGCATGACGTTGAGGGATTCGGTGGTGGCCTCGCGGGCGCGCAGCACCTCGGCGCGGGCCTTGTCCGGGTCGCGGTCGATCATCCGCGCCGAGTAGTCGAGGCTGAGGCCGATGGTGGTGAGTCGGTGTCCCAGGCCGTCGTGGAGGGAGGCGGCGATGCGTTCGCGTTCCTGGGCGAGGGCCAGCTCGCGCGAGTCGCGCAGGCTCTCCCGCAGGCGGGCGTTCGCGCTCTGCAGGTCCTCTAAGGCCTGCTGCCGTCCGCGGATGAGCCCGGCCACCGCCAGGCCGGCCGCGACGAGCAGCACGGCGTTGACGGTCTCGCTGAGAATGAGCGACGGGGCACTGCCCGCCGTGAGGTGGACCTGCGCGGTGCGCAGCACGATGAGGACGGCGTAGACGCGCGCGGCCGTGGTGCCCATGCCCAGCAGCAGCACGATGATGGTCAGCCACTGCAGGCCGATGCTCACGGGGGAGTTGGCCACGGTGAAGGACACGAAACCCACGGCGGCGAAGGCCAGCGACGTGGCCCGGCCCGGGCGGGCCACCCACGCGATCCAGCCGAGGAGGAGGAAGAGTGCGGTCACCGCGCCAGCGAGCTGCTCCTCCGGCGTGCGGTGCGGCGCCAGGACGGCGCCGAGGAAGAGGAACAGTGCGACGCCGAAGAAGAAGGTGAGTAACCGTCGGTCCATGGGCCTCACGCTACCGCCGCAGCCCCGTGACCCGGGTCATGATTATGCCCCGCGGATCCGTGACCGCCGGGGGTTCTGCAGCGCCTTTCGCCTGGTTAGCGTCTGTAGGTATGACCACGAACCTGACTGCGAAGACCCCGTTGCTCCCCGTCACCTGGTGGGGCCTGCTCATCCGCGCACTGCTCGGCTTCGCCCTCCTCATGGGGGCGAACCTGGCCCGCGTGCCCTTCCACACCTGGGCCGCCCAGCGGTGGCCGGACGGTGACGCCCAGCTGGCGGCGACCTCGCTCATCTTCCTGCTGACACCGCTTCTCATCATCGCCGCAGTGGCCCTGTGGATGCGCCTGGTGGAGAGGGCCTCCCTCTCCGTGACCACCCTGACGAATTTCCGCGCGCTGCTGCCCGGCTTCGCCGGCGGCCTGCTCCTCGCCGGGCTGGCTGTTCTCCTGGGGTGGATTGTCCTGGCCGCCGTGGATGCGGGTACGGCGGAAGTGCCCACCCTCGACGGCAATGACATGGAGGGAACCTACACCGCCGTGCTCCTGGTGTTCCTCTTCATCCGGGCCGTCCTGCTGCAGGGCCTGCCGGAGGAGCTGATCTACCGCGGGTGGTTCTTCCACGTCACCCGCCACCGTCCCTGGCTCACCCTGGCGTGGACCACCGTGGCGTTCACGGTGATCCACCTGCTGTCCTCGGGCGGGCAGGAGAACGCGGCCGACCGCCTCTTCTACCTCATCACCCCGCTGGGCATGGGCTTCCTGGCGGGAGCAGTCGTCCTGTGGCGCAGGTCGGTGTGGTGGGCCGTGGGCACCCACGGCGGTCTGCACATCTGGATGGCCGTCGGCTCCGTCATCCATCCCGTGGACCTCGGGCGGGCGGCGTGGATCGTGCTCGGTGTGACGCAGCTGCTCGTCGGCGCGGTCATTCTGTGGATGTGGCAACGCGGGCGCACCGGGGCTTCAGTGGGCCTGCAGTAGCCCTATACCACGGAATTTCTGGAATGGGCACCCGGGGAGTATCATGGTCCGAGTTGTCAATCTCCAACCCAACTCAGGCACGATCCGGGCCTCTGACAGTCATGCCCTGGAACCGACCTGATGTTCAATCCTGAGGGAATCGAGACTTCATGAAGAATGATATCCACCCCGACTACCACCCGGTGGTCTTCCAGGACGCCGGCACCGGCTTCAAGTTCCTGACCCGCTCCACCGTCACGTCCGACCGCACCGTTGAGTGGGAGGACGGCAACGAGTACCCGCTCATCGTCGTCGACGTCACCAGCGAGTCCCACCCGTTCTGGACCGGCGCACAGCGTGTCATGGACACCGCTGGCCGCGTCGAGAAGTTCGAGAAGCGTTTCGGCGGCATGGCCCGCCGCAAGAAGAAGGCTTAAGGAGGTATAGAACAATGGCAGTTCCGAAGCGTAAGATGTCCCGCGCGAACACCCGCATGCGCCGCTCCCAGTGGAAGGCCGACAACGTCGCCCTCCAGGAGGTCAAGGTGGATGGTCAGACCGTCCGCATCCCGCGTCGCCTGGTCAAGGCCGCACAGCTGGGCCTCGTCGAGGTCGAGCAGTTCTAGACCTTTCTGAGTGACCGCACCGGTCCCCGATCCACCTAAGTGGAGGGGGCCGGTGTTTTTGTTTCCGGCCTGGTACATAATGGATCCATGAAGATACTTGTCGTGGACGATGAACAGGCCGTCCGAGAGTCTCTGCGCCGTTCCCTCATATTCAACGGCTACACCGTCAGCCTCGCGGAGGACGGCGTGGAGGCCCTCGAGGTCATCGGGCGGGAACAGCCTGACCTCATCATCCTCGACGTCATGATGCCCCGGATGGACGGCCTCGAGGTGTGCCGGACGCTGCGGAGCACCGGCTTCGACCGGCCCATCCTCATCCTCACCGCCCGCGACGGCGTCGCCGACCGAGTGGCCGGGCTCGACGCGGGCGCCGACGACTACCTGCCCAAGCCCTTCGCCCTCGAGGAGCTGCTCGCCCGCGTGCGTTCCCTCCTGCGGCGGGCCGCGGTCGAGAGCACGGTGGAGGCGGCGGGGGACGAGGACCTCGTCTTCGAGGATCTGCGCCTCAACTCCGAGACCCGCGACGTCGCCCGCGGCGCGCGCCCGATCAGCCTGACGCGCACCGAGTTCTCGCTGCTGCATCTGCTCATGCGGAATCCGCGCCGGGTGCTCTCCCGCTCGACGATCCTCGAGGAGGTGTGGGGCTATGATTTCCCCACCTCCGGCAACGCCCTCGAGGTCTACATCGGTTACCTGCGGCGCAAGACCGAGGCGGAAGGGGAGTCCCGGCTCATCCACACGGTGCGCGGCGTCGGCTATGTCCTGCGTGAGACCGCCCCGTGATTCTGCGCCGCCGCGCCACGGTCGCGCCGAGCGCTGACGCGGCGCCCTCCGCGACCGAGCTCCGGGACGAGCGGACCACCCTCCGCTGGCGCCTGGCGCTGCTCACCTTCGCCGTGGTGGCCTTCGCGGTGGGCCTGATGACCTTCCTCACCTATCTCACTGTTTCCCGCACCCTCACCGCGGGGGTGGATCACGATCTCGAGCAGCTGTCGGGGGTGCTGCTCGAGCAGAGCCTGGATCCCTTCTACCTGACGAATCTCAACGCCGAGATCCAGCAGTTCAAGATGTACAACCCCGAGACCCGGGTGGCGATCTCCCCGCCCGGCTGGTCCTTCTCCCGGGGCGACGCCATCCCCGTCGGCGGCGATCTCCGCGGACACCTGGACCACACCTCGCCCGTCTACCGCACGGTCGGCGGTGAGCGCATCATGTCGCGCTCGGATTCCCTGGGGACGACCATCGTGCTCGCCCGGGACATGAGCGGCACCCACCAGCTCATCACCTCGCTGGGCACCGTGCTCCTGGCCATCACGGCCCTGGGCACGATGCTGGCCATCGCCGCCGGGCTGGTGGTGGCGGCGACCGGTCTCGCCCCCCTGAAGCGCCTGCAGCGGGCGGTCGACTACGTCGCCGACACCGACGACCTGCGCCCCATTGCCGTGCAGGGCAATGACGAGGTGGCGCAGCTGACCACCTCCTTCAATGCCATGCTCGGCGCGCTGCAGGAATCGCGGACCCGGCAGTCGCAGCTGGTCGCGGACGCGGGGCATGAGCTGAAGACCCCGCTGACGTCGATGCGCACCAACATCGAGCTGCTCATGCTGCTCAACCAGCCCGGGGCGGCGGACCGGATCTCCGCCTCCGACCGACAGGACCTGGAACGCGACGTCATGGCGCAGATGACGGAACTGTCCACCCTCATCGGGGACCTCGTGGATCTGGCCCGGGAGGACGCCGCGGAGATCACCGTGGAGAGCGTCGAACTCGACGAGGTCATCGCCTCCTCGCTCGCGCGGGTCCGCCGTCGCCGCCCGGATCTGGAGTTCGACGTCCACATGATTCCCTGGCGCCTCACCGGTGACCAGTTCTCGCTCGGTCGGGCGACGCTCAATCTGCTCGACAACGCCGCGAAATGGTCGCCGCCGGGCGCCGTGGTGCGGGTCCGGATGATTCCGCTTGCCAACGACCGCGTGCAGCTCACCGTCGCCGATTCGGGGCCGGGTATTCGTCCCGAGGACCGGGAGCGGGTCTTCGAGAGGTTCTACCGGGCGCCGGAGGCCCGCTCGCAACCCGGCTCGGGGCTGGGGCTGGCGATCGTCAAGCAGACGCTCGTGCGCCACGGGGGGTCGGTCTGGGTGGAGGAGGCACCGGGGGGCGGGGCCCTCGTCGTCGCGGAACTGCCGGGACACCCGCAGCCCGCGGCGTCCAGGTAACGTACAGAAATGCCGCAGGATCGGTTCAGAGCAGGAGAGCACAATGACCGGCATGAATGAAGACAAGTCCGCGCCGGGTGCCTCGGTCCCCGGCTATGAGCCGGTGACCTCCCCCTACCAGTGGGAGGCGCCGCAGGCGGCCGAGGCTCCGCCGGCGCAGGAACCGCCGCGCAAGCGCTCCGTGGGGCTGGGGACGGCGCTGGCGCTCATGCTCGTCGGGTCTGTCGCGGCGGGTTCCATCGTCGGGATCGTCGCGGCGAATTCAGGCAGCGGGTCGACGGGGGAGACGGTCAATTCCCTGCGGGAGCCGAGCGCCGCCCCGCCGGAGGCGCTGCCCGGCGGGGTGGAGTCGGTGGCCGCGGAGGTCCTGCCGACGGTCGTGTCCATCCAGGTGGCCACCCGCCTGGGGGCGGGCGAGGGCTCGGGCTCGATCATCTCCTCCGACGGTTATGTCCTCACCAACCACCACGTGGTCAACGGGGCCGATGGCGGAGCAGGGCAGATCGAGGTCACCCTCAACGACGGTCGGACCCTGCCGGCCGATTACGTCGCCTCCGATGCCCCGACCGACATCGCGGTGGTGAAGATCCGGGACGTCTCCGACCTGCCGGTCATCGGTTTCGGGGATTCCGAGGCCCTGCGCGTCGGCCAGGAGGTCGTCGCCATCGGCTCGCCGCTGGGGCTCAGCTCCACCGTGACCTCCGGCATCGTGTCCGCCCTCAATCGCCCCGTGCGGGCCTCCGACGGCGGCGGGGAGTCCTCGCTTATCGACGCCATCCAGACCGACGCCGCCATCAACCCCGGCAACTCGGGCGGTCCCCTGGTGGACATGTCGGGGCGCATCGTGGGCATGAACTCGGTCATCGCCTCCATGAGCTCCGGCGGAGAGGCCGGGTCGATCGGCCTGGGCTTCGCCATCCCGGCGAACTTCGCCAAGCGCGTGGCCGATCAGCTCATCACCACCGGCCAGGCGACGCATCCCCGGATCGGAGTCCAGGTGGCCGGGCGTTCCGACGTCCACGGGGCGCTCGTCGCCTCGGTGGAGCCGGGCAGCCCCGCGGAGGAGGCCGGGCTGCAGTCCGGCGATGTCGTGCGCCGGGTGGATGAGCGGATCATCGACAACTCGGACGCTCTCGTGGCCACCATCCGCTCCCTGGAATTCGGACAGGTGGTCACCCTCGAAGTTCTTCAGCCGGATACGGGGCAGACACGAGAGGTAGAGGTTACGCTGACCACAGAGTAGATTTTGAGCAATAAACAGAAAACAATGTCAGACCCTCTGAGGATGGAGAACACCGTGCACACCGTAGATGAGCCCCCGCGCACGTCGGCACTGCTGGATGTCGTCGAGCCGGATGCGGCCTTCCTGATCGCCACGGAGAACGAGAACACTCCGCCGGCCCGCCGCCGGGCGCTCGTGGTGCTGGTGGCGGATCACGTGCTCGGCTCGGGGGAGGACACGGACCGCCTGGTGACGGAGCTGCTCGTCGAGGCCGGCTTCGCCGTCGACGCGGTCATCTCCGTGCGGTCGAAGAAGAACCAGATCCGGCAGGCCATCGAGACGGCCGTCATCGGGGGAGTGGATCTGGTGCTCACCGTGGGCGGCACGGGCGTCGGCCCGCGCGACCGCACCCCGGAGGCCACCCGGGCGGTGCTGGATCAGCTGGTCCCGGGTATCGCGCAGGCCATCCGATCCTCGGGTCTGGCGTGTGGGGCGGTCGACGCCTGCACCTCGCGGGGCATCTCAGGGGTCTCGGGCTCCACGGTGGTGGTCAACCTCGCCGCCTCCCGCATCGCGGTCCGGGACGGCATGGCCACGCTCACCCCGCTGGTCCACCACGTCATCGACCAGTTGCAGAAGTACAGCGTTGAGTAGTCGACGGCCACGCCGCCGGGTGGTCCGGCTCTCCGATGCCCCCGACATCGACCGGAACGCCGACCGCCCGGACTCCCTGTTCGGGGAGGTCCGGGCGGTGGATGAGGAGCGGGAGGTCATTCTCGACCCGGAGGCCGAGGAATCACTGTCCGCGGAGGAGTTCTGGCGCGAGCAGCGCCCTCCCCACTACTGAGTCGCGGGGCGCTGGAGCAGGTCGCGGATCTCAGTGAGCAGCTCGACGTCGGTCGGCTGCGGGTCTTCCTCGTCCTGCGGGATACCGCGCTTGGCGGCGGCGATCTCGTTGAGCTTGTTCACCGGGGCGACGATGACGAAGTACACGACCGCAGCGATGAGCAGGAAGTTGATGGCGGCGGTGATGACGGCGCCGAAGTCGAGGAAGGTGGCCTCGTTGCCGGAGACGACGTGGAAGCCGAGGCCGGAGACGTCCGCGCCACCCAGGGCCGCGATGAGCGGGTTGATGAGGTTATCGGAGAAAGCGGTGACGATGGCAGTGAAAGCGCCGCCGATGACCACGGCGACTGCCAGGTCGATGACGTTGCCGCGCATGATGAATTCCTTGAAGCCCTGAAGCATGGTGGTCCTTCCGATTAAGTCTGAGAGTTTTCAGGATCGACCAAACTGTAGACCATGCGCGGTCATTTCGGGAGTGGAGAGGCCAGAACCACCGTCAGGGGACTGATCAGGGACGCAGCAGCCACGGCATGGGCGGGTTCCTCCGGGAGGCCGAGGAGGAGGGTGCCGGGGGACTCCCGGGTATCCACCAGAATCACCCGCCCACCTGTGGCTATGACGTCTGGTTCTGCCCGTTCGGACTCTCTGCTCAGCACCGTGACGGTGTCCCCGTGGCGCAGCATCGGCAGTACTTCCGGTTCCGCAAGTCTCACCGGGACAATTGTCGTGACTTCTCCCACAAGGGCCTCGCTGAGGTCCGTACCCACCAGTCTCGTCGTGGTGAGCACCTCTCCCGCCACCGCCTCCACCGCCAGAATCCGGCCCTCGACGGCCGTGGGATCGACCAGCGCGGAGGAGGGCAGGAGGGAATCGGGGACGGGGACCAGGGCGACGTCGTCACGCGAGATCTGCTCCCCGGCGGCGACGGGGCGGGAGAAGACGAGCGCGCGGGAGGCGCCGGCGCCGACATCGTGCAGCGCGCTGGCCAACGCGGCGCACAGCAGGACCGCGGCAAGGCCCCGGCGCAGGAGCACGGCGCGCCGCCAACCCGGGGTGCGGAGCGAGGACAGGAAGGAGGGGACGGCAGTCATACAGTATTGGACTGCCCGCGCCCCCGGACGGTTCCCGGGACCGGGAAATCAGTCGAAGTGGCGTACCCCGGCGGGGGTGATTGCCATGGAAACGGGCATGTCGTGCTCCTCGGCGGGGATGTCGTCGCGGATCTCGCCGTTGTAGAGGAGAACCGCGGTCCGGGGCGGGTCCGCTGCGTCGGCGAAGCGGGCGAGCGCGCGGTCATAGAAGCCGCCGCCCTTACCCAGTCGCACGCCCTCCGGGGACACGCCCAGGGCGGGGATGAGGATGAGGCGGCAGCTCTCGAGGGCGTCCGCCCCCAGGCGCTCCCCGGTCGGCTCCGCGATACCGAGGACCCCCGGGGTGAGCGCGAGTCGGCCCTGGTAGCGGGCCCAGTCAAGGCGGCCACCCGGGAGGGAGACGGGCAGGAGGAGAGAGGAGGCCTCGCCGTGGAGGGCGTCGAGAAGCAGCGGTCCGCCGGGCTCGCCGGGCAGCGGCGAGTAGGCCGCGACGGACGTTTCGACCGGAGTGAGGGAGCGCAGCAGCGCCGCCGTGTGCGCGATGATGGCCGCGTCCTCGCTGCGGGCCTGTTCCGGCGACATGTCGCGGCGGGCCTGAGTCATCCGCGCCCTGAGTTGTGACTTCTTCTCCCGGATGTCCATGCCCTCAGCGTAACCCTGCGGGGTAGGGTGGTGCGTTATGAGCTTGTCATCCACCGACCATCCGCACGGGGTCAAGACCGTCATCGTCCCGGCGGCCGGCATGGGAACCCGTTTCCTGCCCGCGACCAAGACGGTTCCGAAAGAGCTGCTCCCGGTGGTGGACACCCCGGGCATCGAGCTGATCGCCGAGGAGGCCAACGCCCTCGGGGCCTCGCGTCTCGCCGTCATCGTCGCCCCCAACAAGCAGGAGGTGCTGCGGCACTTCGAGCAGTTCCCCAACCTGGTGGAGACCCTCGCCGAGCGCGGCAAGACCGAGCAGGTGGAGAAGGTGCAGCGCGCCGCCAAGCTGATGAGCCCCGTCGCCGTCGAGCAGGCCAAGCCCCTGGGGCTGGGCCATGCCGTCGGCCTCGCGGAGAGCGTTCTCGACGACGACGAGGATGTCGTCGCCGTCATGCTTCCCGACGACCTCGTGCTCCCCATGGGGGTCCTGGAGAAGATGGCCGCCGTCCGCGCGGAACTCGGCGGCTCCGTGCTGTGTGCCGTCGACGTGCCGTTGGAGGACGTGTTCAACTACGGCGTCTTCGACGTAGAGGAGATCCCGGCGGACTGCTCCCAGGATGCGGAGACCGTCAAGCGGGTTATCGGCATGGTGGAGAAGCCGGAGCCGGAGGAGGCCCCCTCGACCTTCGTCGCCACCGGCCGCTACCTCCTCGACCGCGGGATCTTCGCCGCCCTCAAGCGCATCAAGCCCGGCAAGGGCGGAGAAATCCAGCTCACCGACGCCATCGAGCTGATGATCCGCGAAGGCCACCCCGTCCACATCGTCGTCCACCAGGGCAAGCGTCACGATCTGGGCAACCCGGCCGGCTACATCCCGGCCTGCGTCGACTTCGGTCTGGCGCACCCGAAGTACGGTCCCGCCCTCAAGCGGGCCATCACCGAGATCCTCGCCGAGCATGAGGCGGGCCGTTCCGGCGCCGCCGAGCAGGACTGATCCCTCTCCGGCCACCCCAAGGAGTCAGCAGTGCGTTCCGTTGAGCACCAGCTCGCGCTGGTCACCGATGCCGCGGTCACCCCGGAACCGGTCCGTATCGCAATCGCCGACGCCCTCGGCCTGATGTGCGCCGAGGAGGTCCAGGCGACCCGCGCGCTGCCCGGCTTCCCGCAGGCCGCCATCGACGGTTATGCGGTCCGCGCCGTCGACGTCGGCGGGGAGAAGGGGCTCGGCGCGCCGGTCCCGGACCCGGACGCCCCCGTCGAGGCGGTGGAGCGCTCCCTGCCGGTGGTCGGTGAGGTCGCCGCCGGCTCCCAGCAGCCCCTGCGCCTGCAGCCGAAGCAGGCGGTGCGCGTGCACACCGGCGCCCCGCTGCCCACGCTTGCCGACGCCGTCCTCCCCCTCGAGTGGACCGACCGCGGCCGCCGTCGCGTCACCGCCCAGCGCGTCGTCCGCTCGGGCGACTTCGTCCGCCGCACCGGTGATGACATCCAGCCCGGCGACGTCGCCGTCACCGCCGGCTCCATCCTCGGCCCCGCCCAGATCGGACTGCTGGCCGCGGTGGGCCGATCCAAGGTGCTCGTCTACCCGCGCCCGCGCCTCTCGGTGATCTCCGTCGGGCGCGAGCTCGTCGACATCGACCGCGAGCCGGGACTGGGGCAGATCTACGACGTCAACTCCTATGCCCTCGCCGCCGCCGGGCGGGAGGCAGGCGCGGAGGTCCACCGCGTGGGCATCGCCGTCGGGGAGCCGCGCCGCCTCCGCGAGATCGTCGAGGGGCAGATCCAGCGCAGCGAGGTCATCGTCATCTCCGGCGCCGTCGGCGGCCAGAGCTCGGAGATGTTCCGCTCCGTGCTCGAGGAGCTGGGCGAGATCGACACCGCGCGGGTGGCCATGCACCCCGGCTCCGTCCAGGGCTTCGGCCTGCTCGGCGAGGAACGCATCCCCGTGTTCCTGCTGCCGAGCAACCCCGTCTCCGCGCTGGTCACCTTCGAGGTGCTCGTGCGCCCGCTCATCCGCACCTCCCTGGGCAAGCGCAACACCGCGCGCCGGGTGGTCCGCGCCCGGGCGCTCAACCACATCGCCTCGCGGGAGGGAAGGCAGGGCTACATCCGTGCCCGCCTCATGCGCGACGCCGAGACCTTCGACTACCTGGTGGAAGGCATCGGCGCGGCGACGGGAGCTCCCGCGCACCTGCTGGCCGGGCTTGCGGAGGCCAACGCGCTCATCCGCGTGCCCGAGGAGGCCACGGAGATCCGCCCCGGCGACATCGTCGACGTCATGTTCCTCGCCCAGGGCACTTAGGGACGTGTTCGACCCCTTCGGATGGGCGGCCCGCTCCTTCCACCAGCCCGCGCGCGGCACCCGGGACGTCATACACCCCGGCTGGCCGGAATCCACCCCCCACGTCCGCCTGGCGGACGGCGGGCGTCTGCGCCTGCGCCCGTTGACCAGCCGCGACGCCCGCGACTGGCGGGAACAGCGGCTTCTCGACGAACCCCACCTCCGCCCCGTCGAACCCACCGCCCACGACGGCTGGGCGGCCGCGCACACACAGTCCGCCTGGTGGAACTTCTTCAGCGGCATCCGCGAAGCCGCCCGCCAGGGGCAGGTGGTCCCCCTGGTCATCGAACTCGAGGGACGCTTCGTCGGGCAGGTCACCCTGGGCACCATCCAGCACGGCAGCGTCTCCGACTGCTGGATCGGCTACTGGGTATTCTCCGCCGCGCAGGGCAGGGGAGTGGCCACCGCCGCCTGCGCCCTCGGCACCGACCATGCCTTCCGACGCATCGGCCTCCACCGTGTCACCGCCACCTACCTCCCCGACAACCCCGCCTCCGGCCGAGTCCTCCAGGCCAACGGCTTCCGCGAAGAGGGCTACCTGCGCTCCAACCTGCACATCGACGGCCGCTGGCGGGACCACCACTTCGTGGCCCAGAACATCGACGACCATCATCTGTCCTGCGAGGAGCGTCTCCGCCGCGCCGGACGATTGCGCTGAACCGCCACGGCGTGGCAGGGCGGCAGGGGGATTCCCCGCCGATAGTCTTGACACGAATCCCCGTCCCCTCCTGAGGAAGGTGCACGACACGTGTCCAGTAGCCTGATCATCGTCCTGATCATCGTGGTGTGGCTGTTCGTGCTCGCCCCGCTGCTGATGCGTGGGCAGAAGCCGATCCGCAAGGCCGGAGAGGCCTTCGACGACACCCGCGTCATCCACCAGGGTGGCACCGGTGATTTACCCGCCCGCCGCCGCCCGCGCCTGAGCCCCGCCGACGTCCGCCCCGTGTCCGTCGTCGACGAGGATCTCGAGCTTATCGACGTCGACGAGGTCCTCATCGACGACATCGACGATGATGCGCCGCGCTCCACCCGCTCCTTCCGGGGACTGTTCACGCGCCGCGATGAGCAGGCGGAGGTCGTCGAGGGGGCGGTCGTCCACGAGCTCGAGGCGGCGGACGTTTCCGAAGTTACGGAGGCTTCCGATGCCGGCGATGTCGTGACCGCCGAGGTCGACGACTGGGACGAGTGGGACGAGGAGGCGACCTACGCCTACGACGACACCTACACCTCCCCCTCCGACCTCATGTACCCGGACTCGGTGGATTCCGTGGTGCAGGTGATCGATGATGCGGAGTCGGCGGACGCTGCGGAGTCCGCAGCTGCGGACTCAGACGCCGCTGACCAGGACTTTTCCGATGACCTCTCCGAGGAGGAGATCGAGTTCGCCGAGCACCGTGCTGCCCGCGGCGGGTGGGATCCGGTGGCCGACGCCGAGACCTCCACCTCCCGTTATCAGCGTCGCCAGCGCACTCTCCTCGGACTGGCGGGCGCCGTGGTGCTCACCGGCATCCTGGCCTTCGTCGTCGGCGGCTGGACCTGGCTGCTGGCCGGGGTGGTCGCCGCGGCCACCGTTCTCTACCTCGTGGCCCTGCGCACCCAGGTGCGCGAGGAGCAGGCACTGCGCAACCGCCGCATCCGCCAGCTGCGCCGCGCCCGACTGGGTGTACTCAGCGCCGCCGATGAGGAGCTGGCCATCCCCAGCCACCTGCGTCGCCCGGGTGCCGTCATCCTCGAGCGTGACGACGAGTCCCCCGACTTCGATGACCTCCCCATCATCGAGTCCCGCTTCGAGGAGGAGACTGTCCCGGCGCCGCGCCCCTTCCGCCGCCCGGAGCGCTTCTCCGACGACCGTCGCGCGGGCTGATTTTTCGCGCAGTATGGCACGCTGACCCCGGTGGGGAAGCGTGCCTTCTCGTTTCTGTAGGGCGTGGGCTCAGGGCCGCGTCGCCGGCGGGAGACGGTGCCACAAACTCGTGAGCGGTAGCCCACGGGGTGATGGATGCTGTGCTCATGAACCTCAGAAACATACTCACCGCAGTCGGCGTCATTCTCATCGGCACCGGAATCGTCACCTCCCTCGTGGCCTACACGCAGTCCGGAATGCCCCTCCTCGCTCTCACCGGTCTGGCGCCCGCCTTCGCCGGCCTGGTCACCCTCAGTACCGCCCGAAGCCTTGCGCCCCGCACCTTGTCAGCCACGGCGCTGCTGGGAATCGGCACCGTCGAGAAGCTGGAGCCGACCGGCATGAGCATCAATGACACCCCGCAGTACCGCATCACGCTCCGGGTCCGCGGCGCGGACCTGCAGGAGTTCACCGGCCAGCTGAAGATGTTCATCCCGCCGCACGAGCTGGCCGCCCTGCCCAAGGGCACCATGCTGCCGGTCGCTTATGAACCGTCCAAGCCGCAGGCCCTCATCGAAGTTCCAGCTGACAGGATGCCGGAGGCGCAGGATCTCATCGACCGCCAGCGGGTACACATGGGGCTGGCCGATCCGCAGGGCTCGGAGATCCACGCCCGCGGCCTGTCCACCACCGGTGTCATCATGGCGGTCACCCCGACCGGGGAGATCCGCCACGGGCACACCGGGCTGGAGATCACGCTCAAGTTCCCGACCAGCTCCGGCGCTCTCGTGGAGCGGAGCAAGGTGAGCTTCCTCAGCCCCGCACTGCTCTCGCAACTCACCGTCGGGCGCCAGGTCACGGTGTTCTACCTGCCTGAAGACGACACCCGCTTCTCCTTCGAGATCTCCACCATCGACGAGAACATCACTCGCTGAGCTTCTGACTGAGCCAGGAGCTCAGCGACGGAGCGACACCCTCCATGTGGAGGAAGAAGCCCTCGTGATCGGTGGCCCATACAGATGGGTCCTCCGGCCGGGGGTCATCGGCGTTGATGAAGTGGTAGTTGGGGTAGCCCTCGCTGTAGGTGAGCAGCACGGCGCGGGAGGCACGCGGATCGGCGACCAGATCCCGGAACCTCTGGAGCGCCACCGCCAGCTCCTGGCCGGCCGCGAGATCGACGGCCGGGAAATCCACCCCGAGGCCCTCCTCCCACTGGTAGACGATGTCCCCGGCCTGCCACTCGTGGGTGTCCGGGTCGTCGACACTCATGAGGGGATGCGGGAAACTCACCGCCTGCACCCGGGTGAGGGCGGGCGCGTCGACGGGAACGTCATGCCAGGTACCGCCGAGGCGGGCAACCTGAGCGAGCACGGCCGGAGAGAAGGGGGAGGGCATAGCACCGACTTTCGGATTCCGGGGGAGAAGGTGGGTCGTACACAGAGCGGGAATGGGCCCTGTGGGGGATCATGTTTCCATGAACCTCAAGATGATTCTCACCGTCGTTGGAGTCCTCCTCATCGGCCTCGGACTGGTGTTCGCCTCCGCCATTTACGTGCTGTCCGGGCAGACGTTGTTCGCCCTCGTCGGTGCCTTTCCGGCGGTGGGAGGTCTGCTCTTGATGGCTGTGGCCCGCGGAATCGCGGCGACACTCTCGCCGAATGCGCGACTGGGCGTGGGCAGTATCGAGAAACTCGAGCAGACCGGCCTGTCGGTCAACGAGATGCCGCAGTACCGAATCACCCTGCGGGTGCTGGGTGTCGGTGAGCGGGAGTTCACCGGCGTATTGAAGACGCTCATCGCCGAACATGAGGTTCCCGCGCTGACCAAGGGCACGCTCTTGCCCGTCGCCTATGAGCCGGAACGGCCGGACAAGCTGCTGCCGGTGCCGGCCGATCGTATGGGCGAGGTCCAGGAGATGTTCGACCGCCAGCGGGTGCTCATGGGCCTGGCGGACCCCCGCGGCCCCGAGATCCACGCCCGTGGGATCAAGACCACCGGTGTCATCATGGCTGTCACCTCGACCGGCGAGATTCGGCACGGCCACACCGGACTGGAAACGACCGTCCGCTTTCCCGGCCTCGGCGGAGCTCTCGTCGACCGCAGCAAAGTGAGCTTCCTCCTTCCCTCGGTGCTCCCGCAGCTCGCAGTCGGCAGCCAGCTGGAGGTCTTCTACCTGCCCGAGGACGACACCCAGTTCTCCTTCTCGCTGCACACCATCGACGAGAAACTCATCCGCTGATGTTCGACGCGGCCGACAGGGGGGAGTAACGTGCATATCAGTTCCACTCCGGAACATGCGGGGCTATAGCTCAGTTGGTAGAGCGTCGCGTTCGCAATGCGAAGGTCAGGGGTTCGATTCCCCTTAGCTCCACGAAGGACCCTGCCAGTTCTCGCTGGCAGGGGCTCTTTTCGTCCTTAGTTCCTGATCGTTAAGTCCTCAGGCTCGACATCAACCTCAGCCTCAACAGTGAGGTCCCCGTGGGCGGACACGCCGCGGAGCATGATGCTGGCGCGGTTGGCCGCCGACTGCTACTGGGCGCACGAGAGTACCGCGCAGGCGGTTCTCACCGAGGCCGGGCGTGCGCGGATCGTCGAGGGCATCCTGGCAACACTCGACGAGCAGTGAACGTGCAGCTCTAACCGGTGCCTTCGGAATCCAGGAGCGCGCTGAACCACTCGAGGCCCGCCCGGTGGGAGGTGATGCCGTAGTCGAGCGTGGCGCGGCCGAAGTGGGCGACGTCGGCAAGTTCGGGGGCAACGGGCGTGGCATCCACCGCGGTCGCGAGGTTCTCCAGTGTGGCCAGGTCGCGCGCGACGCGTTCGCGCATGGCGCTGAGGATGGCGGGCCGCTCCGCGGCGGGGAGGAGTCCGAGGAGGTACAGGCGGGGGAGTGCGGCGGCCTCGATGTCGGTTTCGGTGAGCGGGGCGTGCATCCAGGTTTGGAAGGCGCTGCGGCCGGCCTCGGTGATCGCGTAGGTCTTGCGGCCGCGGGCGCCGGGCTGGATCTCGTCGATGGCGATGTGCCCCTTGGCCAGCAGTCCGTCGAGCGCGCGCTTGATGCTGCCCGTGCTGGCCGAGTAGAAGAGCGAGATGCCCTGGTCGAAGGCTTTGACGAGGTCGTACATGCTCATCGCGCGCAGGTGCAGGAGTCCGAGGATCACGAAGGCCATGCCCTCACCCTAGCAACCCTTGACTCTCAAAGACATGTCTACTAGATATATCTAGTAGAGCCAAGGAGGCGCCATGAGCACACCCAACAGGTGGCTGACAGCGGTCACCGGACTGACACTCGCCAGCGGCTGGATCGGCGCGGGCGTGAACACCCTGCTCGGCATCGAGCACAGCATGGACTCGCCCGGCACACTCATCTGGATCAGCACGCCCCTCATCGCGGTGATCGCCACCCGGCTCGCCGGCGGCGCCCGATCCTCCGGCGGCTGGCGACCCCACTTCCGCACCGCCTGGCGCTGGTATCTTTTCGCCGCTGCCGCGTTCCCGGCCGTCACCGTCGCCAGCGGCATTTTGGGCCATGCCCTCGGGTGGGGGAGCCTGGACGGGCTGCGGATGCCCGCGCTCCTCGGCGCCCTGGGGGCCGCGCTGGCGGGGGCGCTGCTGAAGAACGTCTTCGAGGAGGCGGTGTGGCGCGGCTATTTCACCGGTGAATTCCTCGCCCGGCGTTGGTCGGATCCCGCGATCTACCTCGGCGGTGCGCTCGTCTGGGGGCTGTGGCACCTGCCCTACTACCTGTTCTTCCTCCCCGAATCCGACATGCGCGCCATCCTCGATGTCCCACCCTGGGCCTTCGCGCTCTCTGCCATCGCCGTCATGATCCCCTGGTCAGTGCTGTACACCGAGGTCTATCGCGCCTCCGGCACGATCTGGACCGTGGTGCTCATGCACGCCGTCGAGGACGCCTTCGTCAACCCCCTGCTTCTCGACGCCCACCTCACCCTCATCCCTACCCGGACCTGGCTGATCTCCCCGGTGGTCGGGATCATCCCCGGACTGGCCTACCTCGGGATCGGCCTCTGGCTGCGCCACCGGCGGCGCGCCCGGGCGCTCACTTCCGCCGGTAGTGGACGCTCCGTTGCCCCGACGCGGAGTTGAGGTGCGTCTCCGCGCCCGCCGCGATATCGGTGTTCTGGGCGGCCACGGTGATCCACCCGGCAGGCCGCTTCTCCAGGACGAAGGTGAACACCCCGTCGCGCTGTCCGGCTGGTTCCCCCTCGGGCGAGACCTGACCCACGAGGTGCCACCGGCTGTGCACGACGGCCGCCGCGCTGCCGAGCAGGCGCACGCGGGGCGTCTCCATCGTGATGCGTGAGCCGGGGAAGATCCGCTCGAAGCCGTAGGTGTGGGCCCGGCGGATGTCCGAGCGCTTGTGCCACCACAGCCCGACGACGTTGACAAAGTCGGCGTCCTCCGCGAACAGTGCGGCCAGGGCGTCGGCGTCCGCCCGGTTCCAGGCGTCCTCCCACCCGCTGACGACGGCCTCGGGTCGATCCAGCATTACGCCCACACTCCCGATGTCCCGCGGCGATGAGATTCGAGAAGGTGGGTGTCCACCATGCCGATGGCCTCCATGAGCGCGAAGCACATGACCGGCCCGACGAAGGTGAACCCGGCCTTCTTCAGCGCCTTCGACAGGGCCTCGGATTCGGGGGAGCGGCTGGGGATCTCGGCCAGCGTGCGTGGCGCCAGGTTCGTGGCCGGCTGGTGCGACCAGATGAGGTCGGCCAGTCCGCCGTCTTCCCGCAGGTCGAGCACTGCGCGGGCGTTGCGGATCACCGCCGCGATCTTGCGCCGGTTGCGGATGATCTCGCGGTTTTCCAGAAGCTCCTCCACCTCCCGTTCCCCGAATCCCGCCACCCGCTCCGGGTCGAAATCAGCGAAGGCGGCGCGAAAGCCGGCGCGCTTGCGCAGGACAAGCTCCCAGGACAGCCCGGCCTGGAAGGCCTCGAGCGAGAGGCGTTCGAACAGGCCCTGTTCGTCGCGGACGGGCATGCCCCATTCGGTGTCGTAGTAGTGGCGGAGCAGGTCGGTGCCGGCGGCCCACGCAGGACGGGCGCGGCCGTCGGAGCCGATGATGAGGTCGGTGTCAGTCATGCCCTATTGGACTCCGAAAACCACTCAGAGGTTCCCGCGCAGACGCTTTTCGTGCGCGAGCAGCCATTCCTTGGCCTTCAGGCCGCCGCGGTAACCGCCGAGGGACCCGTCGGCCCGCAGGACGCGGTGGCAGGGGCGGATGATGGGCACCGGGTTGCTGGCGCAGGCCGAGCCCACGGCGCGCACGGCCCGGGGGTTGCCGCACAGGGCGGCGAGCTCGGAATACGAGGCCGTCTCCCCGAAGGGGATGTCACTCAGCGCCGCCTGGGCCTGCCCTCGGAAACCGGTGTCGTCGAGGTCGAGCGGGACGTCGAAAAGCACGCGGTGACCGGCGAAGTACTCGGTGAGCTGGGTGGCGACGTCGATAAGCAACGGCGTCTCGGGCACGGCCGTGCCGCCGAAGTCGATCGAGACGAGGCCGCGCTCGGAGGCGCGCAGCGACAGCGGGCCGATGGGTGTCTCGAGGAGCATGAGGGTAGTCTATCCGCATGGACAAACCGGCCGTGAGGGATGCTGCGCTGCTGCTTCTGCGTATCGTCCTCGGCACCGTGTTCGTCGCGCACGGCTGGGACAAACTCATGTTCACCGGCCTGACCGAGACCACCGGCCAGTTTTCCGCGTGGGGGGTGCCGCAACCGAAACTCTCCGCCTGGCTGGTCATGGGGACCGAACTGCTCGGCGGCGCGCTGCTGGTGGTGGGCCTGCTGACCACGCTCATTGCCGGGCTGCTGGCGCTGCTCATGGTGGCGGCGATCTGGTTCGTGCATGTCGACGGCGGTTTCTTCACCGCCACCGGCGGCATCGAGTACCCGGTCGTGCTGGTGGCCGCGCTGCTCATGGTCGTGGTGTTCGGGTCCGGCCGGGTGAGCCTCGATGGAGTGTTGAGCAGTGATTGACCACGAGAAGGTGCAGGCGGCACTCTCCGCCCGGATCGATGGAGAACCCTCGCCGCTGAGTGACGACATCGTCGATTCGCACCTGGCCGTCTGTGAACAATGCCAGAAGTTCCACGACGACGCCCTGGCGCTCAGCCGCCGCCTGCGCTTCATTGAGACGAGCGACCACGGTATGAGCCCGCCCGCCGACCTCTCCGAGGTCATCATCGCCGGCGTCGAACCCGCCTGGCGCCGCGCCGCCACCGCCCGCAGCGTCGGGCTGGCCGTCGCGCGCGTGCTGCTCGTCGTGGTCGGCGTGCTGTGGGTCGTGTGGGGCGTGCAGCTGCTCGGCGCCGCCGGCGGCCTCAACCCCGTGGTCGACGGCGTGTCGGCACCGGACGCCGACCCCCGCACCGCCTCCTTGCTTGTCGACGCCGCCGCCGTCCGCCTCTCCTTTGCCCTCGGCCTGTTCACCGTCGCCTGGAAGCCGCGCCTGGTCTCCCCGTTGCTGGTGGTGCTGGGCGCGATGTGGACCTTCCTCTTCGGCTTCCTCATGCGTGACTTCGTGCTGGACACCGTCGGCGCGGGGCAGATCCCGGCGCTGCTCCTGCTGCTGGTGACGTTGCTCGCCCTGGCGTGGGCGTGGCTCAACCACCACGGTTATGTGTCGGTGCGGGCGCTGCTGCGGGAGCTGGGGTCCGGGCCGGTCTGAGTGGGTTCGTCTTTACGACGCCCGCTTACACCCAGCTCGGCAGCCACATGAGCGACTGGTACCAGAACTCCGGGACGAGGAACCCGTAGAGGATCGGCGACCAGTACAGGAACGACGCCACCACCAGCGCCAGGTACCCGATCACCGCGAGGGTGCCCCAGCGGATCTCCCCGCCGGCCAGTCGCCGCACCCACGGCCACGCGACCGGCGTCCCCCGCCCGTGCAGCTGCCCGAGAGTCAGGGCCAGCAGCGCGATGGTGAAGGGCACGAGGGCGGTGGCGTAGAAGAAGTACATCTGGCGGTCGTAGCCGATGAGCCAGGGGAGGAAGCCGGCCAGGAAACCCACCAGGGGCAGCACGAAGCGGCGGTCGCGGCGCACCACCAGGCACCACAGGGCCCAGAGCAGGACCGGGACGGTCAGCCACCAGATCGCCGGAATGCCGAAGAGGTAGATCATCCGGCGGCAGGTGCCCACCAGACACTCGATGTCGGTGGAGGAGAAGTAAAGGACCGGGCGGGAGGCCACGAGCCAGGACCAGGGCTTGGAGTCCCAGGGGTGGGAGTGGCCCCCGGAGCTGGTCAGCGAGGCGTGGAAGGCGAGCACGGACTCGTGGTAGTGCCAGAACCCGGCGGCCCAGTCGGGCATGAGCTTGGTCAGGACGGACAAGGACATCTGCCCGTCGACCTGGGCGTGGCGGTAGACGGAGGTTTCGGCGGCGAACCAGGCGCGCCAGCTCCAGAAGTAGAGCAGGACGGGGACGATGACCAGGGAGGCGAAGGCGGGGACGGCGTCGCGCAGCAGGGCTCCGGAGACGGGGCGGGGGATGGCGTAGCGGTGGCGGAGGGCGGCGTCGAGAAGCACGGCCGCCAGGCCGAAGAACGCCATGTAATACAGCCCCGACCATTTGACGCCGAGCGCGAGGCCGAGCGCGACGCCGGCGGCGAAGCGCCACCACCGGAAACCCAGCCGCGGGCCGTAGGGCGAGTCCCCGAGACGGCCGTCGAGCCAGGCCTGGTGCAGGCGGGTGCGCACCTGTTCGTGATCGCAGACCAGCGCGAAGGCGGCGGCGACGATGAAGAGCACCTGGAAGATGTCGAGCATGCCGAAACGCGAGGCCACCAGCAGGACGCCGTCGCACACGGCGATGACCCCGGCGAAGGTGGCCACCTGCCAGGAGCCGGCGAGGCGGCGGACGAGCAGCATCGTCATCACCACGGTCGCGGCGCCGCAGAGGGCGACCATGAAACGCCAGCCCAGGGGGGTGTAGCCGAACATCCACTCGCCGAGCGCGATGAGCTGTTTGCCCAACGGCGGGTGCACCACCAGGCCGTATCCGGGATTGGACTCGATGCCCCCGATGAGCGGGTTCTCCCAGGAGCGCACCATGTCCCAGGCCTGGGGGACGTAGTGCTTCTCGTCGAAGACGGGCGTGCCGGAGGAAACGGCGCTGGTCAGGCCGATGAAACGGGTGAACAGGGCCAGCACGGCGATGGCCAGGGTGCTCCACGTGTCGGCGCGCGTCCACGCCCACGGGCGCGGGGTGACGGGGCGTACCCGCCGGGCGTGACGGGGAGGGGCGACGGTGGTGCTCAGGGCGGTGCTCACGGGGACGAGTCTAGGATACGGGCATGGTCTCCGATGCTCCGCTGCTGCCGTCGAGGGGTGTGGTGCTTGCCGCCACGCCGCTCGGCAACGTCCACGACGCCTCCCCGCGCCTGCGTGCCGCGCTGGCGGAGGCGGCCGTCATCGCCGCGGAGGACACCCGCCGCGTGCGCCATCTGGCGGCGGCGCTCGGGGTGGAGATCACCGGTCGCGTGGTGTCCAACTTCGACCACAACGAGGAGGGTCGGGCCCGGCAGCTTATCGACGCCGCCCGCCACGGCCTCGTCCTCGTCGTCACCGACGCGGGCATGCCGCTCGTCTCCGACCCCGGGTTCTCGCTGGTCGACGCCGCGCACACGGAGGGCGTTCCCGTCACCTGCCTGCCCGGCCCCTCCGCTGTGCCCACCGCCCTGGCTCTGTCGGGGCTGCCGGTCGGCCGCTTCCTCTTCGACGGTTTCGCCCCCCGGAAGGCGGGGGCCCGGCGCAGCTGGCTCGAATCGTTGCGCACGCAGGAGCGGGCGGTCTGCTTCTTCGAATCCCCGCACCGCCTGGCCGAGACGCTCGCGGTGGCGGCGGAGGTGCTGGGTCCGAACCGGCGCGCGGCGGTGTGCCGCGAGCTGACGAAAACCTACGAGGAAGTCCGCCGCGGCGGACTGGCGGAGCTGGCGGAGTGGGCGGCCGGAGGAATGAAGGGGGAGATCACCGTGGTCATTGAAGGGGGCACGGTCGAGGAGGCGGACGTGGAGGCGCTGGTTCCGGTGGTGGAGGCGCTCGTCGCGGAGGGCACCCGGCTCAAGGATGCGTGCCGGGAGATCGCGGCGGGGCGGGGAGTGTCCAACAGGGAGCTCTACGCGGCGGTGCTCGCGGCGCGCTAGTCGTTTGTTATGTGTTCGTGAGGTTACGTGTCCGTATCGCCCGTTCTTGCTGGGGGAACGGATGGTAACGGAAACGTAACGGGCGGGGTCGGGCGGGTCGGAGGGGGCGTCGATACGCGGCTGTGTTTTTGATACCCGTCCGGGCATGCACGACACTGCATTTATGACTACATCTGAATCAGGGCGGGGGACGCCGCCCACCGCGACCGGGGAACTCGCCGCGATGATGGATGACGCCGCCCTCATCGGCGACCGCCTCGAGCAGGAGAACGTCGACGTCGCCCCGGAACCCGGCGAGGAACCTGGTTTCGACTGGTGGATCATCGGCATCGCCGGACTCGTCGTCGCCGCCACCGTCGCCTGGGGTCTGGCCGGCCCGGAGAGCTTCGCCTCCTTCGGCGCCGGGGCGCTGACCTTCATCATGGACAACCTCGGCTGGGCCTTCGTCATCTCCGGCACGATCTTCGTCGCGTTCATGATCATCGTCGCGGCCTCGCGTTTCGGCGGCATCACGCTCGGCGGGGACGAGGAGGAGCCGGAGTTCCGCACCGTCTCCTGGATCGCCATGATGTTCGCCGCGGGCATGGGCATCGGGCTCATGTTCTACGGCGCCACCGAGCCGCTCACCTTCTACCGCGAGGGCGTGCCCGCGCACCAGCCCAACGAGGTGGGCGCGGCCCTGGCCTCGACGCTCTTCCACTGGACGCTGCACCCGTGGTCGATCTACGCCATCGTCGGGCTGGCGATCGCGTACTCGACGTTCCGCCTGGGGCGTCGCCAACTCATCTCCTCGGCCTTCGTGCCGCTGCTGGGGGAGAAGGGGGCGCGCGGTCCGGTGGGCCGGCTCGTCGACATCCTGGCGATCATCGCCACCATCTTCGGCACCGCCACCTCCCTCGGCGTCGGCGCGCTGCAGATCCGCGCCGGGCTCTCCGCCTCCGGGCTCATCGACGCCCCCGGCACCTGGACCATCGTCGGCATCATCGCCGTGCTCACCCTCGCCTTCGTGCTCTCCGCGGTGTCCGGCGTGGGCAAGGGCATCCAGTACCTGTCCAACGCGAACATGCTCATCGCCGCGGCGCTGGCCATCTTCGTGTTCATCCTCGGGCCGACCGTCTCCGTGCTCAACCTGCTGCCGACGGCCCTGTCCTCCTACTTCTCCCAGTTCTTCGAGATGGCCGGGCGCACCGCCATGTCCGCCGACGGCACCGCCGGCGAATGGCTGTCGACGTGGACCATCTTCTACTGGGCGTGGTGGATCTCCTGGTCGCCCTTCGTCGGCATGTTCCTCGCGCGCATCTCCCGCGGCCGGACCATCCGCGAATTCACCATCGGCGTCCTCGTCGTCCCCTCGCTGGTCTCCCTGGTGTGGTTCGCCATCTTCGGTGGCACCGCCATCACCTTCGAGCAGAACGGCACCTCCATCTGGGGCGACGGCTCCGCCGAGGCGCAGCTGTTCAACCTGCTGCACCAGCTGCCGGGCGGCACCATCGCGGGCCTGTTCGCCATGTTCCTGCTGGGCACCTTCTTCATCACCTCCGCCGACTCGGCCTCGACCGTCATGGGCACCCTCTCCCAGGGCGGGCGCAGCGACGCGACCCCCTGGGTCTCCGCCATGTGGGGCCTCATGACTGCCGCCGTCGGCATGGTCATGCTCACCTCCTCCGAGGACTCCCTGGGCAACCTGCAGGCGATCACCATCGCCGCCGCCAGCCCCTTCCTGCTGGTCATCCTCGCCCTCATGGCAGCGCTGTGGAAGGACCTCAGCCATGATCCGCTCTACCTCGACCACCGCTCGCAGCGCGAATTCAGCGCCCGCCTGGCCCGCGAACGACGCCTCCACGCCGAACACCGCCGCACCGAGGAACGCCGGGCGCAGCGGGCGGAGAGGGTCAAGCGATCGGCCAAACGCAACAAGTCACAGCCCATGAAATAAGGTGGTCTCCATGACCCAGTCTGTGCTTGTCTCCGTCGCCTGGCCGTATGCGAACGGCCCCCGCCACATCGGACACGTCGCCGGTTTCGGCGTCCCCTCCGATGTTTTCGCCCGCTACCAGCGGATGATCGGCAACCAGGTGCTCATGATCTCGGGCACCGACGAGCACGGCACCCCGCTGCTGGTCCAGGCCGACAAGGAGAACGTCACGGTCAAGGAGCTGGCTGACCGCTACAACCGGCAGATCGTCGAGGATCTCGCCGGGCTCGGCCTGTCCTACGACCTGTTCACCCGCACCACCACCCGCAACCACTACGCGGTGGTGCAGGAGCTGTTCAAGGGCCTCTACGAGAACGGCTACATGATCAAGGAGACCACCATGGGTGCCGTCTCCCCCTCCACCGGCCGCACGCTGCCGGACCGCTACATCGAGGGCACCTGCCCGCTCTGCGGCGCCGAGGGCGCGCGCGGCGACCAGTGCGACAACTGCGGCAACCAGCTCGACCCCGCCGACCTGATCAACCCGGTGTCCAAGGTCAACGGCGAGACCCCCGAGTTCGTCGAGACCGAGCACTTCCTCCTCGACCTGCCCTCCCTCGCCGAGGCGCTGGGCGCCTGGCTGCGCGACCGCGAGGACTGGCGCCCCAACGTGCTCAAGTTCTCCCTCAACCTGCTGGAGGACCTGCGCCCCCGCGCCATGACCCGCGACATCGACTGGGGTGTCCCGGTTCCCGTCGAGGGCTGGGAGGACAACAACGCCAAGAAGCTCTACGTCTGGTTTGACGCGGTCATCGGCTACCTCTCCTCCTCCATCGAGTGGGCCTGGCGCTCCGGTAACCCGGACGCCTGGAAGCAGTGGTGGCAGGACCCGGCCGCCGAGGGCTACTACTTCATGGGCAAGGACAACATCACCTTCCACTCGCAGATCTGGCCGGCCGAGCTGCTCGGCTACGCGGGCCGCGGCGCCAAGGGCGGGCAGCTGCACAAGTACGGCGAGATCAACCTGCCGACCGAGGTCGTGTCCTCGGAGTTCCTCACCATGTCGGGCTCCAAGTTCTCCTCCTCGAAGGGCGTGGTCATCTACGTCAAGGACTTCCTCGCCGAGTTCGGTCCCGACCCGCTGCGCTACTTCATCGCGGTCGCCGGCCCGGAGAACACCGACACCGACTTCACCTGGGACGAGTTCGTCCGCCGCGTGAACAACGAGCTGGCCAACGGCTGGGGCAACCTGGTCAACCGCACGGTGTCCATGGCGCACAAGAACTTCGGCGAGGTCCCCACCCCGGGCGAGCTCAGCGACGCCGACACGGCCATCCTCGATCTGGCCGCCCGGACCTTCGATATCGTCGGGGAGAACCTGGCCCTGTCGAAGTTCAAGAACGGCATCACCGCCGCCATGCACGTCGTCGGCGAGGCGAACGCCTACATCGCCGATCAGGAGCCGTGGAAGCTGGCCAAGGACGAGTCCCAGCGCGAGCGCCTGGCCACCGTCCTGTGGACCGCCCTGCAGGTGGTCTCCGACTGCAACACCCTGCTCACCCCCTACCTGCCGCACATCGCGCAGCAGGTGCACGAGACCCTCGGCCGAGAGGGAGTGTGGGCGGCGCGCCCCGAGATCCACGAGGTCAGCGACGACATGCCGGTCGAGCTCGTCGGCGTCGGCCTGCCCGAGGAGGGCGCGACCTACCCGGTGATCACCGGCGACTACACGCAGCAGCAGGCGGTGTGGGAGCGCGTCGACGTCATCCCGGGGACCCCGCTGAGCAAGCCGGCCCCGCTCATCCAGAAGCTGGATCCGGAGCTGGCGGAGACCGGCCCGGAGTGGGCCCCGGTCCAGTAAAAGGTGTGACGTACTAGGCTGGGCCTTTACCGTAAGGAGGCTTCGCTTGAGTACCCCCCGTTCCCGCCTGCTCCTGCCCGCCGGGCTGTTGTTCGCCGCCGTCTTCATCGCGGCGATCAACCTGCGCTCCGGCATCTCCTCGCTCGGCGCCGTGCTTGCCGACGCCCTCGCGGCCTTCGGCGTCGGCGGCTCCCTCGCCGGTGTCATCACGGCCGTCCCCGGCCTGTTCTTCTCCCTCCTCGGCCTTTTGGCCGTGCCGTTGGCCACGCGGGTGGGGCTGTCCCGCACGCTCTTCTTCGGCATGGTCATGTCCCTGGTAGGCCTGGCGGCCCGTCCGTGGGTCGGCGATATCTGGGCGTTCATCGTGCTCACCGTCTTCGTCACCGTGGGCATCGCCCTGGCGAACGTCCTGCTGCCGGCGTGGATCAAGAACCACGGCGGCCGGCACATCGTCGCCCTCATGACGGTCTACGGTTCCGTGCTGGGCATCTCCGGCGCCGCCGGGCCCCTCACCGCGCTGCTCAGCGACAACTTCCGCTGGGCCCTGTTCCTGTGGGCGATACCCGCGGCGTTGCAGGTCCTCGTGTGGTTCACCGTCCTCGTCCGGGTCGGACGGGATGTGCCCTCCTCGACGGCGCCGCGCGCGGCGACGGACGCCGGCCCCGCGAAACACGTGTCGCTGTGGCGTTCGCCCACGGCCGTGTTCCTCATGCTCTTCTTCGGACTGCAGTCGATGCACGCCTACATCCAGATGGGGTGGCTGCCGAAGATCTACATCGACCACGGGGTGTCCGCGTCCACCGCCAGCCTGGCGCTGGCGCTGGCGGGCAGCTTCAACATCGCCGGCGGGCTCATCATGCCGATCATCATCGACCGCCTGCGTTCCGTCGTGTGGCTGCCGGTGCTGTTCTCCGCGCTCATGGCCGCCGGCTACGTCGGCCTGTGGCTGGCCCCCGGATTCGTGCCCCTGCTGTGGTCGGTGTTCCTCGGCCTGGGAGGTTTCTGCTTCCCGACGGCCATCGCGCTCATCCCCGCCCGCAGCCGCGTCCCGCTGGTCACGGCCCGCCTCTCGGGTTTCGTCCAGCCCGTCGGCTACGTCATCGCGGCGATCGGCCCCCTGGTGGTCGGCATCGTCCGCGAATCGACGGGCGGCTGGTCCCTCATCCTGCCCGTGCTGGCGGGCATCTGCGTCCTCATGGGGGCGGCCGGGTTCCGGGCGGCGCGGGCCAGCTTCGTTGACGACGAACTCGCAGCTCAGGGCTAATGTCGGGGGCATGGTCTAGCGTGGGGGCCATGCAGGCAACCAGGGAACGGGCCAATGAACTCCTCACCGGCATAGCGGGGCCGGGCGCGCAGTTGCGCGATGACCAGTGGACGGCTATCGACGCCCTCGTTAACGCCCGGCGCCGGATGCTCGTCGTCCAACGCACCGGCTGGGGTAAGTCGGCGGTGTACTTCATCGCGGCCAAGCTGCTGCGCGATTCCGGGGCGGGTGCCTCGCTCATCATCTCCCCGCTGCTGGCGCTCATGCGTAACCAGGTGGCGGCCGCGCAGCGCGCCGGGATCCGCGCCGCCACCCTCAACAGCGCGAACATGACCGAATGGGAGGAGATCCAGGGGCAGGTCGCCGCCGGGGAGATCGACGTGCTGCTGGTCTCGCCCGAGCGGCTCAACAACCCCGGATTCCGCGACGAGGTCCTGCCGTCGTTGGCGGCGACGGTCGGGATGGTCGTCGTCGATGAGGCGCACTGCATCTCCGACTGGGGGCATGACTTCCGCCCCGACTACCGCCGTATCCGGGACCTGCTGGGCGGACTGCGAGACGGAGTGCCCGTGCTGGCGACCACCGCGACCGCCAATGACCGCGTGGTGGCGGACGTGCAGGCGCAGCTCGGGCCGGACACCGGCCTGCTGCGCGGCGGGCTCGACCGCGAATCCCTCCACCTGTCGGTGGTCCGGCTGCCGGACACCACCCGGCGTCCCGCCTGGCTGGCCACCCACCTCGCGGAGCTGGAGGGCTCCGGCATCATCTACTGCCTCACCGTCGCCGCCGCCGAGGACCTGGCGGAGGCGCTGGAGGCCGCCGGGTGGAACGTCGCCGCCTACACCGGCCGCACGGAGGCCGCAGAGCGCGAACGTCTCGAGCATGCGCTGCTGGCCAACGAGCTCAAGGCATTGGTGGCCACCTCGGCGCTCGGGATGGGTTTCGACAAACCTGACCTCGGATTCGTCGTCCACGTCGGCGCGCCGGGATCACCCGTGAGCTACTACCAGCAGATCGGCCGTGCGGGCCGTGGTACCGAGCGTGCGGAGGTCATCCTGCTCCCGGGCGCCGAGGACCGCGACATCTGGGAGTACTTCGCCTCCGTCTCCTTCCCCGACGAGGAGACGGTGCGTCACCTGCTGAGCGTGCTGGGGGACGAGGCCCAGTCGACGATGAAGCTCGAGACCCAGGTGGACCTTTCCCGCTCACGCCTCGACCAGGTGCTCAAGGTCCTTGACGTCGACGGGGCGGTGCGGCGTGTGCGCGGCGGCTGGGTCGGCACCGGGCAGCCCTGGGAGTACGACGCCGCGCGCTACGCCGGCCTCGCCCAAGCCCGGACCGCCGAGCAGGAGGCCATGGTCGCCTACGAGAACACCGACGGCTGCCGCATGCTCTTCCTGCGCGAGCAACTCGATGACGCCACCGCCGCAGGACCCTGCGGGCGCTGTGACAACTGCACCGGCCGCCGCTGGGAGACGGCCGTGGACCCGTCCGTAGCCGAGCGTGTCGACGCCCGCCTCACCGCCCCCGGAGTCCGCGTCACCCAGCGCCGCCAGTGGCCCACGGGCATCTCCGTGCGCGGGCGCATCCACGGCGTGGAACCCGGCCGCGCCCTGGGCCGCCTCAACGACATTGCCCGCGGTCCGGCGCTGACGGCGCTGCTCGCTGACCCCTCCTGGCGCCCGAGCTCCCCGTGGCAGCAGGACACCTGGCTCCCGCGCATCGTCGCCGTGCTCTCCGACTGGGACTGGGCGCAGCGCCCGACCACGGTGGTGGCGCTCGGGTCGCATGATTCGCAGCGCACGGCCTTCGTAGAGGCTCTCGCCGAGGCCATCGCCGCAGTTGGGCGGATGAGCTTCGGCGGTGTGCTGCCCGTGCGCCCCGGGGCGGGGGAGGTCGCCGCCCAAAACTCCGCCTACCGAGTCACCGGGCTGCTAAACCACTGGGACTTTTCCGGGGTGGGGGAGTCGGACGGGCCCGTGCTGCTGGTCACCGACCTCATCGATACCGGCTGGTCCGTCACCGTTGCCGGGTCCGCGCTGGCGGAGCGTGCCGGACATCCGGTGCTGCCTTTGGCACTGGCGAGCAGGGGCTGATTCCTCATGGGCATGTACTCCATGTCCCAACCGCTGGAGTTGGGGGATGTGTACCTGACGGCGGAAGGGGACTATTTCTCGCTGCTGGAGACACTGGTCCTGGGCACGAAGCGGCGGATGACGACCCGCTGGATCTCACTGTCGGCCGACGAACAGGACAATCTTGAACTCATGCGGCAGGCGGATTGCCTGGATCTGATGATCGGGGCTCCTGTCTTCTCCCGCAGACTGGTCGAATCGGCACCCACCGACCTGTTGGCCGAGCTGGAGTTGTACGACGCCGCAATTGACCTGGTGGAGGGCTATTTCCATGTCGCCGGAGTGAAGAAGTACCTTCCCTTGATCAATGAGGAGAAGTCCTCATATCGACTCCTGAGCGATGGCAGCAGGACCATCTCCCGGAAGGTATTCTCCCCCTGGGATGGTGAGCCGTTCTACCTGGCCAGGGACATCAACTATCCGGAGACCCTGGTGGCGGGGCATCCGATGGTGGAGTTCTGCAGGAAGAACAACTTCCGGGTCCTGTTCACCCCGGTCAACCTTCAGCGGTGAGGTGAGGGGAGATCACACCGCCGCCATCGCCCGGCACGGGAACGACGAACCGCCCGCCGGCACCGGCCAGGACACCCACATCTGAGCGCCCGTCACCGGTACCTGTTCGAGACCCGTGAGCAGTTCCACCTGCCAGTGGTCGTGCTCCAACCACCAGCGCTGGGCCGGGTACCCGCCACTTTCGGTGAGGGCGGAAGGGTCGGTGTTGAGGGTGTCGTGGCCGATTGCCACCACCCCGCGAGCGTCGAGAAGCTGCACTGCATCCAGCGACCACCCGGGCTGAGGCTCGCCCGGTGACCACCCGGTGTGCAGGGCGGCGAAGCTGCCCGTCGGCACCCGTCCGTGGCGGCACTCCCACGTGAGGATGTCGGCTGCGGTGAGGAAGGAGACATTCCCATCACTGATAAGCGAAAAGACCACCAGCGGCAGGAGCATCTCATGGACAGGAATGTCGGCGAGGGTGCGGCCACCGGGCAGAACGTGTGACGGGGCGTCGACATGCGTGCCCGTGGGGCCGACGAAGGAGTAGGAAAGTACCTCGAAGGAGTCCGCAGCTGCGGACTCCACCTCGCTGACCTGCAGCGGGGGATCGGTGGGGAAGCGGGGCATATCCGGGTGCAGCGGGCGGGTGAGGTCGAGGAACGTCGGCATGACCCTAGAATGTCAGCCATGTCCAAGAAGAAGCCCCGTCCCACGCCCGTGCCCGCTGACCGGATTCCCGGCCTCGTTGACGCACACACGCATCTGGCGTCGGCGGGGGCGCGGACGCCTGATGAGGTCGACGCCATCGTGGAGCGCGCGCTGGCGGCCGGGGTGGAGCGGATCTGCACGGTTGGCGACGGGCTTGCCGAGGCGGAACTGGCTCTAGCTGCGGCCCGGCACCACCCGCGGGTGTTCGCGGCCTGCGCCATCCACCCGACCCGGGCGCACGAGCTCGACGCCGCCGCCCGCGCCCGCCTCACCGAGATGGCCGCCGATCCGAATTGCGTGGCCATCGGCGAGACCGGCCTGGACACCTACTGGATCCGCCACGAACCGGAGCGCACCGCGCCCCTGGAGGTGCAGGAGGAGGCCCTGCGCTGGCACATTGACCTGGCGATCAGCTCGGGCAAAGCGCTCATGGTGCACAACCGGGAGGCGGATGAGGAGCTCATGGCCGTGCTGGCCGACGCCCCGCGCCCGGTGGAGACGATCCTGCACTGCTTCTCCTCGCCGCTGGCGATGGCGGAGGAGGCACTCGAGCGCGGATACGTGCTCAGCTTCGCCGGCAATGTGACGTTCAAGCGCAATGCCGAGCTGCGGGAGGCGGCGCGGATTGCCCCGCGCGGGCAGCTGCTCGTCGAGACGGATGCGCCGTACATGACCCCGGAGCCCTTCCGGGGGGCGCGCAACGAGCCTGCCCTCATCGGGCACACCGCCTTGTGCATCGCCGAGGCGCGCGGCCAGGAAGTGGCAGATCTAGCACTGGAGCTCACGGAAACGTTTCAGCGGGTGTATCAGCGGGGGTAGTGACCACTCTCACAAGCCCGTGTGAGCAGGTCTGATGGGGTTGCTGGGGCGGTTGTGGCGCCAGCGTCATGTGATGTTGACGTGTCGCGGGTTTCCTGGACGTCACGCAACTGTTACCGTACTGTGATCAACGACCGAAATGTCCGTTCCGGACACTTCCCCCGAATGAGATCGAGAACGTCACTCCCATGGGCCTGAACACCACTTCACGAATCACGCGGATCAACAGCACCGGCACCTCCACCACCAAGCGCCTCGCCGCCGGCGGCGTGCTCGGTGCCGTCCTCGTCGGCGGAGTCGCCGTCGCCGGTGCCCAGAAGGACGTCACCCTTGATGTCAACGGTGAGACCACCGAGCTGACTACGCTGTCCCGCGACGTGGCCGGCGCCCTCGAGGCCGCCGGGGTCACCGTCGGCGCGCAGGACCTCGTGTACCCGGCCCCCAGCGAGTCGCTGTCCAAGGGGGAGACCATCACGGTCCGGACGGCCAAGCCCGTCGCCGTCGTCATCGACGGTGAAACCACCGAGGTCACCTCCACCGCGCTCACCGTCGAGGACCTCATCGGCGAGCTCTCCGATGTCCGGCCTTCGGCCAAGGTCGCCGAGTCCGGCGCCACCCGCCTCACCGATGGCATGCGCGTCGAAGTGACCACCCCGAAGATCGTCGCCGTCAACGACGGCGGCAAGGTCGTCTACACCGAGGTCGCGGCCTCCAACGTCCGCGAGCTTCTCGACGCCCGCGGCATCGAGCTCGGCGAGCACGACCGCGTTACCCCGGGGCTCGACGTCGCCCTGCGCAACAACTCCAAGGTCGAGGTCGAGCGTGTCGACATCGCCGAGGAGACCGTCACCGAGTCCTTCGAGGCTCCGGCGGAATACGTCGACGATCCGCAGTCCCCCGAGGGTACTGAGACCGTCATCGAGGCGGGTACCCCCGGTACCCGCGACGTGGTCACCCGCATCACCACCGTCAACGGTGTGGAGTCCGCGCGTGAAAAGGTTGCCGAGCACGAGATCACCCCGGCCACTGCGGCCCGCATCTCCCGCGGCACCAAGGCTGGTCCGACCGCTCCCTCCGTCGCTGGTGGCTCGGTGTGGGACACCCTCGCGCAGTGCGAGTCCGGGGGCAACTGGTCCATCAACACCGGCAACGGTTACCACGGTGGACTGCAGTTCTCCGCCTCCACCTGGGCCGCCTACGGTGGCACCCAGTTCGCACCCACCGCCAACATGGCCACCCGCGAGCAGCAGATCGCCATCGCCGAAAAGACCCAGGCCAGCCAGGGCTGGGGCGCCTGGCCCGCCTGCACCGCCAAGATGGGCCTGCGCTAGACAGAAAAACTGGTTACCCTCGGGACTCACAACCCGAAACGCATGAAAGGTAGCCACCATGTCTGATCTCAGCAACGTCCAGGTCGCCGTCCTCTCCACCCACGGTTTCGAGGACTCCGAGCTCACCTCACCCGTCGAGGCCCTCCGCGCGGCCGGGGCCACCGTCACGGTCATTGCCCCGGAATCCGGCACTATCGAGGGTAAGAACGGCACCGAGGTAACCGTCGATGCAGTCACCGCCGATGTCGACCCGGCCTCGTTCGATGCCCTTCTCCTTCCGGGCGGCACGGGCAACGCCGACAAGCTTCGTATGGACGGTCCGGCCGTCGACTTCGTCAAGGCGCACTTCGCGGCCGACAAGCCGGTGGGCGTCATCTGTCACGGGGGCTGGATTCTCACCGACGCCGACGTTCTTCAGGGGCGCACCCTGACCAGCTTTGAGTCGATCAAGACGGATCTGCGTAATGCTGGTGCCACGTGGGTCGATGAGGAGGTTCACATCGACCAGGGGCTGGTGTCCTCCCGGACGCCGCAGGATCTTCCGGCTTTCAACGCGGCCATCGTGGAGGAGTTCGCCGCCGCGCGACGCTAGATATACTGAACGGTCAGTTGGTAATCCCCTGGAAAGGACCACCGTGACCGTCACCGGAATGTTCGCCGATTCGCCTGTTTCCTCCCAGTTCATCGCAGGTGAATGGAGAGAGGGGCACTCCGACCGCACGGTCGAGGTCCGCAACCCTTATGACGACACGGTGGTGACCACCATCCGTCTCGCCGACGCCGGGGACCTCGACGCTGCCTACTCCGCCGCCAGACAGGCGCAGAGGGGGTGGGCAGCGACGGGACCGGCGGCGCGACGCAAGGTGATGCTCGCGGCAGCGGAGATCCTGCGCGCTCGCCGATCCGAGATTGTCGACTGGCTCGTCCGCGAGAGCGGGTCAACCGTGCTCAAAGCCCACATCGAGGTCAGCCTCGCCGTCACCATGACCCAGGAGGCTGCCTCCTTCCCGACCCGCATGGTGGGCCACCTTTTCGACACCAACACCCCTGAGCGGGAGGTCCGCGTTGAGCGGAAAGCGGTGGGGGTCGTCGGCATCATCAGCCCGTGGAATTTCCCCCTCCACCTCACCCAACGCTCGCTGGCCCCGGCCCTGGCGCTGGGCAACGCCGTGGTGATCAAGCCCGCCAGTGACACCCCCGTCACCGGTGGCCTGCTGCTGGCCCGCATCTTCGAGGAGGCCGGACTGCCCGCCGGAGTGCTCAACGTGGTGGTCGGTGCCGGGACCGATATCGGCGACGAGTTCGTCGCCCACCCGGTCCCCGGACTCATCAGTTTTACCGGATCCACCCCGGTGGGGAAGAGAGTCGGGCGCGTCGCGATCAGTGGCGAGCACCTCAAGTCTGTCGCCCTGGAACTCGGCGGAAACGCCCCCTTCGTCGTGCTTGCCGACGCCGACCTCGACGCCGCCGTCCACGCCGCCATCGGGGGATCCTTCCTTCATTCCGGCCAGATCTGTATGGCCATCAACCGCATCATCGTGGAGGAGCCCATCCGGGAGGCCTTCCTCAGCAAATTCCTCGCGGCCGCACGGAAGGTGGCAGTTGGCGATCCGGCGGACAAGCGCACCCTGGTCGGCCCCATCATCAACGACTCCCAGGTGGAGTCCCTCCGTGCGAAGATTGTCCGGGCCCGGGAGGAGGGTGCCACCGTCGAGCTCGAGGGTGAGATCCACGGCCGCGTCATCCCGCCGCACATCTTCAGCGACGTCACCCCGGACATGGAGATCGCCCGTGAGGAGATTTTCGGACCGCTCGTCGGAGTCCTCAGTGCGCGGGACGAAGATCTCGCTCTCGAACTGGCTAACCGCGGCACCTTCGGGCTCAGCGCCTCCGTGTTCACCCGCGACCTTGACCGGGGGCTGCGCTTCGCCCGCCGTATGGAATCCGGCATGGCTTTCGTCAACGAAGGCCCCATCCAGGACGAGGCACACGTCGCCTTCGGAGGGACCCGCAACTCTGGTCTCGGCCGCTTCAACGGCGAGTGGGCAATTGACGCCTTCACCACCACGCAGACTCTCGGAGTCGTGCGAATCGGTGAGTCACCCCAGGTGGTCTAGATTGGTTGCATGACCTCCAGTGATCAGCCCGCCGAGCTCCTTGGACCCGTGGAGATCCGCGCCCTGGCGGAGAAACTCGACGTCACCCCGACGAAGAAGCTCGGCCAGAACTTCCTCCACGACCCCAACACCGTGCGGATGATCATCGCGGCCGCTGAGCTCGACCCCGCAGATCATGTGGTGGAGGTGGGACCGGGCTTGGGCTCGCTCACCCTCGGGCTGCTGGACACGGTTGAGAAGGTGACCGCCGTGGAGATCGATTGCCGCCTGGCCGCCGAACTCCCCGCCACCGTTGCCTGGCGCGCAGGCGCTTACGCCGATCGCCTGAACGTCGTGCAGAAGGATGCGCTCAAGGTTGAACCCTCTGACCTCGGTGAACCGACCGCGCTCGTGGCCAACTTGCCCTACAACGTCTCTGTCCCGGTCCTGCTTCACCTGCTGGCGACCTTCCCGTCGATCCGCCGGGTACTGGTCATGGTGCAGGCAGAGGTTGCCGATCGCCTGGCCGCCCGACCCGGTTCCAAGATCTACGGCGTGCCCAGCGTGAAGGCCGCATTCTACGGCGACGTCCGACGTGCCGGGTCCATCGGCAAGCACGTGTTCTGGCCGGCGCCCAACATCGAGTCCGGCCTGGTTCGCATCGACCGATTCGCTCCCGGTACCGAACCCTGGCCCATCACCGCAGAATCCCGCGCCCGGGTGTGGCCGGTCATCGACGCCGCTTTCGCACAGCGCCGCAAGACCCTCCGCGCCGCCCTGTCCGGGCACTACGGTTCCGGCGCCGCCGCCGAGGAGGCACTCCGCACCGCGGGCATCGATCCGCAGCTGCGCGGAGAGAAACTCGACGTCACCGACTATGTTCGTCTCGCCGGGGTCGGCGCATGACCAGCGGCATGCGCACCATCGCTGCCCGTGCACACGCGAAAGTTAACCTGCACCTGGGAGTGGGGGAGTTACGGCCCGACGGCTACCACGATCTGGTGACGGTCTTCCAGTCACTTGATCTCTCCGACACCGTCACCCTGGAGATCGCCCCCGACACCGACTGGGTCATGCAGGGCACCATCGTTTCAGGTCTGTCGGTCTCCGGCCTAGACGCTGCCGCCGTTCCGCGCGACGATTCGAACTTGGCCTGGCGGGCCGTGGATGCGCTTGTCGAGTACTACCGCAGGCACCACAACCTCGAAGATTCCAATCGGGTGCACCTGAGCATCCACAAGGGAATTCCTACCGCCGGAGGCATGGCCGGCGGATCCGCAGATGCCGCTGCCGCACTGGTAGCCGCCCATGCCTTCCTCTCTGAGCGTTTTCCCAAACTGCGGGCGGCCGTTCTCCTGGACCTGGCTGCAGACCTTGGTTCCGATGTCCCCTTCACCCTGCAAGGCGGAACCATGCTGGGTACCGGAAGAGGAGAACAATTGACCCCGTTGCTCTCGCGCGGGACCTACTATTGGGCGCTTGTCTTCTTCAAGGAAGGCCTGTCGACACCGGTGGTCTTCCGGGAGCTTGACAGCCTGCGGGAGCAGGGGAGGGTGCCCGAGCCCCGCATGGACACTGAAGGATTGTCGAAGGCACTGCTCACGGGGAACCCGCGAGAGGTGGCGCGCCACCTCCACAATGACCTCGAGGCACCGGCCCGGCAGCTGCGCCCCGATGTCGAGCGCATGCGCCGCGCTGGTCTCGAGGCAGGCGCCCTCATGGCGATGGTCTCCGGGTCCGGGCCGACGGTCGCCTTCCTGTGTGGGTCGGAACTGCATGCGCGAGACGTGCTCGATGATCTTTTGGCAGACGGCGCTTACTCAGGAACCGTCGCCCACGGGCCCGCCAAGGGCGCGCATCTCATCAGTTGAGCTGCCCTGGAGTCCGCAGCCGCGGACTCCGCAACTTTTCCCGCCTCTGGATGAGTGACCCTGGCCTGGCCCACTCAGGCCGGGGTGTAGGTCGCTCCACCGGCTAGCCGAAAGCGGAGGTACATCGGGTCATGATCTCGGACGAGGCCAGCGCGTTGATCAGGTGCCGGAGGCCCCTTCCTGACGGGCCACCGAGGTGACTGGTGCCTCGGGTGACAAAGACCTGGAGCTCGTCTCCGTGACGCGCGCCCGTTTGGTCGGGCGGCCTCGTACGGTATTGATCAATTCCATGAAACTGGTGGAGATGGTCTCGGGCATTCCAATCTTGAATCGGGAGCGACTCCCCGGCATCGGTTCTTCACGAGCGAGCTCAAAGTCGGCTTCCTCGTTGAGCTCTTCCGCCTCTGCCCGATCGTCCGGCACATCCTCTTCGGCTGCGTCGAAGGTAATGAACTCTGACAAAGGAGAGTCCTTCAAGGCCGCGATGAACTCTGCGCCCCGTTCTGGGTCGAGGCGGCCCCAGAACCGCATGTCCCCGGACTCCGGGTCGACGACCATGCTGATCTTGTTGGACGTCGGCTTCGAGTTCGGCTGGTCCTGCCCCGCGAACAGTTCGAGCAATTCCGTGAGGGGATGTTTCCGGGCGAGGTCGATGAGCTCCTCGACGTTCTCATCTGTCATGTGCCGCAGCAACAGGCGGACGACGGAGTAGGAGAATTCTGCATCGAGAAATGCTTGCGCCAACTGTGGGAAGTGCTGCAGCTTACGCCCCACGCCCAGATACTCGTAGGCGGTGGCGCGGGACAGGCCGAAAGTGCGCTTCAGCCAGGTGGCGGTGGTGGGAGCGCCGTGTCGACGGGCGAGTTCACGGCGCTCGAACTCGGCGGTGGAGAGGATGAAGCGGGCTTTATGGCAGGTGAGCTGGGTGTGAGAGTCGGAGATGTCGGTGGTGAGGTCGGTGTCGGTCCGGTCGGTGATGATGGCGAGCAATGTTCCCCCTGAATGTCGAAATTGCGTTCGATCTCCTGCAGGCTAACATGCCCCCCGGACATATCGTCTCGGAGGGCATTGTTGCAGGTCCAGGGGTAGGGAGTTCGCAGCTGCGGACTCGCCCGTCTGCGTGATCTAGTGACTATGGGCCCCGTGATCGTGCCCGTCGGTGTGCTGATCTGCATCGGCGGCTGCCACACCATCGACCACGGCGATCTCAACTGGGGTCACGTCCAGGGTGAAACGCTCGGTCACTTCGCCGGTATCCAGGTCCACGAGGACGAGCTCCTTGTTCTCGGCATCGGTGAGGTAGGCGATGTTGCCCGACACCTTGAGGATCGGGCCCGGCTCCTGCCACTCCTCCTTCTCTTCCCAAGCCGAGATGGCCGGGATGTCGGCGGTGATCTCTCCGGACTCAGGGTCAATGACCTTGAGGTGTCCGTCGTAGGTCAGCACCAGAGCTTCGCCGGCCGGGCCGCGACCGAGAGAGCGGAACCAGTAGGAGCTGTCGAGTTCCACCTGCCGCATCGAGTTGCTGCGGGTGTCGATGAGGCTGATCTGTGTCGGGCGCTCCTTCTTGGCGTCCTTGTCCACTTTGTGGTCTCCGAGGATGATCGGGGAGTCCGGGTGTCCGGCGAGATTGCCGGAGCGCTGGTAGTCGACACCCGGGGGTGGGGAGATCTTGTGGAACGCGCTGCCGTCGAACACCACCGGTCCGTTGGTGCAGCCGAAGGCGGCAGCGCCACCGGCCGCCGTGGCCTCCCCATGGACGCCCGGGCAGTCGGTGGTCTCGGCCAGGACGTCTCCGGAGGCGTTGCGGTACTGGATCGTGGTGCGCTCGTCCTCCGTGCCGACGGTGATGAGTACGGAGCCGTCCTGGAAGGGCACGGCCACGCCGTGGTGCGGGGCGCCGCTGTCCACGAGGACGCCGTCCGCCGGGCGGTAGCCCTCGGCGATCTCGTCCGTGGGCACGATAAGTGCGGTGCCGTCGCCGTCGGAGAAGAGGGCGGTGAGGCCATCGTGCACGGTGACGTGCCCCGCGTCCGCGGATTCGTAGGCGAGGTCGCGCAGCTCGGGGTCCCCGGCGTAATGGTGGGCGTGATCACCGTGAGGGCGGGACTTCAGGGCAGCGTCGAAGGCGACAAACTTGTTGCCGTCGGTGACCATGACGTGGCGGCCGTCGCCGGAGTTGTTCAGCCGCAGGAAGCCGGAGCGTTCGGTCTCCGAGATGATCTCGCCGGTCGCGGTGTCGAGGACGCTGAGTCCACCGTCGTGTGAGATGACCACGCGGGGGGTGATGTGGGCGACCTCGGCGAGCTCGCTCGCCGAGGCCCCCACGTGCGCGCTACTCGACGGCGCGGAAGCTTCGGACGTCGCGGACGGTGCGGTCTCGGTGTCACCGCAGGCGGCGAGGAGGAGGGTGGTCAAGATAACGGGGACGGCAAGCGCGGCGGGGCGCAGTCTTTGAGGCATGCGCGAAACGGTAATGCAAATGAAAATCATGTGCAACTGATGGGTGGGGAGATTGCCTCCGGTTCCGGTCCAGCGCCTACACTGGCCTGTTGACATGACGAATCTGATTAATCTCGAGAACGTCTCCAAGACCTGGGGGCTCAAAACTCTCCTCGACGGCGTGAGCCTCGGTGTGCAGAGCGGCGACCGCATCGGCGTCGTCGGCCTTAATGGCGGCGGAAAGACCACCCTTCTGGAGGTGCTCACCGGCATCGAGCCCCCGGACTCCGGCCGCGTCTCCCACAACTCTGAACTTCGCATGGCTGTAGTTACCCAGCGTGCAGAACTGGATCCGCAGGACACCATCGCGGATGTCGTCGTCAAGCCGCTCGGCCTGCAGACCTACGAGTGGGCCTCGAACGCGCTGGTCCGCGAGGTTCTCGGAGGTATCGGTGTGGCGGAACTGGGTCTGGACACCCAGGTCGGCAGCCTCTCCGGCGGAGAGCGCCGTCGCGTCAACCTCGCCGCAGCCCTGGTCCGCGACCTCGACCTCGTCGTTCTCGACGAGCCGACCAACCACCTCGATGTCGAAGGCGTCCAATGGCTGGCGGAGCACCTGCTCGCCCGCAAGATCGCTGTCGTCGTGGTCACCCACGACCGCTGGTTCCTCGACCAGGTGGCCTCCTCCACCTGGGAGGTGCACGACGGTCGGGTCGACACCTACGAAGGTGGCTACAACGACTGGATCTTCGCCCGCGCGGAGCGCGCCCGCCAGGCTGACGCCATCGAGCAGCGTCGTCAGAACCTGGCGCGGAAGGAGCTAGCGTGGCTGCGTCGCGGCGCCCCCGCGCGTACCTCGAAGCCCCGTTACCGCGTCGAGGCCGCCGAGGCGCTCATCGCGGACGTGCCCGCCCCACGCGACTCCGTGGAGCTCACGGCCTTCTCCCGGCAGCGCCAGGGCAAGGTGGTCATTGAGCTGGAGGATGCTCGCGTCGAGACCCCGGACGGCCGCATGCTTGTCGACCACCTCACGTGGCGCCTCGCGCCGGGCGAGCGAATCGGCCTGGTCGGTGTCAACGGATCCGGCAAGACCACCCTCCTGCGCACTCTCGCCGGCGAGTATCCGCTCGCCGCCGGACGTCGCATCGAGGGGCAGACGGTCCGCCTGGGCTGGCTGCGGCAGGAACTCGATGATCTCGATCCGAAGCGCACGCTTCTCGACGCCGTCGAGGACGTCGCCACCTATGTTCACCTGGGCAAGCGCGAACTGTCTGCCTCCCAGCTCGCCGAGCGCCTCGGCTTTTCGCCGAAGCGCCAGCGCACCCCTGTCGGCGATCTCTCCGGCGGCGAGCGGCGTCGGCTGCAGCTCACCCGCGTCCTCATGGCTGAACCGAACGTGCTGCTGCTCGACGAGCCCACCAACGACCTCGACATCGACACCCTCCAGGAGCTGGAGTCGCTGCTTGACTCCTGGCCGGGCACCCTCGTCGTCATCTCACACGACCGCTATCTCATCGAGCGCATCGCCGACTCCACCTGGGCGTTGTTCGGTGACGGTCACCTCACCAATCTGCCCCGCGGAATTGAGCAGTACCTGGAAGTCCGTGCGCAGCAGGCCGCAGCCGCCGGGGCCGGGCCGCTGGATCTGGGGGAGGGGGATCAGGGGGGCGTCGAGAAGCCGTCCGGCCTGAGCTCTCAGGAGCAACGCGAGCTGAAAAAGCAGCTCAACGCGCTGGAGCGGAAGATGGGCAAGCTCGATGAGCGGATCGCCACCTTCGAGCAGGAGATGAGCGAATTGTCCGCAGCTGCGGACCCGGACTACGGCAAGATCGCCGACGCCAACGCTGCGCTCAGTGAAGCCCGCGAGGAGCACGAGGCGCTGGAGATGGAGTGGCTCGAGGTCGGCGAGCAGCTGGAAGGCTAGTCCGCCGACTCGGCCAGGAGGGTCCCCAGCCACACTCCGAGCACCAGATCGTCGAGCTGGCCGAGCCACGTCTGACGGACGTGGCCCCGCCGGTCGACGAGCATGGTTGTGGGGGTGCCCTCGAGGCGCCAGCGTTTCATCGTCACGGGAAGCACGGTGCCGGGGCGGTCCACGGCGACGGGGAAGGTGATCCCGAATTCGTGAAGAAACACCTCGAGTGCCTCCGGTCCAGTCACCGCGTGGTGCTCGAACACGGAGTGGATGCCCAGCACCACGAGCTGGTCACTCTTCACCATCCGGTGCACGCGCTTCGCCTGGGGGAGGGAGTGGTTGACGCACCCGGGGCAGAGCATCTGGAAGAACTCGACCAGGACCACCCGCCCGCGCAAGGCTTCTGCGGTCAGCGGTTCGGAGTTGAACCACCGCGTGACGTCGAACTCGAAGGGCTCCGCAACTCCCACCGCGACCTCCTTGTGTAGTGGATCACAGTCTACTCGTCGGTACTGTGGGACCCATGATTCTCATCAACGTGCGATTCCGCCCCCTGCCCGAGTATGTCGACACCTTCCGCGAGCTGGTCGACGAGTTCACCACCGCCACCCGCGCCGAAGAGGGTTGCATCTTCTTTGACTGGGCGCGGAATTCAGATGACCCGGGTGAGTTCATTCTCATCGAGGCCTTCCACGACGACGCCGCCGAGGCGCACGTCAACTCCGAGCACTTCCGGAAGGCCACCGAGCTTTTCCCGACGATCCTCAGTGAGACTCCGCAGATCATCAACACCGTCATCAAAGGTAAGACGGACTGGGACCGTATGGCCGAGTTCCAGGTGAGCTGACGGTACGCTGAGAGCCATGGGCAACAAGGACACCACCGAGAAGGCTGAGAAGGTCGTCAAGCCGAAGAAGCTGGACAACAAGGCCTACGAGAAGGAACTCAAGCGCCTCCAGGCGGAACTGGTGGACATGCAGCAGTGGGTCGTCGAGACCGGCGCGCGCGTGGTCATCATCATGGAGGGCCGTGACGCCGCCGGCAAGGGTTCCGCCATCAAGCGCATCACCCAGTACCTCAACCCCCGGACCGCGCGCATCGAGGCGCTGCCGGCCCCGAGCTCCCGCGAGCAGGGCCAGTGGTACTTCCAGCGCTACGTCGAGAAGCTCCCGACCGCCGGGGAGATCGTCATCTTCGACCGCTCCTGGTACAACCGCGCTGGCGTGGAGCGGGTCATGGGCTTCTGCACTTCGCAGGAGTACCGCCGCTTCCTGCACCAGGCCCCCATCTTCGAGCGCCTGCTCGTCGAGGACGGCATCATGCTGCGCAAGTACTGGTTCTCGGTTTCGGACGAGGAGCAGCTGGCGCGTTTCCAGTCCCGCCTCAAGGATCCGCTCCGCCGGTGGAAGCTCTCGCCGATGGATCTGCAGTCGATCACCCGCTGGGAGGACTACTCGCGGGCGAAGGACGAGATGTTCATCCACACGGACATCCCCTCCGCCCCCTGGTACACGGTGGAGAGCGAGGACAAGAAGCGCTCTCGCATCAACGTGATCAACCATCTGCTGTCGACGATCCCTTACGAGAAGATCGAGCGTCCGCTGCCGCAGATTCCGGAGCGCCCTGAGTCCGACAACGGCTACGAGCGTCCGCCCCGTGCGGAGTTCCGCTACGTCCCCGACGTGGCCTCGAAGCTGACGGAACCCAAGCGCAAGAAGAACAAGTAGTCAGTCGAGCAGCCCACGGAGGACGGTGACCACACCCTCCTCCGTGTTCGGCGGCGCGATGTGATCGGCGATCGCCTTGATGTCCGGGTGGGCGTTCTCCATCGCCCACGCCGTGCCGGCCTCCTCCAGCAGCTCCAGGTCGTTGAGGTAGTCGCCGAAGGCGGCCGTCTCCCGCTTCTCGACGCCCATCGCCTCCGCCAGCTCCCGCAGCGCCCGGCCCTTACCCGCCTCTGCGTGCATGATGTCGACCCAGTGGGCGCCGGAGACGACGACGCTGGCGCCGGGGGCGGCGTCGAGAAGCACGGGGTAGACGGTCTGCTCGGCGTTGTCCGTGGTGAATACGGCCAGCTTGATGACGTCCGTGACCGCGTGCAGATCCTCCGTCGCCTGGCGGGAGTGGTAGTACTTCTCCAGCTCCTTCTCCGTCTCCGGGGAAATACCCGGGCGGTGATAAGCGACCGTGGGGGTGCACACCACCAGGTCCATGTCAGCGTCCCCCGCGACGTCGATGACGGCGCGGACGGTCGCGGCGTCGAGGAATGTGGTCGACACAATCTCCCCCTCATGGAACACGCAGGTGCCGTTCTCGGCGATGAAGGTGTCCCCGGGGAAGATGGCCTGCAGGGTGGCCAGCTGGCGGCCGGAGGCGGGAGCGACAGCGACGCCGCGGGCGCGCAATTCCGCGAGGACCGGCCAGAAGGAGTCGGGGATCTGGCCGGCGGCGTCGAGAAGCGTGCCGTCCATGTCGAGGGCGATGATCCGGAACTCCATTACTGTGACCTTTCGCGTCGGTAGGCTGTCGAACATGAATGAACAACCTGTGATTGTCAGCGTCCGCCACCATACCGGCGTCCTCGAACTGAATCGCCCGCAGGCGCTCAACAGCCTCAACCACGAGATGATCCGCATCATCACCGACGCCCTCGAGCAGTGGCGCGAGGACCCCGAGATCCACCAGGTACTCATCGTCTCGACCTCGCCGAAGGCCTTCTGTGCCGGAGGCGATGTCCGTTCGGCGCGCGAGGGGATCCTGGCCGGCGATCACACGGAGGTCGACCAGTTCCTCTCCGACGAGTACGCGATGGACAACCTCATCGGCACCTACCCCAAGCCGTACATCGCGGTGTGGGACGGCATCGTCATGGGCGGCGGCCTGGGCGTGTCCTCGCACGGTAGCCACCGCGTGACCACCGAGAAGGCGTGGGCGTCGATGCCGGAGATGGCGATCGGCTACATCACCGACGTCGGCATCTCCTGGTCCTCACAGCGCTGGCCGCACTCGTCGCTGGCAATCGGGGCGTTCATCGGTCTCACCGGTTACCGCATGACGGCCGCCGACATGCTCCACCTCGGACTGGCCACCCACTTCGTCGACGACGCCGCGGACTTCGCCGCGGACGTCATCGGGCTCGGAATCGACGCCGCCCTCGGCGAGCACGCGATCAGCACCGACGCACCCTCGCAGATCGCGGAGTGGCGTCCGGACATCGAGGCCACCTTCGGCGCCGGGTCCTGGGCCGACATCGATGCCGCGCTCGACGCCCACCCCGACCGCGAGTTCGTCGGCACCGTGCGGGAGCTCATGAAGAACGGCTCGCCCTCCGCGAGAATCGCCGCCGCGGAGCTCTACGTGGCCAACCGCGACGCTCCCACCCTGCGCGCGGGCCTGGATAACGAGGAGCGCCTCGGAGAGCTCGTCCGCCGCCAGCCCGACTTCGTCGAGGGCATCCGCGCGGTCCTCGTGGACAAGACCCAGGATGCACAGTGGACCGCACCCCACGATCCGGAGGAGTACCGGGCCGTCCTGAGGTGAGCCAGCGCCTACCGTGCTGCTGGTGGCAGGCTGATCCCGCGGCGCTGCGCGTAGGCCGCCCGGGCCCGTTGCTTATCGACGCCCGCCGGTACCACCGTCCCCAGCGTCACCGTCACCGCCTGCTGGGTCGTCGGGGCCTGCGGCCCCGGAAGAGAGAGCTCCGGTGCGGAGAGCAGCACGATGGCCTCTGTCTCGGCGTTGAGGCGGACGCGCGCGTGGGTCCACATGTCGAGGACCGGCTTGCACAGATCGACCAGCTCTGCGCGGGCGGGGATCCGGGGGCGAACCAGATCGAGGATGCCGTGGTCGAGCCCGAAGCGCCGCAGGTTGGCGGCGGGGGAGGGCGGCAGGTGCGGATCCGCCCAGCCCCACGTCCACGTGTCCCCGGTGACGGTGGCGACGATGACGGCGCCCGCGTTGATGAGCCCGTCCACCGTCGCGCGCCCCGTGGCGATGTCGAGGGAGACCCGCCCGTCCGGGAATCGTCCCTCAAAGAGCAGCTGGTGCTCGGCGGAAAAATAGAGGGCGTCGGCCAGGACGTCGGCCATCCGCAGGCCGCCGGACACCGCGGCGGGGCGGGCGTCGTGAAGCGTGACGGTGGTTCCGTCCGAGAACTCCACGGTCTCCGGGGTCTCCTTGACCCCGAGGCCGCGGGCAGCGGCGAAGGACAGCAGGGCCCGGCGGGCGTCGAGATCCGCGGGCAGTTGCGCCAGCCCCAACGTCAGCGCGCTGCGCACGGGACCTGGGGAGGGGCGGAAATCCACCGCCACGACTCGCTGCCCGTCGGGGAAGGGAGCGAGGAAGACCGGTACGTTGCCGTGGAGTGTGCGGGCGGCGCGCAGCAGCTCATCGCTCGGCGGCTGGGGGGAGTGCAGCTCCGGGATGTCCGGCTCGTACTCCTGCGACCAGACCCACTGGGCGTCGATAATGCGGGCCACCTCGGTGGTGGCGAGATCACGGTGACCCCCGCGCGTGTGCACCCGCGCGGTGTCCTCCGTGTACTCGAGGCCCTCGACCCGACCCATGACGCCCACCCACGTGGCGTCGACGTCGGCCTGGAGGAGGGCACCGTCGGCGCGCAGGTCATCCAGGGACGTGGGGGCGGGAAGATGCATGGCCACCAGGATAGACGGAGGGCCCCGGCCACCGCGAACGGTGACCGGGGCTCTCTCAGGGTGCCGGGGCTTACACGATGCCCTGGCTCTTCTTGAACTCACGACGCTTGGCGTGCAGGATCGGCTCGGTGTAGCCGGACGGGGACTCGGTGCCCTTGAAGATCAGGTCCTTCGCCGACTGGAAACCGATGGACTGCTCGAAGTCGATCGCCATCGGGAGGTAGGACGCGTCGCCCTCGTTCTGACGGTCGACGACCTCGGCCATACGCTGGAGGGAGTCCATGACCTGCTCCTCGGTGACGACACCGTGGACCAGCCAGTTGCACAGCAGCTGGGAGGAGATACGCAGGGTGGCGCGGTCCTCCATGAGGTCGGTGTCGTGGATGTCCGGAACCTTGGAGCAGCCGACGCCCTGCTCGACCCAGCGGACGACGTAGCCCAGGATGGACTGGCAGTTGTTGTCCAGCTCCTCCTGGATCTCCTCCGGGGTCCAGTCGGTCGACGGGGAGACCGGGACGGTGAGCAGGCCGTGGAAGGTGTCGCGACGGCCGGCGGCCTTGAGCTCCTCCTGGACCTGGAAGACATCCACCTCGTGGTAGTGGGTGGCGTGGAGAACGGCACCGGTCGGGGAGGGAACCCAGGCGGTGTTCGCACCCTCGCGCGGCTGGCCGATCTTGGCCTCGAGCATCTCGCCCATGAGCTCGGTCATGGCCCACATGCCCTTACCGATCTGGGACTTGCCGGACAGGCCGCGGGCCAGACCGGCGTCGACGTTGGAGTCCTCGTAGGACTGCTTCCAGGTCTCCTTCTGCATGGCGGCCTTGCGGACCATCGGGCCGGCCTGCATGGAGGTGTGGATCTCATCGCCGGTGCGGTCGAGGAAGCCGGTGTTGATGAAGGCCAGGCGGTCGGCGACAGCCATGATGCAGGCGTCCAGGTTGACGGAGGTGCGACGCTCCTCGTCCATGACGCCGACCTTGAGGGTGTAGCGCGGCAGGCCGAGCAGGTCCTCGACGCGACCGAAGAGCTCGTTGGTGAAGGCGACCTCCTCCGGACCGTGCTGCTTCGGCTTGACGATGTAGATCGAACCGGTGCGGGAGTTGCGCAGCGGGTTACGGACGTTGAGGCCCGGGATGGCGCAGACGACGGTGATGACGGCATCCATGATGCCCTCGAAGATCTCCTCGCCGTCGATCAGGATCGCCGGGTTCTGCATCAGGTGACCGACGTTGCGGACGAAGAGCAGGGAACGGCCGTGCAGGCGGATGTCGGTGCCGTTGCGGCCGATGAACTCCCGGTCCTGGTTGAGGGTACGGGTGAAGGACTTCTCGCCCTTGAACACCTGCTCGCTCAGCTCACCGGTGTTGAGGCCGTACCAGTTGCGGTAGCCGACGACCTTGTCCTCGGCGTCGACAGCGGCGACGGAATCCTCGAAGTCCATGATGGTGGAGACGGCGGCCTCGAGGACGATGTCCTTGACGCCGGCCTTGTCGTCCTTGCCCACCTGGTTGGAGGGGTCGATCTGGATCTCGATGTGCAGACCGTTGTTGCGCAGCAGGATGGAGGCCGGATCCTCGAGGGTGCCGGAGAAACCGCGGTAGGCGGTCTTGTCCTGCAGGCGGAACTCCTCGTCACCGACGTGGGCGGCGAGGTAGCCGTCGATGACCGAGTAACGGTCGACGTCGGCGTGGGAGGCGCCCTCCAGCGGGACGGCCTTGTCCAGGAAATCACGGCCCCACTCGATGACCTTCTTGCCGCGGACCGGGTTGTAGCCGCGGCCCTTCTCGGCGCCGTCCTCCTCGGAGATGGCGTTGGTGCCGTAGAGCGCGTCGTAGAGGGAACCCCAGCGGGCGTTCGCGGCGTTGAGGGCGAAGCGGGCGTTGAGGATCGGGACGACCAGCTGCGGGCCGGCGGTGACGGCGATCTCATCGTCGATGCCGCGGGTGCGGATCTCGCCCTCCTCCGGAGCGTCGACCAGGTAGCCGATCTCGCGGAGGAAAGCCTCGTGCTCGGCCGGATCGGGCTGGCCCGGGTTCGCCTTGAAGTGCTCGTCGAGCTGCGCCTGCAGCTCGTCACGACGGGCCAGGAGCTCCTTGTTCCGCGGGGTGAAATCCTTGACGATCTGTGCGAAACCGGTCCAGAACTCGTCGGCGTCGACACCCACGACCGGAAGGACGTCATTGGCGAGGAAGTCGTGCAGGACCTTGGCGACCTGGAGGCCGGCAACGTCAATGCGCTCGGTGTAGTCCTTCGGCTCAGTCTGGGTCATCTGAATGCTCCTTGGATGGTGAGGGAATGCGGAATCAGTCGCGGCTGGGCGATGCCTCTAACCTAGGTGATTCCAGTCACGGGGTAAATGGTTTCGCGGATTTCGCCGCGCGCTACCCCTGCGGTGGCAGGCGTCTCATTGCGGTATTCGGGGGAGTTTCGGGACGCGGTACCCGGTACCTGCGCTTTTGTTTTCCTTTCGTTTGTGCAGGCCACAGCGTTGGGGGTAAATCGGGCATCAACGCGGCTTTACTTGTGGCATTTGCAAAATTAGCTAAAACCCCCGCTACCCCCGCACACAATTTGGCCCCCCCGACCCATTGACGGCAGGCACTTTTCCAGGCACTCTGTGAGTCACGCCACCGATTACGGTGTTTAACGCCCGAAGGTGGATCCTCCTCCATCCCCCCGCCGGAGATCCGATCAGGAAGTCCGGCGATTTAAGACAGGAAAGTGAGTCCTCTCTATGACCACTACCGGCCAGGCACGTACTGCAGCTGAGATCCAGAAGGATTGGGACGAGAACCCCCGCTGGGAAGGTATCACCCGCGACTACACCGCAGAGCAGGTGGAGCAGCTCCAGGGCCACGTCATCGAGGAGCACACCCTCGCACGTCGCGGTGCTGAGATCCTTTGGGACAAGGTCTCCAAGCGCGACGGCTCCTACATCAACTCCCTCGGTGCCCTCACCGGCAACATGGCTGTCCAGCAGGCCCGCGCCGGCCTGCAGGCTGTCTACCTCTCCGGCTGGCAGGTCGCCGGTGACGCCAACCTCTCCGGCCACACCTACCCGGACCAGTCCCTGTACCCGGCCAACTCCGTGCCGAACGTCGTCCGCCGCATCAACAACGCTCTGCTGCGCGCCGACGAGATCGCCCGCGTCGAGGGCGACGACACCGTCGAGGATTGGCTGCTCCCGATCGTCGCTGACGGCGAGGCCGGCTTCGGTGGCGCCCTCAACGTCTACGAGCTCCAGAAGGCCATGATCGCCGCTGGCGCCGCTGGCACCCACTGGGAGGATCAGCTCGCTTCCGAGAAGAAGTGTGGCCACCTCGGCGGCAAGGTCCTCATCCCGACCCAGCAGCACATCCGCACCCTGACCTCCGCTCGCCTGGCTGCCGACGTCGCCAACACCCCGACCGTCGTCATCGCCCGTACCGACGCTGAGGCCGCAACCCTCATCACCTCCGACGTTGACGAGCGCGACAAGCCGTTCATCACCGGCGAGCGCACCGCTGAGGGCTTCTACAAGATCAAGAACGGCCTCGAGCCCTGCATCTCCCGTGCGAAGTCCTACGCTCCGTACGCTGACCTCATCTGGATGGAGACCGGCACCCCGGACCTCGAGCTCGCCAAGAAGTTCGCCGACGGCGTTCACGAGGAGTTCCCGGACCAGCTGCTGTCCTACAACTGCTCCCCGTCCTTCAACTGGTCCGCACACCTGGATGCCGACGAGATCGCCAAGTTCCAGAAGGAGCTGGGCGCGATGGGCTTCACCTTCCAGTTCATCACCCTGGCCGGCTTCCACGCCCTCAACTACGGCATGTTCGACCTGGCCTACGGCTACGCTCGCGAGGGCATGACCGCCTTCGTCGACCTGCAGAACCGCGAGTTCGCAGCAGCCGAGGAGCGCGGCTTCACCGCCGTCAAGCACCAGCGTGAGGTTGGTGCCGGCTACTTCGACACCATCGCCACCACCGTTGACCCGGAGTCCTCCACCACCGCCCTCAAGGGCTCCACCGAGGAGGGCCAGTTCCACTAGGAACTGACCTGAGCCACCGGCTCAACCAGGTGTAAACGCAAGCGGCGTGCCTCGTGAGAAATCACGGCGCACGCCGCTTCGTGCTTTCCGCGCTCCGCTCCGTCGAAATCGCCCCGTCGATACCGGTGCCCAGCAGTTGCCCGGAGCACTCCATTCGACCGTGTGAATTCGACGAGGCTGAGGCAGGCCCTGCCGCACCACCCCACCCCCAACGAAAGGCATAACCCCATGACCATCACCTTCATCCCCACCGCCGACCTGGTCGACATCATCGGCGAGGACGTCGTTCGCTCCTGCGACACCCAGTTCCAGAACTTCGGCGGCGTCACCGAGTACTGCGGCCCCATCACCACCATCAAGTGCTTCCAGGACAACGGCCTGGTGAAGCAGACCCTCAACAGCCCCGGCAACGGTGGCGTGCTGGTCGTCGACGGTGACTCCTCGGTGCACACCGCTCTCATGGGTGACATGATCGCCCAGGCCGGTGTCGACAACGGCTGGGCCGGCGTGGTCATCCTCGGTGCGATCCGTGACTCGGCGGTGGTCGGGGAGATGCAGTTCGGCACGAAGGCCCTGGGCACCAACCCGCGCAAGTCCGCCAAGGATGCCGCCGGTGAAAAGGACATCACCGTGAGCTTCGGCGGCGTGGACTTCGTTCCGGGGCACATCCTCTACGCGGATGCGGACGGCATCGTCGTCACCGAGGAGCCGGTGCAGGCCTAAGAGGCAGGATCGGCGAGGATGTCGCGGAGCACTTCCGCGATGTGCCTCGCCCTCGTGTCGGTGCCCTGCTCAATCTGGGTCCGGCAGGAGAATCCGTCGGCGACGACCGTTCCCTGGGTCTCCCGCACGCGGGGGAACAGTTCGCGCTCTCCGAGTTGGTAAGACATGTCGGCGTGTCCGTCCTCGAAGCCCCAGTTGCCGGCGAGGCCGCAGCAGCCGGTGGAGATCTGTTCTTCGGTGATACCGAGGGCGTCGAGAAGCTCCCGGGCGATCCCGGGGTGGCCGAGGGAACGCTCATGGCAGTGGACCTGCGTGAGAACGTGGAGGGGGGAGCGCGGGAGGGTGGCGCTCATCTCGGTGAGCCGCGGGCTGACCACCTCGGCGAAGGGCGTGATGAGTTCCGCCAGGCGCGCGACATCGGGGTCTGCGCTCAGTTCCGTTGCCTCGTGGGAGAGCATGACGGTGCAGGAGGGCTCGAGTCCGACGACCGTGAGTCCCTGGTCCAGATATGGGCGTAGCACGCGGGCGGAGCGTTCGAGCACCCGCCGGGCGGTGTTCAGCTGTCCGGTGGAATGCCAGGTCAACCCGCAGCAGACGAACTCTCGGGGGATGATTATCTGGAAGCCGAGCCGCTCCAGGACCTCCACGGCGGCGCGGGCGGGGCTGGTGTCCAAGGTGGCGTTGAAGGAGTCCGGCCACAGGACGACGGTGTCGCCGTCCCGGGCCCGGGCACGGCCAGCATCCCACTTCCGCAGTGATTGAGGGGCGAAGCGGATGAGGGGTCGGGCGGGGTCGAGGCCTCCCATGCGCGCCACGAGCCGGGACATCCCCGGCAGGTTGAGCAGGGTGTTGAGCAGCCGGGGCAGGCCCGGGATCCGGTGCAGGAGATGGCCGGCCAGGGGCAGCCACCCCATGACGTAGTGGGAGCGGGGGCGGAGTCTGCCCTGGTAGCGGTGGTGCAGCACCTCCGCCTTGTGGGTGGCCATGTCGACGTTGACGGGGCATTCGGAGGCGCACGCCTTGCACGACAGGCACAGGTCGAGGGCGTCGGCGGCGTCGGACACGGAGACTGTTTCGCCGCGGAACATCTCGGAGAGGATGCGTGCCCGTCCGCGGGTCGAGTGGACCTCGTCGCCGGTGAGCTGGAAGGTGGGGCACATGGCGTTGTCCATGGAGCGGCAGGCGGAGACGCCCACGCAGCGGTTGACGGCGTTGATGAGGCTGCCGTCGTCGCTGAAGCGGTGGACCGGGGTGATCGCCAGGGACCGTTGTCCCGCGTCCATCCGCAGTCCCTCGGTGACGGGGTCGGCCCACACGAGGACGCCCGGGTTGAAGAGGCGCTCCGCGTCGAAGATGAGCTTGAACTGCTCGAACAGGGCGCGCATGGCGGGGGAGTACATGTGGCCGAGCAGCGCTGAGCGGGCGCGGCCGTCGCCGTGTTCCCCGGACAGGGAGCCGCCGTAGGAGCTGACGAGGGTGGCGGCCTCCTCCATGAAGCGGTGGAAGGTGGCCACGCCTTTCTGCGTGGCGAAGTCGAAACTGATGCGCACGTGGACGCACCCTTCCCCGAAGTGCCCGAAGGGAATGCCGCGGAGCCCGTGGCGGGCCATGAGGGCGTAGAGGTCGCGGAGGTAGTCCGCCAGATGCTCGGGGGGTACGGCGGAGTCCTCCCAGTTGGGCCAGGCCTCGCTGCCGTCGGGAAGCCGGGTCACCAGGCCGGCGGCGGCCTCCCGAATGGACCACAGCGCGCGGACGCGGGCGGGATCCTCGACGATGACGGCGTCGGTGGGGGAGGTGCGGGCGATGACATCCGCGGCCAGCGCCCGCGCCTCCTCCGGGGTGGCGCCCCCGGTCTCGCAGTAGAGCCAGCCGCCCGCGGCGGTGCCCCCGGGGAGCTCCCGGCCAGCGTTTTCCTGGCCGTGGCGGGTACGGAGGGCGTCGAGAAGATCGCCTCCCATGCCCTCGATGGTGCCCACCCCGGGGAGCCGGGCGTGGACGGCGGCGCGCGCGGCGTCGAACACCGAGTCAAAGGAGAGGACCGCCAGCGCGGTGTGCGCGGGCTGGGTCACCAGCCGCACGGTGAGCCGCGTGATGATGCCCAAGGTGCCCTCGCTGCCGGCGACGGCCTGGGCCATGTTCGACGCCAGATAGTGCAGCCCGTATCCCGAGACCTGCCGGGGGAAACGCCCGAGCTCGGCGGCGATGAGCTCGGCGTTCTCCGCCTGCAGCGCGGTGAGTGCGTGATGAAGGTCCGGATCGGAGCAGCCCTGCTCGGTGATGAGGACCTCGCGGCCGTCGGCAAGCATGAGCGTGACGTCCACGAGGTTGTCCGCGGCGGTGCCGTAGGCGACGGAATGGGAGCCACAGGCGTTGTTCGCCACCATGCCGCCGACGGTGCAGCGGGAGTGGGTGGAGGGATCGGGGCCGTAGGTCAGCCCGTGGAGGGCGGCGGCCGCGCGCAGCTGATCGCAGACGACGCCCGGTTCGATGACCGCCGTGCGCGCCGCGGGATCGATGCTGATGATCCGATTGAAGTGGCGGGAGGTGTCGATGATGAGCCCGTCACCGATGGCGTTGCCCGCGACAGAGGAACCCCCGCCCCGGGCCACCACTGGCCAGCCGCGTTCTCGCGCGAAAGCCAGCGCGTCCCGGATGTCGTCGACGGTGCGGGGTTCCTGCACGGCGGCGGGCACCCGCCGGTAGATGGAGGCATCCGAGGAATAGGCCGCCCGGGTGGGCATGTCGGTGCGCAGATTTCGGGGCACGGACGTGGTGCGCGACGGGGGCGTCATGCGTGTCTACCTCCAGGTCTCAGGGGCGGGGGTCAGCGGACGCGCTGCTCGGAGGGCTCGCCGAGCAGGGGCGCTCGTTCATGCTTATCGACGATCGGGATGAGGCCCTGGCGTGCTGCCTGGCGATAGCCCTCCACCTCCCGCTTCAGCGGCCCGGCGAGGAGATAGATGCCGAGCAGGTTCGGGATGGCGACGAGGAAGAACATGGCGTCGGAGAAGCGGACGACGGTCTCCAGCGACACTGCCGCACCGACGACCACCATAACCAGGTAGAGCACGTTGTAACCCATCTCTGCGGTGCGGCTGCCGTTGAACAGGTAACCCGCAGCCTTCTGTCCATAGTAGGAGTAGCTGAGGATGGTGGAGAAGGCGAAGAGGATGATGCACACCGAGAGCAGGAGCGGGAACAGTGCGTGGACCGTGGAGAAGGCGTTCGAGGTGAGGACGACACCATTGGCCTCGGTGTTGAGGTACTGGCCGGTGACGATGATGGCGAGCGCGGTCATGGTGCACACGATGACCGAGTCGATGAACGGCTCCCAGGCCGCCACGAGTCCTTCCTCCGTGGGACGACGGTTCTTGCTCACCGAGTGCGCGAGCCCGGCGGTGCCGACGCCGGCGACGTTGGAGAACAGCGCGCGCTGGATACCGATGATGGCCACGCCGACGATGCCGCCCGACACACCCTCCGGGTTGAAGGCGCCGGTGACGATGAGGGCGAAGGCGGAGGGCACGGCTTCGATGTTGACCGCGAGGATGATGATGACGCACAGCGCGTAGAGGCTCGACATCGCCGGGACCATGCGGCTGGTCCACTTGGCGATGGTCTTGATGCCGCCGATGATCACCAGGCCGGTGACGACCGCGAGCACCAGGCCGATGATCCACGTGCGACCGGCGAAGATGCTGGCGTCGCCGCCCGTGGAGTCCACGATGTGGGCTGCCAGCTGGTTCGACTGGAAGATGTTTCCTGCCCCCAGGGAGGCGAACATGAAGCAGAAGGCGTAGACGAAGGCGAGGGAGGAGCCCAGCTTCGGGCGTCCGATCGAGGCCAGTCCGTCCTTGAGGTAGTACATGGGGCCGCCGGAGACCTTGCCGTTGGCGTCGATGCGGCGGTACATCTGGGAGAGGGTGGCCTCGGCGAGCTTGACGGCCATGCCCAGAATGCCGGCGATGATGATCCACAGCGCGGCTCCGGGACCGCCGATGGAGATGGCGACGGCGACACCGGCGATGTTGCCGAGCCCGATGGTGCCGGAGAGCTCGGTGGCCAGCGCCTGGAATGAGGTCACCTCCCCCGGATCCGAGCGCCGAGTGAGCTGGCCGCGGATGACGCGGGCGGTCTGTACGGCGTCCCCGATGGGGCGGACGCGGAGGTAGAAGGTGAGGAACACCCCCGCGGCGAACAGCCACAGAACGACCAGGGGTATCTGGGCGCCGGCGAGGGGCACGGAGTAGAAGACCAGGGTCTCCAGGAGGTCGACGGCGGGGCCGAATACTTTCTGGATGGTTCCGTCGATGGAACCTGACTGTGCGAGGATCGTGGGGTTCAAGGGAGCTCCTTCTGATTCGTCCGTGGAGGACGCGGCGAGGGCAAAGGCGAGGTTAGCGAGTGATGTGGCCCGAAAAGCACCAAGGAATGTGACCTGGGGCTCACTATAGGTTATATATAACCGCTAAGGCCAGGGTTTGGTTGAAAACAATTCTGGATAATTGGCGGCGCGGCCATAGGGGTAACTGCCGGAACGGGTGGCGTACCCGCTATACTCCCGGGAAAACCTCAAGGTGAGGGGAGGAGGGGCGAGATGGTTGACGGAGGCCGCGCGATGGGCGACCTGGAGACTGTGCGTCTGTCCAAGAGGACCCTCAAGGATTCTGCGGAGGCCCTCATTCGGCGGGCGCTGCTGGACGGGGTGATGAAGCCGGGAGAGGTGTACTCGGCCAATTCGCTCGCCCGGACGCTGGAGATCTCCAATAGCCCCGTCCGCGAGGCAATGATGACCCTCGCCGAGAGGGGGCTGCTCGAACTCGTGCGTAACCGGGGGTTCCGCGTTGTCGAGATGACCCTCGAGGACCGCCTGGAGGTCTACGAGCTGCGTCGCCTCATCGAGGTCGAGGCCGTGCGTAGGGTGGCTGGCCTGCGACTTTCTGAATCCGTGGCCACTGAACTGCGGCGGCTGGCGGACATGACCATCGTCGCCTTCGGCGAAGGTGGGGAGGGGTTGATCTCGGAGTATCTGGAGGCGGATCACCAGTTCCACATGTACATCGTCGACCTGCTGGGCAACCGGCGCTGGAGTGACATGGTCGAGCGGCTGCGGGATCAGTCGCGAATCAACGGCTTCTACATGCACCTGCGCGAAGCCGGCATGGTGAAGCGGACGGCCGAGGAGCACCTGGCGCTCGCCGACGCCATCATCTCCCGCGATGTCCAACGTGCCGCCGAAGTGATGGACCGCCATCTCGAGTATGCGCGGCCGGTGCCGCCGGCCGAGTAGGCGCAGCACCGGAATCTGGGCGCAGCCCCCACGAGCAGCACTGCTGGTGGGGGCTTTGTGATGGGCGAGGGTCGGGTTGATTTCAGAGAATCTCTGGCAAAAGTGCCCTGCGTCACTTATGGTTATCGATAACCGCTAAGCGGTTAGAGAATTTCTTCGCGAAAGGAGGGAAGACTGTGGCTCACATCATGGTCCCACTGGACCTCACCTACTCGGCATCACAACCTGAGGCGGCTGAGGTTGTCATCATCGGCGGTGGAGTGATGGGCATGAGCGTCGCCTGGCACCTCGCCGCACGCGGCGTCAGGAACATCGTCGTCGTAGAGCAGGCCACCCTCGGCAGCGGATCCTCCGCCAAGCCGCTGGGAGGGATCCGGGCGAATTTCTCGGATCCCGGGAATGTTGTCCTGGGGAAGCGCTCGCTGGACGCCTATCGGCGCTTCTCCCGCGACTTCGGCGTCGACATCGAACTCAGTCGCGTCGGCTACCTGTTCCTGGCCCGCACCGACGAGGAGCTCGATCAGCTGCATTCCTCCGCCGTGACGCAGGCGGCGTTGGGAATCCGCACCCACATCCTCACCCCTGCGGAGGCCGTGGAGCTCAACCCCTTCCTCGAGGCCTCCTCCTTGACCGGGGCCTCCTTCACGCCCGATGACGGCCACGCGGCGCCCGCCAAGGTGGTGGAGGGCTACACCCGGGCCTGCCTCGATCTCGGAGTGTGCATCCTGGAACGCACTCAGGTCCTCGACATTCAGCGCAGTGCGGACACCATCACGGAGGTCATCACCAATCGGGGTGGAATCCGCACCAACTCCGTCATCTGCGCGGCAGGTGCCTGGAGTGCCGGTATCGGCGACATGGTCGGGGTGCAGCTTCCGGTGGAGCCCGTCCGCCGGATGATCGGCCTCACCAGGCAGATGTCCGCCCCTCACCCGACGGTCCCCTTCACCCTGGACCTGTCCACCACCATGTACTTCCATAATTTCCGCAACGGCCTCCTCGTCGGGATCTCCCATCTGGAGAAGTCTGAATTCTGCCGGGAGTACTCCTACGAGTGGCTGCGGGAGTTCAATGCGGCGGCGTCGATATGCGCCCCCGCCCTGGAGAATCCCGATCTGCAGGCCGGCTGGGCGGGCTACTACGAGAACACGCCCGACCACAACGCCCTCATCGGCGAGGCCTGTGACCTGCCCGGCTTCTACTACCTCACCGGCTTTTCCGGCCACGGCTTCCTCCAGGCCCCGGCTGCGGGGGAGCTGCTGGCCGACATCTACCAGGGCCGCGAGTCCTTCATGGATCCCCGCCCCTTCTCCGTCGAGCGTTTTGCGGAGGCAGGCTCCTGTCTCCGTGAAGTGAACATCATCTAGGAAAGGCACACATCATGGTTTTCCAACCCACATGGGAGCTGCGGCGTGACTTCGCCGCAGAACTGTCACGCATGTACGGCACCGAGGTCCCCGCCTACGACACCCTGGTGGAGGTCTCCACCTCCGTCAACTCTGATTTCGTGGCCGCGCAGGGCGCGGATGCGGAGCGGCTCGGTTCCATTGAGCGAGTCACCGCCGAGCGGCACGGGGCCATCCGGGTCGGCTCCCCGCGGGAGCTGGCGCAGGCGGCGCGGGTGTTCGCCGCCTTCGGAATGTTCCCGGTCGGCTTCTACGACCTGCGGGAAGCTGCGAAGTCTTCCGTTCCGGTCGTCTCCACCGCATTCCGCCCCGTCGACGCCGAAGAGTTGGCGCGTAACCCCTTCCGCGTGTTCACCTCGATGCTCACCACCGATGACCCGCGCTTCTTCTCCGCCGATCTGCAGGAGGAACTCCAGGAGTTCATCTCCTCGCGGGTGCTTTTCGACGAGCCGCTCCTCGCCCTCGCCGATCGAGCGTCAAGGGACGGCGGCCTGGAGGACCGTTTCGCCCGCCGGCTCGTCGACATGGCCACCGCCGCCTTCGAGTTGACCGAGACACCCGTGGACCATGCCTGGTACCGACGTCTGGAGGAGATCTCGGCCGTGGCGGCCGACATCGGCGGGGTGCCCAGCACCCACATCAACCACCTGACCCCCCGGGTCCTCGATATCGATGACCTCTATCACCGGATGGAGGAGAGGGGCATCGCCATGATCGACGAGGTGCAGGGGCCGCCGGCCTGGGAAGGCCCGGACATCCTCCTCCGGCAGACCTCCTTCCGCGCTCTCGAGGAAAAGCGTGTCTTCCGTTTCGAGGACGGCACCGTCGGCGAAGGCTCGCTGCGCGTGCGGTTCGGGGAAGTGGAGCAGCGCGGCATCGCTCTCACCCCGCAGGGCCGGGAGCTCTACGACCACATGCTGGCGGAGACCGACCGCCGGCTGGCCGCCGGAGAAGGCGGGGGAGTGCGCACCGTCGTCGCGGAACTCGTGTGGCGGGAGAATCTGCCCGACACGGAGGAGGGGCTGCGGCGCGCCGGGCTGGCCTATTTCACGTACTCCGTGAGCGCGCCGGCGGTGGGGGAGACACCCACTGACCTGGATTCCCTCATCGCCCACGGTGTCGTCAAGGCCACCCCGATCGTCTACGAGGACTTCCTGCCGCGATCCGCCGCCGGAATCTTCCAGTCGAACCTCACCGACGAAGGCACGCGGGACAACGCTCAGCAGGGCACCGACTACAGCCTGGAGACACTCTCCGAGATCATCGGGCACCCCATCGCCGATCCCTATGAGCTCTACGCGCGCCAGGAGGCGGCGTCCCTGCATCAGCTCGAGATCGACCTCGGCCATCCCGTCCACATCGAAGCCACCATCAACTCTTAATTAAGGAGCACATCATGACCGTCAGCACCATCACCCAGCTGCAGGACCGCGTTCTCGCCGCCCTCGAGGCCTGCGGCGTACCCACCCCGGACGGGTCCGGAGAACTGCTCACCCGCTCGCCGCTCACCGGCGAGGCCCTGGTCCCCCTCACCCGCACCACGCTGGCGGAGGCCGAGGATGCGGTGGCGCGCGCCCACGAGGCATTCCTCGAGTGGCGGGACGTGCCCGCCCCCGAGCGCGGCCGCGTGGTGAAGCGGTGGGGAGAGCTGCTCACCGAGCACAAGCGGGACCTCGCGATCCTCGTCCAGGCGGAGGCAGGCAAGTCCATGTCCGAGGCGGAGGGCGAGGTGCAGGAGATGATCGACATCTGCGACTTCGCCGTCGGACAGTCCCGCATGCTCTACGGCAAGACCATGCCCTCCGAGCGCCCCGGGCACCGACTCATGGAGACCTGGCACCCGCTGGGTGTCGTCGGCGTCATCTCCGCGTTCAACTTCCCCGTCGCGGTGTACTCGTGGAACACCGCACTCGCGCTGGTCTGCGGCGACACCGTGGTGTGGAAGCCCTCGGAGATGTGCGCCCTCAGCGCGCTCGGGGCGCATCAGCTGCTGGCGCGGGCCGTGGCGGAGTCCGGAGCGCCGGAGGACATCCACCAGCTCGTGTTGGCGGGCCGCGACGTCGGCGCCATCCTCGTGGAGGACCCCCGCGTCGCCTTGGTCTCGGCCACCGGATCCACCCGCATGGGTCGGGAAATCGGCCCGCAGGTGGCCCAGCGTTTCGGGCGCTGCCTGCTGGAACTGGGCGGAAACAACGCCGCCATCGTCACCCCGAGCGCGGATCTTGATCTCGCCCTGCGGGGAATCGTCTTCGCCGCGGCCGGCACGGCCGGGCAGCGTTGCACCACGATGCGCCGCCTCATCGTGCACGAGTCGGTCGTCGATACGCTCACGGAGCGTCTCGTCGCGGCCTATCGCACCCTCACCATCGGCGACCCGCGCGATGAGTCGGTCCTCGTCGGCCCGCTGATCAACGAGGGTTCGTACCGCGCCATGGTGGATGCCATCGAGGCCGCCGTCGCCCAGGGCGGCGAGGTGCTGGTCGGGGGGAACCGAGTTCTCGCCGCGGAGATGCCGGACGCCTACTACATGGAACCCACCATCATCCGTATGCCGACCCAGTCGGAGGTCGTGCGGGAGGAGACGTTCGCCCCGATCCTCTACGTCATGACGTACTCGGATCTCGACGAGGCCATCACCCTCCACAACGACGTCCCGCAGGGCCTGTCCTCCGCGATCTTCACCACCGACCAGGCCGAAGCCGAGATCTTCCTGTCGGGCGCGGGTTCAGACTGCGGTATCGCCAACGTCAACATCGGCACTTCCGGGGCCGAGATCGGCGGTGCCTTCGGAGGCGAGAAGGAGACCGGTGGCGGACGCGAATCCGGCTCCGACTCCTGGCAGACCTACATGCGCCGTGCCACCAACACCATCAACTACTCGGGCCAGCTGCCCCTGGCGCAGGGGGTGAAGTTCCTGTGACGACGAACCTTTTCGACCTCATGGATGAGTGGGGGCCCGAGAAGATCGTGGCGGTGAGCGACAGCCGCCTCGGAATGAAGGGGGTCCTGGTCATCGACAACACCGCGCGCGGGATCGGGAAGGGCGGAACACGCATGCAGCCGGGCGTGTCTGTTCCCGAAATCGCCCGTCTGGCACGCGTGATGACATGGAAGTGGGCCGCAGTCGACCTCTTCTACGGCGGCGCCAAGGCCGGCATTCAGTTTGATCCGGCGTCACCTCACAAGGAGGCGGCACTGCGTTCCTTTGTCCGCCGCCTGCGGAATGAGGTGCCGGAGGAGTACGTCTTCGGGCTCGACATGGGCCTCAATGAGATGGATGCCGCGATCATCAACGATGAACTCGGCCGAGGTTGCGCGGTGGGCACCCCTTATGAACTCAACGGCATTCCCTACGACAAGCTCGGCGTCACAGGGTTCGGTGTCGCCGAGGTCGTCGACGAGGTGGCAACCTTGCGGGGATTGAGCGGTTCGCGGGTGGCCGTCCAGGGCTTCGGCGCCGTGGGCCACGCCGTTGCCGCGCGGCTGCACGATCTCGGGTACACGGTCGTGGCGGTCTCCACGGCCCGCGGGGCGTTGCACGATGATGCCGGGCTCGACGTGCCCGAACTTTTGAGACTGCGCGAGGAACACGGCGATGACCTGGTCTTCCACGCCGACGGGACCGTCATCGACCCCGGGACGGAGTTGTTCGTGGACGCCGAGATCGTCGTCCCCGCCGCGCTGCAGGACGTCATCGACGGCGACAGCGCGCAGCGGATCACCGCTTCTCTCGTGGTGGAGGGTGCGAACCTGCCGACCGACGCGGCCGCTCAGGACATCCTCCATGAACGCGGGGTGCTGGTGGTCCCGGACTTCATCGCCAACGCCGGCGGAGTGGTGAGCGCCGCCTTCGCCATGGAGCATCGCTTCTCCCCCTTCCGTCCGCCGACCGATGAGATCTTCACCATGGTCTCGGAGAAGCTGCGCTCCAACGCCCACGAGGTCCTCGCGGAGTCGGCGCACAGCGGTCGCAACACCCATGAAGCGGCCCGCCATCTCGCCCAGCAGCGGGTGCGGGATGCCATGGCATTGCGCGGAGGAGTCCCGAGCTACGCCTCAGTGTGATGCATCCCCGCTAGACGATACGGAAAAGTAGCGCTACTATTGGGTAGCATGACAACGCGCACCGTAGAGTCCCCGCCCACGTTCACCTGGCGCACCCCCGATGTGTTCAACATCGTGCTCGGTGTGATCATGCTGCTCGCCCCCGTGTGGATGCCCGAGGGGCATCCCGCGTGGCAGATCCCGCTCGGCATCTTCACCATCGTCGTCGGCCTGTGGGCCGTGGTCACGGGGTCCGCGGTCGGGGTGGAGAAGGTGATGGTCGCGGTGGCGATCGCCACCTTCTTCTCCCCGTTCCTCGGCCTCTACGGCAACACCCTGGCCACCTGGCACGCCTGGTTCAGCGGGGTGCTCATCTTTGCCACGGCGATGCTCGCCATTGATGTGGCGGGGCGTCGCTAATCTCGACACCATGACCACCGCCCGCAGAATGATCCGCCGCGCCGCCACCGACGAGAAGATCGCCGACGGCGTCCTGGCGATCATCCGGCGGGAGGGGTTGGGCGCGGTGACGATCGATGCGGTGGTGGCGGAGACCGGCGTGGCCAAGACCACCATCTACCGCCGTTACGCGGATCGCACAGAACTGCTCCGTGGGGTGGCGACCTCCCTCACCCCGCCGCCGGAGCGCACGCACGCGCACACCGCCGCGGGGATGCGGGAGCTGGTGGAGGACATCCGCACCGTCTTCGAGGAGCGGGTCGGCCTGGCGGCGGTGGGCACGATCATGGCGGAACCCGGGGCCGATGTGGAGGCGTGGCGGGAGGGCCTGGTCACCCCGCTCGCCGAGCGGTTGGGGGAGTACCTGGAGGGGGGCGTCGAGAAGCAGGTGTTCGGGGCCGGTTACAACCTGGACCTCATCATCGACCTGGTGATCGGGGGCCTGTTCATCGCCGATACACGCCACGGCGAGGTGCCGCCCACGTGGACCTCCGACCTCGCGGGGCTCCTGTGGGGGCACCTGAGCGGCTAAGACAGCCGCACCACCGCGAAGGCCCGGCGGACCAGATCCTCCGCAGCCGCCGCGTCCCGCGGCTCCGGCAGGGCGACGTAGTGCTCGAGGGCGGTCTGGGCGACTGCGGCAGCGGCGCGGACGGCCACCTCCGCTGCGAAACAATCGAGGTGGGGCGTGCGGGAGTGCAGCCCCTCGAACAGGGGCCGCAGCTGTGCGTCCAGCTCGTGGACCGCCGCCGCGCCGCGCATGGTCAGCAACAGGTCAGAGACGCGGAACAGGGTGGCGAAGGAATCCAGATGCGTATCGACGCCCCCGTCCCCCCGCAGTCCGTCAAGAATCACCCATTCGACTGCGTCGAAAAGCCCGGCCTCGGCGGGGGCCTCCCGCAGGCGGTCCAGGAGCGCGCTGACGCGGGTGACCATGAACTCCACGAGGGCCTCGTCCATGGCAGCAAAGTAGTTGTGGAAGGTGCGCGTGGACACGCCCGCGGCCGCGGAGACGGCAGCGACGGTCAGCTCCTCGGCGCCGTGATCCAGGGCCAGGCGGGCGGCCGCGCGGGAGATCTCCGCGCGGGTCGCGGCCTTCTTCGACTCACGCAGTCCGGACATCGCGCAGCCCTTCGCCCTCGAAGTCGACGGTCGGCAGGAGGCGGTCGAGCCAGCGGGGGATCCACCAGGCGCGCTCGTCGAGCAGGAACATCGTCGCCGGGATGATCATCATGCGCACGACGAAGGCGTCGAGGGCCACGGCGACAGCCAGCGCGAAGCCCATCGTCTTGATGAACACCATGTCCTGCGCCATGAACGCCGCGAACACGGAGATCATGATGAGCGCCGCCGCGGTGACCACGCGCGCGCCGTGCTTGAAGCCGTTGGATGTGGCGTTACCGGCGGTCTTGCCGTGCGTCCACCCTTCGCGCATGCGGGTGACCAGGAAGACCTGGTAGTCCATGGCGAGGCCGAAGACGAGCCCGATGAGCATGATCGGCAGGAAACTGAGCAGCGGTTGCGGGTCGCCGATGATGCCCAGCCACCCCTCCTGGAAGATCGCGACAGTGATGCCGAAGGTCGCGGCGACGGAGAGCCCGAAGCCGAGCGCGGCGATGAGCGGCACCCAGATCGAGCGGAAGACGAGCAGCAGCACGAGGAACGCGAGCGCCAGGACAATGCCGATGTAGGGGAGCAGCACGCTCTGCAGACGCGTGGAGATGTCATCGAAGATGGCGCTGGCGCCGGTGATGCCGAACGGCACTCCGAGATCCGTCCCGCGCAGCGCCTGCAGCGTCTCCGTGGCGCGCGGGTGCGTTGCCCCGAACTGCGGGGTGATGAGGACCTGCGCTGCGCCGAAGTCCTCGGTCGTGCCGATGGCCTGCGCGTTGACGACGCCGTCCGTCGACAGCAGCTTCTCGACGCCCGCGCCCATCACCGCCGGCCGCTCCTGCGGCTCGACCTCGGCGAGGTCGAGCAGGGCGATGAGGGGTGCGTCCCGGCCCGGCCCGAAAGCGTCCGCCGTGATCTCGTGGGCGATGCGCGGCGGGGTGCCCGGGGTGGCGCTGCCGTCGGTGGGCATGGCCAGTCGCATGTTCGCCGCCGGAATGGCCAGCAGGCCGAGGAGGAGCACGCCGACGAGCAGGTGGGCGACGGGGCGCTGGCGCACGCGGCGGACCCACCGCAGGCCCATCGTCGGGTGATCGTCCTCCGGGTCCGGGGCCGTGACTCCGGGCACGCGGGTGGCGAACACCCGGGTCCCGAGCAGGCCGACGAGCGCCGGCAGGAACGTCAGCGCGATGAGCACCGCGAGGGCCACGGTGGCGGCGGCGCCGAGCGCCATGGCGGTGAGGAAGGGGATGTTGATGATGGACAGCGCCGCCAGTGCGATGAGCACCGTGAGGCCCGCGAAGATGACGGCGGAGCCGGCGGTTCCCACGGCCATACCCATGGCGTGGGCGCGGGTCTCGCGGTCCATGCTGCGCAGCCGCTGCGCCAGATCCTTCGGCTCCAGGTCATTCGCGCCGGTAGCCTTGATGAGCTCGGTGCGGAATCGGGAGACGATGAACAGGGCGTAATCGATGCCCACCGCCAGGCCGATCATCGTGGCCAGGACCGGGGTCATGTCGGAGATGTCATCGCTGACGGCGGTGGTCAGCTGAATGCCGAGGAACCCGATGGCCACGCCGATGATGGCGGAGATGAGCGGCATGCCCGCCGCCACGATGGAACCGAAGGTGATGATGAGCACCAGCGCCGCCACTCCCAGTCCGATGATCTCCGAGGTCATGTTGATCTCGCCGGAGGTCGCACCGAAGGTGTTGCCGTTGTACATGACGGTGAGCTCACCCTCGTTGTAGCGGTCGAGGATGTCGGTGATCGTCGCGATGTCCTGGGCGGGCACGTCCATCATGGAGGCTTCGTCGAAGCGCACGGTGACGAGGCCGGTCGTCTCGTCCCGGCTCAGCGGACTGACGGTGGCGAGGTCAGCCTCAATCTTCTCCGGAGGCATGCCCTGGGCCTCCATCTCGGGCGCCATCTGCGCCCGGATGCCCTGGGCCGCCATGACCGGGTCGACGATTGCTTCCGGGTTGCTCATGAGTCCGCTGCTGCGGACTTCTGCGAGCATCTCGTCGACCTCGGCGCTGACGTCCGGGTCGCTGAGGGTGGTGCCCTCCGGGGCCCGGATGACGATGGTGCCGGTGGGGGCGTTCGTCGGGTCCTCCGCGGCGGGAAACAGCTCCTGCATCTTCTCCATGGTGACCACGGAATCGAGACCCGGAATGGTGAACGTCGAGGAAGGCTTCTGCGCGAAGGCGCCCGCGAGACCGCCGACCGCGAGCAACAGGATGAGCCAGAAGGCCAGAAAGGGCCAGGACCTGCGGTAGGCGGTGCTACCCAGGCGGTAGAGGAAGGATGCCATGCCCTCAGGCTAGAAAAACGTGCATTAAGAATGCAAGTTTGCGTTTGGGGTGCATACTTCCTGGTAGGCCCGGTGGGACAAGTCCGCAGCTGCGGACTCTGCAAGGTGTGTCAGCCCTCGATGATCTGCTTCAACGTGGCCAGATCGCGGGCCACCATCCGGCAGTCACGCTCGAACTCCTCGTCATCCACCTCGATCTGGCGGACCGTGAAAATCACCTCGGCACCGTCTGGATGGGCCACGACCCGCATCGGGTTGGTGACTGTGGTGCCCGACGGCAGGCGGACATCATGGTCCAGCACTCCGAGGTCGTTGCGTGGCGCGAAGCGGACCCGCACCTCACCCATCGGGGAATCCGCGATGAGGTCGTCGCCGTCCCGGCGAAGGTCCGCCGTGGCGAGGCCCGCTGCCCAGGCCGATAGGTTGTCCGGGTCGGCGGCAAAAGCGTAGACGGACTGGGGGCTGGCGGAAATCACGCAGCTGAGGTGCCGACTTTTCATGCTCCCCACGATCACATGGGAGGAATCCGGCGTCAACGGGGGTGGTACCGCTACTCCACCACGATGCCCAGATTCAGCCCCGCGATCTCGTAGGCGCCGGCTCCTTCGGACACCTGCGCCACCAGATCCTCCGCCACTGGCGGCACCAGGGGGATGATCCAACCCCGCTTGGGATCAAAGGCGGGGACGAGGCGCTCATCCTTCACCGGCACCAGGTGGGCCACCAGGTCGCCGTCGACGAGGGCGGCGGGGCGGCGGGAGGAGACGGCGTCGATAAGCACCGCAGCACCGTCGAGCGGAACAGTGAGCACGACGATGGACTCCGCGGTGTGCACGGACATGCCGGGGAGGGCGTGGCGCTCAGAGTCGGCGGGGACGTCGACGAGTTCCTTACGGCGGAAGAGCGCCACCTTAATCGGCCACCAGCGGGTCCATGGTGAGGTGCGGGTGCTCCTTCTCGATGAAGGCGAGCTTCCACTTGTCGCCGAACAGCGCGATGAGCTCGCCGTCAGTGCGCGTGAACACCTCGACGCCGCGCTGGCGACCCAGCTCCGCGGCGGACTCGGCGTCCGTGCGGCGGGCGACGGAGTAGGGGACCGGGTCGGTGACGGTCTCGACGTTGTACTCGACCTCCATGCGGGCCTGCATGACCTCGAACTGCATGGGGCCGACGGCGGCCATGACGGGGTTGGCCTCGCCACGGGCATCGTTGCGCAGGATCTGCACGACGCCCTCGGAATCAAGCTGCTCGAGCGCCTTGCGGAACTGCTTGTACTTGCCCAGGGACTTCGCACGCAGGGTGCGGAAATGCTCGGGCGCGAACTGCGGCATCGGCGGGAACTGCACCTTGCGGCCGGAATAGATGGTGTCGCCCGGGGCGAGGGAACCGGCGTTGACCAGGCCGACGATGTCGCCCGGGAAGGCCGTCTCGACGGTCTCGCGGGTGCGGCCGAAGACGGTGAGGGCGTACTTGGTGGAGAAGGACCGGCCCGACTGCGCGTGGGTCACCTGCATGCCGCGGTCGAATTCGCCGGAGACGATACGCATGAAGGCGAGGGTGTCGCGGTGGTTCTTGTCCATGCCCGCCTGCACCTTAAACACGACACCGGCGAAGGGATCGTCCAGCTCACGCACGGAGTCGATGGCGGTGGTGGAGGCCTCCACGGCCTTCGGATCGGAATCGCGGGAACGCGGGGACGGCGCGATGGCGCACAGGGTGTCCAGGATCTGGTGGACGCCGAAGTTGAGCATCGCGGAGGCGAAGATGAGGGGGGAGGTGACGCACTGCTCGAAAAGAGCCTGGTCGTGGAGGGCGCCGTCGGCGGCCAGCAGCTCGGCCTCCTCGACCGCGGTCTCCCAGACGTCCTCTTCGCGCTCCTCAGCCTCGGACGGGGAATAGTGCTCCTCGGGGGCGATGGTGGAACCACCGGCGGTACGGATGAAGTGGATGTACTCCTCCACCTCGCCCTCCTCTCCGACACGGGCCAGGCCCCGGAAATCACCGGCGATGCCGACGGGCCAGAACAGGGGAGTGGGCTGCAGGCCGATCTCCTGGACGATCTCATCGACCAGCTCCAGAGGCTCACGGCCGACGCGGTCCCACTTGTTGATCACCGTGATGATCGGCAGACCGCGGGCCTTACACACGCGGAAGAGCTTGAGGGTCTGCGGCTCGAGGCCCTTGGCGGCGTCGATGAGCATGACTGCGGCATCGACGGCGGTGAGCACACGGTAGGTGTCCTCGGAGAAGTCGGCGTGACCCGGGGTGTCGACGAGGTTGATCATGTAGGGGTCACCCTCGTGGCCCTCGGGCGCGTACTCGAACTGCAGGGCGGACGAGGCAATGGAGATGCCGCGGTCCTTCTCCATCTCCATCCAGTCGGAGACGGTGGCCTTGCGGCCGGCCTTGCCGTGGGTAGCACCTGCCTCGGAGATGATGTGCGCGTGCAGCGCCAGTGCCTCGGTGAGGGTGGACTTACCGGCATCGGGGTGGGCGATGACGGCGAACGTGCGGCGGCGGGCGGCTTCGGCGGTGGTGCTCATAAGTCCTTGAGCGTAGTCGCTGCCCTACTCCCAGGTCACACTGCTCGGGTGGCGGCGACGTTGAGCGGGGGACATGCCGTGGGAGGAATGCTCGTTTTTGGCGAATTGGGGCCGCCAATTCGCCAAAAACGAGCATCCTGCTCCGCGGCTCCCCGTCGTTCCGGTACTCAGCCCTACTCCCAGCTCACACCGAGCGCATCCGCCGTGTCCTCGAACACGCGCGCCGCCAGCTCCGGGTCCCGGCCCGCCCGCTTCTGGATGCCCGGCCGACGCCGGTCGTTGTAGTAGCTGCCCGATTCCCAGTGGATGCCCGGCACGCCGGCGACGAAGTACGCGAGGTTCCGTCCGCCATCAGGAGCCGGGCGAAACATCCGCGCGATGGCCGTCTGGTAGCCGTAGTGGATGACCCCGGACGTCTCGGCGCCGAAGTTCGTCGCGATGACCCCGGGGTGAAACGCCACCGTGTTCAGCCCCCGCGCGTGGTAGCGGGTGTGCAGTTCCCGGGTGAACAGCACGTTGCCCAACTTGGAGTTGCCGTACGCGCGCGCCGGGGAGAAGTTGCGCTGGGTCTCCGGGTCGGTGGGGTCGAAACGGGAGAGGAACGCAGAGGCCACCGAGGAGGTCGCCACGACCGAAGCCCGCGACGACAGCAGGGTCGGGAGCAGCAGGTTGGTCAGCAGGTAGGGGGCCAGCTGGTTGACTTGCCAGGTCAGCTCGAATCCGTCGGCGGTGCGGATCGGCCCGTCGAACATGCTCCCGGCGTTGTTGGCCAGGACGTCGATACGCTCGAGCCCCCGGAGAGTGGCAGCGAGATCGCGCACCTCGTCGAGGCGGGCGTAGTCGGCGACGTGATGTTCCGCGCCGGTCTCGGCGGCGATGGCGGCGGTCTTGCCCGGGTTGCGACCGACGAGGACAAGGCGGGAGTCAGGGAGCGCGGCGCGGAGCAGGCGCGCGGCGGCGGCGCCGATGCCGTCGGAGGCGCCGGTGATGACGATCGTGGGAGCAGTCACAGTGTCCATTGTGCCTGGAACCCGGGTACGCTTGTTTGGGTCTATATCAACTATCTGGAAATGGGAGAAGCATGAAAATCGGCATCATCATCGGATCCATCCGCGACGGTCGTTTCGGCGCGGGCGTCGGCGAATGGGTCGCGGGTATCGCGCAGGAGCGCCCGGGCGCCACCTACGAGGTCCTCGACCTCAAGGAGTTCGACCTTCCGATGTTCACCTCCGCCACCATCCCCGGCGCCGCGAACAAGCAGTACGACGATCCGCGCGTCACCGCCTGGTCGCAGGCCGTCGACGCCTGCGATGGTTTCGTGTTCATCACCCCGGAGTACAACCACGGCGTCCCCGGTGCCATGAAGAACGCCCACGACATCCTGGGCCTGGAGTGGTACGGCAAGCCGGTCGGTTTCGTCGGCTACGGTGCCGCCGAGGGTGTGCGCGCAGTGGAGAGCTGGCGTCAGATCATCGGCAACTTCCAGCAGTATGACGTGCGCAACCAGGTCTACCTGTCCACCTTCACCGACAAGGACGACAACGGCTTCGCACCGCAGGAGCGCCGCCTCGCGGAGCTGGAGACCATGCTCACTGACCTCGAGGGCATCATCACCCAGCTGGCGAAGTAACCGTCACCGGGAGTGAATCGCGTTCTGCGCTTTACTCAGCCCCTGCTCGATGATGAGACGCGCTGCCTCGGCAGCAAGCGGCACATTTTCCCCGCCCTCGATGGGGCCCAGTACGTAATCAGGTACGGCTACTCCCTCCGGGGGGCGGGAGATGCCGATGCGTACGCGCAGGTAGTCGCGGGTGCCCAGGTGTTCGGTCATTGATTTCAGGCCGTTATGGCCGTTCTCGTTGCCGCCCTTCTTCACCCGCACGGTGCCCACCGGCAGGTCGAGTTCGTCGTGGACGGCGATGATCCGCTCCACGGGCACGTCAATGCCGGCCAGGGCCTCGCCGGAGAGGTTCATGAACGTCGTCGAGCGCAGCACGAGCACGTCCTGTCCGGCGATGCGCAGCCGCGCGTGCTGGGCCTTGGCGCCGGGCACGGGGGTGAGCGGTTGGGCGTCGAGAAGCTCGTCGACGGCCATGTAGCCGACGTTGTGCCTGGTCGCGGCGTACTTCGGGCCGGGATTTCCCAGCCCGATGATGACCCAGTCGGCACTGAGATCCGGGCTCGGGGTGCGGCGGAAGAGGTCGAAGATCTTGAACACGCCCGCTAGTCTCTCACACATGAATATCCCGCAGATCATCGTCGCGCCCATGGCCGGCGGGCCCTCCACGCCCGCGCTTGTCGACGCCGCCGCGGCCGCCGGATCGCTCGGATTCCTCGCCACCGGGGGTGCTCCCGCCGCCGCGCTGATCGAGCAGATGTCCCAGGTCACCGGCCCTTACGGTGTCAATCTCTTCCTGCCGCAGGCCCCCTTCGACTCGCTTGCCGACGTCCTGGCGGTCGCCGCCGGACGCCCCCTCCCGGAGGTCGACCTCAACAACGGCTTCGCGGAGAAGTTCGCCGCCGTGCTGGCGGCTGAGCGCCCGCCGGTGGTCGTCTCCGCCACGTTCGGTACCTTCACGCCGGCGCAGATCGATGCACTCCACGCCCGGGGGATCGCCGCGTGGGTGACGGTGACCACTCCCGCCGACGCGCGCGCGGCTGCGGAGGCCGGCGCCGACGCCCTCGTCGTTCAGGGGCCCGAGGCCGGTGGGCACCGCGGGACCTGGTCCATCGCCGAGGAACCCGACGCGCGCCCCTTGCCCGACCTGGTCCGTTCCGTCGCCGAACGTATCGACGTCCCGCTCATCGCCGCCGGCGGCATCCGTGACGCAGCCGACGTCGCCGCCGCCCTGGCACTGCCCGGCGTGGTGGCCGTGTCCTGCGGTTCCGCTTTCCTGCTCGCCGACGAGGCCGGCACCTCGCCCCTCAACCGCGAACTTCTGGCCGGGGGAGGTACTTCCGTGGCCTCCCGCGCCTTCAGCGGGCGCGTCGCCCGGGGCCTGGAAACGGACTTCAGCCGGAAGCATCCGGACATGCCTCCGGTCTACCCCTATCTCGTACCGCTGCAGGCGGCCGAGCGGGCGGAACGCCCGCGGGAGCTGGCTTACTGCCTGGTGGGGGTGGGCGTCGAGAAGCTCGGGGGTGGCTCGACCGTATCGATTCTGGGCAGACTCGCGCCTGAACAGGCGATTTCACGCTAAAGTCGGGGGGACGTATCCCCACACCCACGGAGGTAGAACAGCAGTGACCGCCCACGCGCAGCCCGAGCAGAACGACTGGAACGAGAAGATTGCCCTTGCTCAGGAGATGCTGCCGCTGATCGGCCAGCTCCACCGCAACAACGATGTCGTCGTCTCCATCTTCGGACGACTGCTCGTCGGCGCCACCGACATCGACATCATCAAGGCGCACCGCTACGCGCGACGCGTCGCCGACCGGGAAATGAAGCTGTCCCAGACCATCCCTGTCCTGCGTGAGCTCGTCGACATGAACCTCGGCACCGCCTCCATCGACCTCGGCCGCCTGGCCACCGGCTTCGAGAAGTCCGGCGCCACCGACCTGCGGGCCTACCTCGACGAGGAGCTCGCCGAGATCGTCGGCCAGAAGTCCGAGACGGAGCCGCGCGACGTCGTGCTCTACGGTTTCGGTCGCATCGGCCGCCTCCTGGCCCGCATCCTCATCGCCCGCGAGGCCATCCACGGCGGTGTCCGCCTCCGCGCGATCGTGGTACGCAAGAACTCCGACGATGACCTGGCCAAGCGCGCGTCCCTCCTGCGCCGCGACTCCGTCCACGGCGCTTTCGACGGCACGATCACCGTCGACCACGAGAACAACGTCATCTGGGCCAACGGCACCCGGATCCAGGTCATCTACTCCAACTCCCCGGCCGAGGTCGACTACACCTCCTACGGCATCAACGACGCCATCGTCGTCGACAACACCGGCCGCTGGCGCGACCGCGAAGGTCTGTCCCAGCACCTGGAGTCCAAGGGTGTCTCCCGCGTCATTCTCACCGCCCCGGGCAAGGGTGACCTGGTCAACGTCGTGTACGGCATCAACCACGACATGATCGGCGACAACGAGATCATCACCGCCGCATCCTGCACCACCAACGGCATCACCCCGGTGCTCAAGGTCATCAACGACCGCTACGGCGTCGAGCACGGTCACGTGGAGACGGTCCACTCCTTCACCAACGACCAGAACCTCATCGATAACTTCCACAAGGGCACCCGCCGCGGCCGCGCCGCCGGCCTCAACATGGTGCTCACCGAGACCGGTGCCGCCAAGGCCGTCTCCAAGGCCCTGCCCGAGTTCGAGGGCAAGCTCACCGGCAACGCCATCCGCGTTCCCACCCCGAACGTCTCCATGGCCGTGCTCAACCTGACCCTGGAGAAAGAGGTCGACCGCGACGAGGTGAACAACTTCCTCCGCAAGGTGTCCCTGCACTCCGACCTGCGTCAGCAGATCTCCTACATCCACTCCCCGGAGGTCGTGTCCACCGACTTCGTCGGCACGACCCACGCCGGCATCGTCGACGGTCTGGCCACCATCGCCTCCGGCAAGCACCTGGTGCTCTACGTCTGGTACGACAACGAGTTCGGTTACTCCAACCAGGTCGTCCGCATCGTCGAGGAGGTCGCCGGCGCCCGCCCGCAGATCTACCCGCGCCGCCTCGAGGCTGCTGACCTGAAGTAGCAGCTCGCTTATCGACGCCGGCCGCACCCGCGCAGGGTGTGGCCGGCGTTCGGCTTTCGTGCCGAAAGGAATATCACCTCAGGCATAGGGCGAGTGGCCGGGGTGCCGGGGGAGGGTGGTACTCGCGATATGCCTGGGGTGATATCGCTGGGGTGATATCGCTGGGGTGATATCCCGCGCGCGACGACGCCCCGCCGGCCCTCGAGAGGACAAGCGGGGCGTCGAAAAGCGGGCTACAGCCAGCGCGGCGGAGCGGGGACCTCTCCCTGCGGGGAGGTGACACCGCGGTCGCCGCGGCCGGAGGCCCAGCGGGCCAGGCCAGCCCAGTCGCCGTGGATCTCCACGGTGTTGCCGGGGGTGACCTCGATGCGCGCGCCCTCCTCCGGCACGAGCACCAGTCCCTCCCCGTCACCGGCGCCGCGCCACTTGGCGGCGATCTCCGGGACCAGGGTCTGCAGGATCACCGGCGGGATGTCGCTGAAACCGGCATTGACGTCGAGGTCGACGGCGTGCAGCCACACTTCGCGGGTGCGCATCCACAGCGTCTCCGACGCAGGCACGGTGCGCCCCTGCGCGGTCTTCACCTCGGTCTGCCAGGCCTCCTCCGGGAGATCGCGCCAGGCGACGTCGAGGCGGACGAGGGTGTGATCATGCAGGTTGCGGATCGCGTCCGGAATGAGGGTCGCGCCGTAGGCGATCTCCTCGCCGCGGGCCTGCGGGGAGGAGTACATGGGGGTCTCCTCGCCCGTCTCCGCCCAGTGCATGAGGTTGCACAGGGCGTTGGCGTTATAGGCCACGTGGGCGGCCAGGTGTGCCACGGTCCAGTCCGGCAGCAGAGTCTCGCGACCGAACTCGGCGTTGTCGATGAGCGCCAGCTGGCCCGAGTAATGCGCGGTACCGCGGCGGGTCAGGTTGAGGCGCTCGGCGATGGACAGGTCGTGGAAGCTGGTCATTACTCGAACACCGTCTTGTTGGCCACGGCGCCCAGGCCGTCGATCTCGACCTTGACGACGTCGCCGTCGCCGATGTAGCGCTTCGGGTTGCGGGCGTGGCCGACGCCGCCGGGGGTGCCGGTGACGATGACATCGCCGGCGTCGAGGGGGTAGATGTGCGAGATGTACTCGATGAGCTGCGCCGGGTTGAACACCAGGTCATCGGTCGGGGTGGTCTGCATCTTCTCGTCGCCGAGGTAGGTGGCCAGTTCGCCGCCGAGCTCGAAGGAGTCGGAGGTGGTCATCCACGGGCCGAAACCGGCGGACTTCTCGAAGGACTTGCCCTGGTGCCACTGGAGGGTGCGGTACTGGTAGTCGCGCATGGTGTAGTCGTTCATGACGGCGTAGCCGGCGATGTACTCGGCGGCCTCGGCCTCCTTGACGCGGCGGGCGCGCTTGCCGATGATGACGGCCAGCTCACCCTCCCAGTCCAGCTCGGCGTTGGCGTACTCGGGGACGAGCACGTCGTCGTAGGGGCCGGTGAGAGCGTCGGGGAACTTGACGAACAGGGTCGGGACCTCCGGGAGGTCGCGGCCCATCTCCTTGATGTGGTTGGCGTAGTTGAGGCCGATGCAGACGATCTTGCGCGGGGCGGGGATAACGGCCTCGAGGTCACTCGGCTCGAAGGAGACGGTGTCCGCCGCGGCGGACTCGGCGATCTCGCGCCAGGTGGCCTCCTGCAGCAGGTCGCCGACGTTGGCGAAGCCGTCGATCGGGACGGCGGTGGTATCGGATTCGACGCGGGCGGCGAAGGTGCCCTGGGCGGAGCGGATGGTTGCGAGACGCATGATTATTCTAGATTCCTTCCGGAGTGTAGGTACGTGCCAGGTTCAGCTTCTCAAAGATCGGGTGATCGGAGAAGCAGAAGAGATCGACGCCGTCGGTGCCGGCCTCGATGGACCACAGCTGCCAGGACGGCACATTGACGACGTCGCCGTGGTTCATCTCGAAGGTCTGCTCACCGATGGTGATCGTGGCGGAGCCCTCGAAAACCTGGAAGACGCGGTTGCCGACCTCCTTGACGGGGGTCGTCGTCGCGCCGGCGCGCAGGCGGTGGAACTCGGCGCGGATCGTCGACATGACGTCGCCGCCGGTGGTGGGGTTGGTGTAGCGGATGGCCGCGTGGCCCGGGCCGACGACGCCCGGGAAACCGGCGTCCTCGAGCTGCAGCTGGTCGTTGAGGGCGGCGTCGGTGTGCTCCCAGGCGTAGCGGCCGATGGGGGAGGAGGCGGTGGCGCCGGGGAAGGCGACGGGGCGCAGGCCCGGGTGCGCCCACAGGCGCTCGGAGCGGGAGTATTCCGGGGTGGACTCGTCGGTGAGCTTCTCGGAGCCGTACTCGAAGAAGCCGGTGTCCATCTGGTGCGCAAACGGGATGTCCAGGCCGTCGAGCCAGGTCATCGGCTCGGTGGCGATGTTGTGGTGGCCGTGGAAGTTCCAGCCCGGGGTGAGCAGGAAATCGCCGCGCTTCATCGGGACGGCGTCGCCGTTGACCACGGTCCACACGCCCTCGCCCTCAATGACGAAGCGGAAGGCGTTCTGGGAGTGGCGGTGCTCCGGGGCGTTCTCCCCCGGGGCGAGGTACTGGATCGCGGCCCACAGGGTGGGGGCGATGTAGGTCGGGCCGCCGAGGCCCGGGTTGGCCAGGCCGATGGCGCGCCGCTCGCCGCCGCGGCCGACGGGGACCAGTTCGCCGGAGCGGCGGGCCAGCTTGATCAGCTCGGACCAGTCCCAGCGGTGGGCCACGGCCTGCGGCTCCGGGGAGTTGGGCATGAGGCCGCCGATCTGGTTCCACAGCGGCTTCATGTGGAGGGAGTCCATCGTGTCGTACATGCTGTTGAGCTCGGCCTGCTCCTCAGGCGTCGGCTCGGGGGCCACAAATTCAACGTGCTTGGCGGAGTAGTCGGTGCTCTCGCTCATGCGTGAACCTCCTGCGTTGTCTTGGGGTGCACGGCCGCTTCCGGAACGCGCAAAGGGGGGATTGTGACCTCCAACATAGGGGCAGGAAAAGTGTGACTCAAAGATTTTCCGTCATGTGGAAAAGTATTCCGGGGGTGGGAAAAATCCCCCCGCGCCTCAGGCCTTGATGTCCGGGGCACTGAGGCGCAGGCTCTCCAGACGTCGGTTGAGATCGCGGGAATGCTTGAGCAGGATCTCCGCGCATCGGCGGTGGGTCCCGCGGAAACGGCCCGTGGGGGTGGCGACCGTGATGGCCCCGAGGGTGTCTCCGAGGTCATTGCGCAAGCACACCCCGACGGCCGAGACATCGTGCTCGTAGAGCCCGTTGTTGATGGAGAACCCGCGCCCCCGCGTGCGGTGGAGTTGGCGGCGGAGGGACTCGAAGTCGACGTCGGGAAGCGAGGGGTACAGGGCGCGGAGCTCGGCGGGGGAGCGTTCCGCCAGCATGACCAGGCCGCCGGCATTCTGTGCCGCGGGCATGACCTGACCTCGACGGATGCCCACCCGGACCGGTTGCGTGCCCTCCACGGTGTGGAGGAAGTGCACCTTATTGCCCACCAGGACCATGAGGTGCGTGGTCTCGGCGGATTCGGTGGCGATGGCCTGCATGTGCGGCAGGCAGGCGGTGATGAGCTCGCCACCGACACCCGGCTGCAGGCTCGAGGACGACAGCGCGGGCCCCGGAAGGTAGGTGCGCGATTCGCTGCGCGTGGCGAAGCCCCGGTAGACGAGCATCGCCATGGAACGGTGCACCGTCGAGGGGCTCACGCCGAGCTCTTCGGCGGCGCTCGAGATGGTGAGGGTGCCCCGGTCGCGGAGCATGAGGATGAGGGTGAGGGAGTGGTCCACGGACTGGAGAAACTCCCTCGGGGGTGACCCGTGGGTGGGGGCGAGGTTCAAGAAAATCACACCTTCCGCTATCTGGAATAGCTTTGATTGTAACCCCCATCACGCTCAAGATGTGCCTATGGCTCCCCTCTCCGCTTCCCCGCACAGCGGGTCCACCGCCCCCGGCAGCTCCGACAGCTCCGACAGCTCCGACAGCTCCGGCGGCTTCCGCATCCTCGGCATCGGCGGGCGTCGGCTCGCCGCCGTGCTCATCGGATGGTTCTTCGTCGTCTTCGACGGCTACGACCTCATCGTCTACGGCACCGTCCAGACGCACCTCATGGAGGAGTGGAACCTCAACTCGGCGCAGGCCGGGACCCTGGGTTCCACCGCCTTCCTCGGCATGGTCATCGGCGCGGTGTGGGTCGGTCGGCTCTCCGACCGGGTGGGGCGCAAGTTCGCCGTCATCGGGTCGGTCATCGTCCTCTCCGTGTTCACGCTGCTGTGTGCCTTCGCCATCAGCCCGTGGATGTTCGGGGCCTTCCGTCTTCTGGCGGGCATCGGCCTCGGCGGGCTGGTGCCGTCGGTCAACGCGATGACCTCCGACCTCGTCCCGCGCCGCACCATGTCAGCGTGGGCGACCGTCATGATGTCCGGCGTGCCGCTCGGCGGTTCCTTCGCCGCGATCCTCGCCCAGTTCATCGTCCCCTCCCACGAGGAGTGGGGGTGGCGCTTCATGTTCCTCGTCGCCATCGTCCCGCTGATCATCGGCCTGCCCATCGCCATGAAGGTCATCCCCTCCGACCAGGCGATCCGCGAGGACCACGCCGCGCGGGAGGGCGCCGACGAGCCCGCCGGCTTCACCGACCTGCTGCGCGGGCGTTACCGGGCGATCTCCATCTGGTTCTCCATCGCCACCTTCGTCACCCTGCTGGCCTGGTACGGCCTGGGCACCTGGCTGCCCCGCCTCATGCAGACCGCCGGCTACGACTTCGGCGCCGCCCTCAACTTCACCCTGGCCCTCAACCTCGGCGCCATCCTCGGCTCCGTGGTCACCGCGTGGGCGGGCGACCGCTTCGGCCCGCTGAAGTCCGGTGCCGTCGCCGCCGGTGTCGCGGGTATGGCCCTGCTCACCCTGCTCACGGAGCCCTCCGTGTACGCGGTCTACCTCATCCTCGTGCTCGCCGGGGTGGGCACGCACGGCACGCAGATCCTCATCATCGCCGCGGTGGCCAACTTCTACCCGCACAACCTGCGCGGCACGGCGCTCGGCTGGGCCCTCGGCGTCGGCCGCATCGGCGCGGTCGTCGCTCCGCAGCTGGCCGGCCTGCTGCTCAACTGGAACCTCGGCGTCGGCTCGAACTACCTGCTCTTCGCCTGCTCCGCGCTGCTGTCCTCGCTGTCCCTGGTGGTGCTCTACCTCATCCACCGGAGGCTGCCGAACCCCAACGTCACCGTCATCACCTCCCACTCTGATCCCCGCTAGTTGAAGGAGCAACACCCCATGACCCAGCACACTCTCCGCGTCTCGGACGATCTCCGCGGCCAGAAGATCATCATCGCCGGTGGCGGCATCGGCGGCGCCGCCGGAGCGCTCGCGTTGTCCCTGCGCGGCGCCGACGTCACCCTCTACGAGCGGGCTCCCGAATTCAAGGAGGTCGGCGCTGGCCTGCAGATCGGCCCGCACGGCGTGAAGATGCTCGAGAAGTGGGGCCTCAAGGACCGGGTCTTCGCCGCGGGATTTTTGCCCGAGCGCATGCAGTTCCGCGACGCGATCACCACCGAGCCGATCCTCACCATGGACTTCGGGGAGGAGTTCCAGGCCCACTACGGCGGCCGCTACCTCGTCATCCACCGCTCCGACCTGCTGTCCATCCTCGTGGAGGCGGCGCAGGAGGCCGGGGCCACCCTGCACAACGGCGTGCAGGTCCTCGGTGCCGACGACCGCGCGGACGGCGTCACCGTCCACGTCGAGCACCGTGCGGAGGGCCGTACCGAGGTCGTCGAGGCCGATCTCCTCGTCGCCTTCGACGGCATCCATTCCGTCTTCCGCAAGGAGATCGTCCAGGACGAGCCGGTGCCCTCGGCCTACGTCGCCTACCGCGGCACCTCCTCGCTGCCGGACGACGCGGACATGCAGGGACTCAAGGACGTCGTCGGCTACATCGGCCCGCGCTGCCACTTCATCCAGTACCCGCTGCGCCACGGCGAGCTGCTCAACCAGGTGGCCGTGTTCCAGTCCCCGCGTTACCTCGCCGCGCTCACCGCCGGATCCGAGGTTCCCGAGGACTGGGGCAACAACGAGGAGTTCCGGGGCGCCTTCGACCACACCCACGAGTTCATCCAGGGCCGCCTGGGATCCATGTGGCTGGACACGTGGTGGCAGATGTCCGACCGCGAGCCGCTGGAGAACTGGGTCGTCTCCGACCGCATCATCGTCATGGGCGATGCCGCGCACCCGCCCCTGCAGTACCTGGCCTCCGGTGCGGTCATGGCCATGGAGGACGCCGAGTGCCTCGCGCTCTACGCCTCCCAGGCCGCCGCGGCCGGCGAGCTCGACTGGGGGCAGGTGCTGGCCGACGTCTCCGGCGAACGCGCGCCCCGCTGCGCCCGCATCCAGACCACCGGGCGTTTCTGGGGCGAGCTGTGGCACGTCGACGGCGTCTCCCGTCTCATCCGCAACGAGACCTTCCGCCAGGCGGGCCGTACCTCCTGGTACCCGTACGTCGACTGGCTGTGGGACTACGACGCCGAGCGTCGCGAATACCTGCAGAATCCGTCCAAGGGCGAGCTCCCGGCGGAGCTGCAGGAGTGGGAGTACAACATCCACAAGCTCATCGCCGAGCGCGACAGCGACGCCGCCCCGGAGGAGCTCACCATTTAGCTTCTCGACGCCCCGTCACAGCGCCCGCTCGACCTCATCGGCTGCGTCAGTCAGCAGGAAGGGCAGCTCCCCGGCCTCCTGGCGGGAGAAGGGTTTGAGCACGAAGGCCGCCGGGTCCATACGGCCCGGCGGGCGGCCGATGCCCAGGGCCAGGCGCTGATAGTCCTTGGTGCCCAGGGACTTGGTCACGGACTTCAGTCCGTTGTGCCCGTGATCGCCGCCGCCGAGGCGCAGGCGGACCTGCCCGAAGTCGAGTTCGAGCTCGTCGTGGGCGACGATGATGTCCGCCGGGGGGATCTTGAAGAAGGTGGCCAGCGCCTTGACCGGCCCGCCGGAGACGTTCATGTACCCGCGCGTGCGGGCCAGCACGAGGCGGCGCCCCCCGTGGCGGACCTCCGCCACCTCGGTGTTGCTCCGCTTGTGCACCGCGAAGGTGGCGGGGACGGGGGAGATGCGGGAGGCCAGTTCGTCGAGAAGCATGACGCCGATGTTGTGGCGCGTGTCGGCGTACTGCGCGCCGGGGTTTCCCAGGCCGACGATGAGGAGGGGGGAATCAGTCACGCGACCAGTCTGGCACAGAACGGGGAAACGCCCCTGACCAGGGGTCAGGGGCGTTTCGCGACGGGTGGGAACTAGTCCTCGGAGCCCTCGTCCTTGCCGGCCTCGCCGACGGCGTCCTCGGAGCCCTCTTCGCCCTCTTCCGGAACGTCAGCGACCTCCTCGAAGGTGATGTTGAAGACGAGCAGCTCGGCGTCGTCGACGAGCTTGACGTCCTCCGGCAGGGTGATGTCACCGGCGTTGATGACGTTGCCGGCCTCGATGCCCTCGACGGAGACGACGATCTCTTCCGGGATCTCGAGGACGTCGGCCTCGACCAGGATGGTGTCGACTTCCTGGATGAGCATGGCGCCGGAGAAGACCTCGCCCTCGGAGATGACCGGGATCTCGACCTCGACGCGCTCGCCGCGCTTGATGCCGAGCATGTCGACGTGGTCGATGTTGAGGGTGAGCACGTTCTGGTCGATGTGCTTGATCATGGTGAGGTGCTTCTCGCCGTCCACGTCGAGCTCGACGACGGCGTTGACGCCCTGGTTACGCACGACGGCGGTGAACTCGATGCGGTCCACGGAGAAGTGGACGTTCTCGGCACCGGCGGAGTAGATGACGCCCGGGATGCGGCCGGCGACGCGCAGACGACGGGCGTAGCCCTTGCCGAACTCGTCACGGGGGGCAGCGGTCAGGGTGGGGTACTTGGCCATGTGGCAGTGCTCCTTGTTGTTCACGGCCGACAGGCAAAAAGCCTGCGACCGACTCTGGTCTGAGGGAAAATGTCCTCGTCGAGTCATCGCAGGCTGAAATGATCCTGATGATCGCGTCGATAACGCCCCACGTGGGGCCTCGCCGAGACGTCGCCGATCTTATCAGCGCGGGGCAGGCGGTTCCAAAACCGGCGGCTCGAAGATCGTGGACAAACAGGAGTGCACCCCGTCGACCCGGGTCTCGAAGAGCTCGATCGTCATCGCCTGCGATTCGTCCCAGTAGAAACGGTCCTCGCCGCTGAGCGTGATGGTGAGCAGTAGGCCGTCGGTCTCCCAGCGGACATCCCGGGCGAGGAATCCGTGGTCCTCGTCATCGGGTTGGATCCACACCGTCCCCGCCGGATCCTCCGGCCCGCGGGAGAGCAGCAGCGAGCGCGGCGGCGTGTTGGTGGACAGGCTGAAGGTGAACACCATGGTGAACACGTCGGCGCGTTCGGTCTCGGTGTCCAGGTAGATGTCCAGCGGCGAGTAGATGGGGGGCATGTGTACTACAACCAGCACCCCGTCAGAGATATTTCGACCCTTCCCGCCGGGTCAGCGCCGCCACCTCGTGCCCGGCGAGGAACCCGCGCACCCAGGCGGGATCCGTCTTCGAGTACTCCCGCAGCGCCCAGCCGACGGCCTTGTCGAGGAAGAACTCCCCGGAGTCCAGGTTCGCGGCCAGGATCTCGCCGAGCAGCGCGGTGTCTGTTGCTTCTCGACGCCCCAACTGGTGCAGCACCGCCACCCGCCGCACCCAGAGATTCTCCTCGCGCGCCCAGTCACGCATCTGCGCGGGCGTGCTCGCCCGACCCACCGGTTTGGCCAGCGCGTCGACCGTGTCCCACCACGATTTTCGCACCACGAGGCTCCGCAGAAAGTCCGCAGCTGCGGACTCCAGAGGTACTTTCTGCAGGTGATCGCAGGCGACGTACTGGAACTCGCGCTCGGGGAGCTCCCACAGGTCCTCGACCAGTTCCCGGTCGAGGGCGCGCGGGAGCAGGCCCTTGACGGCCCGGCGGCGCACGGGCGTGGGGATCCCGAGGAAGGGGAACTGCTCGCGCATGTAGGCCGCCATGCCGGGGGAGCGCCCAGGATCGGCCAGGGGACGCAGCGCGGATTCAATGCGGTCGACACTCACCCCTTAAGTTTAGGAGCCATGAGAAGACTGCAGACGGCGGCGATCCTGACGGGTGGTTTCGTCGGGCCCTTCACCGGGCAGGCGCTGGCGGTGGTGCTGCCCGAGTTCGCCGAGACCTTCGGCATCAGCGTGAGCCGGGCCGCGTGGACGATCTCCGCCTACCTCCTGCCGTTCTCGGTGATGATGCTCGTCTCCGGGCGGCTGGTACGCCGCATCCACCCGCACAAGGTGGTGTGGGCGGCCTACGCCCTCACCCTCCCGATGGCGCTCCTGTTGCTGGTGACGCCCTCGTGGCCGCTGTTCCTCGCCTGCTACGCCACCATCGGCGTGGCCAACGCCTTCACCACCCCGGTGCTGCAGAACATCCTCCGCGAGCTGGCGCCGCCGGAGAGATTGGGGCAGGCGATGGGCACCTACGCCGCGATGCAGTCGCTGGGCATGCTCACCGCCCCGCTGGTGGCGGGTCTGTCCTCGTTAGTGAGCTGGCGCCTGACTTTCCTTGTCACTGCGGCCGCCGCGCTGTTCATCCTCCTCGCGCGCCTGCCTGTGGTGCCGCCCCCGGCGAGCTCCCCGCAACGGGTGAGCGGGCGGGTGCAGTGGGGTCCGACGGCCATCCACATGGTGACCGGCTTCGTCGTCGGCGCCGGCATCATCGGACTCGGGTTCCTCACCGCCCTGCAGGTGGGGGAGGCCTTCGGCCTGGGACCGGTGGGCCGTGGCCTGGTGGTCATGTGTGGCGGTGCGGCCGCCTTCCTCGCCTCCCGCCGCATCGGGGCCATGGCCGACCACTACGGCACCCGTACGGTGCTCGTGGCCAGCGGGATCCTCGCGGCGGCGGCGCTCTTCCTGCTGCCGATCGCCCCGTGGGCAGTCGTCGCGGCGCTCGTGTGGGCCTGCGCGGTGGCCGCCGCCCAGGGCATCCAGGCCACCGTCAACCTGGCAGTGATCAACGCGCCGGGCGGGACTTCGCTCATCTCCACCGTGCAGGCCTTCCGCTTCTTCGGCTCGGCCACCGCCCCCGTGCTCTTCCTGCCGATCTACCTCGCCATCGGCCCGGCGGCGTTCTGGGTGGCCGCGGTCGCGTTGCTGGTGGCCGCCGCCCTCCAGTGGATCAACCCGCAGACGACAACGACGCCCTGACTGCCGGGGCAGTCAGGGCGTCGATAAGCGGCGTTTAGGCCTCGCCCTCGAAGAGGGTGGTCACGGAACCGTTCTCGAAGATCTCGTGGATCGTCTTGGCCAGCAGCGGGGCGATGGACAGGACCGTGAGGTTCTTCCAGCCCTCCGTGGACTGCGGCAGGGTGTCGGTCGTGATGACCTCCTCCGCGCCGCACTCGGAGAGGCGCTCGCGGGCAGGATCGGAGAAGACACCGTGGGTGCAGGCGATGACGACCGACTTGGCGCCGGACTCCTTGAGTACGCGGACCGCGCCGGCGATGGTGCCGCCGGTGTCGATCATGTCGTCGAGGAGGATGCAGTCCTTGCCCTCGACGTCACCGACGACGCGGTTGGACACGACCTCGTTGGCCACATCGACGCTGCGGGTCTTGTGGACGAACGCCATCGGCGCGCCGCCGAGGGTGTTGGCCCACTTCTCCGCCACCTTCACGCGGCCGGCATCCGGGGAGACCACGCACAGGTTCTCCAGGGAGTACTTGCCCATGATGTAGTCGGTGAGGATCGGCATGGCGTGCATGTGATCGACCGGACCGTCGAAGAAACCCTGGATCTGATCGGTGTGCAGATCGACGGAGACGATACGGTCCGCACCCGCGGCGGCCAGGAGATCCGCGACCAGACGCGCCGAGATCGGCTCACGGCCGCGGTGCTTCTTGTCCTGACGGGCGTAGGGGTAGAAGGGCAGGATGGCGGTGATGCGCTTGGCCGAGCCACGCTTGAGCGCATCGATCATGATCAGCTGCTCCATGAGCCACTTGTTCAGCGGCTGGGTGTGCGACTGGATGACAAAGCAGTCCGCGCCACGCACGGACTCCTCGAATCGGATGAAAATCTCGCCGTTGGCGAAGTCCCGGGCGGTGGTCGGGGTGAGCTCGTAATCGAGCTCCCGGGCCACAGCCTCGCCGAGCTCCGGGTGTGCACGCCCGGAGAACAGCATCATGTTTTTGTGGCTCTCGGTCCAGTGGGCAGTCATGATGTGCCGCTTAACCTTCCTGGTCGGTTGCGTTGTCAGCGTCCTGGGTTTCCCGGGCGGCCTGCGCCGCGAGTGCGGCAGGGCTGCCCGGTCGCTTCTTCTCGACCCAGCCCTCAATCGTGCGCTGGGGTCCGCCGGACACGGCGAGGGCTCCCGGGGGAACGTCCTCGCGGATTACTGTACCCGCCCCGGAGTACGCCCCATCACCAACGGTCACCGGAGCAATGAACATCGTGTCCGAGCCGGTGCGCACATGGGAGCCGATGGTGGTGTGGTGCTTGCGCACGCCGTCGTAGTTGACGAAGACGGAGGATGCCCCGATGTTGGACTCCTCGCCGACCGTGGCGTCGCCGATGTAGGTCAGGTGCGGCACCTTGGAACCGCGTCCGATCTGCGCATTCTTCGCCTCGACGAAGCCGCCCAGCTTGCCTTCCGCGCCGAGCACGGTGCCCGGGCGGATGTAGGTGAAGGGGCCGACGGTGGCGTTCTCGCCGATGGAGGAGCCCTCGCCGTGGGTGCGCACGACCGAGGCCCCGGCCCCGACGGTCATGTCCGTGAGGGTGGTGTCGGGGCCGATGACCGCGTTGTCGCCGATGGAGGTGGTACCCCACAGCTGCGTGCCCGGGTGGATGACCACATCCTGGCCGACGGTGACGTTGACACCGATGAAGGTGGACGCCGGGTCGATGACGGTGGCGCCCCCGCGCATAGCGGCCTCGACGGTCCGGCGGTTGAGCTCGCGGCCGGCCTCGGCCAGCTGCACCCGGTCGTTGACGCCCGCCAGCTCACGGGGGTCGGCGGCGACGTGGGCGCGTACCGGATGCCCGGCGGCGCGGGCGATGCCGAGGACGTCGGTGAGGTAGAGCTCACCCTGCGCGTTGTTGGAATCCAGCTGGCCCAGGGCCTCACGCAGGATCGATCCGTCGAAGGCGAAGACACCGGAGTTGACCTCGGTGATCTGCAGCTGCTCCGGGGTGCCGTCCTTCTGCTCGACGATGGCGGTGACCTCGCCGTCGGCGTTGCGGACGATACGCCCGTAGCCGGTGGGATCGTCCAGGCGCATGGTGAGCACGGTGACGGCGGTGGGGGAGGAGGTGTGGGCGTCGAGCAGCCTGCTCAGGGTCTCCGCGGTGAGCAGCGGGACGTCACCGTTGGTCACCAGGACGGCGCCGGTGAAATCCGGGATGGGCTCCAGACCGCACTGCACGGCGTGGCCCGTGCCGTTCTGCTCCTCCTGCACGGCCTGCAGCACCTCGCGGCCCAGTTCCGCGGCGACGGCCTCGACCGCGGGGGAGACCTGCTCGCGCTGGTGGCCGACGACGGCCACGATGTGCTGCGGCTGCAGACCCGCCGCGGCGTGCAGCGCGTGGGAGAGCAGGGTGCGCCCGCCGATCTCGTGGAGCGTCTTCTGCTTGGTGGACTTCATGCGGGTGCCGGCGCCGGCGGCGAGTACCACCACGGCGCAGTCGGTGTTGTCGGGCACAGTTGTCTCCTTGGGGGCGGTCGCGGTATCCGGTCCAGCATATAAGTTGTCGGGCCCGGGGCGGGTGTAGCGGCGCAGGTTTCTCGGGCGGGACAGGTCAGCCCCGGGGCGGGGCGTTCTGACGTACCCCTACGTGCTCGACTGCTCTCAGCGACCTGGGGATACGCAGATGCCCCACACAGATCGGGGTACGTCAGAACGCGCCGCCCCTAGGCCGACACGTCCGCCAGACGGCGCGCCGCCCCCACACCCACCAGGCCGATGGCGGCAAGGAAGAGCAGCGCCGCGCTGGGCCCCAGGAGGGCGACCGCGCCGGAGATGGCACCGACCAGGAGCAGGATGAGGCCCATGAGGGTGTTGGCCGCCCCGACGTAGCGGGTGCGGGTGTCGCCCTCGGCCATGTCGACGACATAGGTCTTGCGGGCCACGCGGATCGCGGTGTGGGCGAGGTTGATGAGGAAGAAGCCGGCGGGGAACACCCACGCGTTGGCCGCGCCGGGCAGCCATGCGGCGGCGGCGACCAGGGCGATGATGACCACGGAGGAGGCCAGCGCGCCGTAGCTCATGACGTTGCGGGAGGACACGTCCGACCAGGCGCCCGACAGTCGCCCGCCCAGCACCGCGGCCAGGCCGGAGGCGATGAGGAAGGCGCCGAGGCCGGTGAGTCCGTGGCCCGTCTGCTGGCTGAGGGTGACGATGAACGCCGTGGACAGCGCCGAGACGAGCAGGAGCGAGCGCACGATGACGAACTGCCGGAACTCGCGGTCCCCGGTGAACAGTCCCCACGTGTCGGCCCACCAGCCGCGCTCAAGTCCGCGGGGTGCGGCCTCGGAGACGGGCTCCTCGATGGTGTGGAAGACCAGGCCCGCCACCGCCCAGGCCGCCGCGGAGGCGAAGATGAGGGCGGCGAGGATCCACGTCGGGAGTGGCGTGCCCAGGTACTCCAGGAGCAGGCCGATGAGCAGGGCCGCCGCCCCGCCGACGGCCGCCGCGCGTCCGGTGATGCGGCCGCGGCGCCCCTTGGAGATGGTGCGCCCCTGCACGTCCTTCGAGGCGATCGAGCACAGGGCGCGGAAGACGGCGAGCACCGAGAGCAGCGCCACGACGCTGATTCCGAGAGGGGTCCCTTGGAGCAGCAGCGCGGCCACGCCGATGAGCGCGGCAGCGAGAGCCTGTCCGAGGGAGCCGATGACCCAGATGCGCTTGCGGGAGCGGTGCGTGGTCACCCACGGGGTGAGGGCGGCCTGGGGCAGCATGGAGCCCGCCTCGCGGACGGGGACGAGCAGCGCGACGAAGAAGCCGGGGGCGCCGGCGGCCTGGAGGAGCCAGGGCAGAACCGTCTTGGCGGCGACGACCTGGTCGCCGATGCCCTGCAGGCCGTTCGACCAGATGAAACGGCGGGCGGCATGTTCTTCGTTGGCGGGGATGCTCACGGGGAGTCAGTGTAGTGCTGAAAGAAAAGGGGGCCAGAAGTGGACCAAGCGGTCTATGGTGAACGCACACCTTGGTTCATGAAAGGAATCACCATGAAGAATCGCGCCCTCCTGCTCGCCCTCGCCCTCGGGGCCGGGACGCTCACCGCCTGCACGTCCACCTCGGCCGCCTCCGATCCGGACGCGCCGCTGGGCATCCTCGCCTCCTCCACGCCGCACGCGGAGATCCTCGAATGGGTCGACGAACGCGATGACGGCTTCGAGCTGGACATCTCCATTGTCACCGGAGGTCCCGAGGCCAACGCGGCGCTGAGCAACGGCAGCATCCCCCTCAACTTCTTCCAGCACGAGCCCTACCTGCTCGACTGGCAGGACCAGACCGGCCTCGACGGGGTCGAGGTGCTCGCCCCGGTGCACATCGAGCCGATCTCGCTGTACTCGCAGCAGCACGCCACCATCGCCGAGATTCCCGACGGCGCCCGGATCGCCCTGCCGCGCAGCGCCAGCAACTTCGCCCGCGGTCTGCTGCTCCTCCAGGATCACGGCCTGCTCACCCTCGACTCCGAACTCGATCCGGCGGCGGTCTCCCAGATCACCCTGGCCTCCATCACGGGCAATCCCCACAACTTCGAGTTCCTGCCCGTCGAGGATGAGCTGGTCAGCCGCACCCTCGACGACCCCACCGTGGCCGCCGCGGTGATCAACTCCAACTACGCCCTCGAGGCCGGCTACGACCCGAGCGCCGACGGGCTCATTGCAGAAAGCCCGGTGGACAACCCTTACGCCAATATCCTGGTGGCCTCCACTGATGTCGTCGACGATCCCCGGGTGATCGCCCTGCGCGACGCGCTCACCTCCCCGGAGACGGCCGAGTGGATCCGCGAGCGCTTCGGTTCGGCCGTCGTCCCGGTGGCTGAATAAAAATCCGCCCTCCACAGCTCCATGTCCTAGCCTATCCAGACAAAGCAGTCTATTAACTCTCCCTGAGGACCCCATGACCCTGCCCATCATCTCCCTCGCCCGCCTCGTCTCCGGTGACACCGCAGAGATCGACCGCCTCCGCCAGGTCACCCACGAGATCGGCTTCTTCTACCTCTCCGACCACGGCATCCCGGAAGACCTGCAGGACGAGATGTTCACCGTGGCCAAGGAGTTCTTCGCCCTGCCGCAGGCGGCGAAGGAGGAGATCGCCTTCACCGACAATCCCCACTACCGCGGTTACTCCCGCCTCGGCGAGGAGTTCACCCAGGGCAAGACCGATTGGCGCGAGCAGATCGACTACGGCGCGGACCGCCCCGCCTACACCGAGGGCCTCGCGGAGAACCCCTGGCGGGTGCTCGAGGGCCCCAACCCGTGGCCGAGCGCCCTGCCCCGGATGAAGCCGCTCATCAACGACTGGCAGGAGCGCCTCTCCGAGGTCGGCCTGCAGCTCCTGCGCGCGTGGGCGCAGTCCCTCGGGCAGGCGCCCGACTACTTCGACGAGATCTTCGATCATCCGCACCCGATGATGAAGCTCGCTCACTACCCGGCCCCGGCGAACGGGGAGGCCGGGCAGGGCGTCGGCGCCCACCACGACGCCGGCGTGCTCACCCTCCTGCTCCCGGAGGAGGGCTCCACCGGTCTGCAGGTGCAGCGCGACGGGGAGTGGGTCGATGTGGAGGCGCTGCCGAACCTGTTCATCGTCAACATCGGTGAGCTCCTCGAGGCCGCCACCGACGGCTACCTCGTGTCCACCCCGCACCGCGTCCTGCCGTCCCCGCCCGGCACCGCGCGCTTCTCCATCCCCTTCTTCCTCACCCCCAACCTCGACGCCCGCTTCCCGCGCATCGAGCTGCCCGCGGAGCTGGCCGTCGCCGCCCGCGGCCTGGGCCGCGACATGAATGACCAGGAGATCTTCGACATCTCCGGGCTCAACACCCTCAAGTCGCGCCTGCGGGCGCACCCGGAGACGACGCGTCGTTACCATTCAGAGCTCGCCGCTACCCTGGGGGCATGAGCCCCACTTTCGGACGACGCACCTTCTTCCGCGGCGCCGCCGTGCTCCTCGCCGGAGTCGCGGCGGCGGCCTGTTCCCGCAGTGAGCAGGCCCCGCCGCGCGGCTTCGACGGAGATCCCCGTCCGTTGCCGATCCCGCCGCTCTATGAGGGCGAGCTTATCGACGACCGCCGTCACTTCCAGGTAACCACCCAGGCAGGCTCCGCCGAGATCCTCCCCGGCGTGGACACCCCGACGTGGGGTTTTTCCGGGGACCACCTGGGGCCCACCTTCCGGGCGCGCCGCGGGGAGAAGGTCCGCGTCGACATCACCAACGAGCTCGATGAGATGACCACCATCCACTGGCACGGCATGAAGTTGCCCGCCTGGGCCGACGGCGGACCGCATTCGCCGATCGAGCCCGGCGCCACGTGGAGCCCGGAGTGGAGTGTCGACCAGCCGGCCGCGACCCTCTGGTATCACCCGCACCCGCACGAGGTCACCGCCCTGCACTGCTACCGCGGCCTGGCGGGCATGTTCATCCTCGACGACGAGGTCTCCGAACGACTCGACCTGCCCCATGAGTACGGGGTGGACGACATTCCGGTCATCATCGCCGACGCCAAGTTCCACGCGGACGGGCAGCTCGACGAGGAGATCGACCCCACCTTCGGGCTCCTCGGCGACACCCCACTGGTCAACGGCATCACCCACTGCTCTTTCGCGGCCACCACCCGCCGCGTGCGCCTGCGGGTGCTCAACGCCTCCACGATGCGTTTCCACCACCTCGCGCTTGCCGACGCCCGCCCCCTCCACGTCATCGCCTCCGATGCCGGCCTGCTCGCCGCTCCGGAGGAGGTCGACTCGGTGCTGCTCAGCCCCGGCGAAAGGGTGGAGATCATCGTCGATCTGAAGCCGGGGGAGGAGGTCGCCCTCGAATCCGTCGGGCTGGACAACAACTTCGGCATCCCCACCGACGAGTACAGCCCGGATTTCGGCTTCGCGGACCAGTTCACCCTCCTGCATATGACCGGCCCGGGCGAGGATGCCCCAGAGGCCCGGGCGTTGCCCGGGGAGCTGGACCCGGCGGCGTCGATAAGCCCGGAGGTGGCCGATGCGCCGCGCCGGGAGTTCGTGCTCAACACCTTCGAGATCAATGGCCAGGTCATGGACATGAACCGCGTCGACTTCCTCATCGACCATCGGGGGCCGGAGGTGTGGACCGTGACCAACGAGAATTCCGACTGGCCGCATAACTTCCACGTCCACGACGCCCGTTTCCAGGTGCTCGGCTTCTCCGGCACCGATGTCACGGAGATGGCCGCCAGCGGCTGGAAGGACACGGTCGCGCTGCCTCCGGGCGCCACGGTGGAACTCGCCGTCGAATTCGGCTGGTACCCCGACAACACCGTGCCCTACATGTTCCACTGCCACATGCTCATGCACGAGGACAGCGGCATGATGGGGCAGTTCATGGTCGTCGAGCCGGGGGAGCGGGCAGCGCTGGAACCGCTGTCGGGGCATGGTCCGCACCATTAAGGGGTGAGGTACGGGGGTGGGTATGTTGCCGGCGAAATAAGCGTCCCTGATCAGGGTTAAAGCCTGGACCTTTATCTATATCGAGACATTTCTGTGACCTAGGCCATTGGTCTTACCTGTCAACTCAGGACTGTTTCTGTAAATCCGCTGGAAGTCTGGACGGCTGTTAAATTTGGCATGTCTACCACCTTGGGCCGTCGTGTCGACCTGGGAATGCGGTGCCGTTGTGTTAAGTGACGGTCCTGTCCTCCCATTGAGCCCGCCGGACCGAGGTTTTTTCGCCGCCAGAAGGAACCGCCTTGTCCGCACCACCGTTGCTGAAATCCGTCAGCGCCCGGATATTCTCAGTGCTCACCGTCCTTATCCTGCTTGTTTCCGGCCTAGTCTGGGTCAGCGAGCCTGCCGTCGCGCAGGGACGCGGTCAGATCACCCTGGACGTGCAGCCCACCGCGAATTCGATCAGCGCGACGGAGATCGCGCAGTTCGAGATCCGCTGGGCCTGTTCCACGCCCAACACGACCTGTGACAACGTCGTCATCACGGCCCCTCTGCCGGAGTTCGTGGATTATCCGGACATCTACCTGACGGGTAACCCGGTCGGCGTGGCCTCCTCCGGCAACTTCTCCGGCGCCCCGGTGTACGACGCCCGCACGCGGACCCTGCGGTGGACGATGAACAACCCGCTGCCCGCAGGTTCCTCGGGCTCGCTCTTCTACCGCATCGCCACCCCGCCGGGCACAGTGCCCAACGGCGCGAAGCTCGTCCTCGAGGCGACGGCGACCTCCACCAACTCCGACACCGTCGTGGCCGACAACAGCAATAACCCTGTCGTCGTGCGGTCGCAGTACGACTTCATCGTGGACAAGCGCCGCACCAACGCCAACGCCGCGCCGCTGGCCGGTGCGGACATCACCTATTCCGTGTGGGCGGGCGACCGCCGTCACATGGACGCGCAACGCGGGCGCGGCGGCAACGGCCAGCTCATCCCGTACACCTACCAGGGTGCCCGGCGCGACGGTATCTGGAACCTCATGGGCATCACCATCCGTGACACCCTCCCCGAAGGGGCCGAGTTCGTCTCCGCCAGCGGGGGAGGCGTCTACGATCCGGCGACCCACACCGTGACGTGGCCGCCCTACGACTACGCCCAGCAGCGCGCCGACGGCACCTGGAGTGCGAAGGGCGATACCGCCGCAGGTGTTCCTCCCTATTACCTGCTCACGGTCCGCTACCCGCTGGACAAGTTCCCGGCGGGCCAGCCCATCGAGAACACCGCCACCGCCACCGCCCACCCGATCTTCGCCGACGATGTGGTGGTCACCGCCTCCGAAGGGGACATTTCCACGCCCATCGCGGATCCCGGAACTTACGGCGGCAGCTTCACCAAGGCCACCAGCTCTGTCGGTAACCGGACCGTCAACCGGGGCGCGTTGAACGCCGTGGTCAACACCTTCGGTGGCCGCAACACCTCCCCGGTGCCGCTGGAGGTCCGCATCGATGACCACCTGCCGTGCGCGCTCACCTCCCCCGCGGGCCCGGGTTGTCAGACACCGGGCATGAGCCTCACGAGCTTCGCCTGGTCCGCCGACACCTCGGGCACCTATGAACTGCGCTGGGAGACCACCACCGGCGCCTCCAACGGCAGCCGGACATTCGTGTTGGATCAGTTCCGCAGCGAGTCCTTCGCCCCCACCCTGCAGCCCGGCGAGATCATCACGTCCGTTTATGTCCGGGGCACGCTCCCGGCGGGCGCCGTCTACAGCTTGAGCCTTTACGGCACCGCTCTGGACTCCTTCCCCGTCGAGCGCCCCGCGGGATTCCGGTACCAGAGCCCCTTCCTCAACGGTGACCAGCCCACCGCTCTCGGTGAGATCGCCACCCGCGGCATGTGGCTGGAGAACTGTGTCACCGATGATTCCGGCCTCTTCCGGGACGGAAAGCGCATCAGCTCCTTCGCCGGCCCCGACGCCGCAGGCAACTCCAAGTGCGGTTACAACCGGGTGGCCCCGGATTCCCCGACCTATTCCATCGATAAGCAGGAACTGCTCATCACCCCGGGCGGCCAGGGCACCCTCAGCGCCCGCCTCGTGGCCTCGTATTCGCCCATGGACGTCCACCCCGTGGTCACCGAGCTGCTGCCCAAGGGATTCCACTACGTGCCGGAATCCCTGAGGTTCCCGAACAACACCTACCGCCTCTCCCACACCAACGCCATCGTCGAGGTGATCCCCAACTTCGCGGGGACCGGACGCGAACTGGTCCGTATCTCCTGGCCCGATGAGATCATCCTGCCCAAGCAGACCCTCATGGGCCTGCTTGGCTTCACCATGGGCATCCAGGCGGATAGGGGCCTCGCGGCCGGCAGCTATGTCAACGAGATCCACATGTTCGACAAGCTGGTGCCCAACCGCAACGATCCCCTCGGGGCCAAGACACACTGCTCCAGCGGAGTGCAGACCACCAAGATCACCGACGACCGCTCCGGCCTCTATGGCACCGTCTACGGCGGGCACGGCGACATGTACGGCTGCGGCACGCAACAGAAGATTACAGTCGTCGAGCAGGCCTCGATCGACGGCACCAAGTTTGTCAAGGGATCGCTGGACACTGACTGGCAGGCCTCCCCGAACACCGGCCTGGTGGAGGGCGGCAAGAACGCCCAGTACCGTCTCGACCTGTACAACTCCGGTTCCGTCGAGGTCACCGACCTCGTCCTGTACGACATCCTGCCCCACGTCGGCGACACCGGCGTCCTGGTCACCGATCAGCAGCGCGGCTCGGACTGGTCCTCCACCCTGGCGAAGGCCCTGCAGGCCGTCCCGGGGGCGACCATCTCCTACTCCGCGTCCTCGAACCCCTGTCGACCGGAGGTGCTGCCGGGGAACACCGGCTGCACCGACGACTGGAACACCAACCTCGGCGCCGTCGGCCGGGAGAACGTCAAGGCCGTCAAGATCGCCTTCGGCGGATCCCAGCTCAAGCCGAATGAGACCTGGTCCATCAACCTGGAGATCACCGCCGAGGCCTCCCGCGGCGGCATCGCCTGGAACTCCTTCGCCGTGACGGGCAAGAACGCCAAGACCGGCCAGGCCCTCATCCCGGTGGAGCCGGCCAAGGTCGGCCTGCAGGTGCCGGTGGACGTCGATGTCATCAAGACCGCCGACGACAACGGGGTGTACCGCCCCGGTGACGAGGTCATCTGGAACATCGAGGCGCTCAACCACGGCCCGGGCTGGGCCGCGGATCTGCTCATCGCCGATAAGCTGCCCGCCGGTGTCACCTACCAGGACTCCACTGTCGAGTACGGCTACTACGACGACGCCGGTGCCTGGGTCAGTGCCGGAGCCGGCACCGCCCAGTACGATCCGGCCACCGGCCGGGTCACCCTCGACCGCACTCTCCGCCCGGCCAATGACCGGGACACGCAGCGCCAGCTCAACGTGGAGGTCGCCGCGACCGTCGGTGACCCCGCCGAGGGCGAGCCGGCCCCCGCGGTCGGTGCCCTCGAGCCCACCGCAGCGCGCCTCACCATCACCACCAAGGTGAACGATGGCACTGAGGGCCAGAGAATCTGCAACGACGTCCGCGTCGAGACGAAGGACCCGAACCGCGGCACCGGCACCTCGCAGGCCTGCATCAGTGTCGGCACCACCGTCGCCGGCACCATCTGGGACGACGTCTCCGGCGAGGGCAACATCGGCGATGCCGAGCCCCGCCTGGGCGACGTCAAGGTCGCGCTTCTCGACGCCGCCACCGGCCAGCCCGTCCGCGATCGTCAGGGCCAGCCGATCACCGCGCTCACCGACGACCAGGGCAACTACCTGCTCACCGGCGTGCCGCCGGGCAACTTCACCGTCTCCTTCGACCCGGCGAACCTGCCGGAAGGGGAGTGGGTGAACACCTTCGACATCGACGGCACCGACACCCCGCACGTCGCCGCCGTCACGGTGGGCACGAGCAAGGTGGAGAACGTCAACTTCGGTGTCACCCAGCCGGCCACCATCGGCGACTTCGTGTGGGTCGACGTCAACGGCAACGGTGTCTTCGAGGAGGGCGAGAAGCCGCTCGAAGGTGTCACCGTGCGCCTGCTCGACGCCACCGGCGCCGTGCTGGCCACCACGACCACCGACGTCGACGGCAAGTACACCTTCCCGGGCCTGACCCCGGGCACCTACCAGGTGCGTTTCGACGTCCCCGCAGGCTACGCCGCCACGACCGGGCCTGACTCGGTCGGCGCCAACCCCGCCGCCGTCAAGCTCGAGGGACGCTCCTCGAACCTGGACCAGGACCTCGGCCTGCGCGGCACCGGTGTCATCGGTGACACCGTGTTCATCGACGACGATTCGAAGGCCGGGATCCCGGGCGTCACCGTGACGCTTCTCGACGCCGAGGGCAACACCGTCGACGAACAGATCACCGACGCCGACGGCAAGTACCGCTTCACCAACCTGCTCCCGGGCGTGGAGTACACCGTCCGCGTCGCGGATCCCCCCACCGCCGAGGTCGTCTACGTCCCCAGTGGGCACGACATGTCCCGGACGCTGACGCTCCCCCCGGAGGCCATGGAGAACCTCGACCAGGACTTCGGCTTCCGCCCGCGTAACCCGGTGCGGCTCGACGTCGCGGTGCAGGCCGCGGCCACCTACAACGAGGGCTACACCTGGAAGGTGACCAAGACGGCGGACAAGGAGCGCGAGGAGGTGGCGGTCGATGCGACCGTGACCCCGGCGTTCACCATCACCGCCACCCCGGAGGGCCCGGCGCTCACCCCGACCGCCGATTCGGAGAAGGTCACCGCCACGGTGACTGTCACCAACCCGGAGGCCTCCGAGGTCACCATCACCGATCTGCAGGTCACCGGCGAGGGCCTGACCTGTGAGCCGACCACCGTCGCCGAGGTCACCGTCCTCGCCGACGGCTCCGAGGACGTCGATTTCACCTGCACCGGCACCGTCCTCGAGGGCAAGAAGACCGTCGAGGAGATGACGGAGGCGCTCAAGGGCATCACCCTCACGGCCACCGCCACCCAGGCCGGCACCGGTACCCCCGTGGCCCCGGCCACCGGTCAGGACGCCGATCCGGAACTCACCCATGACCCGGCCGGTGACTCCAACGCCACCGTCGACGTCGTGGACACCTTCCACGGCGGCGATCCGCGGACCATCGGCACCGCCCGCGCCGAGGAGGGGGAGCAGACGTTCCCCTTCACCGCGCCGGAGCTGAAGGCCACGGCCGGACGCTGTGACGTCTACACCAACGAGGTCGCACTGCAGGCCGGCGGCAAGGACGTCGCCACCGACAAGGCCGACTACACCCTGTGCGCCTCCGGCGCCGCCGTCCCGGACGCGACGGTCGAGGGCACCTTCGACCGCATCTACGGCTGGGACATCGAGAAGGAAACCGTCTCCGCGGTCACCGTCCCGATCGACGGCAGCAACGACCGCGGCGTGGACATCGACTACCGCATCACCACCACCGAGACCCCCGCCACCCAGGCCAACCACACCTACGGTGCGGTGATCACGGTGGCCAACCCGGATGCGGACGGTATCACCCCGATGCTGGTCAACGTCACCGCCACCTCGGCCGCGTTCGGCAAGTGCGAAGTCCTCGGCGGCGAGACCGCCCAGATCGACCCGCAGGGCACCAGCCGCTTCGTGGTCACCTGTAACGTCCCGGACACCTACACCGGGGATCTCAGCGACACCCTCACCTGGGAGGTCGCGCGCGCTGACGCCTCCGGTCAGCCGGTCATCTCCGGCACCGAGACCGTCACCGGCACGGAGATCCCGTTCAACAAGACGGTCATCGTCTCCGACCCGAACGCCACCACCGACACCCGCGAGTACACCTGGGTCGACGGCACAAAGGTCTACACCTGGGACCTCACCTGGGACGGCAACGGCCAGCGCATCATGCCCAACCGCTGTGTCTCCGTGGTCAACACCGCGCAGCTGGCGGCCGTCGGTGACCAGGCGCACGCCGGGCAGCTGCCCGCCAGCGCGTCCACCTCCGACCAGTTCTGTAACGCGGGACTCTCCGGCCACATCTTCCTCGACGAGGAGCGCAACGGCCGGGACCTCAACACCAAGCCGGTGTTCACCGGCGAGGTCACCGTCCGCCTGATGAACGAGGCCGGTGAGGAGGTCGCCACCGTGACCACCACCAACGGTCTGTTCAACTTCGGCGGCGTCGACGCCGGCACCTACTACATTGAGTTCGACGCGCCGGACGGCCACGGGTTCTCCCCGCAGGTCAACACCGACGGCGACCGTATCGGCGAGCCCGGGGTCACCGACGCCGGCTCCGAGGACGGCAAGGACACCACCGTCCGCACGCCGCGCTTCACCATCGGCGGCGCCAACGACAACACCCCGGCGAACATCGACGCCGCAGTGTTCCCGCTCAAGCCGCTGGAACTGCGTCTCGACGTCGACGCCGAGGCCACCTACGGCAAGGCCTACGAATGGTCGCTGACCAAGAAGGCCGACCCGACCCAGGCGCTGCTGCGCGAAGGTGACAAGCAGGAGGTCACCTATGAGGTGACCGTCGACGCCCAGGAGACCCTCCAGGTCGCCACCGTCAAGGTCACCGGCGAGCTCACGCTGAAGAACCCCGAGCGACGCGAGGTGAACGTCGGGGACATCACCTTCGAACCGGAGACCTGCCGGGTCGAGGGAGACGGCGTCGATAAGCTCGGTGCCGGCGAGGAGAAGACCGTGACATTCACCTGCGAGGTGGAGGTCACGGGGACCACCGAGGCGGAGATCAAGCAGGCCCTCGAGGACCTGAAGATCACCGCCACCGTCGGCGCCGCGCAGGCCCAGGCCAGCGACGACGACGCCAAGGCCACCCACGACGACGCCGCCGACAAGAACGCCAAGGCCACCCTCGAGGACGTCCTGCGCAGCGAGGGCGAGGACGACGTCGTCCGCGAGCCCCTCGAGATCGACGCCCAGGACGCGCCGAAGACCATCGACTACCAGGTGACCTTCACCAAGGACGACCGGGAGTCCGAGGTCTGGACCAACGAGGCGAAGATCGCCGACGCCACCGCCGAAGCGACCGTCACCCTCGATCGCGAGGACCCGGAACCGGGCGCGGTCACCGGTGTCATCTGGAACGACGCGAACCGCGACGGCGTCATCGACGCCGACGAGGCCGGCATCCCCGGCATCGAACTCGAGCTTGTCGACGCCGACGGCAACCCGGTCGCCACCGCCACCACCGGGCCCGACGGCAGCTACACCTTCGCCGACATCCCGGCCGGTGACTACACCGTGCGCGTCCTCACCGTCCCCGACAACATGGACCTGGTCTCCGACCCGGCCGGCACGACGAACCCGCAGCTGCAGGCCCGCGTGACGGTGGAGGAAGGCAAGACCACCCAGGACCAGAACTTCGGCTTCGCCGGACAGGTCGGCGCCGTCAGCGGCACCATCTGGGACCGCGGCACCGGCAACCCGCTGGCGGGCGTCACCGTGACGCTGCTCAACGAGCTCGGCGAGGCAGTCGGCACCGTCACCACCGGCCCCGACGGGACCTATTCCTTCGGGAACGTCCCCGCCGGCAACTACACCATCGAGGTCGCCCAGCCGGCCGGATGGGACCTCGTCGACAGTCCGCAGGGCGGACTGACCACCTCCGTCACCGTGACGGCCGGCGAAGAAGTCACCGACCAGGACTACGGCTTCCAGAAGGTCCCCCCGGTGGGCAACATCACCGGCACCATCTGGAACGACCGCAACCAGGACGCCCTCCGCGACCTCGGTGAGGCCGGGCTGGAAGGCTGGATGGTCGACCTTCTCGACGAAGACGGCAACGTCATCGCCACCACGCGTACCGACGCCACCGGCAACTACGGCTTCACCGCCCTCTTCGGCGGCACCTACACCATCGAGGTGCACCCGAAGGCCGGCTGGCTGCAGACCGCCGACCCGGACGGACCCGCCGTCGCCACCTACACCTACGAGGTGATCCTCCCCGACGGCGGCGAGGTCCACGACCTGGACTTCGGGTTCTACAACCCCTCGGCCCCGCCTGTCCCGGTCACCCCTCCGGGATCCTCCGGTGGATCCATCATCATCCCGCTCATCATCGGCGGACTGATCGGCTCCTCCCTCACCGGATCCTCCGTGCCGGATGCCTCGTCCACCCCGGACGTCTCCTCCGACAAGCCCGTCTCCTCCCGCCCGACCCCCGACGCCCCGGCGAAGAGTGAGCCGACACCGGAGAAGGGCGAGCAGGCCAAGTCGCAGCCGGGCAAGCAGGCACCGCAGGCGCAGCCCGCGAAGCGCAGCCCGCTGGCCAACACGGGTGCCAGCGTCATCGGCCTCGTGGTCGCGGCGCTGATCCTGGCCGCGGTGGGCACGCTGCTGGTGATGCGTCGACGGAAGTAGAAGCCGCTTGACGGCGAGGGCCCCCAGGAGAATTGACTCCTGGGGCCCCTCGTGGCGATTCTCCACATCAAATGGAGTTGATGGCCGATTCCTTGAGAAGCTGTAGACGGATTCGTTTGGCAGTTTCCATGTGACCCCGAGCGAGTTCGTGCGCGAGATCGGCATCGCGAGATTCGATGGCTGCCAACAGTTCAGCATGTTCGCCGAGCGAGGACTCCCACCGATTGTCCACGGCCAACGTCGGACGGGGTGAATGAATGAGGTGGCTTCCCAGACGCTCGAGCAGGTCGATGAGAACTGGATTGTGGGTCGCCGCCCAGATCGCCTCGTGGAACTCGAGGTTCGTGCTCAGCATCTGGTGCTCGGTGGGGTTGACCAGCGCACGGTCGCGGGCCAGCAACCCTTCCAGGCGTAGCAACTCGGTGAGTTGGTGGGACCGGGCGGCTTCCGCAGCGGCGGTGGCCTCCAGCGTCACACGAAGGTCATAGACCTGGATGACGCGTGCGGGATCGGTCCGGGGTATTTCCAGACCCCTGTCCCGGCGGACCAGCAGCTGTTCCTGCTGGAGCCGGGTGAGGGCGGAACGGATCGGGGTGCGGGACACACCGAAACGCTCCGCCAGCGGGATCTCCTTGAAAGGGGTGCCCGCCGGATGCTGTCCGGTGAGAATCTCATCGCGCAATACGGTGAAGATCTGCTCGGAATCGATCTTCCGCTCGCGGGGTGCGCTCATGGGCATTCTCACTTTCGTCCCGGTGACCCCTACCGGAGAGGTCTGGAACATCGAATTCTACCTGTCAGGCCAGGGAACCAGCCCTCCGGCCGAAGACACATCCGGCCGCAAGACCGGTGCCGCCGGGGTAGTTCACGCTGAACAACCCACCCAGCATTTCACCGGCGGCGTACAGCCCTTCAATCCACTGCCCCTGTTCGTCGAGGACCCGACCGTGGTCATCGGTCTTGACACCGCCAAACGTGAAGGTGATGCCACAGGTCACCGGGTAGGCGTAGAAGGGTCCGTTCTCCACAGGCACCGCCCAGTTACTCTTGGGCGGTGAGACGGCAGAGTGCTTACCGTCCTTGACGGTGGGATCGAACTCGACGTCCCGGTCGACGCCGGCGTTGTACGCTTCGATGGTCCGCACGAAAGCATCCTGGTCCACATCTAGCTGCGCGGCCAGCTCTTCGATGGTGTCGGCCCGCCGGACGGAGATACCGGGCATGTCGTATTCCTCGGTACGCAGCATCGGGCGGATTGTCGAGTCGTACACCTGGTAGGCGATCGATCCCGGCTGTTGCAGGATCTCCTTGCCGTACTTGGCGTAGGTGTAGTTTCGGAAGTCCGCGCCTTCGTCGAGGAATCGCTCGCCTTCCCGATTGATGAGTAGTCCCAGGAAGTAGCTCTGCCGGGTTAGTCGGTTGGTCAATGCACGGTTCGACTCGTTGTCCGGGCACAGGGCATCCCACTGCACACTGTGACAGGTGTGGAAGTCTCCGCCCGCGGCGGCGCCGATGTCCTGCGCAGCGGCGATCATGTCGCCCTGGTTGTACGGGGTTCCACGGACCTTCGCGTTCTCCCAACCCTCACCGAGATGCTTGCGGCGCCACTCGGGGTTGGACTCGAACCCGCCGGCGGTCAGGACCACGGACTCCGCATACAGCTCGACGTCACCGTCATCGGTCGTGGCGCGAACGCCGATCACCTTGCCGGAGTCATCCGTGATGAGGGAACGGGCGCGATGCCCGTAGCGGATGTCGACGCCGTGCTCACGCGCGACCCGGGTGTGGTCTTCGATCATTCCCTCGCCACCGCCGACATTGCCCACGTGCAGTCCACCCCAGAACAGGTAACTGCCGTCGGCCCGCTCGTAGGCCTGGCGCTCGTACATGAGCCGGTACTTGAGTCCCAGAGACTTCAACCACAGCAGCGTCGGGGTGATCTCCTTGATGAGGACCTCAGTGAGGACCGGGTCATTGCGTCCCTCAGTGACCTTTTCCAGGTCCGCCTGGTACTCCTCTGCGGAGTAGGGAGGTACCACTGTCTCGGCGTGGCGGGGGTCGTCTTCTACGAGGGACTTGAGGTCCTCCAGACCGTTGTGGACGATGCGGGTGGCGCCGGCGGTGTAGAAGCTGTTTCCCCCGGCCATGTCCTCCGTGCCGCGCTCGAGGAGGATGACCTTACGGCCGCGGGTCGCGGCGGCGTGCACGGCGCTGAAGCCGGCGTTACCGCCGCCGACGACGATGACATCTGCGTCTTGAGGGTGGGTGGGTTCTACGGACACGTGGATCTCCTTGTCGGGGTGAGAGTAACTGTATCCATGAGTATACGACTGTATACACAGATTTGTCTACCAGTGCGTTCGTTTCGCTCGAGTGGGGCACCGTGGTGGATTGTCGAGAGTTATGAGGCCATCTGGCGGGCGATATGACTATTGCTATGACGTAAGTCATAGTGTACGACTGTATACAAGAGGGAATCTGCATGATTTCCGCATATAAGGAGTCAGGAGGTACAACATGGCAAAGCAGGTGAAGCTGGGCTTGTTCGCCGTGGTGGTGGTCGTCGTCGCGGCCTTTGCGTTCGTGAACGCCGCATCAAGTGGAGGAGTAAGCACGGCTCGAAACAAGCTCACCTTGATCGCGCCCGCTGCGCCGGGTGGTGGCTGGGACGGGTTCGCCCGAGAAGCCCAGCACGTCATGCGGTCGGACGGCATCGTCAACAATCCGCAGGTGGTGAACATACCCGGCGCCGGAGGAACCATCGGACTGAGTCAGTTTGTCCAAGAGGTCGGCCGGGAGGACCTCATCATGGTCACTGGAGGTGTCATGGTGGGTGCCATCGAGCTCTCCAACAGCTCAACCGGATTCGATGACGTCACACCACTGGCACGCATGGCTGATGATTACTCCGTGTTGGTTGTGCCTGCGGATTCACCCTTCAGCTCTCTCGACGACTTCCTCGCTGAATGGACCGTCAATCCCGGTGGCAACTCCATTGGGGGCGGTTCACTCGGCTCCATCGACCACCTCCTGGGTGGCCTGCTCGCATTGGAGCTTGGCATGGACCCGAAGAGTGTCAACTATGTCGCCTACTCGGGCGGAGGCGAGGCGCTGAATTCGCTCCTTTCGCACACCACGGCTGCGGGTATTTCCGGATACAACGAGGTCAGGGATCAGATCGATGCAGGTAACCTGCGTGCTCTGGCGATCTCCTCGGAAGAGCGTCTGGAAGGTTCTGATGTCCCCACCTTTATTGAGCAGGGAGTGGATGTCTCCATGTCGAACTGGCGGGGCTTTGTCGGCCCTCCGGGAATTTCGGACGAGGCGAAGGGTGAGTTGCTTGCAATTGTCGACGAGCTGCGCAACAGCGAGGACTGGCAGGCGGCCGTCGAAAGAAACAGCTGGATCGACACTTATCAGACCGGCGAGGACTTCACTGAGTTCCTCGATGAAGAAGTGGAAACCGCACACCAGGTTGTAAAGGAGCTCGGACTGTGACACACCAAAACACCCCCCAAAAAACGGCGGTAGACCCGGAGATGCCGGACCTAAACGACGAACATCCCGAGCTGGGCCGCGCCCACCGTTGGGGCTGGTTCTCCGGGCGCAGTGAGCTCGGTTTCGTAGCCCTCATTCTCGTCGTGGCGACGTGGTTGCTCACAGGTTCGTTCAGCATGGATGTACTCGGGCAGTCACGCCCCGGTCCCCAGTTCTTTCCCATCGTCGTCGCCGGCATTCTCTACGTTGCTGCGATCGCCATCACCATCTCCGTAATTAGTCGGCCGACGCTTCCTGACGGGGAACCGCACCCGGGCCGGGGCAACTTCTCTCCCGAGCTGCTCATGGATATCTCCGACTCGGACGGGGAGCGCACCCGTCGTCGATACAGCAAATACACGGATGAGTTTGCGACCTATTCGGACTGGGTGACTGTCGGCAAGGTTGTCGGGGGAGTGGTGCTGTTCATCCTCCTGCTGCATCCGCTCGGCTGGATCCTCAGCGCGACGATCCTCTTTTGGATAGTCGCCTGGGCACTTGGTTCCACCCGACCGCTCATCGACATCGGAGTAGCCCTACTTTTCGCTTCCGTCATTCAACTCGCATTCAACGCCGGGCTGGGACTGCCGCTTCCGGCCGGATTCCTGGAAGGACTGCTCTGATGGACCAGCTCTCCTTGTTGTTCGATGGCTTCGCCAACGCCATTACTCCCGCTAACTTGCTCTGGGTCTTCCTCGGTGCTCTTCTGGGCACTGCGGTGGGCGTGCTCCCTGGGCTTGGCTCGGCCATGGCCGTGGCCCTGCTTCTGCCCATCACCTTCTCCCTGGATGCCACCGGCGCATTCATCATGTTCGCTGGTGTGTACTTCGGTGGACTTTTCGGTGACTCAACGGCCGGCATTCTCTTGAACACTCCAGGTAATTCTTCGGCCATTGCCTCTACTTTCGAGGGGCACCGGATGGCCAGGAATGGCCAGGCCGCCAAAGCACTTGCCACCGCCGCTCTCGGCGCATTCACGGGCGGACTCATCGCCACCGTCCTCGTCGTATTCTTCGCTCCGACGCTCGTCCGGCTGGCCACATTGTTCGGCCCGGCAGAATACTTCGCCCTCGCCATTGGCGCCTTCCTGGCGATCTCCGCAGTGGTTGCCGAGTCCGTGTTCCGTGGACTGGCGGCCCTCGCGATCGGGCTGGCGCTGGTTCTCGTTGGTATCGATGGGCCGAGTGGTACCTCTCGCTTCACCTTCGGGCTTCCGGAGCTTTTCGACGGGATCTCGATCATCGTGATCACCGTCGGACTGCTTGCACTCGGCGAAGTGCTGCGTGTTTCTTCCCGCATCCACCGGGAAGACAGCCCGATTCAGATCCAGCCCAAGGGTTTCGCCCGTCTCAGTGCGAAGGACTTCCGAGCTGCTGCTCCTGCCTGGCTGCGCGGCACCGCTTTCGGAGCTCCGTTCGGACTGATTCCCGCGGGTGGATCTGAGGTGCCCACATTCTTGGCCTACGGTACCGAGAAGCGCCTGGCCAAGCGTGCCGGAGATACCGAATTCGGTACAACAGGTTCTATCAAGGGCCTGGCGGCTCCCGAGGCCGCCGGCAATGCCACTGCCGGAACCGCCATGGGCGCGCTCCTGGCTCTGGGTCTGCCGACCTCCGCCACGGCCGCTATCATGCTTGCGGCCTTTCAGCAGTACGGAATGCAGCCGGGCCCTCTGCTCTTCGAGCGCAGCGGCGATATGGTGTGGGCTCTGTTGGCCTCGCTGTTCATCGGGCTGGTGGTATTGCTCATCCTCAACTGGTCCTTTGCTCCGATGTGGGCCAAGCTGCTCAACATTCCGCGCCACTACCTGTACGCGGGCATCACCATCTTGTCGATGCTGGGTGTCTACGCCATCAGTTCCTCGACCTTCGATCTTTGGCTAGTGCTCGGACTCGGACTGCTCGGCTTCATGATGCGTCGCTACAACATCCCCGTTGCCCCTGTTCTCATCGCGGTGGTTCTCGGACCACTGGCTGAAACTGAGCTCCGCCGCGCGCTGGCAGTGTCTGAGGGGGACCCGTCCATCCTGGTGTCCAGTCCGTTCACCCTGGCCATCTACGGCATCCTGGCCATCGCACTGCTCATCAGTGCGATCCAGCACGTACGTCACATCATCACCAGTTCACGCGAAAAGGACAGGGCCGCCAGCAGTGACGCCTCCCTCGACTCCTCGGAGGACGATGAGGCACACGGTGTCTCGCACGACGGTGTAGAAGCCGACCGAAAAATGCAGTCCTGATACTGCACAACCCCATCGCGGAGGCGCCCAGTACACCACCGGGCGCCACCTTTTGGTCGTCAATGATCTCCAAACCGGGTGAGATGCTGTCCAAGGTCATGGGATAGGGAGCGGAAATAGATGAGTCGAAGTGCCCCGACTCGTGGAGCGATTTCTTGTGAATGGATGTTTGCCGCCGTTCGGGAGTGCCGCCACTGTCCGCCCCTTCAGGTCGGGCTCAGTTCGGAGCTCATGCCCGCCGCACAGGATGAGGTGGGCCGCGGTGACGATTTTGTCACCCACCCCGGCGGGTTCATGTCCGGGGGTGCGGGCCTAAGGGGCGGTTTCGGCCCGGGCCCGTCTGACGAAATCGTCACGGGCCGCGCGACGGCGGCCGCGTTGACGATATCGTCACCCACCCCGGCGGGTTCATGCCCGGAACAACGGACCTAAACCCCGGAATACGCCAAGGCCCGTCTGACGACATCGTCACGGGCCGCCCCCGAGAAAAAGCTTCCCCGCCAGGACTCGAACCTGGAAAGCTGGTACCAAAAACCAGAGTGTTGCCAATTACACCACGGGGAAAGGCGTAGTTAAGAGTACCCGACCTGCGGCTGTGGTCTACACACCGGCTCGCGATAGGGTGGGGGACATGGTTCGTCAGCGCATGACCGGCAAGGAACGCCGGGAACAACTCATCTCCATCGGCCGTGAGGTCTTCGCCGAGCGGGGTTTCGAGGGGGCGAGCGTGGAGGAGATCGCCGCGCGTGCCGCGGTGTCCAAGCCGGTGGTCTACGAGCACTTCGGCGGCAAGGAGGGGCTCTATGCGGTGGTCGTCGATAGGGAGATGATCCGCCTGGAGCAGATCATCACGCAGGCCCTGTCGCAGGGGCGTTCCCGGGTGCGCGTCGAGCAGGCGGTCATCGCGCTGCTCACCTACGTCGAGGAGGAGACGGACGGTTTCCTCATCCTCGTCCGGGATCTGGTGCCGGGCCAGGACCAGTCCTATGCCACGCTGCTCAATACGGCGGTGGGGCAGGTGTCGCACATCCTGGGGCGTTCCTTCGAGTCGCAGGGGCTCGATCCGGAGGTGGCGATCCTCTACGGGCAGGCGCTCGTGGGCATGGTGTCGATGACCGCCCAATGGTGGTTGGACGAGCGGGAGCCGGCGAAGGAGGTGGTGGCGGCGCACATCGTCAACCTGTGTTGGAACGGCCTGGCGGGAATGAAGTCCCACCCGACGCTGTCCGCTGAGGTCACCGCCCAGCTGGAGGAGAAGAAGTGACCCCGATGCTCGCCGGCCTGCTCAAGACGGCCGCCGCGGATCCGAAGCTCAAGGGCCTGGTGGCCAACCTCGGGGCGCCGCGCCTGCACCTGACGGGTGTGGATCAGGTGCGTCCCTGGGCCATCGGCACTCTCGCGCACCATGCCCCGGTGCTGGTGGTCACGGCCACGGGCCGGGAGGCGGAGGATCTCACCGCGGAGTTGCGCGCCATGCTGGGCGACAAGGTCGCCTGGTTCCCGTCCTGGGAGACGCTGCCGCACGAGCGGCTGTCCCCGGGGGTCGATACGGTGGGGCAGCGCGCCCGCGTCCTCGATCTGCTGGCCGCCGACCGCCTCCAGGTCGTCGTCACCGCCGCCCGCGGTTTCTGCCAGCCGTTGCTGCCCGCGGTGGAGGGCCGCGCGCCGATCCGCCTGCGCGCGGGCGCCGAGTACGACTTCACCGCCCTCGTCGAGCAGCTGGTGTTCCGCGCCTACAGTCACGTGGACATGGTGGCGCGGCGCGGGGAGTTCGCCACCCGCGGCGGCATCCTCGACATCTTCCCGACGACCGCCGAGCAGCCCGTCCGCGTCGAGTTCTGGGGCGATGAGGTCACCGAGATCCGCCAGTTCGCCGTCGCCGACCAGCGCACCATCCCCGAGGTCGAGGTGGGGGAGGTGGCGGTCTACCCGGCCCGCGAGCTGCCCATCACCGACGCCATCGCCGCGCGCGCCCGCGACCTGGCCGCGCAGTATCCGGGCAACGCGACGCTCGTGGAGCTGCTGAGCAAGATCGCGGACCGGATCCCGGCGGACGGCATGGAGGCGCTGATTCCGGCGCTCGTCGATACGCAGCCGGTGACCCTGCCGGACCTCATGCCCGACCGCTCGCACATCGTGCTGGTGGGGCCGGAGAAGATCCGCACCCGCATTGCCGACCTGGAGGCCACCGACGCGGAATTCCTCGCCGCCGGCTGGGAGGCCGCCGCCATGGGCGCGTCCGGGCCGGTCGCCGTCGCCGGGCTCGACCTGGCGGCCTCCTCCTACCGTTCCTATGAATCGCTGCAGGCCGGCACGGCGTGTCCGTGGTGGACGTTCTCGCCCACCGGCATGTTCGAGGCCGACGACGCCGACACCCTGCCCCTCGACTTCGAGCCCGGCCCCACCCCGCGCGGGGACGTCACGCAGATCGCCGGGATGATGAACCTGCTGCTCGCGCACACCACCTCAGGGGGGCGGGCCGCCTTCATCGCCCCGGCGCCGGGCGCGATCAAGCGCATGACCGAACGCTTCGCCGAGGCCGGGGTGCCCTCCCGCGTCGCGACGCCCGGGTGGGAACCCTCCGCCGGCGAGGTCACCCTCTACCAGGCGCTCAGCCACGCCGGCCTGGTGTTCCAGGATGTCGTGGTCATCACGGAGACCGACCTCACCGGCAACCGCGTCGGCGACATCGCCGGCGCCAAGCGACGCCCCGCGCGCCGCCGCCACCGCGTCGACCCGCTGGCGCTGAAGACGGGCGACTTCGTCGTCCACGAGACCCACGGCATCGGCCGTTTCCTCAAGATGGCGGAGCGGACGATCAACGCCGGGGACGAGACGTCGAGACGCGAGTACATCGTCCTCGAGTACGCGGCGTCGAAACGCGGCCAGCCCGCCGACCAGCTGTGGGTCCCCATGGACTCGCTCGACCTGCTGTCGAAGTACTCCGGCGGTGAATCGCCGACCCTGTCCAAGATGGGCGGCTCCGACTGGAAGAACACCAAGAAGAAGGCCCGCGCCGCCGTTCGGGAGATCGCCGGCGAGCTCGTCGAGCTCTACGCCAAGCGCCAGGCCGCCCCGGGGCACCCTTTTGCGCCGGACAGCCCGTGGCAGAAGGAGATGGAGGACAACTTCCCCTTCGTCGAGACCGAGGACCAGATGCTGGCCATCGACGCGGTGAAGGCCGACATGGAGTCGAATGTGCCCATGGACCGCGTCATCGTCGGTGACGTCGGCTACGGCAAGACCGAGGTCGCCGTGCGCGCGGCCTTCAAGGCGGTCCAGGACGGCCGGCAGGTTGCCGTGCTCGTGCCGACGACCCTGCTCGCCCAGCAGCACCTGTCCACCTTCGTCGAGCGCATGGCCGGTTTCCCCGTCACCGTGCGCGGCCTGTCCCGCTTCACCTCCACCGCCGAGTCGAAGGAGATCATCGCCGGGCTGGCCGACGGGTCGGTGGACATCGTCATCGGCACCCACCGGCTGCTGGCCACGGGCGTGCACTGGAAGAACCTCGGCCTCATCGTCGTCGACGAGGAGCAGCGCTTCGGCGTCGAACACAAGGAACACATCAAGGCCCTGCGCCACAACGTCGACGTGCTCACCATGTCCGCCACCCCCATCCCGCGCACCCTCGAGATGTCCATGGCCGGCATCCGCGAGATGACCACCATCCTCACCCCGCCGGAGGACCGCCACCCCGTCCTCACCTACGTCGGCGCGCAGGAGGACAAGCAGATCGCCGCGGCGATCCGTCGCGAGCTGCTTCGCGACGGCCAGGTGTTCTTCATCCACAACAAGGTCGCCGACATCGAGAAGAAGGCCCGCGAGCTGCGCGACCTCGTCCCCGAGGCCCGCATCGTCGTCGCCCACGGCCAGATGTCCGAGGAACTGCTGGAGAAGACCGTCCAGGGCTTCTGGGACCGCGACTTCGACGTCCTCGTCTGCACCACCATCGTCGAGACCGGCCTGGACATCGCCAACGCCAACACCCTCATCGTCGAGAACGCCCACCACATGGGCCTGTCCCAGCTGCACCAGCTGCGCGGGCGTGTCGGCCGCTCCCGCGAGCGCGGCTACGCCTACTTCCTCTACCCCAAGGGCGCGACCCTCACCGAGAACTCCTACGACCGCCTGGCCACCATCGCCCAGCACAACGACCTCGGCGCCGGTATGGCCGTGGCCATGAAGGACCTCGAGATGCGCGGCGCCGGCAACGTCCTCGGCGCCCAGCAGTCCGGGCACATCGCCGGCGTCGGCTTCGACCTCTACGTCCGCCTGGTGGGCGAGGCCGTCGATGCCTACAAGGCGCTGGCCTCCGGCCAGGTTCTCGACGCCACCGACCAGGGCCCCAAGGAAATCCGCATCGACCTGCCCGTCGACGCCCACATCCCCGAGTCCTACATCAACTCCGAACGCCTGCGCCTCGAGGTCTACCGCAAGCTCGCCGCCTCCACCTCGGAGACCGACCTGCGCCTGGCCGTCGAGGAGATGGAGGACCGCTACGGGCCCGTCCCCGAGGAGGTCTCCCGCCTGCTCGCCGTCGCCCGCCTGCGCCACCAGGCCCGCCGCGCCGGGATCTCCGAGATCATTGTCCAGGGCACCCGCATCAAGATCGGCTCCGTCGCGCTGCCGGATTCCAAGCAGGTCAGGCTGAAGCGCCTGTTCCCCGGGTCGACCTACCGCGCCGCCGCCCAGGCCATCCAGGTGTCCTTCCCCAAGGCCGGGCGCGGCGCCGGGCAGCCCAACCTGCGTGACCTGGAACTGCTGCAGTGGGTCGCCGACTTCCTGTCGAAGATGTTCGACGTCGAGGAGGTGGACGTCACGGGAGGGGAGCGCGCAGCGCAGGTCTATTCCGTGGCGGAAGTCAAGCGATAGAGCGACCGAAACCCCGGAATCTGTGGATAACCCGAGTTATCCACAGGCGGGCTCGGGCGCGTATCGACGCCCACCTCCCGAGCGCCTAACCTCCGGGGCATGAGAGCAGCCGAGATGATCTGCACCCTGGCCACCCAGGGCATGGAACTGCTGGAGGACATCGCCTCCGGTGAGTTCCGCAGCGGCGATTTCGGCCAGACCTCCTCGGTCGCCGGGTCGTGGGAGCGCCTCGCGGCCGTCTACTTCGGGGCCACCCGGCAGCGGAAGCTGCAGGCCGCGGCCGTCGCGGCGGGTCGCGGGCTGCCGGTGGCGGCGATCGAGAAGATCGAGCGGCACGTCCGCCGACTCTCCCGTAATGCCGCGATCTCCGCCTGGGAGATGCGGGTCGAACTGTGCGCCCTGCGCGGCACCGTCGACGACATCGACCGGGAGGCCGCCGCCCGCGTCCTCGCCCACAACCGGCAGGCACCCGGCTCCGACAACCGGGGACTGCGCGCCTTCCGCGGCGGCAAGAACACCGACGCCCAGGGCCTGTCGACCGCCACCCTCACCCTCCCGGCCCGCGACATGGCCACCTACAAGGCCCACCTCAAGGTCACCGCCGACGCGCTCCGCGCCGCCGACCCCACCCTGAGCTGGGAGCAAGCGATGGCCGACGCCGCCTACCAGCACGGCATCGGCGGAATCCGCGCCGGGGCCGTGCCCCCGCCCACGCCTTTCGCCGTGGTACCCGCCCCCGACTACGCCTCCTACTGGCGCGGCGAAGGCGGGGACACCGTCTTCGGCCTCAACGACGGGACGACCATCACCGGCCGCGACTGGGTCACCCAGGAACTGGCGAGCATCGGCCACGTCGGCATCTTCCACCCCGTCGACGGCCCCATCGACCTCTACCGCGAGAACCGCTTCGCCAACGAGAAACAACGCCTCCTCGCCATGGCGGAGAACCTCATCTGCCCCGTCCCGGGATGCACCACCGCGGCCTCCGAGTGCCAGATCCACCACCTCACCGCCTGGGAGGCCGGAGGGGAGACCAACAGCGCCAACCTCAGCGTGGCGTGCCGGGTGCACAACGGCCGCAACGATGACGACCCCGCCGCCCCACCCCGCAACGGCCGCCTGGTCCGGGAACCCGGCGGAATCGTGTTCCATCCACCCGACGGCGGGCCACCCCGCACCAACAAGCACCCCGTCCAGGCGTTGTCCGCGATGGCCCTGCTCAGCTGAGAGTTACTCGCCCAGCCCCGACTGCCCGACCGCGATCATGCGCTCGAGGGATTCGCGGGCGGCATCGGCGATGTCGGTGGGCACGTCGACCTCATCGACGCCCAGCGCCAGGGCACGCAGCAACGCGGCCGGGGTGATCATCTTCATGTAGGAGCAGGAGGCGCGCTCGTTGACCGGCTGGAAATCGATGTCCGGGGCGGTCTGGCGCAACTGATGCAGCATGCCGACCTCGGTGGCGACGAGGACGGTACCGGTCTGCTGGTTCTTGGCCTCGTCGAGCATCTGGCCGGTGGAGAGCATGTGGACGCGCTCGGCGTCGACCAGCCCCTCACCGGCGAGGTAGATCGCCGAGTTGGCGCAGCCGCACTCGGGGTGGATGTAGAGCTCGGCCTCGGGGTTCTCCTCGGTCTTGGCCACCAGGTCGGGGCCCGAAATACCGGCGTGGACGTGGCACTCACCGGCCCAGATGCGGATGTTGTCGCGGCCGGTCTCCCGCTTGACGTGCGCGCCGAGGAACTGGTCCGGGTTGAAGAGGATCTCCCGGTCGGCAGGCAGCGACTTCACGATGTCCACCGCGTTCGAGGAGGTGCAGCACACGTCGGTGAGCGCCTTCACCTCGGCGGTGGTGTTGACGTAGGAGACGACGAGAGCGTCGGGGTGCTCGGCCTTCCACTCGGTGAGCTGCTCGGCGGTGATGGAGTCGGCCAGGGAGCAGCCGGCCCTCTCGTCGGGGATGATGACGGTCTTCTCGGGTGAGAGGATCTTGGCGGACTCGGCCATGAAGTGGACGCCGCAGAAGATGATGACGTCCGCGTCGGTGTCGGCGGCGATCCGCGACAGGCCGAGGGAGTCGCCGGTGAAGTGGGCGATGTCCTGGATCTCGGGCAGCTGGTAGTTGTGGGCGAGGATGATGGCGTTGCGCTCGCGGGCCAGGCGGCGGACCTCGGAGGCCCACTCCTCGGTGGCCTCGATGCCGGTCCAGCCTGCGGGGCTTTCCGTGATCTGGTCGAGCAGGGGGGATGAGAGCTTGGTGGCCACGTCTTCTCCTTGGTTACCCGGTGTGTCTGGGGAAAGTATCGCAGACAGGCACGGATTCTCCGAACCCGGCTCTACTATGAAACGCATGACTGTCCTGCTTCTCGACGACCGCTGGCCCACCCTCATCCCCCTCGAGGCGATCGGGCGTCTGGGGGGTGCGGTGGAATTCACCGACGAGGTGCCGGTGATGGTGCGCTGGAACATCGACCGCCTCGTCGCCGGTGAGGGGCCGGGGGTGTTGGTGAGCACGGATGAGCGGGACCCGCGGGTCCGGGCGCGGGTGGAGCGCGGTGAGCCGGTGGTGGTCGCCGAGTCGCGCCGCGATCCTGTGCGCCGGGCGGTGCAGGCGATGGAGCGGGCGTGCGCGATAGGGGAGTGGGAGGCGGCGCAGTCGCACCGTTCGCTGCTGCCGTATCTGGCGGAGGAGGCGCAGGAGTTCGCCGATCAGGTGGTCGCGTGGGAGCGTGACGGCGACGAGCAGGCCCTGCTCGCCGAGTTGGGGGATGTGCTGCTGCAGGTGCTCTTTCACGCGGAGATCGCGTCCCGGCGGGGGGCGTTTGGTTTCGGTGAGGTGGCCGAGAGCTTCGTCGATAAGCTGCGGTCCCGCTCCCCGTACCTTTTCGACGGCACGACCGGGGTGGTCTCCGTCGAGGAGCAGGAGCGCCTGTGGGCGGTGGGGAAGGCGCGGGAGCGGGAGCTGCCGCGCTAGTTAGCGCCGCTGCAGGGTGCTGGACAGGTCCTGGAGCATGCCCTGGATGTTGTCGGCGTTGGGCAGGGAGCTGCCGGGGAAGATCTCGGGGTCGGCCTTGACGGTGCCGCAGGCGACGGCCTTGTCGGCGATCTGGTCGGCGAAGCGGGCGCTGACGAGGTAGGTGGTGGGGTCGGTGATGGTGAAGCCCTTGGCTCCGTCGCGGATCTGCTTGGCCAGTCCGGAGCGGGTGGTGTTGCCGTCGATGCGGAAGGCGCCCTTGAGGACGGGGTCGACGACGCGGCAGTCGGCGGTGGCGATGCCCTGGCTGACGATGCCGGCGATGTCCCCGAGCTGGGCGTGGGCGGCGGGGGCGAGGCCGACGAGTGCGATGCCGGCGGCGGCGACGGTGGCGAGGGTACGACGGAGCATGCGGGGGCCTTTCAGCGACGAGACAGTTACACCTGAGACAATACGTTATCTGTGGGGCTTGTGTGGCCAGAGTGACAACTTTCTGGTTCCGGGGGTGTGCCGTAGAATCGTGCCCCATGAAGAGAAGGGTGATGGGCTGTGGCCTCGGTGTGGTCCTGGCGATCATCATGGTCATCTCGCTCGTCGGGTGGGCCCTGTCCTTCCTCGACATCTCCAGCCCCACCCGGCAGCTGCAGCCGGTGCCGGACAACGTGCCCCCGGCCGGCGCCGCCGAGGTCCCGGGCATCGACGTCCACGGACCCGGGCGCACCTCCGACAAACTGGGCTTCTGGGCCGACCCGCTCGCCGAGGAGACCGGCATCCCGGCGGCGGCCGTCCGCGCCTACGGCAACGCCGAGCTCATCGCCCGCGACGCCTGGCCCTCCTGCCAGCTGCGCTGGAACACCCTGGCCGGGATCGGCTGGGTGGAGTCGCGCCACGGCACCTATTCGGGGGACTACTTCAACCGCAGCCGGATCAACGAGGACGGTTTCGCCGAGCCGCGGATCATCGGCATCCCGCTCGACGGCAGCCCGGGCTTCGCCGCGATCCCCGACACCGACGGGGGGCTTCTCGACGGCGACACGCAGTGGGACCGCGCGGTGGGCCCCATGCAGTTCATCCCGGAGTCGTGGAAGCGCTACGGGCGCGACGCCAACGGCGACGGGGTCGCCGACCCCCACCAGATCGACGACGCCGCGCTCGGTGCCGCCCACCTGCTCTGCGCCAACGGCGGTGACCTGGGGACCCCGGAGGGCTGGACGCGCGCGATCTACGCCTACAACCGTTCGGAGGAGTACCTCATCAACGTCCGCGACGCCGCCGGGTCCTACGCCCTCAATCAGCCGGCCCGCTGACGGCTACCCCTGAAACCACCTCTTTGGGTCCCGCGGCGTGTGGTTTTCTGGAACAATTGGGTCCGGACGCGTGACGTGCGCGCGCGACGATGACGAATTCACACCTTCAGATGGCTATAGGAGGCCCACAAGTGGCTGACATCATTCACGTTTTCGCCCGAGAGATCATGGATTCCCGCGGTAACCCGACCATCGAGGCAGGCGTCCTGCTCGATGACGGCACCCTCGCCACCGCCGGCGTCCCGTCCGGCGCCTCCACCGGCGTCCACGAAGCCCACGAGCTGCGCGACGGTGGCGACCGCTACCAGGGCAAGGGCGTGCTCAAGGCCGTCGAGAACGTCAACGAGGAGATCGCCGACGAGCTGGCCGGCTTCGAGGCCGACGACCAGCGCGCGATCGACCTGGCCATGATCAACCTCGACGGCACCGACAACAAGTCCCGCCTGGGCGCCAACGCCATCCTCGGCGTGTCCATGGCCGTGGCCCGTGCCGCCGCCGAGTCCGCCGGTCTGCCGCTCTACCGCTACGTCGGTGGCCCCAACGCCCACGTCCTGCCGGTGCCGATGATGAACATCCTCAACGGTGGCGCCCACGCCGACTCCGGCGTCGACGTCCAGGAGTTCATGATCGCCCCGATCGGCGCGGAGACCTTCGCCGAGGCCCTGCAGGTCGGCGCCGAGGTGTACCACACCCTCAAGTCCGTCATCAAGGAGAAGGGCCTGTCCACCGGCCTGGGCGACGAGGGCGGTTTCGCTCCCTCCGTCGAGTCCACCCGCGCGGCCCTGGACCTCATCGTCGAGGCCATCGAGAAGTCCGGCTACAAGCTGGGCGAGGATGTCGCGCTGGCGCTCGACGTCGCCTCCTCCGAGTTCTTCAAGGACGGCAAGTACCACTTCGAGGGCCAGGAGCTCTCCGCCGAGGAGATGTCCAAGGTCTACGAGGAGCTCATCAACGAGTACCCGATCGTCTCCATCGAGGATCCGCTGCAGGAGGACGACTGGGAGGGCTACGTCGCCCTCACCGCCGCCATCGGCGACAAGGTGCAGCTGGTCGGCGACGACTTCTTCGTCACCAACCCGGCCCGTCTGCAGGAGGGTATCGCCAAGAAGGCGGCCAACTCCATCCTGGTCAAGGTCAACCAGATCGGTACCCTCACCGAGACCTTCGACGCTGTCGACATGGCGCACCGCGCCGGCTACACCTCCATGATGTCCCACCGCTCCGGTGAGACCGAGGACACCACCATCGCCGACCTGGCCGTCGGCCTCAACTGCGGCCAGATCAAGACCGGTGCCCCGGCCCGTTCCGAGCGCGTGGCCAAGTACAACCAGCTGCTGCGCATCGAGCAGGAGCTGGGCGAGGCAGCCGTCTACGCCGGCCGCTCCGCCTTCCCGCGTTTCCAGAACTAGAACGCGAGCACCACACCAAGCCGACCCCCGCCGGGGTCGGCTTCGTGTTTTCTCGGCACGGTCGCGCAGGTGGGCTAAACTCGGAACCCATATGAACACCGAACCCACCCCCCGCTCCCGGCGCACCGTGCCCGTGGTCTCCCGCGCCCGGGAGGAGCAGCAGCCGAAGCCGCCGCGGCGGCCGAAGGTGCGTTTCAACACGGCGGAGTTCGGTGTGCTCGCGGCGGTGGCGATCATCATCATCGGTACCATCTGGGCGCCGACGAACAACTACTTCCAGGGCCGCTCGGAGATCAACCGGCTCAACGACTCCATCGCGGCGAAGCAGGCTGAGAAGGAACGCCTCCTCGAGGAGATCGACCGCTACGACGACGAAGCGTGGATCCGGGAGGAGGCGCGCCGCCGCCTCGGGCTCATCGAGCCGGGGGAGATCGCCTTCCGCGTCATCGACCCGAACATGGAGGCAGACCCCTCTGTGACCACCTCCGCGGAGTCCCTGCACCTGGACCTGGCGTGGTACGAGATCCTGTGGGCGTCGATCGCCACCCCGCCCGCCGATGACCCCGGAGGCGTCCTCGTGGAAGAATGATCGCCATGACTGTCAATGAAGCAGACCTGGCGAGCGTCGAGAAGCAGTTGGGGCGCGAACCCCGCGGCGTCCTCGCTGTGTCCTACCGCAGCCCGGACGGGCAGCCCGGGGTGGTCAAGACCGCCCCGCGGCTGCCGGACGGCACCCCTTTCCCCACCCTCTACTACCTCACCGACCCGCGCCTGACGGCCGAGGCCTCCCGCCTCGAGGTCGCCCACGTGATGAAGTGGATGGAGGAGCGCCTGGCCGCCGAGCCGGAGCTGCAGGCCGATTACGCCGCGGCGCACGAGCACTACCTCGCCGAGCGCAACGCCCTCGAGGACCTGGGCACCGATTTCAGCGGCGGGGGCATGCCCGACCGCGTGAAGTGTCTGCACGTGCTCATCGCCTACGCGCTGGCCGAGGGGCCGGAGCGGGTGCGTTTCGGCACCGAGGCCGTGGCCATCGCGGCCGACCGCGGCGGGCTGCGCGGCACCGCCCTCCCGCAGGACTGGCCGACGTGCGCGGAGCTGGGCTTCGATGCCCACCAGTTCGATGACCTCTACCAGGAGGCCGCCAAGTGACCCGCGTCGCCGCCGTCGACTGCGGCACCAACTCGATCCGCCTGCTCATCTGCGACATCGTCGGCGAGAGCACCCGCGAGATCACCCGCACGATGGAGATCGTGCGCCTCGGGCAGGGCGTCGACGCCACCGGCGAACTGGATCCCGCGGCCCTCGAGCGCACCCGGGCCGCCCTCGCCCGCTTCGTGGAGATCATGGAGTTCGAGCAGGTCAAGGCCGTCCGCATGGTGGCCACCTCGGCCACGCGCGACGCCTCGAACCGCGAGGACTTCTTCCGCATGACCGCCGAGCTGCTGGGTCGGATCACCCCGGGCGCGCAGGCCGAGGTCATCTCCGGCGAGGAGGAGGCCCTGCTCTCCTTCCGCGGCGCCATCACCGACCTCGACCCCTCCGGTGAGCCCTTCTGCGTCATCGACCTGGGCGGCGGCTCGACGGAGTTCATCGTCGGCACCGCGGACGGGGAGATCCTCGGAGCGCATTCGGCGCAGATGGGCTGCGTGCGCGTCACCGAGCGCATCATGCGTTCCGATCCGCCCACCGAGACCGAGACCGAGATCGCCATGGAGTTCATCGGCGAGCGGCTGGCCGACGTGGTCAAGATCGTGCCGGTGTCCCAGGCCCGCACCTTCGTCGGGGTGGCCGGGACCTTCACCACGCTCTCGGCGCTGGCCCAGGGCCTGGAGACCTACGATCCCCGCGAGATCCACGGCTCCGTGCTCAACTTCTCCGCCCTGCGCCTGCTCACCGCGGAGATCCGCCGCCAGTCCGCTGAGACCCGCGGCCTCAACCCCGTGGTGCACCCCGGGCGTGCCGACGTCCTCGGCGGGGGCAGCGCCGTGGTCGACGGGATCATGGACATGATCACCGCTCAGACGGGCGTGGACAGCTTCGTCATCAGTGAGAAGGACATCCTCGACGGGATCGTCGCCAGCCTGGGGGATCGCCTGCGGGCCTGAGCTATGTTCCTGCGTGCCTCGTGGGGCAGCGCCGTCCTCGGCGTCGCCGCCCTGCTCACCCCCTGGTTCGCCTACCCCGGCATCGTGTGCTGGTTCGTGGCTCTCGGCGCCGCCGCCCTCGACGGGGCGGGGGAGCGCCTCATCCTTCTCGGGCACGGCCTCAGCGGCCTCGGCCTGGTCGGCTGCTTCCTGGCGCTCGTGCTTATCGACGCCCCGGACGCCCTGCTCGCCGTCCCGCTCCTCTTCGGACTCGGGCAGGTGCCGGTGCTGTTCGCCCTGTTGCTTCGGTTAAGATGAACCACCCGCCCCCATAGCCCAACTGGCAGAGGCAGCCGACTTAAAATCGGCACAGTCTGGGTTCGAACCCCAGTGGGGGCACTTACATGGCTGCGACGAGCGCGCGCACCCGCGCCCCCTGCTCGGCGTCGGGCCCGTCGACCGGGATACCGGGTACGACGTCCTGGATGGGGATGGCGGTCACCGGCGCCGGGGGATGACCCAGCGCGGCGCGCCACTGCCCGATCTGGTGGGAGGAGGCGGCGTAGACGATGCGCCCCAGCCCCACCCAGCCGTGCGCGGCGGAGCACATCGCGCAGTGCTCCCCGGAGGTGTACACCACGGCGTGGGCGCGCCCCTCCGGGGTGAGGTTCTCCGCCGCCCAGCGGGCGATGGCGAATTCGGGGTGGCGGGTGGAGTCCCCGCCGGAGATGCGGTTGTGGTCGGCGAAGAGTTCGGTGCCGTCGGCCCCCACGAGGACGGAGCCGTAGGGCTCGTCCCCCGCTTGCAGAGCCTGTTCCGCCAGGTCAACGGCCCTGGCCAGCCATTCACGGTCCAGATCGGTGATCATGCACGCCAGCATAGACAGCACCGGCGCTGGCTGCTCATCCGCGGCTGACGCGGTCGATCTCCTCCTCGATGCTCGGCCACAGGCGGGTGAGGATGTCGTCCCAGGTGATGACGCCGACGACCTCACCGGGGGAGTCGGCGATGCCGTCCTCCGGCACGACGACGGCGACCTGCTCGTGATTGCCGCGCATGAGGTTGAGGGCCTCCGCCAGGGTGGTGGTCTGCGGCAGCAGGAGCGCGGGACGGGAGTAGGTGTCGGCGGGCTCCGCGGGGTCGGCGAGGAGGGTGTCGCGGACGTGGACGAGGTGCGGGGTGGACGCGGGGGCGTCGATAAGCACCCGCATGGAGCGCAGCTCCCGCGAGCGAGCGCGGACGTCGGCGACGGTCGCGGTGGCCGGCAGCGGCTCGCGCGGGGTGATGGCCTCGGCGACGGAGATGGATTCCAGGGCGATGAGCCCGGTGATCTGGGTGGCGGACATGTCGTCGAGGGCGCCGGTGTCGCGGGAGTGCTCGACGAGGTGGTGCAGTGTCGCGGCGTCGTAACCCTTGGCGGCGGCGCGCTCGACGGGCACCTCGCCGGCCCGGCGCACCAGGGCGTTGGCCATGGTGTTGATCCACTGCAGCAGCGGCCGGAAGAGGGTGATGAACACCCGCGCCGGCGCCGCGATGACCCGCACCGCGGTCTCCGGGTGCGCCAGGGCCCAGGACTTCGGCGCCATCTCGCCGATGACCAGGTGCAGGAAGGTGACGATGAACAGCGACACCGCAAACGACACCGCATACGCCGCGGCCCCGGGCAGGGCGCCGAAGGCGGGCTCGAGGAGCTGGTGGATCCACGGCTTGGTGATGGCGCCGAGGGCGAAGGTCGCCGCCGTGATGCCCAGCTGGGCTCCGGCGAGCATGAGCGTGAGCTCGTTGAGGCTGCGCAGCGCGGCGCGGGAGGAGGCGGAGGTCTCCGCGGTGTCCTCGAGGCGGTTGCGGCGCGCGGCCAGCAGCGAGAACTCGATGACCACGAAGAACGCGGACAACACGATGACCAGCACGGTCACCGGCAGGGCGACGTACCACTGCATCATTTCTTCTCCTCCTCGATGAGTTCGATGCGGACCTCCGACGGCACGTGGCGGTCCACCTCCTCCACGCTCATGCGCAGGCGGCGGGTGGGGGCGTCCTCGCCCTCGACGAAGTCCTCGGGCTCGGCCTCGAGCTCGATGATGTGGACCTCGCCCTCCTCGACCAGGCCGCCGGTGTGGGAGATGAGCAGGCCGGAGATCGTCTCGAAGTCGCCCTGCGGCAGGTCGTGGCCGATGGCGCGCTCGATCTCGTCGAGAGGGGTGTCCCCGTCGACGAGCCATTCGTCCTCATCGGTCTCGGTGATGTCCTCCGACATCTCGCCGTCGTGCTCGTCGGTGACGTCGCCGAGGATCTCCTCGGCGAGATCCTCGACGGTGACGATGCCGACGAAACCGCCGTACTCGTCGATGACGCCGGCCAGCTTCTGCTGCGCGTCATCGAGCTTCTCGACGACGTCCGGCAACGACATCAGCTCCGGCACCACGAGGATGTCCCGCATGATCTCGGTGACCGGGGCGGCGTCGGGAAGCTCGGTGTCCTGCACGTCGAGCAGGTGGACCAGGCCGACGGGGGTGTGTTCATCGTCGATGACCGGGTAGCGGGTGTGCGCCACGGCCATGAGCTGGCGGACCTCCCCGATGGTGGTCGCCGGGTCGACGACATCGGTGCGCGACCGCGGGATCATGGCGTGCTCGACGTCGTGCTCCGGGAAGTCCAGGAGACGATCGAGGACGAGGAAGGTCTGCTTGTCCAGCTCCCCGCTCTCCCGCGAGGAGGACACGATGTGCTCGAGGTCCTCGGCGGTGGCGGTGGAATCAATGTCCTCGACCGGCTCGATGCGCAGCAGGCGCAGCAGCGCGTTGGAGGAGACGTCGAAGAAGCGGATGAGCCAGCCGAAGAGCCCCAGGTAGATGTTCGTCGAACGGGCCAGGGCCCGGGAGGACTTCAGCGGCGCGGCGATGGTGTAGTTCTTCGGGAAGAGCTCGCCGAAGATCATCTGCACGACCGTCGAGATGACCAGCGCCAGCACCGTGCCCACGCCGACGGAGACCGCCACCGGCACGCCGACGCCGCCGAGCAGCACGCCCAGCGACTCGCCCACCAGGGGTTCCGCGATGAAACCCACCATGAGGCCGGTGACGGTGATCCCCAGCTGCGCGCCGGAGAGCATGAAGGAGGTGCGGTTGGTCACCTTGAGGGCCGCGGCGGCTTTCTCGTCGCCCGCGTCCGCCTGCGCCCGCAACTCGGTGCGGTCGACGGACATGAAGGCGAACTCCTGCGCCACGAAATAACCGTTGGCCACGATGATCAGACCGATGATGAGCATCCCCAGCACGAGGAGGGCGAGGGCGGTCAGCATGTGATCACCTGCCTCAGGCTGAGCTGGGACGATGCGGGTCTGTCAGGGGGAGGCTCCATCGTGGAGGCGGCCGCCTTTCGGGTTGGTGTGTCAAGAAACAGGGACAGTGTACAGGAACGGACACGGCGTCGGAATCATTTCCTCGCCCGGGGAACTAAACGGACCTTTGCTACGTTGTACGGGGTAGACAAAGTCCACAGGAACAGAAAGGACCGGGGTTTCATCGTGCGTAGCAGCAACCCTGTCATGAACTCACTCACCTCCGCCAAGGGTGGCATCCAGCGCGGTGCCTACCCCTCAGGTGCGCCGCAGGGTTACCAGGACCCGTACTCCGGCTACGGCCAGACCCCGGCCACCACCGGCGAGCGCCCGATGACCGTCGACGACGTCGTGGCCAAGACCGGCATGACCCTCGGCGTCATCGTCGCCTTCGCCCTGCTCAACTTCGGCATCGCGATGTTCGTCAGCATGGGTATGGCGCTCATCCTCACCGCGGTCGGCGCCATCGGCGGCCTCATCACCGTGCTGGTGGCCACCTTCGGCAAGAAGTACGGCTCCGCGGCGGTCACCCTCATCTACGCCGCATTCGAGGGCCTCTTCGTCGGCGGCATCTCCCTGCTGTTCACGGGCGTGACCTTCGAGGGCATGAACGCCGACGCCGGTGTCATGATCGGCCAGGCCATCCTGGGCACCCTCGGTGTGTTCCTGGGCATGCTCTTCGTCTACAAGACCGGTGCCGTCAAGGTCACCCCGAAGTTCAACCGCATCATGACCGGCGCCATCGTCGGCGTCCTGGTCCTGGCAGTGGGCAACCTGCTGCTGGCCATGTTCACCGGCGCCAACCCGCTGCGTGACGGCGGCATGCTGGCCATCGTCTTCTCCCTGGTGTGCATCGGCCTGGCAGCCATGAGCTTCCTCTCCGACTTCGACGCCGCCGACAAGATGATCCGCGCCGGCGCGCCGTCCAAGATGGCCTGGGGTGTCGCCCTCGGCCTGGCCGTGACCCTGGTCTGGCTCTACACCGAGATCCTGCGCCTGCTCAGCTACTTCCGCTCGAACTAGCCACAGCAGCGTACAAGGGCCCCCGCGGGGGCCCTTTTCTCATGCCAGGAACAGCTCGAGAGCGCGCGCCCGCTGCTGCTTGTCGGCACTCCACTCGTCCACCAGGCGGCGGAGGAACTCCTCCTCCTCGCCCTCGGCTGCCTCCGCATCCACCGCCAGGTGAAGATCGAGGGCGGCCAGGGCGCTGTCCCAACCGACCCCGAGGAGGGCGGGACCGTACGTCTCCCACTCCTCATCGCGGGCGACGGTGTGGCGCACAGTGAGGGCGGAATCCGCGAAGGAGATCTCCAGGGTGCCGTCCTCCCAGGGCAGGCGCAGCAGGTGTTCCTCCTCGCAGACCTCGACGTCCGGCGCGGCCCCGTCGAGCGGGCCGAACCAGTGCTCGCGGCGGTGCGGGTCGGTGATCGCCTCCCACAGCTCGCGGGTGGAGGCGGCAAAGGCGCGGGTGAGTTCGACGCCGACGGTGCCGGAGGGGGCGTCGATAAGCACGCGGCGGGTACTCAGGGGAATGAGATCGACCAGATTCACAACAGGACCTCCCGGTCATCGACGGCGATTGCGCTGAACACCAGCCCCTGGGAGGTGGTGACGGGCGCGGAGAGCTCGACCCGCACGTCGCGGGTGCGGGTGGAGCCGGTCTCGCGGACGGCGGTACCGACGGCGGTGGTGGAGCTCCACCGCTCCCAGGAGATGTCCACCAGCTTGTCCTCGTCATTGAGGCAGCTCAGGGCGAGGGTGGCGGGCTGGTGTTCGGGCGCGCCGACGCAGTCGATGACCCCGGGCAGCGGGGCCGCGGTGGTCGCGGTCGGAGTCACGCGGGTGGCGGTGGCGGTGTCGACCTTGAGTGCGGAGGCCTGCTCATGCGGGGGAGAGCAGGCGGAGACGACAACACCCAGGCCCAGAAGAAACAGGGCCCGGGTGCGGGAAGGAGACGGCATGGTCCGCTAGTTCTGGACCGCGGTTTCCTCGACGATGACGTCCTCCTCGACGAGCACCTCGGTGGCGGTCGTCGAGGTGACGGCGGTGGAGGTGGCGGTGCCGGTGGTCTCGGCCGCCGGGGCCTGGAACTCGGTGGCGGTGTCAACCTTGACGTCGGACGGCTGCTCGTTCGGCGGGGAGCAGGCGGCCAGGGCCAGGGCAACAGCTGCGGCGCCGACGACAGCGGCACCCTTGCGGGCGAAGATGCGGGTCATGGTGGGGATCCTCCCTGTAGTCACTGATTCGTATGTGAGGTTACTTGGACGAGCGCGGAGTTGCGGCAAGTTGGGAGTCGTAGGGCTTCGCCGACTCCAAGGTCACAGCAATGGTGGCCCCGTTCGGGGCGGTGTACTCGCGGGTCTCACCCTCGCGGGCGCCCAGCAGGGCCGCGCCGAGGGGGGAGTGCTCGGAGTAGGTCTCCAGGTGCTCGTTGTCCGTGGCGGCGGCGCGGGTACCGATGAGGAAGGTCTCCTTCACGTCCGAGTCACCGTTGTAGTAGACGTGGACGACGGAACCGACGAGGGCCACACCCTCGACGACGCCCTCGCGCTCCGTGGTGGAGTTGGCCAGGAGCTCGGAGATCTGCTTGATGCGGGCCTCCTCCTGGTCCTGCATCTCGCGGGCGGCGTCGTAGCCGGCGTTCTCCTTGAGGTCACCCTCCTCGCGGCGCTCGTTGATCTCGGCGGCGACCACGGGGCGGTGGTCGATCAGTGCCTGCAGCTCCGCCTCGAGCTTCGCCTTCATTTCCGGGGTGATGTACTGCTTGCTGTTCTCAGCCATAGCTACGTCGCGTCCCTGCCTTCCCTGTGCCTCGGGCCGGTGGGGGCGCACCTCCGGCGGGAACCCCCGACACGCGCGTCACCCACCGGTGTGAACAATTGTCAGGGATTTTAACACACGCCCCCGCAGGCCGGGTCACCCGGTGACGGCGGCGGGGCCCTCCGTGAGATAGGCCGGGACGGAGGTGGAGCAGCCGTAGACGCTGCCGGAGACGGGCATGTCGCGGGAGGGGATGTCCACCTCGAAGCGCTGAATGGCGTCGCCGCCGGGTCGCACGAGGATCTCGCGGCGCCCGACCTCGGCCATCTCGTAGTTCATGGCGGTGACGATGCAGTAGGACTCCACGTTCGGGTCCTTGCGGGTGACGTCCACCCACAGGCGCATCGTGTCGTCGGCGACCCGCTCGTGGGAGACCATGTCGATGGTCACGTCCCCGCGCTCCGCGTCGGCCGCCATGTAGCGGGCGATGGCCACCGCCAGTCCCGCCAGCAGCACGACCGCCATGACGGCGATGGCCTTGCCGGTGAGGTTGCGGGAGGGCTTCGACGTGCGCTCCTCGCCGTAACGGGCGGTGGAACGGGAGTCGGCGGGAGTGCTCATCAGTCATCCTTCGCGGCGCGGCGCGTCCATCGGAGTGGGGTGTCGGCCTCATCCTATCGGATGGGCACCCCGGGTCCCGTCCTCCCCGTGGACTAGGATGGGACAGGTTGAGCAGTACCCCCGACAACCCCCGAAGAAGAGGAAGCGACGGAAGTTGAGCGGATTCCGACTCCTGGCGATTCACGCCCACCCAGACGATGAGGCCTCGAAGGGCGCGGCCACTACGGCGCGCTACGCGGCCGAGGGCAACCGCGTCATGGTGCTCACCTGCACCGGCGGTGAGCGCGGCGACATCCTCAACCCCGCCATGGACCGCCCCGGGGTGCTGGAGAACATCGTCTCCGTCCGCCGGGAGGAGATGGCCACCGCGGCCGCCGCCCTGGGCGTCGAGCATGTCTGGCTCGGCTACATCGACTCCGGCCTGCCCCAGGGTGACCCCCTGCCGCCGCTGCCGCAGGGCTGCTTCGCCCTCACCCCCTCGCTCACGGTGGCCCGGGACTTCGTCAGGATCATCCGGGAGTTCCGCCCGCACGTCATCGTCACCTACGACGAGAACGGCGGCTACCCGCACCCCGACCACCTCATGGTCCACGAGGCCTCCATGCTGGCGTGGGAGAACGCGGGCGACCCGGACTACGCCCCGGAGCTCGGCGCCGCCTGGACGCCGCTGAAGCTGTATTACACCCACGGTTTCGTCCGCCAGCGCATGGAGATGTTCCACAATCTCCTCCTCGCCGAGGGGCGCACGAGCCCCTACGGCCCGATGCTCGAGCGCTGGGAACGCAACCAGGCCGACATCATGGCCCGGGTGACCACCCAGGTGGAGTGCGCCGCCTATTTCCCGCAGCGCGAGGCCGCCCTGCGGGCCCACGCCACCCAGATCGACCCGGCGGGGGCCTTCCTGGCCACCCCGGTCCCGGTGCAGCAGCAGCTGTGGCCGACGGAGGAGTTCGAGCTGGCGCGGACGCGCGTGGCCACCTCACTGCCCGAGGATGATCTCTTCTCCGGCATCACGGCGGATAAGCTCGAGCCCGACACCCAGCACACGGAAGTGAACGATGTTTGATCTCACAGAACTGATGATCCTCGCCCAGCAGCAGCAGGGGGGACCGCTCGGCCCGGAGTTCGGTAAGGCCTCGCCCATCGGCATGACCATCCTCGTGGTGCTGGCCGTGGCGGTGCTGTTCATCGGCTGGTCCTTCCATCGCCGCTTCAGCCGCTACAACCGCCGCCGCGCCTTCGCCGAGGCCCACGGGCTCGACCCCTTCGATCAGGAGGCCGTCGACCGGGCGATGGAGGAGGCCGGTCTGCTCGACCGCCGCAAGCAGTCCTGGTTCTAGTGCTATACTTCCGGGCATGTTCGTCGCACGATTTTATTTTGACGGGGCTCCGGAGCTGAGCCTCGTCGTGGCGCGCGCCTAACACGACGAACACCCCCGGAGCCCACGCAGCACCTCCCCGAGAAATCGGGTCGAGGGGCTGCTTTTTTGTTACCCAGAATCAGTCAGGAGCCAGCCCATGAGCACCCTCATCCACCCCTCGACCTCCAACCGCCGCGTCGTCGCCTTCCACGATCTGCCCAGCCCGGAGGAGCTGCGCGCCCGCGCGCCCCTCACCCGTGCCCAGGAGGAGAGGGTGGAGAGGGACAGACGCGAGATCGCCGACATCTTCCGCGGGGCGGACGACCGCCTCGCCGTCGTCGTCGGCCCCTGCTCCATCCACGACAAGGAGGCCGCCCTCGACTACGCCCACCGCCTGGCCCCGCTGGCGGATCTGCTGGCGGAGGACCTGAAGATCATCATGCGGGTGTACTTCGAGAAGCCGCGCACGACGATCGGCTGGAAGGGGCTGATCAACGATCCGCACCTCGACGGCTCCTACGACATCAATCACGGCCTCGAGCTGGCCCGGGAGGTGCTGCGCGAGGTGGTCAACCTCCGCCTGCCCACCGCGGCCGAGTTCCTTGAGCCCAACTCCCCGCAGTACTGGGCGGACCTCGTCGCCTGGGGTGCCATCGGGGCCCGCACCACCGAATCCCAGGTCCACCGCCAGCTGGCCTCGGGGCTGTCCATGCCCATCGGATTCAAGAACGGCACCGACGGCACCCTCCAGGTCGCCCTGGACGCGGTGTCGGCGGCCTCGCAGCCGCACTTCTTCTTCGGCACCTCGGACGGCGGTCGACCCGCCGTTGTGCAGACCGCCGGCAACGAGAACTGCCACGTCATCCTGCGGGGCGGGACGTCCGGCCCGAATGCGGACCGGGGATCGGTGGCGGGGGTCGTCGATAAGCTCGCGGAACGTCTCGACAACCCGCGCCTCATGATCGACGTCTCGCACGCCAACTCCGGCAAGGACCACGTCCGGCAGGCGGAGGTGGCGCGGGACGTCGCGGCGCAGATCGCCGAGGGCAACGCGCATATCGCGGGCATCATGATGGAGTCCTTCCTCGTGGCCGGCGCCCAGACCCTCGACCAGTCCGCGCCCGGCAACCTCGTCTACGGGCAGTCGGTGACCGATGCCTGTATGGACATCGACACCACCGTCGACCTGCTCAGCGAACTGGCAGCCGCGGTGCGGACACGCCGGGCGGGCCAGACACTAGACTGAGAGCCGTGAAAGTGACCCGCCTGCTGTACCCCCTCTATGAGCGACGCCTCGTGCGTCAGCTCCGGGGCGCGCGCCAGCCCCAGCACATCGCGATCATGGCTGACGGCAACCGTCGTTGGGCGCGCGAGGCGGGGCACGCGGACATCAGCCACGGGCATCGGGCGGGCGCGAAGAAGATCGGCGAGGTCGTCCACTGGTGTGAGGAGACCGAGGTCGAGGTGGTCACCGTCTACCTCCTGTCCACCGAGAACCTCAGCCGGGAGGCGCATGAGCTGGAGCTGCTCTTCGGCATCATCGGGGACGTCGTCGACGAGCTCTCCGGGGAGGAGCACTCCTGCGTGGTGCGCCTCGTGGGGCACCTCGACCTGCTGCCGCCGGAAGTGGCCGAGCGGTGGCGTGCCTCGGCGCAGCGCACCGAGGGGCGCACCGGCATCACCGTGAACATCGCCGTCGGCTACGGCGGGCGGCAGGAGATCGTCGACGCGGTGCAGGACCTGCTCCGCGAGGAGGCCGCCGCCGGCACGCCGGTGGCGGAGCTGGCGGAGAAGGTCACGGTGGATTCGCTCTCCTGCCACCTCTACACCTCGGGGCAGCCGGACCCTGACCTGGTCATCCGCACCTCGGGGGAGCAGCGGCTGTCCGGCTTCCTCCTGTGGCAGGCCGCGTACTCGGAGATCTGGTTCACGGACACCTACTGGCCGGCGTTCCGGCGGATCGACTTCCTCCGGGCCCTGCGTGATTACTCCCAGCGCAGCCGACGATTCGGAAAGTAGGTTCCCCGTGGTCACCGTCCTCTATGAATCCGCCTACGGCTCCACCGCCGACTACGCCCACGCGCTGGCCGCGCGCCTCGGCGTGACCGCTCTACCGCTGGCCGACGCCCCCGCGCTGAGCGGGTCCGCGGAACCGCTCGTCGTGCTCTCCTACGTCCACGGCCCGCTCATCCCGGCGGCGTCCTTCGTGTCCAAGCACGACCTCGGCGGTCGCCCGGTCGCGGTGTGCGCCGTGGGCATGACGCTTCTCGACGTCGCCCGCGCCAAGGACCAGCTGGCGGGCTCCGTCCCTGAGGGGGTGGCCCGGTTCTACCTGCCGGGGCGCCTGAGCTACTCGACGATGTCGCGCAAGCACCGGATGATCATGTGGGGCATCATCAAGGCGCTGCAGGCGAAGCGGGAGGGGGACCGCAGCCCCAACGAGCAGGCGATGATCGACTCCCATGACCGGGACACCGACCGCGTGGACCTCGGTGAGCTGGATCAGGTGGTGGCCTGGGTGGAGGCCTCCCGGCACCCCGCCTGAAAGCCTGACATCACACCTTTGCCCACCTGGGGGAAGAGGCGGGCCCGGGGCGGGCGCGGTGAGGAAATCAGGGGAGCGTCAGATCTTGCGCATCCGCACCCGCTCCACCAGGTGATCTGCGCCCTTGCGCAGCACCAGGGAGGCGCGCACGCGGGTGGGCAGGATGTTCTCCACCAGGTTGGGCAGGTTGATGGACTGCCAGATCTCGCGCGCCTCCGCCCGGGCCTTGGCGTCGCCGTAGTCGGCGTAGTGGCCGAAGTGCGCGCCGGGCTCGCGGAAGGCGGTGGAGCGCAGCTGCAGGAAGCGTTCGATGTACCACTTCTCGATGTCCTCGGTCCGCGCGTCGACGTAGACGGAGAAGTCGAAGAGGTCGGAGACCATGAGCGTGGGCCCGGTCTGCAGGACGTTGAGGCCTTCGACGATGAGGATGTCCGGCTGGGAGACCGTGATCACCTCATCGGGCACGCGGTCGTAGAGCTTGTGGGAGTAGACGGGGGCCTGCACGGCGGGGCGCCCGGACTTGACGTCGGTGACGAACCGCAGCAGGGCCCGCTGGTCATAGGACTCCGGGAAACCCTTGCGCCCCATGAGCCCGCGGGCGTGGAGCTCGGCGGCGGGGTGGAGGAAACCGTCGGTGGTGATGAGGTCCACGCGGGGGTGGGAATCCCAGCGCTGCAGCAGCACCTGCAGGAGGCGGGCGGTGGTGGATTTACCCACGGCGACGGATCCGGCCACGCCGATGACGAAGGGCACGTGCCCGGAGGAGGCCCCGAGGAAGGTCTCGGTGGCGGCGATGAGCTTCTGGCGTGCGGAGACCTGGAGGTGGATGAGTCGGGAGAGGGGGAGGTAGACCTCCGCCACCTCCACCAGGTCGATGGATTCGCCGATTCCGCGCAGTTCCTCGACCTCGGCCTCCGTGAGGACCTGGGGCATGGATTGACGCAGGGCACGCCAGGAAGCGCGGTCGAAATCCACATAAGGAGTGGCATCCTTGGGCCGGGACATGCCCCCCATTGTGTCACCTGTCTCCCGGGGGCAGGGGGTATGGGCCGGTCTCGGGGCGGTAAGCTGTGCGACGAATGCCGTGTCCCCCTAGAAAGGTTGGCTTTAACGCCCATGACCGCTGAGTCTTCTGACCTTCGCTACCAGGAACTGTCCGTTCTCGACCCGGAGGTCCACGCCGCCATCGGCGGAGAGATCACCCGTCAGCGCGAGTTCCTCGAGATGATCGCCTCCGAGAACTTCGTCCCCCGTGCCGTGCTGCAGGCGCAGGGTTCGGTGTTCACCAATAAGTACGCCGAGGGCTACCCGGGCCGCCGTTACTACGGTGGCTGCGAGAACGCGGACATCGTCGAGGATCTCGCCCGCGACCGCGCGAAGGCTCTCTTCGGCGCCGAGTTCGCCAACGTCCAGCCGCACTCCGGTGCGCAGGCCAACGCCGCCGTCCTCCACGCCCTGGCGGAGGCCGGTGACAAGATCATGGGTCTGTCCCTGGCGCACGGCGGTCACCTCACCCACGGCATGAAGCTCAACTTCTCCGGCAAGCTCTACGAGGTCGTCGCGTACGAGGTCGACCCCGAAACCCACCGCATCGACATGGACCGCGTCCGCGAGCAGGCCCTGGCCGAGCGCCCGAAGGTGCTCATCGCCGGCTGGTCCGCGTACCCGCGCACCCTCGATTTCGAGGCCTTCCGTTCCATCGCGGACGAGGTCGGCGCCCACCTGTGGACCGACATGGCCCACTTCGCGGGTCTCGTCGCCGCTGATCTGCACCCCTCCCCGGTGCCGTACTCCGATGTGGTGTCGACCACGGTGCACAAGACGCTGGGTGGTCCGCGTTCGGGCCTCATCGTGGCGAAGCAGGAGTGGGCCAAGAAGCTCAACTCCGCCGTCTTCCCGGGCCAGCAGGGCGGGCCGCTCATGCACGTCATCGCCGCCAAGGCCGTGGCCCTCAAGGTCGCCGGCACCGCTGAGTTCAAGGACCGTCAGGCCCGCACCATCGAGGGCGCGCAGATCCTCGCGGAGCGTCTCACCGCCGCGGACGCCAAGGGCGCCGGCATCGATGTGCTCACCGGCGGCACCGATGTCCACCTCGTCCTGGCTGACCTGCGCAACTCCGAGATGGACGGCCAGCAGGCCGAGGACCTCCTCCACGAGGTCGGCATCACCGTCAACCGCAACGCCGTGCCGAACGACCCGCGCCCGCCGATGGTCACCTCCGGCCTGCGCATCGGTACCCCGGCCCTGGCCACCCGCGGTTTCGACGCCGCCGCCTTCACCGAGGTCGCCGACATCATCGGCACCGCCCTGGTGGACGGCAAGAACGCCGACGTCGAGTCCCTGCGGGCCCGCGTGGCGAAGCTGGCCGACCAGTACCCGCTGTACGAGGGTCTCGAGGACTGGAAGATCAACTAGTCGCCGTGCGTGTCCTCGTCATCGACAACCGCGATTCCTTCACCTGGAATCTGGTCGCCTACGTCGAGGACATCACCGGTGTCACCCCCACGGTGATCACCAACGACGAACCCGGCTGGGATGTCGACCGCGTCGCAGGATATGACGCGGTGATCATCTCGCCGGGCCCCGGCCGCCCGGAGCGCGAGTCGGACATCGGCATGTGCCTCGATGTCCTGCGCGACGGGCGTGTCCCCATTCTGGGGGTGTGCCTCGGGCATCAGGCCCTCGCCCTGGCCCACGGCGGCACCATCGACCTCGCGCCGGAACCCGTCCACGGCCGGGTCTTCCCCGTCCGGCACGACGGCTCGGGTCTCTTCGCCTCGCTGCCGCCGCTTATCGACGTCGTCCGTTACCACTCCCTCCTCGTCACGGACGTCCCCGATTCCCTGGCCGTCACGGCCCGGACCGAGGACGGTCTGGTCATGGCCCTGGAGCATCGCCGCCTGCCGCAGTGGGGCGTGCAGTTCCACCCCGAGTCCATCGGCGGCTTCGACGGGCACACCCTGGTGGCCAACTTCCTGTCGTTGGCGCAGGAACGCAACCGCCGTTCCCGCTCCCGCTGGCGCCTGCACACCGTCACCCTCGAGCACGAGGTCGACGGCGAGGTGGTGTACGGCGCGCTTTTCGCGGGTGCGGAGAACTCCTTCTGGCTCGACTCCACCACCCCCGACCACGGCACGGGGCGCTTCTCCTACCTCGGCGATGACGCCGGTCCGCTGGCGCGGGTGTGGACCGGCCGGGTGGGCACGCTTCTCGACGACCTCGCCGCCGACCTCGCGGCCAACACCATCGACACCGGCGATGTCGACTTCTCCTTCACCCTCGGCTGGGTGGGGTGGCTGGGCTACGAGCTCAAGGCGGAGTGCGGGGGCGCGGCCGCGTGGGAGTCGCCGCACCCGGACGTGGGCATGATCTTCGCCGACCGGGCCATCGTCATCGACCACGCCCGGCGCCGCACCCACGTCATCGCGCTCATCGGTTCGGAGCACGACCGCGCGCAGCGCGCCTGGTGCGCGGCGACGGCTGCCGCGATCACCGACCTGTCGCCGGGCGCGGCGGGGGAGTACGGGGACGTCGATAAGCTCGAAGCTCGGCACGGGCGGGCGGAGTACCTGGCGTTGGTGGGTGAGTGCCTGGAGGAGATCCGGCAGGGGGAGACCTACGAGGTCTGCCTGACCAACCAGCTGCGCGCGGGCGGCGCGCTGGCGGCGTGGTCGGCGTACCGGGCGCTGCGGGCGGCCAACCCCACGCCCTTCGGCGCCCTGCTGCGGATCGGCGGGGTGGACGTGCTGTCCTCGACACCCGAGCGCTTCCTGCAGGTCAGCGCCGCCGGTGTCGTGGAGTCGCGGCCCATCAAGGGCACCCGGCCGCGTAGCGCTGATCCGCGGGAGGATGCCCGCCTGCGCTCCGACCTGGCGGTCAACCCCAAGGACCGCGCGGAGAACCTCATGATCGTCGACCTCGTGCGCAACGACCTCAGCCGCATCGCCGAGCCGGGGAGCGTGCGCGCCGCGCCGCTGTTCGACGTCGAGTCCTACGCCACCGTCCACCAGCTCGTCTCCACGGTGTCGTGCCGCCTGGCGGCAGGGCGCGCGGCCGTCGACGCGGTGCGGGCGACCTTCCCCGGCGGGTCCATGACGGGCGCGCCGAAGATCCGCACCATGGAGATCATCGACCGCCTGGAGGCTGGTCCACGCGGCATCTACTCCGGCGGCATCGGCTACTTCTCCCTCGACGGCGCGATGGACCTGTCGATGGTCATCCGCACGATCGTCTCCGACGGGGCGGGCGTGAGCTACGGGGTTGGCGGGGCCGTCATCGCGCTCTCGGACCCGGTGGCGGAGTATGAGGAGACGATGACCAAGTCCGCGCCCCTCCTGCGGTTGCTGGGGCAGGAGTTCCCGCAGTGATCTACCGCTGGGACGGCGCGGAACTGGTGGAGTGTGCGGACCCGGGCACCGCGCCCGAGGTGGTGGATTCCTGGCTGGTCGATGACGGCGAGGTGGTGCGCCGTGATCTGCACGCCAGCCGTTTCATCAACAGCGCGCACCACCTCGTCGGGGGATCCGGGGACTTCGGGTGGGGATATTTTCCGGGGATCTCCGAGTTCCTCGCCGCCGTCCATGAGACGGTGCCGTCCCAGGGGGTGTGGTTCCCCCGGATCGAGGTGCACGGAGAGTCCATGTACCTGCGGATTCGCCCCGCGCCACCCCTGCGCACCGGGACGGTGCTGTGGGTGCCGCCGACCCCCGACCCGCGTCGCGCACCCCGGGTGAAGGGCCCGGATCTCCAGGTCCTGGCGGAGCTGCGGGCGCAGGCGCAGACATACGGGGCGGATGATGCGGTCCTGTGGACCAGGGATGGCTTCGTGGTGGAGGGGGCGCACAGCGCGTTGGCCTGGTGGGAGGGGGAGACGCTGATGTTCCCGGAGCATGAGGGCCAGCTGCCCTCGGTGACCGCGCAGGCGACCTGCGAGGTGCTCCCGACGGGAACCCGCCCCATCACCGTGGAGGAACTGCGCACCCTTCCCGTGTGGGCGGGGTCGGCGTTGCACGGGTGGACCGAGGTCACCGGTTGGGTGGATGCCGCTGGCCGATACACGCGGGCCGACGAGGCGCCGCTGAGCGCCGCGCACGTCAACGGGTTGCTGCGGCGCTGAGCACGGGGGCGTCCGCAAGCGGCGCACCACCTTCTTGTTTATGGTCTATCTCAATGGTCACGGTTCTCGTGATCGGTAGCACCGGCCCTCCTGGGACAGTGGCGGCATGAAGGAGGAAGAACATGGATGAAGGCGTCTTCACGGTGGATGTCGGCGGGCTCGTCGATCTGCTCAGCACACACCTGTATTCCGGCCCGCAGGTCTACGTGCGGGAGCTGATACAGAACGGCATGGATGCGCGCACCGCGCGGGGCGGGGATCCGGGGGCACTGATCATCACCTGCCCCTCGGCCCGGGAGGACGGGGGACTCAGCGTCCGCGACCACGGCATCGGGCTCACCCGGCGGGAGGCGACGGAGCTGCTCACCACTATCGGCGCCTCCTCCAAGCGGCTGGGTGATGCGCCCCAGGACGGGGACTTCCTCGGCCAGTTCGGGGTGGGGCTGCTCTCCGGCTTCCTCGTCTCCGAGACGATCACCGTCCGCTCCCGTTCGGCCCGCGAGCCGGAGGCCGAGACCATCTGCTGGGTGGGGCACAGCGACGGCACCTTCCGCGTCGACACCGCCGCGGAACCCCTCGCGGAGCCCGGCACCGAGGTCCTGCTGCACCCCGGGGCGGACAACCCCTGGACCCAGGACTCCATGGTGTTCTCCCTCGTGCGCTCCTACGCCGGCTTCCTCGACTGCGACATCACCCTCATCACCGGCGAGGGGCGCACCCACCTCACCCCGCGGAAGCGGCCCTGGGGGCCCGGCGCCCCGGCGGAGCTCGCCGCCGCCCGCCGGGAGCTGAGCCAGGAACTCTTCGGCTTCGAGCCGCTGACCACCTTCGAGGTGGACCTGCCCGCCGCCGGCGGCAGCGCCGTGGTGTTCATCGAGCCGGAGGGCGTGGTCAACGCCGACCCCGGCACCCGCACCGCCGTGTGGCTGCGGGGGATGCTCATCACCACACACAGCCGCGCCCTGGCGCCGGCGTGGGCGCGCTTCCTGCGGGTGGCGGTCCAGGCCCGTGACCTGCGCCCGGCCGCCAGCCGCGAGGACATCCGCACCGACGACACCCAGGCGGAGACCCTCCGCCAGCTGGAACAGGGGATCATCGACGGCCTACGTCGCTGCCGCACGGAGGACCCGGCCCTGTTCGCCCGCCTCGTCGCGGCGCACACCGGCGCGCTTCTGGAGGCCTGCGCCACGGAGGACCGCGTGGCCGACATGGTCCGCTGGGTGCTGCCCCTGCGCACCGACCGCGGCGCGGCGACCCTGGAGGAACTGCAGGCCACGGGGCTGCCGCTGCGCTTCAGCCGCACGACGGACGTCTTCCGCTCCCTCGCCCCGCTGCTTACGGGCCAAATGATTCTTATCGACGCCGCCCGCCCCGCCGAGGCCGCCTTCCTCTCCGCCACCCTCCGGCAGTGCCCGGAACTGGACCTCGCCCTCGTGGACCCGGGGATGCTCGTGGACACCCTGGAGGCGCCCGACCTGCCCACCCGGCAGGGCGCCCGCGGGCTGCTCTTCATCGCGGAGGAGGCCCTGGAACCGGTCGACTGCCGCGTGGAACTGCGCAGTTTCCGCCCCGCCACCCGGCGGGCCACCTACCTGCAGGACCCGGATGTCGCCGGGAGAATCGTCGCCGCCACCGCGGAATCGGAGCGCTGGAGCGACATCCTCGGGGTCATCGACCCCTTCGCCGGCGCCGGACGCCCCACCCTGCTACTCAACGCCGCCAACGACGACGTGCTGGAACTCATCGGGCTGGCCGCCCGCTCGGAGATCGACTTCCCCCGGGCCACCGCCGCGGTCCGGGCGTTCTACGTCCGCTGCCTCCTGGAGTCACGCCTGGCGCTCAGCGAGACGGCCACCGCCTGGCTCATGGACATGGTCGACGCACCCGTGCGCGCGGCCCTCGACGACACCCACTGACCTTTAAGGATCCCCCATGTTCACCACCGAAGAACTCACCGCGCGCCTCAACGAGATCCGCTTCCTCCCCGACACCCCGGAACGCTCCGTCGCCGCAGCGGAACTGGTCACCGCCTGCGACGCCATCGACGACGAGAACCTGCAGGTGCAGTCCCGCATCCTCCTCATGAACAGCTACTTCCACGGCAACGAGGCCATGAAGTGCCTGCCCATCCTCGCGGACCTGCTCAGCCGTCTCGAGCGACGACCGGATCTTTTCGACGACGAGGACCTCGTCGAGGTCGCCTGGAACTTCAAGTCCAGCGGCCTGGCCGTGACGAACGTGCCCACGACCTCGGCCGCCCAGATCGAGCGCTTCCACGACGACCTGGAGCAGCACTTCCGCCAGGGCGGACACACGCAGCGGCCGGTGCACGCCGTGCGCTTCCGCCACGCGCTGCAGCGGGGCGAGGCCGCGCAGGCCGCGGAGTTCCTCGAGAAATGGCGGATGACCGAGGGCGGCCCGCTGGCCGACTGCGAGGGCTGCGATCCCCTCCAGGAGCTGCGCTGGGCGGTGAACACGGGCGATGACGCCGCCGCGGCGCGGGTGCTCGAGCAGCTCAGCGCCAGTGACGAGGACGAGCTGTGCGAGGCCCAGCCGGGGCGCACCCAGGTGGACGCGGCCCTGCCGCTGGCGCGACTCGGGCGGCACCGGGAGGCCTTCGAGGCACACCAGGCCTCCTACGCTCAGCACCGCCGGGATCCGCTGTGGACGGTCCACATCGGTGAACACCTGCTCTTCCTGGCGGTGACCGGGCGCCTCGAGCGCGCCGGGCAGCTGGTCCGCGCGCACGCCGCCTGGCTGGACAGCGCCGAGGACGGCCTCACGGTCTACGAGCTGCTCCTGGGACTGGTGGCCGTCGCGCAGGCACAGACCGCTGCGGGCCACGGCGCGGAAAAGGTGGGGGTGGCCATCCCGGGCGGTAACCGCTGGCACCCCTTCCCCGCGTTGTCCGATCCCACGTGGGCGGAGGCGGAGACGCGCCTCACCGGCGTCCTCGGCGACCTGGTCGAGCGTTTCGACGCCCGCGACGGCTTCGCCGATCACCAGCCCTGGGCCTTCCGCACGCTGGCCCGCCTCCAGCAGACCCCGATCCGCCCGGAATCGCCGGTGCTGCCCGGTGTCCCGCTAGTCACCGGTGTGGACCCGGTCGTCCCGAGCCCCGCCGACGCGCCGTCGAGCGCGGGCTTCGCCCTGGGAGACGAGTGGGCACGAACGGCACACACCGGCGAGCTGCCGGCCGTACCCGAGGACTGGGCGGACTTCGGACGCTGGGTCCTGGCGGACCTGGAGGCACCGGACGTGGACCGGGATGTGGTCATCCTCGAGGCCCTGGCCGGAGCTTTCGCCGGGGAGTCGGTTGACGAGCTGCCCCCGGCCACCCAGGGTGCTGTCCTGCTGCGGAAGGTGTCCCTCGGACGCCGGCTCATGGACTTCCCCCAGACCGTGGCTGCCGTGGAACAGTTCGGCGCCTGGGCCCAGACCCAGGAGGGGTTCGGCCAGCTCGGGGACCTGCTGGGCTGGACGGTCTTCGGTGGGGACACCCCCGAGTTCGGCTCGCCCGCCGAGCTGGTCATCGACACCATCGAGGAGGACCAGCTGCACCGCCACGGGCAGGCGGGCCCCTACATCGCGCAGATCCTCGGGGAGCTGCTGCCCGTCCTGCCCGATATGGAGGAGCCGGAACTGCTGGAGCGGGCCCTCAACCTGTACAGCGCGGCCTACCCGGCCGCCGGCACCCCGCTCCTGCCCGCCCTGCGGCGACTGGGCTACACCGGAAGCCTGGAGGAGCTGGACGCCTACTGGGACGCGCTGCCCGCCGAGGAGCGGGCCAGTGTCGGCGCGCAGGTGCGCTACCTCATGACCCGCTTGCGGCTGGTCGCCGACGATCCCGAGGCTGACCTCAACGCCCGGGTGGAACTCCTGCAGCTGGCACAGGCCGCGGACCTGCCCATCGTGCAGCTGGTCACGGCGATGAGCCTCAACCACTCCGCGGAGGAGGGAGAGGAGGAGGCGGCAGCCATGGGCGTGGACATTCTCACCCCCGTGCTCGCGACCCTGGAATCCCGCTGGGGGCCGTCCGTGGCGGTGGCCGCTCTGCGCACCCGGTTGGCGCAGATGATGGCCGTCACCGATGACCTGCAGGGTGCCGTGGACACCGCGCGGCCGGCCATCGAGGTCTTCCTTGCCTCGGAGAATCCGCGCCTGGCGGTCGACCTCCTGCACGAGGCCTCGGACTGGTCCATGGGGCTGTCGGACCCCGACTCGGCGGCTGCATATCTCCTGCGGGTCGCCGAGGTGCAGGAGGCCCAGGAGGAGCCGATCCTGCAGGCCCGGGCGCTGCGCATGGCGGCGCGTCTCCTGGTGACGCGCCCGACGGCGGTGACCTCCGGCACCGGCCTGGAGGAGGCGCTGTCGCTCATGCGCCAGTCGGAGGAACTCGTGGAGGGCACGGAGGACCGCCCCGAACTGGGCTATTCGCGGGACGCGGAGATCGGTGATGTCCACGACGACTACGGCTACGTGAAGTCCGGGGTCCTGCCCCTGGCCGAGACGCTCTCGCACTGGGAGTACGCGCACGACTGTTTCCTCACGGCGCAGATGCCCTACCCGGCGGCCGTCATGCTGCGCCACTGCGCGGTCTCCAGCGCGATGGACGGGCAGAAGAAGCAGGCCAAGGGCTACATCTCGCGCCTGAAGTCCCACATCAAGGCCCAGCCGCGGGAGCTGCGGGAGCAACTGGAGCCGATGCTCCAGGAGGTCCGCGAGAACGTGGAGTTCTTCCTCGACCAGGGCTAGGTTCAGGCCCGCCAGTCGCCCAGCGCCCCCTCGAGGGCGCCCAGGGCGGCCTCGATGAGCGGCCACCGCTCATCCGCCGGGCAGCCGGCCTCCGTCCAGTGCCGCCCGGCGGCCTCGAGGAAGCCGACCCAGCCCCACAGGGCCCAGGAGTGGCGGGCGAAGGATGTCACGCCGATGATGTCGCGCAGCCGCTCGACCAGGGCGGCCGCCGCCGCGCGCCGGTGCGCGACCGCGGCCTCCGGTTCCCCGATCCCGGCGACGAGCGTGTGATCCTGCTCGAGCGCGTCGAGGTAGCCCTGGAGGAGGGCGGAGATCCGCTCGCGGGTGGAATGGCCGGGCGGGAGGGGGGCGTCGACCAGCGAGCGTAGCGAGTCCTCGACCACGGCAGCGTAGAGACCGGCCTTGGAAGAGAAGTAGTGGAAGACCAGGGACTGCGAACTGCCCGAGGCCGCCGCGATGTCCGGGACGGAGGCGTCGGGGTAGCTGGTGGTGGAGAAGTGCTCGCGGGCGGCGGCCAGGATGGCGGCGCGGCGTTCCTCGGTGGACAGGCGTCGGCGGGTGCTCACGGTTGACAAGCCTACCCGTTGTTGAGTTAAGGTCAATAACAGTTACTGACTTCGACTCAATAGGAGTTCCCGTGCTCGACCACGCCATCTTCTGGCACGTCTACCCCCTCGGCGCGACCGGCGCCCGTATCCGCGACTGGTCGGCCGAAGACGAGGGTCACCGCCTCCCGGACCTACTCCCGTGGCTCGACTACCTCATCGACCTCGGTTGCAACGGCCTCCTCCTGGCGCCGATCTTCGCCTCCAGCACCCACGGCTACGACACGCTCGACCACTTCCGCATCGATCCGCGCCTGGGCGATGACGCCGACTTCGAGCGGCTCATGGACGCCTGCCGCGAGCGCGGTATCCAGGTGCTTCTCGACGGCGTGTTCAACCACCTCGGCATCCACCACCCCATGGTCGCCGGCGACGGGCCCATCCGCCGCCTGCCGGACGGCAGCCCGGAACCCTGGGAGGGCCACGGCGACCTGGCGCTGCTCGACCACGCGGACCCCCGCACCGAGGACCTGGTGGTCGACGTGATGAACCACTGGCTGAGCCGTGGTATCGCCGGCTGGCGCCTCGACGTCGCCTACTCAGTGCCCGCCGACTTCTGGGCGCGCGTGGTCGACCGCGTCCGCGAGAGCCACCCCGACGCCGTCTTCCTCGGCGAGATCATCCACGGCGACTACCTGGCGCTGGTGCGCGAGGGGCATCTGGACACCGTCACCCAGTACGAACTGTGGAAGGCCGTCTGGTCCTCGATCAAGGACACCAACTTCTGGGAACTCGCCCACGCCCTCGGCCGCCACGATGAGTTTCTCGCGCAGGCCCCCATGCAGACCTTCGTGGGCAACCACGACGTCGACCGTATCGCCAGCGTCACCGGCTCGGAGGGGGCGGCGGTGGCGGCGGTGCTGCTGCTCACGCTGCCCGGTATCCCGAGCATCTACTACGGCGACGAGCAGGCCTTCACCGGCGTCAAGGGGGAGGGCTTCTCCGCCGACGACCCGGTCCGCCCGCCGCTGCCCGCCACGCCCGCCGACCTGGCCCCCGTGGGGCGGTGGATGTTCGAGCTGCACCAGAGCCTCATTGCCGCCCGGCGCCGCCACCCCTGGCTGGTCCGTGCCCGCGTCGAGGTGCTCGAGACCGCCAACGAGGCCATCTCCTACCGGGTCCACGCAGGAGCGGACTCGCTCACCGTGCACCTCACCCTCGAGCCGACGGTGACGGCGCGGCTGGAGTTCTCCGACGGGGAGACGGCCGAGTACGCCTGGTAGGTCGTCCGTTCTGACGTACCCGTGTGTCTGCGCAGGCGGGGCTTTAAGCCCCCGGAAGCAGGGCATCGGGGTACGTGCGCACGGGCGAACCCCCTGACCGGTCTTGCTCGGTCAGGGGGTCTTCTCCGTCAGAGGTGTGCTCAGTTCAGCGCGGGCTCTTCCTGGCGCGCGACCGGGGCCTGTGCGGCCACGATCTCGGCCTGGGCCGGGGAGCGCGGGATGAGGGCGGTGGCGAGGGCACCGACCAGTGCGGCACCGGCGAAGATCCAGAAGGAGGCGGTGGGGCCCAGGCCCGCGCCGATGATGAGGCCGCCGATGGCCGGGCCGGCGATGCCGCCGAGGCGACCGAAACCGGCGACCCAGGAGACACCGGCCGCGCGGGAGGCCGTGCCGTAGTAGTTGGAGGCCAGGCCGTAGGTGAGGACCTGGGTGCCGATGACACCGATGCCGGCGGCGACGATGAAGGGGTACATCGGGGCGACGGAGGTGAAGATCGGCAGGATCGCCAGGGAGACGGCGGCGAGGGCGAAGGTGGAGGTGATGACGGCCTTCGCGCCGATCTTGTCCGCGATCCAGGAGGCGGTGAGGCCGCCGACGACGGCACCGCCGTTGAGGAAGAGCAGGGAGTAGAGGGAGTCGTGCGCGGAGGCGCCGTTGGACTGCATGATCTTGGGCAGCCAGGTGTTGAGGCCGTAGGTGGAGAGCAGGCCGATGAAGGACATCACGCCGATGAGGATGGTGCCCGGCAGGTAGGAGCGGGAGAAAATGCCGGCGAAACCGGTCTTCTCGACATCGCGCTTGGCCTCACCGGCGGGTGCGGCGACCGCCGGGGTGTTGAGGAAGGTCTCCTCGGGCAGGCCGTGGCGGGCGCAGACGGCGCGGGCGTCGGCCTGGCGGCCGCGGGCGACGAGCCAGCGCGGGGACTCCGGCAGGGCGAACCAGGCGAGGGGGAGCAGGAAGAGCAGCGGGGAGGCGCCGATCATGAACAGGCCGCGCCAGCCGATGGTGTCCTCGAGGATGAGGGCGAAGAGGGAGGCCATGACGCCACCGGCGGGGACGCCGGAGTAGACGATGGCGTTGAAGAGGTTGCGGCGGTTGGCGGGGGCGAACTCGGCGATGATGGCGCCGCCGGTGGCGACGATCATGCCGACGCCCAGGCCGGTGACGAAGCGCAGGAAGCCGAACATGAAGATGGAGTTCGACAGCGCCGTCAGACCCATGCCGATGGAGAACCACACGATGGCGGTGAGCATGACCTTGCGGCGGCCGACGCGGTCGCCGACGGCGCCGGCGGAGAGGGCGCCGATGAGGACGCCGATCATGGCCCAGGAGCCGAGGGTGCCGGCGATGGCGGGGGAGAGCTGGCCGATGTGGGAGGGGTCGTCGAGAAGCGTGGACAGAACCGCGCCGTAGATGACGAGGTCGTAGCCGTCGAAGAGGATGGAGATGCCGACAACGGCGAGGATGAGGTACACCGTGCGGCGGTGCGCCGGCGAGGCCCAGGTTGTCGGGGAGGCGGTGGTGTTCACGGTCGGGTCCTTCTGTAGTCCGGAAACTCTCAGTGACGGAGAGGATGATCGAACTGTAGAAGTGTTCCAGTTCACAAAATACTAGGGGCGCCCCTAGTGATCTCTCGGGGCCGGGTGTCCACAGGAGACGTGCTGAACTGGACCTATGCAGGTGGAGTACGGTATTTTTCGGCCACCGGGCCCGCGGGACCCGATGGCGGGCCCGGAGACGACGACACCCCCGTTCAGGGTGAACGGGGGTGCGGTGTGCGAACTGCTACTCGGTGGCTTCTGCCTCGGCGTCCGCCTCTGCGGACTCGCGGCCTTCGGCCAGCGCGGTGCGGGCGGCACGCAGCCACTCCGGCTGATCCTCCAGCAGCGCCTTGATCTCGGCGGTGGTCAGCGGCTGGTCCATCTCGTTGCGCTTGAGGGCGGCGATGGTGATGCCCAGCTTCTGCGCCACCACGGGGCGCGGGTGGGGGCCGGTGCGACGCAGCTCGGACAGCCACTCCGGCGGGTTCTCCACCAGCTGCTTGAGCTCGGCGTGGGTGACCGCGCCAGCCTGGAACTCCTCCGGCGTGGCGGGCAGGTAGATACCGAGCTTCTTCGCCGCGGTCTGCGGCTTCATGGCTCGACCGGACGGCTGACGTGCAGAGTCTTCATTCACGCCCCCAACGGTAGCATTACCCCCATGCGCCTGAGCTTCGTCACCGGCACCGAACCCGACAAATGGTTCAGCCGCTTCCGCGACCGCACCACACACCGCCTGACGGTCACCGATTCGGTCGACCCCATCGCCGAGGTTCTCGACGCCCGCGTCGACCTCGCCCTCGTCCGGCTTCCCGACGCCCGCATCACCGATGCACACCACGTCGTCGTCCTCTATCCCGAGGCGCCCGGCATCGCGCTGCCCAAGGACCATGAGCTCACCCTGCTCGAGACGGTGGGGGACGAGGACATCGCGGGTGAGATCATCAACTGGTCGCCCCCGGCCTCGGGGGAGGTCGACGTCGAGGCGGTGCGCGCCGGGCTGCAGGTGGTGGCCGCCAACGTGGGTGTACTCATCGGGCCGCGTCCCCTCATCAAGGTGCTCTCCCGGCGCCAGATCGAACACCGCGACTTCCGCGGGGAGGTGCCCGCCACCCACATCGCCCTGGTGTGGCGTCGGGAGGATGATTCGGAGGCGATCCAGGACTTCGTCGGCATCGCCAAGGGGCGTACCCCCAACTCCTCCCGGCAGTCCGCGCCGAAGCGCAGCGCCCGGGAGAAGACGCTGGCCAAGCAGCAGAGGCGCGCGGCGGAGGGGGCGCCGGCGGTGAAGAAGGAACGGCGGCCACGTCGACGTCGATAATCATTCCCTTCTAGGTGTCTGGACATTAGAATGTGTCCTACACCACTACCGGAAGGATCCGACATGTTGAAGAACACACTGTCCCGCCGCGTGCTCGCGGTGGCCGCCACCGCCGCCCTGGGCTTCGGCCTGGCCGCCTGCGCGGAGACCGAGAAGGCCGCGGAGACCGGCGGCGATGTCGTGTCCTCCGCTGCCGAGAAGGCCGAGGAGGCGGTCAAGGGTGACAAGGACAAGGACGCCGTCGAGCCCTCCACCCCGGATTCCGAGCCCGCCGAGGGCGAGGTCCAGGTGGAGACCGAGGACGGCACCGTGGCCCTGCCGGCCGCGGCCGCCGCGGCACTGGAGTCCTTCACCGCCGAGTGGGGCCAGCCGGAGTCCATCGAGGCGAACGCGCTCGGACAGGTGCTGGCGAAGTTCCAGGAGGGCAACATCGTCACCTGGGCCCAGGAGCTGGGCGCGATCCCGGTCGTGGGCAAGATCGCCGAGACCTGGCTCGACGAGGGTGGCCTGGAGAACCCCCTCGGCCTGCCGACCGGCCCGGAGCAGGCGGCCCCGGAGGGCAACGGCTGGGTCCAGCAGTTCGCCCACGGCGTCATCTCCTGGGTCACCGACGCGGACGGCGAGTTCACCGCCGTGGTCGAGCAGAACTGAGCCTGACCCTGACGTGGACGGTGAGTCTTGGTCATCAGAAATTCATCTGACAACCATGTAATTCTCACCTCCCGCAGTTAGCGTGTGCTTAACCGGATGACGTGAGATGACGCGAGATCCGGAGCGCGACCGTCGGCCGTCGGTACCGGCACCAGCGGCCGTGTCCCACCCGAGAATCGGCCAGCGGATGGGCCGGGTACCCGGCACCACCGCACCTGGGGAGCCTGCGCCATGTTCGACTCGACCACCGACTACCTGCCCTCCGACTCCATCGACACGCGGTCCGATGTCACGACCCGCACCTACGTCATCGACACCTCCGTGCTCCTGTCCGATCCCTGGGCACTGCGCAAGTTCGCCGAACACGAGGTGGTCCTGCCGGTCGTGGTCATCACGGAGCTGGAGGCCAAGAGGCACCACCCCGAACTGGGCTGGTTCGCCCGCCAGGCCCTGCGGATGCTCGAGGACCTCCGCTCGACCTACGAGCGCCTCGACCAGCCGGTGCCCGTCAACGTCGACGGCGGTACCCTCCGCGTCGAGCTCAACCACCAGGACCAGTCCCAGCTACCCACCGCCTTCCGCGGCACCGAGGGGGATCACCGCATCCTCGCCTGCGCCCTCAACCTGCAGCGCGAGGGCCGGGACACCACGCTGGTGACCAAGGACGTGCCCCTGCGCGTCAAAGCCGGCGCGGTCGGCCTGCAGGCGGATGAATATCACGCGCAGGATGTCGTGCTCACCGGCTACACCGGCATGGTGGCGGTGCACACCGACGCGGAGACCATCGACACGCTCTACCGCACCGGCGAGGTCACCCTCGATGACTCGGCGGTGACCGATCAGGGGGACTTCGTCGCCGAGCTCCCCGTGCACTGCGGAATCACACTCACCACCTCCACGCAGTCGGCGCTCGGGCGCCTCACCGCCGACGGCGCCATCCGACTCGTCCGCGGTGACCAGCACGCCTTCGGACTGCAGGGCCGCTCCGCCGAACAGCGCATCGCCCTTGACCTGCTGCTGGACAACCACGTCGGCATCGTCTCCATCGGCGGCCGGGCCGGCACCGGCAAATCCGCCCTCGCCCTGTGCGCCGGGCTGGAGGCCGTGCTCGAGCGCAACGAGCACCGCCGCATCGTCGTATTCCGCCCGCTCTACGCCGTCGGTGGACAGAACCTCGGCTACCTGCCGGGCTCGGAGACGGAGAAGATGAACCCGTGGGCGCAGGCCGTGTTCGACACCCTCGACGGCCTCGTCTCCGACAACGTCATGGAGGAGATCCAGGCCCGCGACCTCATCGAGGTGCTGCCGCTCACCCACATCCGCGGCCGCTCCCTGCACGACAGCTTCGTCATCGTCGACGAGGCCCAGTCGCTCGAGCGCAACGTCCTGCTCACCGTGCTCTCCCGCCTGGGCCGCGGCTCGCGGGTGGTGCTCACCCACGATGTCGCCCAGCGCGACAACCTGCGGGTGGGGCGCCACGACGGCGTGCAGGCGGTGATCGAGAAGCTCAAGGACCACGAGCTCTTCGCCCACATCACCCTGCAGCGCTCCGAGCGTTCCGCCATCGCGGAACTGGTCACGGACCTGCTGGAAGACGGCCAGTAGCCCGATCCGGACACGGGGCCCGCAGACCTTTTCCGTTTGCGGGCCCTCGACGACGTGGGAGACAATATCCGGCATGGCAGATGCGAACTTCACGCTCCGACCCATCCGACCTGAGGACTACCCCCAGGTCCGGGCCATCTACGAAATGGGCCTGGAATCCGGGCATGCCACCTACGAGACGCAGGCCCCCACCTGGGAACAGTTCTCGCGCTCCAAGATCCTCGAGACCGTGTTCGTCGCGGTGGAGGACGCCGACCCCGAGAAGCTGCTCGGGTGGGTCGCCGCCGCCCCCATCTCCACGCGCTCCGTCTTCCACGGCGTGGTGGAGAACTCCATCTACATCCACCCCGACGCCGCCGGACGCGGCGTGGCCGGGGCGCTGCTGGACAAGCTCATCGAGGTGTGCCAGTCCCTGCACAAGTGGGGCATCCACGCGTGGGTGTTCCCGGAGAACGAAGGCTCCGCCGGGCTGCACACCTCTCGCGGCTTCGAGAAGGTGGGCACCTTCCGCCACCTGGCCAAGATGACCTACGGCGAACTCGCCGGCCAGTGGCGCGACACCGACGTCTACGAGAAGCTGCTGCCGAAGCCGGGGGAGTAGCCCCCACGCGGCGAGCGAAGGACATACGGGAGCGCCGATGCTCGTTTTTGGCGAATTCAGAACCTCAATTCGCCAGAAACGAGCATCGGCGCCCGGGCATGTTAGGCCCTCAGCCCTAGTCGATCGTCTCCTTGAGCTTGTCCTCCCGCACCGGCAGGAGCAGCAGCAGGGCCACCACGGTCAGCGGCACCATGAGCAGGAACACAGGCGTGAGCCCGTCGTTGTAGCTGGAGAGGATGACCTCCCGGATGGTCTCCGGCAGCTGGACCACGGAGGCCGGGGTGAGGGAGTTCGCCGCGCCGCCGCCCTCGGAGAAGGCCTCGGCGTAGGCCGCACCCTGCGGGCCCATCTGCGCAAACGTCTCGGGCAGGCGTTCGGCGAGGTGCCCCTGCAGGTTGTGGATGAACATGGAGCCGACGACCGAGGCGCCGAGGGAGGAGCCGATCTGGCGGAAGAAGTTGTTCGAGGCGGTGGCGGTGCCCACCATGGCGATGGGGAAGGAGTTCTGCACGATAAGTACCAGCACCTGCATGACCAGGCCGAGCCCGAAGCCGAAGACGAAGAACAGCACGCCGATCTGCACGAGAGTCGTGTCCACGGTGAGGCGGGAGAGCAGGAACAGTGCCAGGGAGATGACGCCCATGCCGACGACGGGGTACCACTTGTAGTTGCCGTGGCGGGAGATGAGCGCGCCGGAGACGGAGGAGGTGCCGATCATGCCGACCATCATGGGGATCATCATGAGTCCAGCGTGGGTCGGGGTGAGGGTGTGCACCATCTGCAGGTAGGTGGGCAGGTAGCCGAGGGCGCCGATCATCGCCAGGCCCATGATGGTGCCGGCGGCGGTGGTGAGCACCATGTTGCGGTTGCGGAACAGCTCCATGGGGATGAGCGGGTTGGTCGCCCGCCGCTCCACCAGCACGAAGAGCAGGGCGCCGATAACGGTCACGGCGATGAGTCCCAGGATGATGGGATGACCCCACGGGTACTGCAGCCCGCCCCAGGTGGTGAACAGCACGAGCGAGGCGGTGGTGACGGTGAGCAGCACGGTGCCCAGCCAGTCGAAGTGGCCGCGGGCGTCGCCGCGTCGCAGGCGGAGGACGAGCAGGGAGATGGTGAAGGCGAGGATGCCGAGGGGGATGTTGATCCACAGGCCCCAGCGCCAGCCGGGGCCGTCGGTGAACCAGCCGCCGAGGACGGGGCCGAGGACGGAGCTCAGTCCGAAGGTGGCGCCCATGATGCCCATGAACTTGCCGCGCTCGCGGGCGGAGACGACCTCGGCGACGATCGCCTGGGAGGTGACCATCATGCCGCCGGCGCCGAAGCCCTGGATGGCGCGCGCGACGATGAGCATCTCCATCGACTGGGCGAAGCCGCCGAGGGCGGAGCCGAGGATGAACACGGCGATGCCGAAGAGGTAGAGCCACTTCCGGCCCACCATGTCGCCGATTTTGCCGAAGAGCGGCATGGCGATGGTCATGGTCACCATGAAGGCGGAGATGAGCCAGCTCATGTGGTTGACGCCGCCGAGTTCGCCGACGATGGTCGGCATGGCGGTGGAGAAGATCATCTGCCCGAGCGAGCTCATGAGCATGGTGGTGAGCAGGGCGGCGAAGATGAGCCCGAGGCGCGGCGCCGCGGGAGTGGGGGTGGTCACCATGACAGCTCCTTGGTCAGCGTGGTGAGGACGGCGCCGGTGTCGACGAGCGTGAGCGCGTCCTCCGCGGGCGGGCAGTGGGTGAGGCGGTACATGTGCATCCACACCGATTCGCGGATGAGCCCGCTGATCACCGCCGCCTCGACGGGCAGCGGGTGGGTGGGCAGTTTCCGGTCGGCGGGGTGGCGCTCGAGGTGCTCGGTGACGAGCCCGTGCATGAGGGTGGACTGTTCGCGGAAGCGGTGGATCGACATGAGCGCGACGGAGGGTTCGGCCGCGACGATGCGGTGTCGTCGCTGGCGGACGGTGGTGATGTGGGCGGCGTCGACACCCGCTTCGATGTCCTCGCTCTCCGCCTCCTCGTGGGTGGCCGCGATGTGTTCGAGGGCGGACCTGACGAGGTTGTCGGAGGGCTCGGCGATGAACTCGGCCCGGCGGGCCTCGCTGAGCGCGAGCGGGGGAGCGCCGAGGACGGCCTCGTCCTTGGACTCCATGTAGTTGAAGAAGGTGCGGCGGGAGATGTCGGAGTCGCGGCAGATGTCCTCGACGGTGACCTGGTCGAAACCGTGCTTCTCGACGAGCGCCGTCGCCGCGTCCTCGATCCGGCGCCGGGTGGCCAGTCGTTTCCTCTCCCGCAGGGGGGTATCGTCATTCACGGAGTGCAACTTTACACTCGGTGCAGGTTTATACTCAAGTGCATGCGGGCTTTGCGGTAGTCTCGGGGCAATGATTCTCCGCCGCCTCCGCCGCTTCCGTGATCGGAACCGCCCCGACCTGCACTTCCCCGGGCTCACCCGGGGCCGGGCCGGGGAGCTGCGCGTGGCCCTGCGGCGCACCCTCGCGGAGAAGGGGGCCACCGTGCGTTTCGACGGCCAACACGCCGTCATCCAGGATCCCCGCCGCGGCCGGGTCACCGTCAACCTCGAGAATCTCATCGGCGATGTCGCCCTCTCCCAGCACCCCAAGGCCCCCCGGTCCATGGCGCGGGCCTTCGTCTCCTCCGTGCTCGACGGCGCGCCGGGCGAGGCCCTCACCACCGCCGACCTCTACGCCGGGCTGCGCCTGCGGGTCGCCCCCACCACGCACCTCGTGCCCGAGGAGGAGGAGATCATCGCCTCGGCCACCCTGCGCTCATTCACCGACGACACGGTGGTCACCCTCGTGCTCGACACCGAGCACACGATCCAGACGATGCCGCTGGAGCGGCTGCGGGAGCACGACGACGTCGATACGCTCGTGCGCGCCGCGCGCCGTAACCTCCGCGCGGAACTCCTCGACCTCACCCCGCACGCCCAGGTCCACCCCGGCTCCGAGGAGCACCCCGGCGCCCATTTCCGTTCCTTCGAATCGGGCAGTTACTACATGGCCACCGCCCCGGTCCTTTTCCCCGAGCTTCTCGACGCCTGGGCCCCCGACCTCGATCATTCCCGCGGCGTCCTCTTCGCCATGCCCACCCGTCACATCCTCCTGGTCCGCGAGATCAGTTCCGGCGAGGACCTGCTCGAAGGCCTGGGACGCATGGCGCCCGTCGCCGCGCAAGTGGCGGTCGACGGCTCGCACGCGGTCTCCCCGCTGCTGCACCTGTGGCACGAGGGCGAGGTGACCACGCTGACCTCCTTCGATCAGGAGGGGCGTGAGCTGAAGATCACCCCGACCCCCTACCTGCTCGAGCTCATGGCGGCGGACGAGGACTTCTGACGCCGGAGCTGGTCGCCGAGGACCTTGAAGAGCATGCCCAGCCCCACCGCCAGGACAATGTGCCCCAGGCCCGCCATGCCGGAGATCGCGGCGTCCGGGAGCGGCGGCTCACCCCCGTCCACCTGCACCAGGCCGCGGACGGTCATGAGGATCACCGTGAGCGCCAGGCCACCGTTGTACACCCACACGCTCGCGCTGAAGAGGCGGTGGGCGGTAAGGGCGAAACCGCGGTCCAGGGCCAGCAGCAACAGGTGGACGATGACACCGAGGGTGAGCATGTGCGTGTGCAGCGTCGACAGCTGCGTCGCGCCCTCGAACCCGGCCAGTTTGGTCCACTCGCGGTAGAACACTCCGGAAATGAGTCCGAGGATGAGCCAGGTCAGCGCCAGGTGGTACAGGGTTTTCAAAGGGGATCACGTCCGTTATCGGGGGGCAAGGTACGTGTCCACCTTAAGCGGCGGATGACGCGGAAACCCAGGGCGGCGGGCGGGAATCAACCGATCCATGTACCCCTCGCCGCCTCGTCGATTTCACCCCGTTGAAAGGACTGCTCCGATGCCCCTGAACGGGGTGAACTCGACCGCGTGAATTCGACGGGGCGGGGAGGGGCGGGGCGGGGGCCGGGCAGGGGCGGAAACGACTCGACGCCCCGCCGGGGTCGGCGGGGCGTCGAGAAGCGGGTGATTAGTCGCGGTCGGTGTTGGCCATCGCGAGGACGTCGAGGCGCTTGTCCAGCTCCTCCTCGGTGAGCTTGTCACCGTCGACGAAGCCCATGTCGATGACGGTCTGGCGGATGGTCTTGCCCTCGGCCAGCGCGGTCTTGGCCACCTTGGCGGCGTTCTCGTAGCCGATCGCCGAGTTCAGCGGGGTGACGATGGACGGGGAGGACTCGGCCAGGGTCTTCATGCGCTCGACGTTCGGCTCAATGCCGTCGACGAGGCGCTCCGCGAAGACGCGGGCGGTGTTGGCCAGCAGGCGGGAGGACTCCAGCACGTTGCGGGCCATGACCGGGATGAAGACGTTGAGCTCGAACTGGCCCTGGGTGCCGGCGAAGGCGACGGCGGCGTCGTTGCCAATGACCTGGGCGGAGACCTGGGTGGCGGTCTCACACAGCACGGGGTTGACCTTGCCCGGCATGATGGAGGAGCCCGGCTGCAGGTCCGGCAGGTGGATCTCGGCGAAGCCGGTCAGCGGGCCGGAGCCCATGAGGCGGATGTCGTTGGCGATCTTGTACAGGGAGACGGCCACGACGCGCATCGCGCCGGAGAACTCGACGAGGGCGTCGCGGTTGGCCTGCGCCTCGAAGTGGTTCTTGGCCTCGGAGAGCTCCTTGACGTCGGTGAGCTTGATGAGCTCCTCGGTCACCTTGGCGCCGAAATCAGCCGGGGTGTTGAGGCCGGTGCCGACGGCGGTGCCGCCGATGGGCAGCTCGCCGAGGCGCTCAACGGTGGCCTCGATGCGCTCGATGCCCAGCTCGATCTGGCGGGCGTAGCCGCCGAACTCCTGGCCCAGGGTCACCGGGACGGCGTCCATGAGGTGGGTGCGACCGGACTTGACGATCTCCTTCCACTCCACGGCCTTCTTGGCCAGGGACTCGTGGAGGACCTTGAGACCCGGGATGAGGTCGTTGACCGCAGCCTCGGTGGCGGCGACGTGCGTGGCGGTGGGGAAGGTGTCGTTGGAGGACTGACCCATGTTGACGTGGTCGTTCGGGTGGACCTCGACACCGTTTCGCTTGGCGATCGACGCGATGACCTCGTTGGTGTTCATGTTGGACGAGGTACCGGAACCGGTCTGGAAGACATCGATCGGGAACTCGGCGTCATGCTTGCCGTCGGCGATCTCCTTGGCGGCGGCGACAATGGCGTCAGCCTGCTCGGCCGGAAGAAGGCCACGCTCCTTGTTGACGATGGCGCAGGCGGCCTTCAGCAGACCCATGGCGCGGATCTGGGCGGACTCGAGGCCGCGGCCGGAGATCGGGAAGTTCTCGACGGCACGCTGGGTCTGGGCCTGCCACAGTGCGTTCACCGGGACCTTGACCTCACCCATGGTGTCGTGTTCGATGCGGAATTCCTGCTCGGTCATGGATAACCACCTTCGTGTAGCTGTTAGGACGTGGGAAACTGGCCCGGCGGGGATGGAACTACTGCCAGAGGGCGCCGGGGAGGTCCCTCTCACAGTATGGCCGAAAAAACCGGACTAGGCGGACGGATCCTTCGAGTAGTCGACCACCGAGTACTCCTGCAGCTTGGCCAGCTGGTGGCGGGACTCGACGAAACGGACGGTGCCCGAGCGGGAACGCATGACCAGGGAACGGGTCGTCGCGCCGGCGGCGCGGTAGGAGACACCGCGCAGCATGTCGCCGTTGGTCACGCCGGTGGCGGCGAAGAAGCAGTTGTCGGAGGAGACGAGGTCGTTGATGCCCAGCACGCGGTTGAGGTCGTGGCCGGCGTCGCGGGCGCGGCCTGCCTCGGCGTCGTCGATCGGCCAGAGCTTGCCCTGGATCTCGCCGCCCATGCACTTGAGGGCGCAGGCGGTGATGATGCCCTCCGGCGTGCCGCCGATGCCCATGGCGATGTCGATCGAGTTGGTGTCCTGGGCGGCGGCGATGGCGCCGGCCACGTCACCGTCGCGGATGAGGCGGACCTTCGCGCCCGCGCGGCGGATGTCGGCGATGAGCTCGATGTGGCGCGGGCGGTCGAGCACGATGACGGTGACGTCGGAGGAGGCGATGCCCTTGGCCTTGGCCACGGCGTTGATGTTGTGGGAGACCGGGGCCTCGATGTCGACGGTGCCGGCGGCCTCCGGGCCTACGGCGATCTTGTCCATGTAGAACACGGCGGAGGGGTCGTACATGGAGTGGCGGTCCGCGGCGGCGATGACGGAGATCGCGTTCGGGCGGCCCTCGGCCATGAGGGTGGTGCCGTCGACCGGGTCGACCGCGATGTCCACCTCGGGGCCCTCGCCGGTGCCGACGTTCTCGCCGTTGAAGAGCATCGGGGCCTCATCCTTCTCGCCCTCACCGATGACCACGACGCCGTTCATGTTGACGGAGTTGATGAGCTGGCGCATCGCATCCACCGCGGCGCCGTCGCCCTCCTCCTTCATACCGCGACCGACCCACCGGCCGGAAGCGAGTGCCGCTGCCTCAGTGACACGGACGAGCTCCATCGCGAGGTTACGGTCGGGTGCTTCCGTACGGGGTGCATTCATGGTCAACGGCCTCCTGCAGGCGGGTTGGGTGTGTGACAGCGTGCTTCTTCCAGGCGGGGAGGGGCCGCAAGGTGCACGGACCACCCGCCTCCCAACTATTGTTCCACCACCTGAGGGTCCGCGTGTTGGTTTCCCCACCCGAAAGAGGGGGTTGTGTGCTGCGCGCCCGGGAGAATTCCACCACAGGGCCGCTTCTGACATACTTGGGCGCGTGTCTGCAGCGGAAAAGCCCCGGATTTTTCAGGACGGGCGGGACATGTTCCTGTCCCTGGCCCTCATAGTCGTGCTCATGGTCGTGAGCGTCGGCGCCACCGGTCTGTGCTCCTACGAGCCGGGAGCTCCGGAGGGGGGACCGGTCCGCGAGGTTGACGCCCACACCTTCATGGGCATGGAGGCCCGCTCGACGTCCTTCCCCGTCCGCATGCCGGAGAACCCGGAGGGCTGGGTGACCAACTCCGCCCGCCGCGGCCAGGTCAACCAGACCCCGGCCCCCATCGTCGGCTGGGTCACCGCCGACCGCGGCTTCATTCAGCTCACCCAGACCGACCAGGAGCTTGCCGACGCCGTCCGCGGCATCGACCCCCACCCGCGCGAACTGGACCGCACCCTGCAGGTCGCAGGCCACGAGGTGCAGGTCTACCACTCCGACGAGGATGACGTGCGCGACCTGTGGGTCGTCGACATGGGCGATGCCCGCCTGCTATTCAGCGGCGCCGGGAAGGACGCGGAGTTCGAGCAGATCATCACCGCCACGGTGCAGTCGACGCCGCTGCCGGGCGTGGCGCGTTAAATTCTGGCTCGCCCCGGTTCCCTCGCCCCGGTTCCCTTGTTCCGGTGACGGGGTGGTGGTGCGGCGGGACAGGCGTGGGGGGACTACTGCTGTTCGGTGGTCCGCCCCAGTGCTTCCTCGACACGCTGGGCGGCACCGTCCAGGTGCTCCTCGCAGCGGCGGGCCAGGGCCTCGCCGCGCTCCCAGTACTTGAGGGATTCGTCGAGACCCATCTGTCCGAGCTCGAGGATCTTCACGGTCTCGATGAGCTCGTTGCGGGCCTGCTCATAGCTGAGGGTGCTCACATCGGGGAAGGCGTCCTGTCCCGCCTGGCCGCTGCCGACCACGTTGTCGTTCATGGTGTCTCCTTCTAGTCTGCCGGGGTGGCGGCCATGCCGGCCGCGGTGATGGATCCGTCCGCCACGCGGATGCGCAGCTGACTGCCGGGCGGGGCCTGCTCGATGCTCATGACCACTTCCGGCGGGGTGCCGTCGCGCGGGACGACCTGCACGACCGCGTAGCCGCGGGACAGTGTCGCCGCGGGCCCGAGTGCGGAGACCTGCGCGCGCAGCGACGCCACCTGTGCGGTCTCCGCCTGGAGGAGATACTGCACGTCCCGGCGGAGGAGCGCCACCGCGCGGGCGACCTCCTCGCGGCGCTGGGTGATGGGCGACATCGGGTCGGCGAGTACGGGGCGCGAGCGCAGAGATTCCAGCCCCTGGCGCTCCCGGTGGACCCAGCCGCGCAGGGCGGCAGCCATCCGGGACCGGGCCTCGGCGAGCAGCGCTCGTTCCTCGGCCACATCGGGTACCACGCGCTTGGCGGCATCCGTCGGGGTGGCGGCACGGAGATCGGCGACGTTGTCCAGCACCGGGTTGTCCGGCTCGTGGCCGATGGCGGAGACCACCGGGGTCTGCGCCGCCGCCACGGCCCGCTGGAGGGCCTCTTCGGAGAAGGGGAGCAGGTCCTCGACGGAACCGCCGCCGCGGGCGATGATGATGACGTCGACCACCGGGTCCCCGTCGAGCTGCTGCAGGGCGGCGATGATCTCCGGCACCGCCGAGGCGCCCTGCACGGCGGTGTTGATGACGCGGAAGTCCACCGCGGGCCACCGCTCCTTCGCCACCGAGAGCACGTCGCGCTCGGCGGCGGAACCGCGGCCGGTGATCAGACCCACGCGGCGCGGCAGGTAGGGCAGCGGCTTCTTCCGGGCGGGGTCGAACAGCCCTTCCTGCGCCAGCTGGGTGCGCAGGCGCTCGATGCGGGCCAGCAGCTCACCGATGCCCACCGGGCGCACCTCGGTCACCCACAGGGAGAAGGAGCCGCGGCCCTCGTAGAAGGCGGGGCGCCCGTGGACGACCACGCGGTCGCCGTCCCGGAGCGGGGACGCCAGACCCTGGATGAGGGAGGTCGGGGCGGTGAGCTGGACCGAGGTCTCGGATTCGGTGTCCCGCAGCGTGAGGTAGGACAGCTTCCAGCTCGGTTTGACGTTGACCTGCGTGAGCTGCCCCTCGACCCATGCCGAGCCCAGGCGCTGAATCCACCCCTTGACCTCGGCGTTGAGGCGGCGGACCGGCCACGGAGCCTCGGACGTGGACTTCTCACCCGTCATGTGACACTCCTGACAATGGGATCCCCGGACAGCGACGAGTCCCCAGTCTAGGCTTAACCGCCGCCGTTGGTTAGGGTGGGGGCCATGAGCGAAGCAGCTAAGAAGATCCTCCTCGCCGCCCCCCGTGGATACTGCGCGGGCGTGGACCGGGCCGTCGAGACCGTCGAGAAGGCCCTGGAGAAGTACGGGGCGCCCGTCTACGTGCGCAAGGAGATCGTGCACAACCGCTACGTCGTGGACACCCTCGCCGAGCGCGGCGCCGTCTTCGTCGACGAGACCGACGAGGTTCCGGAGGGTGCCCACCTGGTGTTCTCCGCCCACGGCGTGTCACCGGCCGTGCATGAGGAGGCCTCCCGCCTCAACCTGCAGACCCTCGACGCCACCTGCCCGCTGGTGACCAAGGTGCACAACGAGGTCAAGCGTTTCGTCCGCGACGGCTACCAGATCCTCTTCATCGGCCACGAGGGCCACGAGGAGGTCGAGGGCACCATGGGTGAGGCCCCCGATCACACCCATCTGGTCGACGGCGTCGCCGGAGTGGACACGCTGCCGGAGTTCCCGGCCGGGCAGCCGCTCATCTGGCTCTCCCAGACGACGCTGTCCGTGGATGAGACCCTGGAGATCGTCGCCGCGCTCAAGCGCCGCTTCCCGGATCTGCAGGACCCGCCCTCCGACGACATCTGTTATGCCACGCAGAACCGCCAGGTGGCGGTCAAGGCCATCGCCCCGAAATGTGACCTCATGATCGTCGTCGGTTCCCAGAACTCCTCGAACTCCAAGCGCCTCGTCGAGGTCGCCCTCGAGGCGGGCGCCGAGGCCGGCCACCTCATCGACTTCGCCCACCAGATCGACGATGCCTGGCTCGAGGGCGTGTCCACCGTCGGACTCTCCTCCGGCGCCTCCGTCCCGGAGATCCTCGTGCAGGACGTGCTGAAGTACCTCGACGAGCGCGGGTTCGGCGAGGTGGAGGAGGTCACCACCGCCGCCGAGACCATCGTGTTCTCCCTGCCGCGGGTGCTGCGTCCGGCCCGGACCTAAACTCCTGCTTATCGACGCCCCCCTCGGGGGGCGTTTTTTTCGTGCCCGCGCCGTGAGTTCGACGCACGGCCGGACAAGGGAGACGTGTCAGCTGTAGAGGTCGTCGTCCAGGCGTCGGCAGCGGGGCGCGGAGCGACGCTCGGGTTGCGGGGCTTCACGACGGGGTGCCTCAGGGCGGCGCTCCGCCTGCGGGGCTTCTCGACGTCGCGGTGCCTCCGGCCGGCGCGGCACTTCCGGACGGGGTGCCTCGGGGCGGCGCTCCGCCTGCCGGGCACGGTTGCGGGCCAGCAGTTCCTCCACCGTGACCTGGTTGGCGCGGCGGCGGGCGCGGGAGGCGGTGTCGCGGTTGCGGCGGTCGGCCTCGGCGGCGCGGCGCCGGTGGGCGATCTCGGCCTTCTCCACCGCGCGCCCGGAGCGCAGGGACAGACCCACGCGCACCAGGGCGAGGGCGGTGGCGGCGGCGGAGGTGGCCAGCAGGAAGGGGAAGAACTGGGTGAGGGGGAAGACGGCGGTGACAATGCTCGTCGTCGAGAAGGCGGGGGTGCCCGCGGGAGCCTGGGAACGGGCGACGGTCCACGCCGTGAGGACGGTCATGATGCCGAACAGCAGGGGGATGGAGGCCACCGTGAGGAAGAGCCCCCGGATCTCCGTGAACAGGGCGACCACCAGTGCCGCGATCCCGAAACACAGGAGGTAGGGCAGGCCCACGGACTGCGCGTTGAGGCTGAGCAGCAGTCCGGTGATGAGGGCGGCGACGACGATGGCGATGCCGGACCAGGTCGGCAGTCCGCCGCTGCGGACTTGTGAGCGGCTGCGGCTCCGATGGCTGGTGGTGGACACGGGGACCAAGTCTAGCCCGTGTCCTGTCGGAACTGTTCGTCGATAGGTGTGGCGGTGTGGCGCGGGCGGAGCGAGATCTGGTTGAGCTCGGTCGGCGGGCGGTCGGTGCGGGCCGGAACATCGAGGTCGGCCAGGCGGCGGGCGGTGACCATCACCCGGGAATCCAGCGAACCCAGCGTGGCGTTGTAGGCCTCTACCGTCTTCTCCAACTGCGAACCGACGCGCTGGTAGTGCTCGCCCATCGTGTTGAGGCGGGTGTAGAGCTCCCGGCCCAGCCGCTGGATGTCACGCGCCCGCTCGGAGATGTCCTCCTGCCGCCACCCGAGGGCCACGGTGCGCAGCAGGGCGAAGAGCGTGGTGGGGGTGGCGATGACGATGTTGCGGGAGAAGGCGTACTCGAGAAGTTCGGGGTCCACCCCCAGGGCGGCGTCGAGAAAAGGGTCCGCCGGGACGAAGAGGACGACGAACTCCGGGGTGGGGTCGAAGGCGTCGATGTACTCCTTGGCCGAGAGCTGGGTGACGTGGGTGCGCAGGAGGTGGGCGTGGCGGCGCAGGTAGGCCGCATGCTCCTCCGGGTCCTGGGAATCGAGGGCGTCGAGGTAGGAGGCGAAGGGGACCTTGGCGTCGACGATGATGTGGCGGCCGCCGGCCAGGCGCACCACCAGGTCGGGGCGGACGAGGGTGCCGCCCAGGCGGGCCGTGACCTGGGAGTCGAAGTCGCAGTGCCGCACCATGCCGCCGAGCTCGACGACCCGCTCCAGCTGAATCTCGCCCCAGCGCCCGCGGATCTGGGGGGAGCGCAGCGCGGTGACCAGCTGGTCCGTGCGGTCGGACAAGCGCGTGGAGGTCCGCGTCATCGCCTGGATCTGGCTGGCCAGGGCGGCGTTGCCCACGGCACGGTCCTGCTCCAGGTCCGTGAGCTGACTGCCGATGGTGCTCACCGCCTGCTCGAGGCGGATGAGCCCGGGGTCGACGGCGGGGGAGGTGTCGCGGGGGCGGCGGGAGGCGTGGGCGAGCCAGCCGAGCACGGCGCCGAGCAGGACACCGACGAGGAGGACGGGCAGGGCGGAACTCATGGGACCACTGTGTCACACGCCCCCGACACAACTCCTCAGCGACGCCCGAATTTGCCGAACAGACGTTCTATCCGCTGGCTGCTCAGGCGCAGCCGGCCGATGTCGGCCCCGCTGGTGGAGGTGGTGGGGGTGGCGGGGTCGTCGATACGCGGCTCGGGGGCCGGGCGCGGCTCGTCGACGTAGACGATCGACTCGCGCCAGCGCTGGCGCAGGAGGCGGCCCTCCTCCTCGGACAGGCGGCCGTTGAGTTCGCCCTCCGGGGTGACCCACGTGATGTCCCGCGCCAGCTTCTCTCCGGAGCGCAGGGCCGTCATGTCGAGGATGTAGCGGAACGCGACGGCGACCATCGCGACGAAGGGCACCGCCAGGAAGGAACCGACGAGGCCGAAGAGGCCGCCGCCGATGGTGACGGACACGAGCACGATGACCGGGTGCAGGTTCATCGCCTTCGACTGCAGCCACGGGGAGAGGATGTTGCCCTCCAGCTGCTGCACCGCGATGACGATTCCCAGCACGATGAGCGCCTGGGTCATCCCCAGGGAGACGAGCGCCACGAGCACCGCCAGAGCGCCGGCCACCACCGCGCCGATGAGGGGGATGAAGCCGGCGATGAATGTGATGACCGCGAGGGCCAGCGCCATGGGGACGCCGACGAGGAGGAGGCCGAGGCCGATGAAGATGGCGTCGACAAGCGAGACGATGGCCTGCGCGCGGATGAAACCCCCCAGGGTGGACCACCCGCGGGTGAGGCTCTCGGTGAGGTGCCAGCCGATGCGGCGGCCTGCGATGGTGCGCGCCCAGGGCAGGAAGCGGGGGCCGTCCTTGAGGAAGAAGAACGTCAGGACGATGACGACGAACAGCGTGAACAGCACCGACGTGGCGGTACCCACGCCCGACATGATCCCGCCCGCAATGGCCCCGGCCTGGTCCTGGATCCACTTGGCGGCGTCGTTGATGAATTTGGAGAGGTCTTCACCGTCGACGTTGAGCGGCGGTCCCTGCGCCCACAGCTGCAGGCGTTGCACGCCCTCGAGGGACTGCAGGTAGAGGATCTGGGACTGCCGCGCGATGTCCGGGGCGATGAACCAGATGAGGGTGCCGAAGAACCCGAAGAAGGCCAGCATGGAGAACAGGGCCGCCAACGCAGGGGGCAGGCCCTTGCGGCGCATCCACGTGGTCGGCGGGGCGAGCACGGTGCACACGATGATGGCGAAGGCCACCGGCAGCACGCCGGTGCCCACCTGCTTGAGCAGGAACCACGCCACGTAGAGGAACACCGCGATGATGAGCATCCGCAGCGCCCACATGGCGAAGGACTTCAGCCACTCCGACATGACGACGGAGCGGTCGATCTGATCCCGGTAACCGGTGAGCTCCTCCTGCTCATCCAGGTCCAGGCTGCTGAAAGCGCTGGACCCGGAGTCGTCGGGGAGCTCCGGATCGGGGTGGAGAGGGGGCTGCTCGGTCACAGCCTCCATAGTGCCTCAACACCCCGCCGGGTGGTATTAGGACAGCTCCTGCGCGGCGAGGCGCTCGTCGCGGGAGTGGTCGGCGGTGCCCAGGGCACCGGAGGAATCGTCCGGGTGGTTGCGCAGGTGCAGGGCGCTGGCGATGAAGCCGCCCCAGATGACCACCATGAACAGGACCATCATCATGATTGCGATACCGCTCATCGCGTCGCTCCTTCGTCATTGACAGGCGTATCGACGACCGCCGTGCCGTACTTGCGGGGGGTGCGCAGCTCGCGGCGGAGCTCCGGGTCGACGCCGAAGTCGGAGCCGGGCGGGCCGTCGAGACGCAGGTTGCCGCGCCAGGGCATCAGCGAGAAGGCGAAGGCGTTGATGGCGATGAGCGCCAGCACCGCCCAGCCGTAGATGGCCACCTGGGCGGTGGTGTACCCGCCGTAGGGCTCCTTGACCAGCGAGATCAGCTCCTGGGCGAGGGTGAAGCCGAGGACCAGGGTGGTGAGGTTGACCACGCAGATACGCCAGATCGTGCCCACCTTGAAGGAGGAGACGGCGTTGATGTGCAGGGAGAACTCGTCGATACGGCGCAGGATCCAGTCGAGGATGATCACCGCGATGAGCGCGATGGCGACGATGCCGATGTTGTTGGTGAACTTGTCCATGATGTCCAGCGCCATGAGGCCGGACGTGGTGGAGAACATGGCCAGGGAGATGAGCGCCATGAAGGTGCCGATACCGATGGCCACGACCTTACGCGGCAGGTTGAGCTTGTCCTTGACCGCCGAGACCACGACCTCCAGCAGGGAGAAAAGGGACGTGAAGCCCGCGATGGTGAGCGAGGCGAAGAAGAGGAAGCCGAAGATCGGGCCGAAGGCCATCTGGTTGATGATCGTCGGGAAGGCCACGAAGGCCAGGCCGATGCCCGAGGTGGCGACCTCGTCGACGGCCACCGACTGCTGCACGGCCATGAAGCCCAGGGCCGCGAAGACACCGACGCCGGCGAGGACCTCGAAGGAGGAGTTCGCGAAGGCGGTGGTCAGGCCGGTGCCCGTGAGGTTGGTGCGGGGACGCAGGTAGGAGGAGTAGGTGAGCATGATGCCGAAGCTCACGGACAGGGAGAAGAAGATCTGGCCGTAGGCGGCGATCCACACGGAACCGTTGGCCAGGGCGCCCCAGTCCGGGGTGAACAGGGCGTCGAGGCCCGTGGCGGCGCCCGGCAGCATGAGCGCCTGGACGACCACGATGAGGAAGAGCACGGCCAGCAGCGGGATGAAGAACTTCGAGACCTTGCCGATGCCCTTGTCCACACCGATCGCCAGGACGACGATCGCGGCGATCCACACCACGGCCAGGGCCAGGGCGATCTGCGGGACGAAGTCGGTGGAGAAGGTCGCCGTGTCGTCGAACTGCAGGAACTCGCCGAAGAAGTAGGTGTCCGGGTCGTCGCCCCACGCCTTGGTGAAGGACTTCACGGCGTAGAGGGCGGCCCAGCCGATGATCGCGGCGTAGTAGATGGTGATGAAGAAGGAGACACCGACCTGGATCCAACCGACCGGCTCCGCCCAGGACTTGATGCGGCGGAAGGTCAGCGGCGCGGAGCCGCGGTAGCGGTGGCCCAGCGCGTAGTCGAGGAAGAGCAGCGGGATACCCGCGGTCAGCAGCGCGATGAGGTAGGGGATGAGGAAGGCGCCGCCGCCGTTGTCGTAGGCGACATAGGGGAAGCGCCAGATGTTGCCGAGACCGACGGCGGAGCCGATCGCGGCGAGCAGGAATGCCCAGCGGGAGGAGAAGATCTCGCGCCGCTCACCCTGTCCGGAGCCCGCGTCGGGCTGCGTGGTGGTTGAAGACATGTCAGTGCCTGTCTGGGTAGTGGTTGTGCAGGGCGGGCCCGGGGTGCGGGCCGAAAACGTCCAGGGTGTGACGTGTATAACTACAAATGTGGTCCGATCATATAACGCAGGAGCGATTGCGGCGCAACCCGGCCGCTCTGCTCACTGTCGGGGTAAAAGTGCAGGCTGCTAGGATCAACGCCCGTGAGCCTTACTCTTGGAATTGTCGGCCTGCCCAACGTGGGCAAGTCCACCCTCTTCAACGCCCTGACCCGCAACGACGTGCTGGCCGCGAACTACCCGTTCGCCACCATCGAGCCGAACATCGGCCTCGTCGAGCTTCCCGACGCCCGCCTCACCCGCCTCGCCGAGATCTTCGGCTCCGAGCGGATCCTGCCGGCGACGGTGTCCTTCGTCGACATCGCGGGCATCGTCAAGGGTGCCTCCGAGGGTGAGGGCATGGGCAACGCCTTCCTGGCCAACATCCGCGAGGCCGACGCCGTCTGCCAGGTCGTCCGCGCCTTCTCCGACGAGAACGTCATCCATGTCGACGGTGAGGTCAACCCCTCCGACGACATCTCGGTCATCAACACCGAGCTCATCCTCGCCGACCTGCAGACCGTGGAGAAGGCCCTGCCGCGCCTGGAGAAGGAGGCCCGCAAGGACAAGTCCCTCGCCGAGACCCTCGCCGAGACCCAGAAGGCCTTGGCCGTGCTTTCCGACGACCGCACGCTCTTCTCCGCCGCCAAGGCCGGCGAGATCGACCTCGAGCTCATTCGCGAGCTCCACCTCATGACCGCCAAGCCCTTCCTCTACGTCTTCAACTCCGACGAGGACGTGCTTACCGACGACGCCCGCAAGGCCGAGCTCGCCGCCCTGGTGGCGCCCGCCGACTGCGTCTTCCTCGATGCCCAGACCGAGACCGAGCTCCTCGAGCTCGACGAGGAGGAGGCCGCCGAGCTCCTCGAGTCCGTCGGCCAGACCGAGCCCGGCCTGCACTCCCTGGCGCGCGCCGGCTTCGAGACCCTCGGCCTGCAGACCTACCTCACCGCCGGCCCGAAGGAATCCCGCGCCTGGACCATCCGCAAGGGCGACACCGCCCCGCAGGCCGCCGGCGTCATCCACACCGACTTCGAGCGCGGCTTCATCAAGGCCGAGATCGTCTCCTTCGCGGATCTCGACGCCGCCGGATCCATGGCCGAGGCCAAGGCCCAGGGCAAGGTCCGCCAGGAGGGCAAGGACTACGTCATGGTCGACGGCGACGTGGTGGAGTTCAAGTTCAACGTGTGATGTTCTCGGCGTAGGAAACGTGTGCTCGTCTTGTCCCATGGGGTGACAAGACGACGTGCTCCGGGCTGCCGCAGAATTGCTGGCAGACATCGAGTTGACGCGCCTGAAAAACGTCGGAGATTGTCCGGAAGGCGAGCGAGTATCCTGCTCTCGAGCGCGATGGCTGCACGGGGTCACAAGCCACGGGGATCAAGCGTGCGGGGCGATCGCGTGAGGACGACGGCACGTTTTTCCCACCATCAATCGCCGAGGTGGATGCGGGACTGGAAGCCGCGCAGCATACGAACATTGCCAGCACGTGGTCCGGCGTCGCCGGATCGGTGGTTACGGCCACCTACGACCTGGTGGCCGAGATCTGCCACACACCGCTGTTCGGAGAGTTGCAGGCCACCTCGTTCGCAGACACTCAGAGCAAGGTTGACGGCACGTGAGCGGCTTCGCTCTCGACCCGCTCCACCCGGTGAACAGTGCGAGTTCGATGGTGCGTCCTATCATGGAACACATGAGTGCTGACGCCGCCGATTCCGCCGGGAACCCCTCTTCCGCCACCGCCGGTACCCCAGCCACAACCGTCACAACCGCCACCACCCCGCGCCAGGTGAGAAGGCGGCGGTCGACGAACGCGCCCAAGCCACCGGTCCTCCAGCAGGCCGCGAAGACGCTGAGCCCCAAGCAGATCGTGGGGTTTGTCCTCGGCCTCGTCCTGTTTCTCGTGCCTTTCATCGTGGACGTCCCCGGGCTCGCGGAGCCGGGCGAGCGCATGCTCGCGATTTTCCTGTTGGCGATCGTGTTCTGGGTGCTCGAGCCCATTCCGCTGACGGCGACGGCGGTGCTGGTCATCCTCCTGGAGGTGCTGCTGGTCTCGAAGGGGGCGATTGTCGATCCCACCGGAGGGGACGCCGCACTGGCGGACACCGTTCTTCCCGCCGCCGACTATTTCGCGGCCCTGGCCAACCCCGTGATCATCCTGTTCCTGGGCGGATTCATGATCGCGCACGGTGCGGAGAAGTACGGAATGGACCGCAACCTCGCATCCGTCATGCTCAAGCCCTTCCCCAGCAACGCACGGATGACGTTGCTGGGCCTGATGCTGATCACCGCACTGCTCAGCATGTTCATGTCGAATACCGCCACCACTGCGACGATGTTCGCGGTGGTCATCCCCATCCTTAAATCGCTCCCCGCGGGCAAGGCACGGGCCGGCGTCGCGCTGGCGATTCCCCTGGCGGCGAACGTCGGAGGCATCGGCACCCCGGTGGGCACACCGCCGAATGCGATCGCCATCGGCGTGCTGCAGGAGCACGGCATTTCCATCTCGTTTACCCAGTGGATGGCGCTGGCCGTGCCGTACATGCTCGTCGTGCTGGCCTTCGCGTGGGTTCTGCTGTGCCTGACATTCATTCCGAAAGACGCGCGCATCGAGATCGACATGGAATCCCGCTGGAACACGGCCCTCGACGCGAAAGTGTTCTACGCCGTCGCGGGCTTGACCATCCTCCTGTGGGTCTCGGAGCCGCTGCACGGCGTCTCCTCCAACATCGTCGGCTTCTTCCCGGTGGTGGCGCTCCTCGCCTTGCAGGTCATGAAGGGCAAGGACATCCAGGCCCTGGATTGGCCGGTGCTGTGGTTGGTCTCCGGAGGCATCGCGCTTGGCACCGGTGTGGGTGCCACCGGGTTGGATGCGTGGCTCGTCGGCTCGGTGGACTGGACGTCCCTGGGCGGCCTCGCGATCGTGGCCACGCTGGGCCTCATCGGTTTCGGCCTGGCCAACGTCATCTCGCACTCCGCCGCGGCCAACCTGCTGGTTCCCCTGGCGGTGTCGCTGGCGGTCTCCCTGGACAACGTCAACCCGCTCCTGGTGGCGGTCGTCGTCGCCATCGCCTGTTCGGTCGGCATGTCGATGCCGATCTCCACGCCACCGAACGCGATCGCCTATGCCACCGGCGAAATCAAGATCGGCCAAATGGCCTTCATCGGTATGGTCGTCGGCGGTGTGGCGACCGCCCTGCTCGTCTTCGCCGCCCCGCCGCTGTGGGCGGCCCTGGGGCTGGTGGGTTAGATGCTCCTGCGCGACCGATTGCCGCACTCGACGATCGCCATCGTCGGCCGCTCCGAGGCCACCCAGTACCTCTATTCGCTCGTCAGCCGGACGTTGGGGGAGCAGTACCGGGTGGTCAACGGGCCCGATCTGCCGTCCCTGCTCGAGCAGATTGACGACGATGACAATCTGGGTCTGATCACGGTCACGCTGCACGACGACGGCCTCCCGGCCGACCATCCCCTCGTCTCTTTCGTTGCCGATCCGAAGTTCAGGCACACGCGCATCCTGGTGTTGTCCACCGCGCCGTCGATTAGCGGGCTGGACCTGCTCACCGACCTGGGGCGACTGGACATGCTCGCTTATATCCCGGAGATCAAGGAGGACACGTTCATCCGCACGCTCCTCCAGCAGTTGCGCCGCTACTGGCACCACCGGAGCGACGAGGACCCCACCGTGGGCTTCCACGACGAGCTCCCCGAGCAATTCGTGCTCGACAGCACGATGAGCGACATCGAGATCATCACAGCGCTTATCGACGCCGCCGACCACCATCTCGGTTACCAGCCCCGCCTGGTGTTCCCGCCAGGGGTGTACCTCACCAAGGAGGGGCACGTGGTCGAGGAGATGATCTTCGCCCTGAGCGGCAAGGTGCTGCTCAGGCGCTTCACTGACGCCGGCGACATCACCATGCACCACGCCTCCACCGGCAAGGTGATCGGACTGCTCGCTCTGGCCAATGCCCGGGTCGGCTTCTTCACCGCGCGCACCACCACCGAGGTCGTCGCAGTCCAGCTCTCCTATGAGCAGCTCAATTACCTCCTTTCCGTGGAACCGCGGCTCAACCGGCTCATCACCGCGCTGTTCGTCCGCACCTACGACAGGCGGCTTCGACGCGCCGAGGACATCCATGTGAAGCGGCACGAAACTCGATCGTTGCTGGAACAGGAACGCGCCGCCCTCGCCCTGGCATTGAAGAACCTGGAGGGAGCCCGCAAGGAGTTGATGAGCCAGGCGCGCTTCGCCTCTCTCGGTGAGCTGGCCGCAGGCGTCGCCCACGAACTCAACAACCCGATGGCCGCGATCAAGCGCACCGCCGAACACCTCGCCGACGACATCGAGGCCCTGCTGAACACCGGCAAGTCCAAGCGCTGGTCGGACGGAGCTCTCGCCGCGATCGAGGCGGCCAGCTCGTCCCCCGCGGTCAGCACGAAAAGGGCCCGCGAGATCCGCAGGGAGATTGCCGAGATCACCGGAGACCGTGACTTAGCGTCGCGTTTGGTGCTGGCCGGGGTCCACGACCTGGATTTCGTCCGCCAGGTACAGAAGTCCCGGAAACTGGACTTCGACATGGTGGAGTACGCCGCCTCCATCGGTACCGCCCTGCGCAACGTGGAAAATGCGGCCACCCGTATCACCGATCTCGTGGCGAGTCTGCGTTCCTACGCCCGCCCCGACGGCGACCCCGTCACGGATGTCGACATTCACCAGGGCATCGACGACACTATCCGCCTGACCTCCTACAAGCTCCGGGGCGTCACCGTCCGCCGCGACTACGCCGAACTTCCCCTGATCACCTGTACCCCGGGCCAGTTGGCGCAGGTGTGGACCAACCTCATCACCAACTCCGCCGAAGCGTTCGCCGAATCCGGCAAGGGCTCCACCATCACCGTCCGCACCAGTCGGCTGAGGCCGGACTGGGTGCAGGTCGAGGTCATCGACGACGGCCCCGGGATCCCGGGGGAGCTCTTGGACCGGCTCTTCGAACCCCGCTTCACCACGAAGCAGGGCCAGGTCCGCTTCGGCATGGGAATCGGCCTGGGGGTCTGCCGCACCATCGTGAGCAAACACAACGGGACCATCAACATCGAGACGTCTACCGCGGGAACCCGCGTCATTGTCGGCCTGCCAGTCGCCGGGCCGCTGTCACTACAGGAGAGCTGAATCATGAAGCTGACCATCCTCATCCTCGAAGACGAACCGGAGGTCCGCACTGCCGTGGAGCGGGACCTGCAGGTCTTCGCTCCCACGGTGCGTCTCGAACCGGCTTCCGACGTCGACGACGCCTGGGAGGTCATCGACGAAATCAGCGCCGACGGGGACGTCCTCGCCCTCGCCCTGTGCGATCACCGCATGCCCGGCACCACCGGCGTCGAGTTCCTCGTCGACATGATGGACGACGACCGCACCGCCGCCACCCGCAAGGTTCTGGTGACCGGGCAGGCACAGCTGGAGGACACCATCGTCGCGGTCAACGAGGCGGATCTCGACCACTACATCGCCAAGCCCTGGGATCGCACCGACTTGGAGGCGACGGTCCGTGATCTGCTCACCTCCTACGTCGCCGATATGGGCATTGATCCGCTGCCGCACTTGGCGGCGCTGGATCAGGCCCGCGCGATGGATCTGATCCGCTAGGACATCGACGCAGCGAGCCAAACCCCGGAGGCCTCATGTCGAGAATGGACCCAAGTGCCGCTCTTTAAGGGAGTGAGTCGCCGGCAGGGGATCGGCCGATCAGCTGCCGGGAGCCGACGATCTGGACCTGGTGCTCGGGGAGGTGCCGAAGAGGCCGAACTCGTCGACTATCACTGAGAAGTGAGAGCCTCATGGAGGATGTCCGAAACGGATCCGGGATGACCCACCACAAGCTGGCCGTCTCCAGTGGAGTGCCGCCGATACAGCGCTTCGTCTGGAGCGGTACTTCTCCATGGATCCGCACTTCTGGATCAACCTGCAGTCGCACTACGGCCTGGAGGTGGAGATGGAATCACGCCGTTGGATTCTGCCTCACCCCAAGCAGGTGACTTCCTTAGGTAGGGTGCAGCGGTGTAGAGATCAATCAACCCACGGGAGAACACCATGACTTTCAACGTCTACCTGTCCGGCGAGATCCACACCGACTGGCGCGCGGAGATTCAGCGGGGCGCCGAGGCCGCGGGCCTGGACGTGGAGTTCACCGCCCCGGTGACCGATCACCCGGCCAGCGACGCCGCCGGTGACCACCTGGGCGAGACGGGCAGCCCGTTCTGGCGCGACCACCAGTCCTCCAAGGTCAACTCCATCCGCACCCGCACCCTCATCGAGGCAGCCGACCTGGTGGTCGTGCGTTTCGGCAGCGAGTACAAGCAGTGGAACGCCGCCTTCGACGCCGGCTACTGCGCCGCGCTGGCCAAGCCTTATGTCACGCTGCACGACGCCGACATCGTCCACCCCCTCAAGGAGGTCGACGCCGCGTCGCAGGCGTGGTGCACCACCACCGACCAGGTCGTGGAGATCCTGCGCTACGTGCTCAAGGCCTAAGTGGCCTCTCCCGAGAACATTCTGCTCCACCTCCCAGAAGCGGAGGAGGAGCTGGTCCGCGGGATCTACGCCGACCTGGCGGCGCGGGGCTTCCCCGCGCAGCAGCAGACCCCGCACATCACCGTCACGTTCGCGCCCCGGATAGCCGCCGCCGCGGTCGACTGTGCTGCGGAACTGCTCCCGGGACTCCTGCCTGCCCCGTGTCAGCGGGTGGGCACCGTGGTATTCGGCACCCGGAGGAAGCAGACGGTGGCCTGGCTCCTGGAGACCACCGATGAGCTGGAGATCGCCGCCCGCCACATCAGCACCGCGAATCCCGAGGGGCGGGGTCCGCGGTGGATCCCGCACCTGACCATGGGTCTGCGCCTGCCGCGGGAGACGGTCCCGGACTACCTCCGGGCACTCGACGAGGTGACCCCGCCGGAGCTGCAGGAGCTCACGGCGGCACGCGCCGCGCTGTGGCGCCCGCGTCTCCGGGAGACGACGATCCTCGCCGGCATCGGCGCCGACAGTCCGGAGGTGAGCCTCTCAGGGGAGCTGATCTGCGCTTCGGCGGAGGAGGCGCAGATCGTGGAACGTCACCTGCCCCGCCACATCGAACTCAGCCGCGCGGAGCCGGGCTGCCTGCACTTCGAGGTGCTGCCCACGCCCGGGGGTCGGGTGTGGACAGTGCGGGAGCGCTTCGCCGACGGCGCGGCCTTCGGGGCGCACCAGCGGCGGGCGGCGGACAGTGAGTGGGGGCGGGTGACGGTGGGGATGGAACGTCGATACGCGGTGGAGAAGGCCGCCGGGATTTAGGGGCGCACCGGGTAGTGGCTGCGCACCGCGATGCGGTTCCACGCGTTCATGGTGATGGTCAGCCAGCTGAGGGCCGAGACCTGCTCGTCGCTGAGCGGGCCGCGCTCCTTGTCCTGGTCGGCCTCGTCCTCGAGGAGGGTGACGTCCTCGGCCAGTTCGAGGGCGGCCTGCTCGACCTCGTCGAAGTACTGGGACTCGCGCCAGGCCGGCAGGACCGCGAGGCGGTCGGTGGATTCGCCGAGGGCGAGGGCGTCGCGGGTGTGCATGCGGAGGCAGAAGGCGCATCCGTTCAGCTGGGAGACGCGGATACGGATGAGTTCGCCCAGCTTGGGGTCGATCCCCGCGGCGGACAGGGCCTCGCGGACCTCGGCGTCGAGGGCCATGACGGCCTGGTAGACCTTGGGGTGCTGCTTGCTCAGATTGATTGATGTCATGTCCGCAATCTTAGCGTAACAGTGGCTCCGGGGGGAGCCGGAACACCAGTAGGGCATCGCGCGTGAGATCGTGCGGCAGCCGATCCCACTCGATCTCCACCACCGCGACCTGCTCGAGATGGGCGTCAAGGACGCTCACGCAGTCGTCGATGAGCGGGGTGAGATCCCCTTCGTGGAGGATGTCGGCGACATTCCACACCAGGTGGCCGCCCGGGGTGAGCAACGCCGCGCACTGTGCCGCCACGAAGCCAAGTTCCCGCAGGTAGCGCCTATAATCACCGCCCTCGCGCTCATAGGCGGTGAGCGGATCGGCGTCATGGTGGGTGACGGTCATGTACGGCGGGGAGGAGAGGATGAGGTGGACGGGGGCGTCGATAAGCAGCGACAGGGCGCGGGCGTCGCCCTCGAGAATCGACGCGGCGGGGGCGTGGCGGCGGATGTGTGCGACGCGCTCGGGGAGCAGTTCCACCCCGACGGCGCGGCGGCCGAGGCCGAGCGCGCGGATCAGTGTGGTGCCGAAACCGGCGAAAGGGTCGAGGACCACCTCGCCCGGGGCGCTGTAGCGCGTGATGATGTCGTCGACGATCGCGGGGAGCATGTGCACGTCCTCCTCCGCGCCGGGCGGGCGGGCGGCCAGGAAGGCGTCGTGGGTGGCGGACAACCTCATGGAGGGCAGCTTAGCCGGGCGATGTGGACAGCCATCCCCTTCGAGCCCCGCACAGAGTACCGTCGAGGTCATGACCAGTGAGAGGCCGCTGTGGGAGCGCTTCCTCCCCGGCATGGGCGCGCTGAAACGCTATCAACGAGACTGGCTGAGCGGGGATGTCGTCGCGGGAGTCACCGTCGCGGCGTACCTGGTGCCGCAGGTCATGGCCTATGCCGTCATCGCCGGGCTGCCGGCGGTCGTCGGCCTGTGGGCGGTGCTGGCCCCGATGTTCCTCTATTTCTTCCTGGGCACCTCCCGGAAGCTGTCGATCGGGCCGGAGTCGACCACCGCCCTCATGACCGCCGCCGGCGTCGGCGCGCTCCTCAGCGCAGCCGGCGGGCCGGAACACTACGCCGAGGTGGCGGCGCTGCTGGCGATCGCGGTGGGCGTGGTCTGCCTGGTGGGTTTCGCGGCCCGTCTGGGATTTCTCACCACGCTGCTGTCGCGGCCCGTGCTCATCGGTTACCTCATCGGCATCGCGGTGCTCATGATCGTCAGCCAGCTGGGCAAGGTGACCAAGCTGAACGTCGAGGGGGAGAGCACGTGGCGGGAGGTGGTGGATTTCCTCGGCAAAATCGAGCAGACCCATCTCCCGACGGCGCTGCTGGCCGCCGGGGTTCTCGCGGCGCTCTACCTGGCGGCGTGGATCGCCCCCAAAGTGCCCGGCTCGCTGCTGGTGCTGCTCGGGGCGGCGGCCGTCGTCTCCCTCTTCGGCCTCCGGGACCACGGGTTGGCCGTCATCGGCGAGGTGCCGCAGGGGCTGCCCGCGTTCCGGATCCCGGATTTCAGCACCGTCGACGTGTGGGCGATCCTGCCGTATGCGGCGGGCATCGCCATCGTCGGCTTCTCCGACAACATCCTCACCGCCCGCGCCTTCGCGTCCGGCCGGGGAGAGGTCATCGACTCCAACCAGGAGCTCCTCGCGCTCGGCGCCGCCAACGTGGCCAACGGATTCTTCCAGGGTTTCCCCGTCTCCTCCTCCGGGTCGCGCACCGTGCTGGGCGACGCCGCGGGCGCCCGCACCCAGGTCCACGCCCTGGTGGTCATCGCGCTGGTCGTCATGGTCCTCATGTTCGCGGGCCCGGTCCTGGAATCCTTCCCCAACGCGGCCCTCGGCGCCCTGGTCATCTACGCCGCCACGCGGCTTATCGACGTCCCCGAGATCATCCGCATCGCCCGCTTCCGCAAGAGCGAACTCATCATCACCCTGGCGACCGCCGCGGCCGTGGTCATCTTCGGCGTCCTCGCCGGCATCGGCTTCGCCATCGTGCTGTCCATCCTCGACCTGCTGCGCCGCATCACCCGCCCCTATGCCGACGTGCTCGGCTACGTGCCGGGTGTGCCCGGCATGCACAGCCTCGACGATTACGCCGACGCCCGTGCGGTCGACGGGCTGCTGGTCTTCCGCTATGACGCGCCCATCTTCTTCGCCAATGCCGACGACTTCGTGCAGCACGCCCTGGAGGCGGTCGCGGAGGCCGACACCCCGGTCCAGTGGTTCCTGCTCAACGCCGAGGCCAACACCGAGATCGACCTCACCGCCGTCGACGCCCTCGACGAGCTGCGCGCCCAGCTGCAGCGCCGCGGCATCAAGTTCGCCATGGCGCGCGTCAAGCGCGATCTTTATCGACGCCTCGAGCCCACCGGTTTCATCGAGCACGTCGGCCCGGAGTTCATCTTCGAGACGCTGCCCACCGCCGTCCGCGCCTACGCGAAGCGCTACCTGGCCCGCCACGGCCGCTGGCCGGACGGGGTGCCGCGGGAGGTCGTCGAGCCGTGAGTCGGGGGTGGGGTGCCGATAAGCCCGGGGTACATTTACATTCAGGCATTCCGTCGCCCCGAAAGGTGTCAGTACCACCATGCACAACCAGACCAAACTCATCCACGCCGGCTACGTCCCGGGCAACAAGGACCCCCGCCAGGTGCCGATCGTGCAGTCCACGACCTACACCTTCGACTCCTCCGAGGACATCGCGGCGGTCTTCGATGAGCCGACCCACGCGCTGATCTACTCGCGTTTCGCCAACCCGACCGTCATGGCCGTGGAGGCGAAGATCGCCGAACTCGAGGGCGGTGTCGCCGCGATGGCGACCTCCTCCGGGCAGGCGGCCACCGCGCTGTCGATCATGAACGTCTGCTCCGCAGGTGACTCCTTCGTGGCGTCCTCCCAGATCTACGGCGGCACCCTCAACCTCTTCCACACCACGCTCAAGCGCTTCGGCATCGAGGTCATCTACGTCGACCAGAACGCCTCCGAGGAGGAGATCGCCGCCGCGTTCCAGCCGAACACGAAGGCGCTGTTCGGGGAGACCATCGGCAACCCGTCGATGAGCGTGCTCGACATCGAGAAGTTCGCGCGCATCGCCCACGACCAGGGCGTGCCGCTCATCATCGACTCCACCTTCGCCACCCCCATGCTGTGCCGCCCCATCGAGCACGGCGCCGACGTGGTCATCCACTCCACCTCCAAGTACATGGACGGCCACGCCGTGCAGGTCGGCGGCATGATCGTCGACGCCGGCACGTTCGACTACACCAACGGCAAGTTCCCCGGCTTCACCGAGTCGGACGAGTCCTACCACGGTGTGGTCTACACCAAGGACTACGCCGTCGCGCCGTTCATCATCAAGGCCCGCATGCAGCTGCAGCGCGACTTCGGCGCCTACCCGTCCGCCCACTCCGCGTTCATGCTCAACCTCTCCCTGGAGAGCCTGGACGTGCGCATGCAGCGCCACTGCGAGAACGCGCAGCAGGTCGCCGAGTACCTCGCGGGCCGCGACGACGTGCTTATCGACGTCCGCTACCCCGGCCTCGAGTCCTCCCCCTACCGCGAGCTGGCCGCGAAGTACCTGTCCGGCAACTCCGGCGTGCTGTGCATCGACATCAAGGGCGGCCGCGAGGCGGGCGTGAAGTTCATGGACGCCCTCGAGCTGGTCACCCGCCAGGTCCATGTCGCCGACGCCCGCTCCTGCGTCCTCCACCCGGCGTCCACCACCCACCGCCAGGTGTCGGACGAGCAGCTGCCGTCCGTCGGCATCACCCCGGGTCTGGTGCGCATCTCCGTAGGCCTGGAAAACGTCGACGACATCATCGCCGACATCGCGCAGGCCCTGGAGAAGTCCCAGGCTTAGTTCTGGCTGCCGGGGCGGTGGCGTATCAGCGGTGACGCATGGTTGTCCGTATGCTGAGATGTACATCACACATCCGGCAATACGGAAAGAGGGAAACCATGAGCGAGCAGACAGACGTCCAGAAAGTCCACGAGATCATGTCCGGCATGGACATCGCCATGCTCACCACCGTCGACTCGAGTTCAGAGGTCGGGCGTCTTACCAGCCGGCCTTTGTCCACGCAGGTGCACGAAGAGGACGGCGACGTCCTCTTCCTGGTCCGCGCCTCCAGCGCCGTGGCCGCCGACGTGGCCGCCAACCCGCAGGTCAACGTCGCCTACTCCTCCATGAAGGCTTGGGTGTCGCTGGCGGGTGAGGCCGAGATCATCACAGACCGTGCCCTGGTGGAGAAGCTGTGGAGCAAGGGCGCTGACGCCTTCATGGAGGGCGGCCCCGACAACCCGGACAACGTGGTGCTCAAGGTGCACGGCGACACTGCCGAGTACTGGGGAGGCGAGAGCCTCGTCGGCACGGTGGTGTCGACGATCCGTTCCGTCCTCGGGCGCTCCGGCGACGATGATGACACCGGGGCGAAGGTCGTCGACCTGCCTTAGTGGGATTGTGAACCGCGATGATCTTGTCGTGCAGGGTTGTCGCGGCACTGTGAGTGCTCCACCGGAACGGGGTCGGCCGGCTGCGTTGTGGGCGCGGTCGGTGGGGCTTAGAACTGCGGCAGGGGCAGGACGGTGAGGGAGAACATCGCGACGATGGCCATGAGCAGCGGGATGGCGATCATGATCGGGGCGGCGATGGCAGGGTTGACCGCCGGGGCGGTGCGGGCTCCGCCAAGCTTCTTCGTGGCCAGCTCGATGAGGAACAGCAGGGTCGTGGCCGCGGCGGAGACCATGCAAAAGGGGCAGATTTCCCCGATGACGAACAGCTGCAGGTAGACGAACCAGGCGGACATGGCGACGCCGATGGCGGTGACCGGAAGCAGCAGTTTCTCCAGCAGCTGGCTCTTGGTGAACAGCCACAGCGCCGCGGCCGCCATCATGCCGATGTAGTAAACCGCGCCGATCGTGGCCAGCGGGATGGGGCCGACGTAGGACCAGTCGCTCATCATGACGGCCATGGGTCCGCGGGTGGGCACGCCCTCGGGGATGGGCAGGACCCAGAAGTGGATGGCGGAGAGGATGGCGCTGGCGGTCCAGCCGAGGACGGCCACCCCGAAGAAGGTCCAGATGAGGATGTTGGCCAAGGGGCGGGGCTTCTCGACGGGGGCCGTCGGCGTGGTCAGCTGCGTGAGAACGGAGGTCGTCATGGGGACGTCTTTCCTGTCGGGGACGAGGTCCCCCGAAAGATACCCCGGGGGGTATGCTGGGTCAAATTAACGCTCTCAGCCCGCCGGGGGAGCGTCGGGGAGATGCGGATCGAGGCCCCGGCGGCGCAGCTCGGCGGCCGCCCGCTCCAGCCCGCCGTGTTCGAGCGCGGCCAACCGGGTCCGACCGTTCCACACGGGGCGACCGAAGCGCGACACCGAGATCTCCAGATCGCCGGTGAGGTGCTCGAGATCGCCGGGCACGTTGCGGTGCTCGCCGGGCAGGGGAACGGGGAGCACGAAGGAGTTCTCCAACGGGGCAGACGCGTGGATCTCCACACGCCACCCGTAACCACGGCCGCTCACGCTCCAGGTGTCGTCGGTAGTGGTGGTACGCACCGGGCTGACGACCGGGTTGCCCAGGCGGAGCACGCGGGCATCCGGCAGCCGGACCACCAGCCCCGTCACCTCGACCTGCGCCGGCCCGGCGGTGACCAGCCCGCCGGCGAAGGCGACACACGCCTCCGGCTCGGCGAAGCCCTGCGCCTGCCCCCACCACCACGATTCCGGGAAGCCCTCGCGGCCCCAGTTCTTCTCGCCGTAGACGTGGGCGCCGTCGAACGTCCAGGTCTGCTCCCCGAGCGTGGCGGTGCCGCTGGCGCGCCCGCCCAGCAACCACGGGTGCCAGTACTGGTTGAGGCCCGGGATGACCTGGAAGACGCTGGAACCGCCGAAGGCGCGGTGCGGCCAGGGGTGTAAGTCGTGGAAACGGAGGTCGAGGCGGGCGTCGGGGCCCAGATCGACCCGCAGGTGCTCCTCGTCCCCGCTGAAGGCGGGGGCGGCGTGGTCGCCGCCGCGCACCCCGAGACGCGCCGGGTCCGTCCAGGATCCGGTGAGAGCAGCGGTACGGATGAACCCGTTGGAGCCCGCCAGGCCGATGGTCGCCCACGGCCCGGCAGGGCCCTGGTTCGCCCCGCACAGCGCGATGAGGACGCGGCCCGAGGCGGGGTCCGTGAGGCGCCAGAAGTAGCCCTCCATGGCCACCCCGCGGTGCGCGCGGACGGGCTCCCCGAAAGGCAGGTCAGCGCCGGTGGAACGGTAGCGGGCAAGCGGTGTCATGGCGCCAGTGAAACACAGGTTCAGCCCTCGCGGGGCCGCAACGCCTGCCTGCGTTCCCACGCGGCCCGTTGCGCGCGCCCGTGCTCGAGCAGGAGCGCGAAGAGCTCGCCCTCGGGACGGGTTTCGCCCGCGTGGAGAAGGGCGGCGGCCATCGCCAGGTACTGCCGCCGGTAGGAGAGTCCCAGGACCTGGTCGGCGTAGTCCGTGACCAGCTCGGGAAGGACACTGAGGGTGGTCAACTCGAGGAGGAGGCGACGGGCGGTATGGCGGGGCAGCGGAGCCTCCTCGCCCATCTCCTGCAGCGCCGAGCCCAGACTGGCCGGGTCAACGGGCCTGTCAGCGCTGCGGCGGGAGGCGATGAACCCGAAGAGGAGGCTGTAGTGCGGGTCATGGAAATCGCCTGGCTGCAGGAGGCGGCAGACCGCGTCGCTGGCCGGGTGCGTCCTGCCCGCCCACATGAGGCCGCAGAGTAGGAGGGCCTCCGGATCGAGCTGCGGGGAGTCGACGACCTCGAATTCCTCGGGCAGCTCAGGAGGCGTCAGGACAGGGCCTCCGCCACGAGCTTGGCCGTGACCTTGGCCGACGCCGGGTTCTGGCCGGTGATGAGATTGCCGTCGCGGACGGCGTGCGGCACGAAGGGGAGCTTCGCCTTGCGGAATCGCGCGCCGCGGGCCTTCGCCTCCGCCTCCACGTCGAAGGGGACCAGCTTGTCCACGCGTGCCAGCTTCTCCTCCGCCCAGGTGAAGCCGGTGATCTCGCGGGAGTCGAAGAGATACGAGCCGTCCGACAGGCGGGTGTTGAGCAGCCCGCAATAGCCGTGGCAGACCGCGGAGACGATACCGCCGGCCTCGAAGATCTCCCGCGCGAGACGCTGGAGGTCGGCGTCGTCCGGGAAATCGAACATCGCGCCGTGGCCACCGGCGAACCAGATGGCGTCGACGCCCTCGGCCGAGACCTCGGAGGCCGGGGTGGTGTTACCCAGCAGGGCCATCTTCTCCGGGTCCTTCAGCCACGCGTCGGCGGAGGCGTCCCGGGCGGGAAAGCGCAGGGCACGCTCGTCGAGGGGGACGAAACCGCCGGCCGGGCTGATGATGCGCTGCTCGAAGCCGCGCTCGGCGAAGATCTCCCACGCATGGGTCAGTTCGGAGAGCCACAGGCCGGTGGGCTCGGAGGGATCGTTGAAATCGGGGGCAGTGGTCACCACGTGCAGGATCGAGGTCATGGGTCCATCTTCCTCGCGGAACGTCGGCCGCGCCACGAGTATTGTCAATACCATGAAGATCTGGCCCGAAGTTCTGGCGTTGCTGGTGGTGCTGATTGGCGCGGGACTCCTCTATCTCGGGGAGATGGATGATTCCCCGGGGCTGGGCGGTATCGGGCTCATCCTCATGGTGGGCGCGCTCATCGTTATCGTCCGTCGGGCCGTGGCCGGGAGGCGGTGATGGGCCGCGTACTGCTCGCCGTTCTGGCGGTGATCGCGCTGGTAGCAGCGCTGCTCTTCGCCTTCGTGGGAGGCAGCGCGGTCGGAGTTCTCAAGGACCCAGTCTCGGTGGAGGTGGAGTCGGAGGGCACGGAAGTGATCACCGCCGTGCAGCGAGAGGAGCAGATCGTCCTGCTCAGCACCGCCACGCAGGGCCTGCACAAAACACAGTCGCGGCTGACCGCCCTGGGCTGGAATGTCCCCGGTACGGCGCGGACCAACTTCCTGCAGTACAGCTACCAGGCGAAACTGGGACTCGAGGGGCGCGACGTGCGCATCCGCGAGATGGGGGAGCACCGCTTCCGCATCACGATCCCGGACTTCGTGTTCCTCGGTTACACGGAACCGACCTTCGAGACGGTTCTCGAGGACGGGCAGATCCTCAGCTTCGTCTCCCCGGACATCGACACCGCCGCGATCATCACCGAGATCCTCGGGGATCACGAGAAGCGGGCGCACATTGATTCGCACCGCAACCTCCTCGAGGCGCAGGCCCGTGCCTTCTACACCGGCATCGTGCAGGCGGTGGACGACCAGGCGCAGGTGGAGTTCAGCTTCGGCTAAGCGGCGGGGGAGTAACGGTTCGTGTCACCAGGTTGCCCCGCCGCATTTCCCCAGGTCAGTTTTCCGGCCCGGAGGACTCGCACGAACGGTTACTACCCGCCGCCGCGGCGGAAGCGCAGCTCCGGAGAGACACTCGGCGCGTGAAGCAGACAGCTGAACCACGGGGTCGGCGGTGTGCGGCGATGCACCTGCGCCATGCTCAACTCGTTCCCGGCGCGGATATGCAGCATCTCCAGCCAGCTCTCCAGCGCCAGCCACAGCTGATCACGCGGCGAAGGCTCCTCCTTGAGGTGGGTGAGCACGTCGCGCACCACGGCCGGGACGTCCACGTGGAGCGGCACCGGCAACGGTGTCGGATCCTCTATCCACCCCTCGGTGTCCACGACGCAGTCGGGGAAGAACAGCCAGGCCTCTGACAGCCTGATGGCCGCGCCAAGGGTGACAAACGAGTCCGCAGCTGCGGACTGCAGCGTCGCCTCCAGCTCCGCCTCCAACTCGGCGCGCAGCGAATCCCACCCCGCGGGCTCAGAGTGCATCCCGACATTGATCACCCGTTCTGCGGAGTCCCGGAAGAAGAATCGGGTGACACCCCAGGCCTCCTCGGTGAGCGGGTGGACGATCTCCAGCCCGGAACGCAGGACACGCAGATGGGCCTCGTGGATGTCATCGACGAAGACGGATACATCGGCGGTGACCGGGGCCGTCTCATCCGCTGTGATGACGCTGAGCTGGTGACCGTCATCATCCCCCAGGGTGGCGATCCATCCGTGGTCCATGATCGGCCGCATACCGAGTACTTCGCCGTGCTCGTGGAGCGCCTGCCACAGGTCAGGTACACGCAGGTGAGGGACGATCCGTTCGATACGCATGACCCGAGGATAGGTGCCTACACTCGGGACGGTGAACGTGAGCATTCATCATGACCTCGGAGAAGCAGCCGCTCCGGCACAAGCGGCACGAGACGCCGCCGCCCTCGCGGAGCGGGCCGAGCAAGCCAGGTTGGGTCATGCTGATTTCCACTACCGCGCCGACACGCTCGCCGCCTTCGCCCGCGATGAGGATGAATCGCAGTTGCTCATCCTCCTCCACGATGACGCTGAGGTGGTGGGCTTTCTCCACGTCTTCCTGCCGCGGAGCGACAACACCCATGCCGTCCACGTCGAGGCGACTCTGGACCCCGAGCGGGATCCGCGTCCGTTGCTCGATGCCCTGTGGCCGGTCTTCCGGGACCTGTGCCGGGAGGAAGGCCGCACCGCCTGCACGTGGTGGGAATCCTCCCGCCAGGACGACCCCACGCTGGCGGCGGCCACGGGCACGGGGATGGTGGAGGCCACGCCGGTCACGGCATGGTTGGAGGAGCAGGGCTTCGCCCTCGATCAGGTGGAGGTGGCCAGCACCCTGTGGCTGCCGGTTGACCTGGAAAAGGTGCAGCCGCACACAGACTACGAGCTGCTGACATGGCAGGGGAACATGCCCGAGCATCTGCTCGCGGGTATGGCACGCCTGCGCTCGCGCATTGTCACGGACGCCCCCACCGGCAGCCGCGAGGTGGAGGAGGCGCGGTGGGACGACGCCCGGATGCGGCGCGAGGAGGAACTGACACGGCAGGCACGACGCACCGTGCTGTGGGCGGTGGCGCTCAACTCCGCCGGGGAACCGGTCGGTTACACCAAAATGGAATGCCCGGAGGGGCAGCCGGAGATCGTCTACCAGCTGGACACGTTCGTACGGGCCGAGGATCGCGGGCACGGACTCGGCCGGTCGTTGAAGACCGCCAACCTGGAGCAGCTGGCCGCGCTGCGTCCGCAGGTGCGGCGCGTCCACACGTGGAACGCCGGGGAGAACGAGTGGATGCTCGACATCAACCGCACCCTCGGTTTCGCGCCGACCTCGGCCATCGGGGCGTGGCAGCGCACCCTGTGATTATTGTGGTGGCATGCGTCGACTCCTCGCCCTGCCCGTGACCGCGTTCCTGCTGGCCGGGTGCGGCGCGGAGCCGGCGGAGACGGCCCCACCCGGGAACGGGGCGACCGTCTCCTCCACCGTGGGGGAGTCCGCAGCTGCGGACAGTGGCGTGACCCGGGAGTTCAGCGTCGCGGAGCACGGCACCTTCGCCACCGGCTGGGCCCTGGCCTTCCTGCCCGGCACCGATCAGCTGCTCATCTCCGAGCGGCGCGGAGCCCTGCAACTGCGGGACCAGTCCACCGGTCAGGTCACGGAGATCACCGGCCTGCCCCAGGTGCATGCGCACGGCCAGGCCGGCCTGCATGACATCATCCCCGGCCCGACCTTCGAGCAGGACGGGATGATCTACCTCAGCTGGGTGCGCCCGCACACCAACGGCGCCCAGGGAGTGGTCGGGCGCGCCTATCTGGACACCGCGAATCACCGGCTCACCGGACTCCAGGAGATCTGGGCACAGACCCCGGCCGCCGGCAACGGGCACCTCTCCCTGCGTCTGCTCGTCCACGAGGGGTACCTCTACGTCACGTCGGGGGACCGCCAGGAGATGACCCCGGCGCAGGAGAATGAGACCAACCTCGGTTCGATCCTGCGACTCACACTCGACGGGCGGCCCGCCCCGGGCAACCCCTGGGGCACGGAGCAGTGGACGATGGGGCATCGCAATCCGCTGGGCATCGCCACGGACCGGCAGGGGCGGATCTGGGCCTCCGAAATGGGACCGCAGGGCGGCGACGAGCTCAACCTCATCGTCGAGGGCGACAACTACGGATGGCCGGAGGCCTCCATGGGGGTGCACTACAACGGTGACCCCATCCCCGATCACGCGCCGGGCGACGGATTCCACGGCCCGGCGGCGTGGTGGGTGCCGTCGATCTCCCCCGGCAGCCTCCTCATCTACTCCGGGTCCCTGTTCGCGGGGTGGGAGGACACCGCGCTGCTCGGGGGCCTGTCGGGGGAGAAGATCGTCCGGGTGGAACTCGGGGAACCCGCCCGGGTGGTCGACGAGTGGGAGATGGGTGCCCGGATCCGGGCGCTCGCCGAGGCCCCGGACGGGGCGCTGTGGGTCCTCGAGGACGGTCCCGCCGGGCGTCTGCTCGAGCTACGCCCGGCCGGAGAGGGTGTGCAGGGCGAGGGGAGTGGCGTGAAGCAGCCGGTTGGCTGAGGCCACCTTCTCGGCCAGGGGCTGCGTGCCCGCCAGCGTGACGCGGTGGAGGCGGGGATGCGTGGCCAGGGCGTCGAGGATCGTGTCGCCGCGGTCCAGTTCGACGTGTTCCAGGCTCGGGAGCGCGGCGAGCGCTGCAGTACCCTCCACGTCCCCGCACCCGCTGAGGCTCAAGCCGCGCAGGGTGGGATGGCCGGCGAGCGGGCCGAGGTCGAGGCGGGGGATGTTGAGCAGGCGCAGTTCCTGCAGCGGGAGTTCCTGCAGGCCGGCGAGGTCGACCGCGGGGACGCCGTTGATGAGGAGCATCTTGAGCCCGGCCGCGCGGCTGACGGTCGCCCCGTCGACGACGGAGAGGCCGAACAGCCGCAGGGACTGGATGGGGGCGGGGACGTCGTCGTCGAGAAGCGGGCGCGGGGAGTCGGGGCGGACCTGGTGGTCGATCTCCGCGTCCTCGGGCCAGGGGTAGCGGCGGTCGGAAAGGTAGTCGAGGAGGGAGTCGGCGTGGAGGAAGGGGCCGTCGACGAGGTCGGCGCCGAACTCGATGATCTGCCCGGGGGTGCCGTTGGGGCCGGGGACGGTGTCGATGGCGAGGTGGTTCCCGCCGTGGTCGTGGGCGATGGGGATCCATCCGGGGTGGACGAGCCGGGGTACCGTGACGCCCGCGCGTCCGAGGTCGTAGGCGACGTCTCCGTACTCTCCCGTGGCGGCGAGGTGGTTCCACGTCTCGTGCTCCCGCGCGATGTCGGCGGCGCTGAGCCAGGACCACAGGTCGGTGCTCTCCGAGCCGTTGGACTGCAGCAGCAGGGCCCGCAGTTCGGGAGGCACCGGCTGGCCGAGCGCCACGGCGAGGTCGCTGAGCTGGGCTTCGGTGGCCGGGGGAGCGACCTGGTGCGCGGCGCTGTGGGTGCGCCACGCGGCCTCCAGCGCGGCGGTGGCTGCCGGGTCGAGAGGCGGCAGCGGGGCGGGCGTCTCTGGGAAGGTGAGCGGATGCAGGAGGATCTCGCCCGGGTCGCCGGCGACGGCGGAAGCCTGCCAGGTGCCGTCGCGGTGGATCACGAATTCGACGAGGGCGGTCTCGCCGAGCGCCGCGGCGGCCTCGCGCAGCAGCTGCGGGGCATCTTCGGGGTCGTAATCGGGAAAGTCCCGCCGGCCCTCGCTGTCGTAGGTGACCAGCTGCCGGGACTGGGAGGTCGGGGAGAAACTGCAGCGCAGCGTGGCGCTGCGGGCGGCGGGATCGGAGGCAAAGAGAACCCGGAGGTCAGCGGCGACTGTCTGGAGGGGCGCGGGGCGCAGAGTCATGGGGCTCAGTATCACTGAGCCCGCCGGACCCGGCAACAGGAAGAGGTAGCCCCGCGACGGGGGCCGTCGCGGGGCGGGTGGGGGTCAGGTGACCACGAATCCGGACCGCGGGTCGCGGCCGGGGAGCGGGGTGCCGTCTGGCTCAATGGGCCATACGATCTCCATCTCGAGCTCGCGTTTGAGCACGCGCTTGCCGGTGTTCTGCACCTCCATCTCGACCGTGAAGGTCTGTGGCAGGTCCATCTCCACCTTCCCGGAGTTCTCCCCGAGGGTGAGGGTGCCCTCCCGGACGCGGGCGGCGAGGCCCTCGAGCAGCTCAGCGAGCTCTTCGCGGGTGAAGGTCGCCTGGGACTTGAGCAGTTTTCCGTGCTTCCTCATGGTGCTCCACCTCCTCTCTACGTCCATGATCTCACGCTTTAATCAGGAGGTAAAGGGCAGTTCCGTCCAGGTGATCACCACGTCCGGGTCGGCCGCCTCGAGGGTCTGGCGCAGCTCCTCGGCGTAGTGGGCGATGGAGTCGAAGGCGTCCTCGCCGCGGGAGACGATCCACCCCGTGGAGTGTTCCCCGGACATGCGGACGGGCTCCGGGAAGCGGCAGCCGCCGGCGTAACCGAGGTCGCCCTCCCGCGGCAGCTCCGCCCAGTAGCGGTGGAGGGCCGGGGCGGCCGCGCGGCTGTCGACATCCACCTGGAGGGTCACCTCGGAGTACTCCGTCCACTTGATCGGGCCGAGGCGGGACCAGTCGTAGTTGAGTTCGTATTTCTGTGCCATGGCCCCAGATTAAGCGCGGCACCGCCGCCGTGGACGCCTTCCCCGCAGCCTGTGCGGGACTCCGCAGTCACTCCCCAGCAGGCCCGGGTTTCCTGCGCGTGGCCTTGAGGTCGGAGCGGCGGTGCTTCGCCGCTAATCGACGCCGCACCGATCCCCGCGTCGGCTTCGTCGCCCGGCGCGGCGGGGGCGGCGGGGCCAGCGCCTGGCGCAGGATCTCGGCGAGGCGGCGGCGGGCCTCCGCGCGGTTGCGTAGCTGGGAGCGCTGGGTGGACACCTCCACCCGCAGCACGGTCCCGGCGAGTCGGTGGTCGAGCTGGCGCAGCGCCCGGCGGCGGAGGTGTTCGTCGAGGGCCGTGGTGGTGGCCAGATCGAGGGAGAGCTGCACCTTGCTGTCGGTGGTGTTGACGCCCTGGCCGCCGGGTCCGGAGGAGCGGGCGAACTGTTCGTGCAGGTCGGCCGCGGGAATGCGAAGACCCTGGGGGATCCCGGGGCCGGGGTCGAGCACGAGCGGTTCCATGGATTCCAGTATAGAGTGGTGTCATGACAACAACTACGCTTCCCACGTTCGACTGGTCCGAATTCCGCCGCGTCCTCATCGTCGTCGCCCACCCCGACGACGCCGAGTACGGACTCTCCTGCGCCGTGTCCATGTGGACCGACGCCGGGGTGGAGGTCGGTTACCTCCTGCTCACCCACGGCGAGGCTGGGATCCGCCACCTCGATCCCGCCGAGGTCGCCCCGCTGCGCGCCGAGGAACAGCGCCTGGCCTGCGCGGCCGTCGGCGTCACCGACCTCACCCTGCTCGAGCACCCGGACGGCCAGCTCATGGATTCCCGTGAGCTGCGCCGCGACATCGCCAAGCACATCCGCGAATTCCAGCCGGACACCGTCATCACCGCCAACTTCGAGCTGGAGGCCTACGGCTCCTTCAACCAGGCCGATCACCGCGTCGCCGGCCTCATGACCGTCGACGCCGTCCGCGACGCCGACAACCCCTGGATCCACCGCGACCTCGACCTGCCCGCCCACAAGGTCAAGCGCCTGCTGGTGGCCAACGCCGGTGACCCGACGCACCGCGTCCTCGTCGATGAGAAGGCCGAGCAGCGCGGCATCGAGTCCCTCGCCTGCCACAAGGTTTACTTCGAGGCGCTGCCCGATCACCCCAAGCCGGAGGACTTCATTCCCATGATGCTCCAGCAGCCCGACGGCGAAAAGGGCGTCAACTTCCGCGTCTTCGATCCCATCTAAAGCCGTCGCCGCAGCGGCACGAAGCGGAATCCCCCGTGCCGGCTCACCTCCAGGTCGCCGTCGGCACGCTTCTCGACGCGCCACATCGCCCCCGCCACCGGGATGACCATGATCCCGCCGGGGGCGAGTTGCGCCACCAGCTCCGCGGGCAGGTCGGCGGATTCGGCGGAGACGAGGATCCGGTCGAAAGGGGCCTGCTCGGGTAGCCCGAGGACGCCCGCGCGGGCCTGGGACACTTTCACGTCCACTCCGGCGGCATCGAGGTTGGCCTGCCCGAACTTCACGAGTTCGGGGACGATCTCGACGGCGGCGAGGGAGCCGCGGGCGTCGAGAAGCTCGTGGAGCAGAGCGGTCGACCACCCGGAACCGGCCCCGACGTCGAGGACGCGATGGCCGGGGCGCACATCGAGCAGGCCGAGCATGAACGCGACCGTCCACGGCTGCGAGTTCGTCTGCCCGTGCCCGATGGTGAGGGGGACGTCGACGGGGGCATGGTGCCGCACACCGGGAGGCAGGAAATCCGCGCGCCGGACACGGTGCATGGCGCGGGTGACGCGGGCACTCACGGCGGCGGGGAGGCGAGGCCGAGTTGGACGAGCAGGTCGAGCTCATCGCGCAGCCCCCAATGGGCGGAGATGAGCGGGCCCCGGGTGTGGAAGATGTGGACCGCGTCGATCCGGTAGGGGCGCCCGGCGGCGGCCGCCCCGTGCACCTCGGCGATGCCTTTGCCGTGGTTGGAGACGCGGGCGACGATCCGGTCCGGGGTCTCGATGATGGCGTTCTCATTGACGTGGACGCGCAGCACCCGGGAGCGGTAGGCGAGGGACTCGAGATAACCATTGATGCCGCTGGGGCTACCCGAGGGGTGTGTGAGGTCGAGGAAGTCCTCGGTGAACAGATCCTCGAGGCCCTCGAAGCGGCCGCTGTTGATGGCGTCACGGATGCGGAAGACGGTGGTCAGGGCAGGGTTGGAGGCGGGGAGGTTCATGTTCTGACCCTATGCCGATTAGCTTGCCGAAACAAGGGTTTCCACGGTGAAGATCGGGTCAAATCTTGGTCTCGGAAGCGATCTTTGATCCACGTCAAGGAACTCCCGCCGCGGCGCTCCTAACGTCAGGGGTGTCAGCCACCGCAGAAAGGACCCCACCATGAAGACCACGACCCTGCGCTCCGAGGAATTCTCCTGCCCCTCCTGCGTGAACAAGATCGAAACGAAGCTCACCGGGCTCGACGGAGTGCGCGACGCCGAGGTGAAGTTCTCCTCGGGCCGCATCCTCGTCGAGCACGACCCGGAGAAGGTCTCCGTGCGCGAGCTTGTCGACGCCGTCGCGGCCGTCGGCTACACGGCGAGGCCGTCGAGCGTGTAGGACCTCCCGGCACGAATGCTCGTTTCTGGCGAATTGCGCGAGCCAATTCGCCAGAAACGAGCATTCCTGCGTGGAGGTACCTGTCTCGCCGCTCATTGATCCCCGTCAAGGACAGTTCCCGCCCCGGGCCATAGCGTCACAGGTGACACCACAGAAAGGACGTCACCATGAAAACTTGGGGAACCGTGGCAGTCTCCGGACTGCTCATCATCGCGGCGCTGGTCACCGGCTCCGATCTGCTCATGATCGCTGCCGCCGTCGTCGCCGGCTGGCGCATCGCTGTCTCGGCGTGGCAGGCACTGCGGATCCGGCTCATCTCGATCGATCTGCTTGTCGTCGTGGCCGCCGTCGGTGCGCTGTTCATCCACAACTACTGGGAGTCCGCGGCCGTCACCTTCCTCTTCGCCCTCGGCACCGCGCTGGAGAAGGCCACCCTCCAGCGCACGCGCGGGGCCCTCGGCGAGCTCGTCGCCGCCGCTCCCGACACCGCCACGCGCCTGCGCGACGGGGAACCGGAGACCGTCGAGATCTGGGAACTGAGCCCGGGGGATGTGGTGCTCGTGCGCAACGGCGAGCAGGTGCCCGTCGACGGCCGGGTCCGCAACGGGCACGGCGGGGTCGACGAGGCCACCATCACCGGCGAATCGGTCCCCGCGGAGAAGGCGGCGGGTTCCGCGGTCTTCGCCGGCACGTGGCTGCGCTCCGGCGTGCTCCAGGTGGAGGCCGTGGGCATCGGCGCCGACTCCACCCTGGCGAAGATCATCCACCGCGTCGAGGACGCCCAGGACGACAAGGCCCGCACGCAGACCTTCCTCGAACGCTTCTCCACCTGGTACACGCCCGGGGTCATGCTCGCGGCGCTGCTCGCCGGGCTGCTCACCCGCGACGTCGAGCTGGCGCTCACGCTCCTGGTCATCGGCTGCCCCGGCGCGCTGGTCATCGCCATCCCGGTGTCCATCGTGGCGGGCATCGGGCGGGCCGCGAAGGACGGCGTGCTCATCAAGGGCGGCGAGTACCTGGAGACGGCGGCGCGGGTGGATACGGTGGTCGTCGATAAGACGGGGACCCTGACCAACGGCCGCCCGGAGCTCACCGACGTCATCGCCTTAGGCTCCTGGTCGGAGGACGAGGTGCTGCGGCTGGCGGCCCGCGCCGAAACGGCGTCGGAGCATCCGCTCGCCGCGGCGCTCATCCGCGGTGCGGAATCCCGGGGCCTCGAGGTCCCGCTCATCGACACAGCCGAGCCCGTCACCGGCCACGGCATCCGGGCCTGGATCGACGGGCATGAGGTTACCGTCGGCACGGCCGCGCTGCTGCGGGAGACGCCGGACCCCGCGCCCGTCCTGGCGCTCAACGAGCGGGGGCGCACCGCCATGTGGGTCGGTGTCGACGGCGTCGCGGTGGGGGTGGTCGCCGTGGCCGATACGGTGCGTGCCGACGCCGCCGCGGCCGTTGCGAGGCTGCACCGGCGCGGCATCCGGGTGGTCATGGCCACCGGGGACGCCTCCCGCGTGGCGGACAATGTCGCCGCCCAGCTCGGCGTCGACGAGGTCCGCGCCGAGCTCATGCCGGAGGACAAGCTCGACATCGTGGCCGAACTGCAGGCCGCGGGCCGGGTGGTGGCGATGGTCGGTGACGGGGTCAACGACACCCCGGCGCTCGCCCGGGCCGACATCGGCGTGGCGATGGGCGCCGCCGGTTCGCCGGCTGCCATTGAGACGGCGGACATCGCGCTCATGGCCGACCGCCTGCCGCGTCTGCCCTACGCCCTCGGATTGGCGCGCCGCACCGTACGCACGATGCGGGTCACCATCGCCATCGCGCTGGTGACCGTCGCGGCATTGCTCGCCGGGGTGCTGCTGGGCGGGGTGACCATGTCCATCGGCATGCTCGTCCACGAGGCCTCGGTGCTGCTGGTCATCGCCATCGCGATGCTCCTGCTGCGGCCGACGCTGCCCAGGGGTCAGTGATCCTGCAGGTCGGCCACCATGTCGACGAGGCTCTCGCGCACCGGGCGCGGTCGGAAGTGCAGTTCCCGCCGCGCCCGGGAGCTGTCGAAACGGTTGCCGGAACCGAGCGTGTACAGCGAGTAACGGGTGAACAGGGGAGGGCGCCCGCAGATCTTTCCGATCCACTCCGCAGGGATGGCTCCGACCCGGGCGATCCACGTCGGCAGGATCGTCGGGCGGCGTCGGCCGACCAGTTCGGTGACGATCCGCCCGATCTGCCGGAGCGTGACGTAGTCACCGGTGGTGAGGTAACAGCCGTCCCCGGTGCGGCAGGCGGTGACGATCGCCGCCGCCACGTCGCGGACGTCGACCATGTCGTAGCCGCCGTCGACCACCACGCCGAGTTCGCCGCTCATAAGGCGGCGCACCAGGTTCGTGAGGTTCGTCGCCCCCGGATCGCCCGGCCCCAGCAGGCCGGAGGGGTGGATGATGACGCGCTCGAGGTCATCGGCCGCCAGCACGAGCGCTGCGGCCTCGGCCTTCGTCTTGGCGTAGCCACCGACCACCGTGTCGGGGTCGAAATTTTCGGCCTCCTGCATGACCACCCCGGGCGGGGATTCCGTGAGCGCATGGACGGAGGAGACATAGACCAGGCGGGCGCCGACCCGGCGGGCGGCGTCGATAATGTTTTTCGTCCCGCCGACGTTGACGGCGCGGACCTCCGGGCGGACGATGTCGTCGATGGTGACCACCGCCGCGCAGTGGACGATGACGTCGCACGGGCCGATCGCCTCCGTGACCTGGGCGGCGTCGCGCACATCGCAGGCCGCCGGGTCCGCCAGCGCGCTCACCTGGTCGCCGCGGGCCCGTAGTTGATCGACGACATGGGTACCGAGGAAACCTCCGGCCCCCGTGACTGTGACATGCAGCGGGGAACTCATGCCTCCACGGTACGCGTGCCGTGGCACGTGTCCGCAGCTGCGGACTCTCCTGATATCCGGTCTGTTGCATGCGTCACTTGGTAATGTGGTGACATGTCCAGAATCAGCCCCCTGAATTGGCCGGTCCTCCGGCAGCTGCGGGACGCCGACCCCTTCGGCCGCGACCGCAATGCAGAGTCACGGAAGAGCGCTGACCTGCGTCCCCGCATCGCCGAGGCCGACCGAGTGGTCAAGAGCGTGTGCCCCTACTGCGCCGTCGGCTGTGGCCAGCTCGTCTACGTCAAGGACGAGAAGGTCATCCAGATCGAGGGAGACCCGGACTCGCCGATCTCCCGCGGCCGTCTGTGCCCGAAGGGTTCGGCCTCCGAGCAGCTGGTCAACTCCTCCACCCGCGTGACCGAGGTGCTCTACCGCGCCCCGAAGGCGAAGGAGTGGCAGAAGCTCGACCCGGAGCAGGCGATGGACATGATCGCCGACCGCTTCCTCGAGGCCCGCCGCAACGGCTGGCAGGACACCGACGCGCAGGGCCGCCCGGTCAACCGCACCATGGGCCTGGCCGGGCTCGGCGGCGCGACGCTGGATAATGAGGAGAACTACCTCATCAAGAAGCTGTTCACCGCCGCCGGCGCGATCCAGCTCGAGAACCAGGCGCGCATATGACACTCCGCCACGGTTCCTAGTCTAGGAACCTCGTTCGGCCGCGGCGGCGCGACCCAGCCGCTGCAGGATATGGCGAATGCGGACTGCATCGTCATCCAGGGGTCAAACATGGCTGAGGCTCACCCGGTGGGATTCCAGTGGGTGATGGAGGCGAAGAAGCGGGGCGCGAAGCTCATCCACGTCGACCCGCGTTACACGCGCACGTCCGCCGTGGCGGACCGCCACATCGGCATCCGCGCTGGTAGCGACGTGGTGCTGCTCGGTGCGCTCATCCGCCATGTCATCGAGAACGATCTGTGGTTCAAGGACTACGTCCTGCACTACACCAACGCCTCGACGCTCGTCCACGAGGATTTCCTCGACACCGAGGACCTCGACGGTCTGTTCTCCGGCTTCGACCCGGAGACCGGGCAGTACGACATCGACACGTGGGCTTACCAGCGTGCCGACGGCTCCCACCGCAACCCGCAGGGGGAGGACGACAGCCAGGAGAAGGAGCACCAGCGCGCCGGGTGGGCGCAGTCCACCGGTTCCGGCGGCCAGCCGCTGGACACGTGGCAGTTCAAGAAGGACGAGACGCTCCAGGATCCGCACACGGTGTTCCAGATCCTGCGCCGCCACTACTCCCGCTACACCCCGGAAATGGTGGAGGAGACCTGCGGCATCTCCGTCGAGGATTTCCACTACCTCGCCGACGCCATCACGCAGAACTCCGGCCGCGAGCGCACGACCTGCTTCGCCTACGCGCTGGGCTGGACCCAGCACACGCTGGGCGCGCAGTTCATCCGCACGTCGGCGATCCTCCAGCTGCTGCTGGGCAACATGGGTCGCCCCGGCGGCGGCATCATGGCCCTGCGCGGGCATGCGTCGATCCAGGGCTGCACCGACATCCCGACGCTGTTCAACCTGCTGCCGGGCTACCTGCCCATGCCGACCGTCGATGAGCAGACCTTCGACGACTACCTGTGGACGGTGACCAACCCCAACCAGGCCGGCTTCTGGCAACGGGGCGACACCTACGCCGTCAGCCTGCTCAAGGCCTACTTCGGCGAGCACGCAACGGCGGAGAATGACTGGGGCTTCAACTGGATCCCCAAGCTCACCGGCGCGCACTCGACGTACCACACCCTGCAGGCCATGCTCCGCGACGAGGTGGAGGGCTACCTGGTCTTCGGCCAGAACCCGGCGGTCGCCCAGTCGCACGGGCGCCTGCAGCGCCTCGGGCTGTCCCGCCTCAAGTGGCTGGTGGTCCGTGACTTCCAGGTCATGGAGACCGCGTCCTTCTGGAAGGACTCCCCGGAGGTGCTTTCGGGTGAGCTGCGGACCGAGGACATCGAGACCGAGGTCTTCTACCTGCCGGCCGCCAACCACGTGGAGAAGTCCGGCACCTTCACCCAGACGCAGCGCATGCTGCAGTGGCGCTTCCAGGCGAAGCAACCGCCGAACGAGGCGACCAGCGAGCTAAAGTTCTTCTACGACCTCGGCGTGCGCATCCGCGAGAAGATCGCCGACTCCGATGATCCGCGGGACCAGCCGCTGCAGAACATCACGTGGGATTACCCCGTGGACGAGCACGGTGACCCGGATGCCGAGGCCGTGCTCCGCGAGATCAACGGCTACCACGTCACCGGGGAGAAGGCCGGCGAGCTGCTGAGCAACTTCACCGAGATGAAGGCAGACGGCTCCACCTCCGGCGGCTGCTGGATCTACACCGGTGTCTTCGCCGATGGCGTCAACCACTCGGCGAAGAAGCGCCCCGGTTCCGAGCAGAACGAACTCGCCATGGACTGGGGCTGGGTGTGGCCACTGAACCGCCGCATGCTCTACAACCGTGCGTCCGCGGACCCGGAGGGTAAACCCTGGTCGGAGCGCAAGAAGTACGTCTGGTGGGACGAGTCCCTGCAGAAGTGGGTCGGCGACGACGTCCCCGACTTCCCCCTCGGACTGCGCCCGGACCATGTGCCCTCCCCGGACGATGTCGGCCCGGCCGCCCTCTCCGGCACCGATGCCTTCATCATGCAGGCGGACGGCAAGGGCTGGCTTTACGTGCCCAAGGGCATGGTCGACGGCCCGCTGCCCACGCACTACGAGCCGCATGAGTCCCCGGTGGGCAACGCGCTCTACGGGCAGCAGCAGTCGCCGGCCCGCCTGACGTTCCCGGGAGCGGACAACCTTTCGCGCCCGGCGCCGGGCGAGTTCGGCGCGGAGGTCTACCCCTTCGTGTTCTCCACCTACCGCCTCACCGAGCACTACACCTCCGGCGCGATGACGCGCGCGCTGCCGTTCCTCGCGGAGCTGCAGCCGGAGCTGTTCTGCGAGGTCTCCCCGGAGCTCGCCGAGCTGCGCGGGCTGGTCAACGGCGGCTGGGCCACGCTCATCTCGCCGCGCGGTGTCATCGAGGCGCGCGTGCTGGTCACCGACCGCATGCCGGCGATGACGATCAACGGGCAGGAGTACCACAACATCGGACTGCCGTTCCACTTCGGCAACGGCCCCTACGCGCCGGTCACCGGCGACGGGCCGAATGATCTGCTGGGCATCACGCTCGACCCGAACGTGGCCATCCAGGCCTCCAAGGTCGGCGCGTGTGACATCCGGGCGGGCCGTCGCCCGCGAGGCCCGGAGCGCGACGATCTCACCCGCCTCTACCAGGTGCGGGCGGGTCTGACCGCGGCGTCGGGCAACACGAAGGTCTCCGACCCGGAGGAACTGCGCGAGCTGGAGAAGGAGAGTGATGAGCGTGAACACTAACCAGGTGACCGAATACCCGGACCACGTCGGCTACGCGCCGGAAAGCCGCAAGGCCTTCTTCACCGACACCTCCGTGTGTATCGGCTGCAAGGCCTGCGAGGTGGCGTGCAAGGAGTGGAACCGCAACCCGGTGGAGGGCTATGAGCTCTCGGGCAACTCCTACGACAACACCGGTTCCCTCGGCGCGGACACGTGGCGCCATGTGGCGTTCATCGAGCAGGACCACGAGCGCATCGAGCAGGCCCGCGCCTCCGGTCGCCAGCTCACCGGGTTGGGTATGCCGAAAATCGGGGACCCGGCGCAGCAGGAGGTGGAGCACCCGGACACCCCGGACTTCCGTTGGCTCATGTCCTCGGACGTGTGCAAGCACTGCACGAACGCCGGATGTCTGGACGTGTGCCCGACGGGCGCGCTGTTCCGCACGGAGTTCGGCACGGTCGTCGTACAGGATGACGTGTGCAACGGGTGCGGCACGTGCGTCGCGGGCTGTCCCTTCGGCGTCATCGAGCGCCGCGCGGACGGCGGCGTGCAGAAGCTCAACAGCCGCGAGGGCGCGGACTTCACCGAAGGTGTCCACGCCCCGACCCGCAACGTCGGCGTCGCCCAGAAGTGCACCCTGTGTTACGACCGCCTCAAGGACGGCCTGGCCCCGGCGTGTCAGAAGGCGTGCCCGACGGAGTCGATCCAGTTCGGCGACCGGGAGGAGATGCTGCGTCGCGCCCACGAGCGCCTGGCCACCCTCCACGCCCAGGGCCGTACCGAGGCCCGCCTCTACGGCGCCAACGACCTTGACGGCGTCGGTGGTACCGGCTCCATCTTCCTGCTTCTCGACGCCCCCGAGGTCTACGGCCTGCCCCCGGACCCGCGGGTGCCCACCGCCGACCTGCCGCAGATGGCGAAGAAGGCGGCCCTGGCGGCCGCGGGCATGGTCGCCGCCGTCGTCGGTTCCTTCCTGATCGGAGCGCGCGCATGAGCAACCAGTTCGACAACTACCGCGATCCGGTCGAGCCCCGTCGCCGGGGCGGGGGAGGCAAGAAGAAGCGCCGCCGCGCCGGGGCGGGGGCCATGGACGGCTCCCGCGAGGAGCGCATGGTCCCGGACATGCAGTTCGAGTCCTATTACGGCAAGCCGGTGGTCAAGGCCCCGCCGTGGGAGTGGCCGATCGGCGCCTACCTCTTCCTCGGCGGGGTGGCGGGCGGTTCCTCGCTGCTCGGCTTCGGCGCGCAGCTGACGGGGCGGCCGAGGTTGCGTCGCAACGCGCGGCTGGCCGCCATCACGGCGGCCGGTGCCGGTTCCGCGGCGCTCATCGTCGACCTCGGGCGCCCGGAGCGGCTGCTCAACATGTTCCGCGTGTTCAAGCTCTCCTCGCCGATGAACGTCGGATCGTGGCTGCTCGCCAGCTTCTCGACGGCCGCCGCCCTCGCCGCCGCCGCCGAGGCCGACGATCTCACGGGGCGGCGCCTGCCGCTGCCGGATGCGCTGCGTACGGTCACGCACCAGGCGGCCGCCCCGGCGGCGGGGGCGCTGGCCGCCACGCTCGGCGCACCCCTGGCGGTCTACACCGCGGTGCTCTTCGGCGACACGGCGAACCCGGCGTGGAACGCGGCGAAGTACCATCTGCCGTTCCTCTTCGTCAGCTCCGCGTCGGCCGCCTCCGGGGGCCTGGCGATGATCACCACCCCGGTCGAGGAGGCCGGCCCCGCCCGCGTGCTCGCCGCCGTCGGCGCGGTGTGTGACATCACGGCGACGAAGGTGATGCACTCTCAGCTGGACGACGTTTCCGTCGAGCCCTATCACCACGGCACCGCCGGGCGGCTGCTCACCTGGGCGGAGCGCCTCGTCATCGCCGGTGGCGTGGGCACGCTGCTCGCCGGTCGGCACCGCGTCGGAGCGGCCCTGTCCGGGGCGGCGCTGCTCGCCGGTTCCGCGCTCACCCGTTTCGGCGTGCTCGAGGCCGGCCTGCACTCGGTGACGGACCCGCGCTACGTCGTCGAGCCGCAGAAGGAGCGCCTCGCCCGGCGGGCGGGCGCGGACAACATCACTACCGGACGGTGATCTGCCCCGGGGGGCCCGCGGTGATCTCACCGATGATCGGGTAGCCCGGGACCTCACCGACGACGAGCAGACCGCCGGAGGTCTGGGCGTCGGCCAGCATGATGAGGGCCTCCTCGCTCATGCCCTCGGCCCGCAGGTGCGGGCGGACCCAGTCGAGGTTGCGGCGGGAGCCGCCGGAGACGAAACCGTCGCGCAGCGCCTCGTCGGCGCCCTCGACGTGGGGGACCGCGGTGTGGTCGAGGACGGCCGCGACGCCGGACGCGCGGGCCATCTTGTACAGATGACCCAGCAGGCCGAAGCCGGTGACGTCGGTCGCGGCCTTCACCCCGGCGGCCACCGCCGCGCGGGAGGCGTCGCGGTTGAGGGTGGTCATGGTCTCGATCGCCGCCGGGAACACCTCGCCGGTCGCCTTGTGCCGGTTGTTGAGCAGGCCCACGCCGATGGGCTTCGTCAGGGTGAGGGGGAGACCGGCCTGCGCGGCGTCGTTGCGCATGAGCTTCTGCGGATCGGCGATGCCGGTCGCGGCCATGCCGTACACGGGCTCCGGCCCGTCGATGGAGTGCCCGCCGGTCACGGGCGCACCGGCCGCGGTGGCCACGTCCATGCCGCCGCGCAGCACCTCGGTGAGCAGCTCCAACGGGAGGATCTCCCGCGGCCACGCGACGAGGTTGATGGTGGTGACAGGCCGCCCGCCCATGGCGTAGACGTCCGAAAGCGCGTTGGCGGCGGCGATGCGCCCCCAGTCGTAGGCGGAGTTGACCACGGGGGTGAAGAAGTCGGCGGTGGAGATGACGGCGAGGTCGTCGGCGATGCGGACGGCCGCGGCGTCGTCACCGTCGTCGAGCCCGACGAGAACATTCGGGTCGGTGACACCGGTGAGACCGCGGACGGCCTCCTCGAGCTCCCCGGGCGGGATCTTGCACGCGCAGCCGCCGCCCGCGGCGAATCCGGTGAGGGGAGTGCTGGGATCAAAAGACATGCATCCGACTGTAGCTATACAAGTTCGACGCGGTAGTCTCGTCGACGGAGGCGTACGTGTCCTGGTGGGCGCCCCGGTCTTCAAAACCGGTGAGGCCGAGTATCTCGGTCTGGCGAGTTCGATTCTCGTCCGCCTCCGCCAGTCTTCTTCTGCGAAAGGACCCCGGGTGGACCCGCGCCGACGCATCCCGCGCACCGATGACCTGCTGCGGTCCGCCGCCGTCGATCAGGCCCGCGGGCGACTCTCGGAGCAGAGCATTCGCAGCCACATCGCGGAGGCCCAGGAGGCCGCGCGCCGCGGGGACCTCGCGCCCGAGGACGTCGAGAAGCACCTGGCCACCCTGCTTATCGACGCCCCCGTCTCCTCCCTCACCCCGGTTCTCAACGCCACCGGCGTCGTCGTCCACACCAACATCGGCCGCGCGCCGCTCTCGGCGGCCGCGACGCAGGCGCTCATCGACGCCGCCGGCTACGTCGACGTCGAGATGGACCTGGTCACCGGGCTGCGCTCGCGCGAGCGCGGGGCCGGCGCCGTCGCCGCGCTCCGCGCCGCCTGCTCGGCCGCGGAAGACGCGCTCGTGGTCAACAACGGCGCCGCCGCCCTGCTTTTGGCCACCACCGCGTTGGCCGCGGGCGGGGAGCTCATCATCAGCCGCGGGGAACTCATCGAGATCGGCGCCGGTTTCCGCCTGCCGGAACTTATCGAGACCGCCGACGTACGCCTGCGCGAGGTCGGCGCGACGAACCGGACGCACCCGGAGGACTACACCCGCGCGGTGGGGGAGCGCACCCGGGCGATCCTCAAGGTCCACCCCTCCAACTTCCGCATCGAGGGTTTCACCGCCGAGGCGGGCGTCGCACAGCTACGTGAGATCGCCGACGAGCACGGGCTGGCGCTCATCGTCGATCTCGGCTCCGGCCTGCTCGCCCACGATCCGGCGCTGCCGACGGAGCCGGATGTCGCCGCCCAGCTGGAGGCGGGCGCCGACGTGGTCATCGCCTCCGGTGACAAGCTCCTCGGCGGCCCGCAGGCCGGCATCCTCCTGGGACGCGCGGACATCATCGCCCGCCTCCGGACACATCCCCTGGCGCGCGCGGTGCGCATCGACAAGCTCCGCCTCGCCGCCCTCGAGGCGACCCTGCGCGGCGGGGAGGTCCCCGTCGTGGAGGCCCTGCACGCCGACCCCGCGGACCTGCGCCGCCGGGCCGAGGCGCTGGCCGAGCGCCTGCACGGCCATGTGGAGTGCCGCGTCGTCCCCCACGACGGTCGCGTCGGCGGGGGCGGCGCCCCCGGGGTGCCGTTGTCCGGCTGGGCGGTGGAGCTGCCGGAATCCCTGGCCGCCCCCCTGCGCACCGGCGACCCCGTCGTACTGCCGCGCGTCCATCAGGGCGCCTGCCTCATCGACCTGCGCTGTGTGCCCCCCGCCGCCGACGACACGGTCGTGGATGCGATCCGGCGTGCGGTGGAGGAGTAGACATGGACGTCATCGCCACCGCCGGGCACGTCGACCACGGCAAATCCACCCTGGTCAAGGCCCTCACCGGCATGGAACCGGATCGCTGGGAGGAGGAGCAGCGCCGCGGCCTGACCATCGACCTTGGTTTTGTGTGGACCCGCCTGCCCTCCGGGCGCGACGTCGCCTTCGTCGACGTCCCCGGGCATGAACGCTTCATGGGCAACATGCTCGCCGGCGTCGGACCCGCCCCGGTCGTCTGCTTCGTCGTCGCCGCCGACGAGGGCTGGCAGGCCCAGTCCGCCGATCACCGCGACGCCCTCCATGCGCTGGGGATCCGGCACGGGGTCATCGCGCTCACCCGCGCCGACCGGGCGGATGAGGCCCGCCGCGCCGAGGTCGCCGCCCGCGTCCGGCACGAGTTCGCCGACACCGGGCTGGGCGACGCCCCCATCGTCACCGTCTCCGCCCGCACCGGCGAGGGGCTCAACCACCTCCGGGCCGCCCTCGACGAGGTCCTCGCAGCCGCCCCCACCCCGGACCCGGACACCCGCGTCCGCCTGTGGATCGACCGTTCCTTCACCGTCACGGGCGCCGGCACGGTGGTCACCGGAACCCTGCCCGCCGGCACCCTTAGCGAGGACGACCGCCTCGCGCTCAACGGCTCCCGCGAGGTCACCGTCCGCGGACTGCACAGCGAGAACGAACCGCACCGCAGCATCGGGCCCGTCAGCCGCGTTGCCGTCAACCTCCGCGGGGAGAGCGCGGAGGACATCCACCGCGGAGACGTCCTGCTCACCCCGGGCGTCTGGCCGCAGGTGAGCACCCTCGACGTCCGCCGCACCATGGGCGTCCCGCTGGCCGACGCCCCCGCCGAGGTCATAGTCCACGTCGGCACCGCAGCGGTCGAGGCCGGCCTGCGCCCCTTCGGCGAGGGCCACGCCCGGCTCACCCTGGCCCGCCCGCTGCCGCTGGTCCTCGGCGACCGGCTGGTCCTGCGCTCCTCCGGGGCGCGCTCGGTGCTGGCAGGGGTGCAGGTCATGGATGTCGACCCGCCCGCCCTGCGGCGCCGCGGCGACGGCCACCGCCGCACCGCCTCCCTCCTGGCCACGCCCGTCGGCGGCGACATTTCCGCCGAGATCGCCCGCCGCGGGGCCCTGCGCCGCGCCGACCTGGAGATCATGGGCTTCGCGGTGCCTGACGGGCCGCCACAGGGGGCCGTCGCCCTGCGGGACTGGTGGATTGACGTCCCCCAGCTCGGCCGCTGGCGCGACACCCTTCTCGCGGCTGTCACCCGCCATGCCGCAGCACGCCCCCTGGCCGCCGGCCTCAGCCGCGGGGCGGCGCTCAGCGTGCTGTCGCTGCCCGATGAATCCCTGCTCGGCCTGGTCATCGCCGCGGCCAAGCTCGAGCAGGCCGACGGCCTGCTGCGCCTGCCCGGGGCGCGCGTCGACCTCGGCGCGGCGGAGGCGGGGGTGGCCAGCGTCGAAAAGCGGCTTGCCGACGCCCCCTTCCACGCCCCCGAGGCCCACGACCTGCAGGAACTCGGCCTCGGGCCGAAGGAGCTGGCCGCCGCCGAGCGTGCCGGGCGGCTGCTGCGTCTCGATTCCGGCGTCATTCTCCTGCCCGACGCCCCCGACGTCGCACTCGCCCGTCTGCGGGCGCTCGAGCAGCCTTTCACCACCTCACAGGCGCGCCGCGCGCTGGACACCACCCGGCGGGTGGCCATCCCGCTGCTCGAGCACCTCGACGCCACCGGTCAGACGGTGCGTCTCGACGCCGGGCACCGCCGGGTTAAGCAGTGACCTGAGACCACTCCGCGCGACGGTCGAGGAAGGCGCGGGCGGCCGCCTGCGCATCCTCCAGGGAATGGCTCTCGCCCCAGCCGCACTGGACCTCGTTGGCGGCGGGCACCTCGGTGAGCTCGAGGACGTCGGCAAGCGACACGGCGATGAGCTCTTCGATCTCCTCCTGCGGGTGATCGCCGACGACCATGAGGTAGAAACCGGTCTGGCAGCCCATGGGGGAGAAATCGAGGACAAAGTCCGCGTGATTGCGGATGGTCTCCGCCATCGAGTGCTCCAGCGAGTGGATGCCGGGCATGTCGAGGTGGTCCTGGTTGGGCTGGCAGAAGCGGATGTCGTACTTGGTGATGACATCGCCTGCAGGGAGGGTCTTGCGGTCGGCCACCCGGATGTAGGGGGCGGCGACGGTGCGGTGGTCAAGGTTGAAGGATTCGACGTTCATACGCATGCCGGTGATCGTAGCAACGTCCCCTATGGTCCCTCCGTCGCCGGGAGGGAGAACTCCCGCGACCCCGTCGGGTTCGGGTCCATGACCTCGACCGCGTCCACGGTGATCTCCCACGGGGCGGCCGGATCGACGGGCGGGGCCGGGGGTTCCCATTCCGGCAGAACCGGCATGTCGCGGGGCTCGCCGATGCCGAGGTCCACGAAGCTCTCGCCGTCGATGACGAAGAGGCGGACGCCGAGGGGGCCGTCGATAAGCGGGACATACTCGAGCTGCGCGACCGCGACCCCGTCCACGAGGACATCAAGCCCCTCGACCCGGCCGAGGACCTGGCGGTTCTCGCCGTCGAGGGTGGCGGGCAGGCGGTAGCCCTGCGGGAGGACGCGCGCGCCCTCCGGGAGGGAGGTGCGGGGGACCAGCAGCTCGGGGGAGGGGAGTTCGACGGCGACGTCGAGAAGCCCGCGTTCCTTGTCGATGCACACCCGCGCCCACACCTGCGGCTCGATCTGGGCCGCGTGGAAGCGCTCGACCTCCGGGAACTGCGCGCGCATCCCCTCCGACAGCGAGCCGATGACGCCGAACTCCCACCGCACGCGCCATCCGCGGGTGAGGAAATCCGGCACGAGGATCACCGGGATGAGCGTCCCGGCGGGCTCCATGAGTTCCGCGGTGCGCAGGTGGGAGAAGAGAATCGCCTGGTTGACCCGGTCCAGGGGGAGGGAATGGACGTCCGCACCCGCCGGCGGGCGGGGCAGGGGGCAACTCGGAACAGCCATGGGTACAGCCTAGCCGCGCCCGCGGAGTGAGGAACGCACCGCACAGGCCCGTTTCGGGGCCGGGAATCGGGCGGTGCGGCGTGCTTCTCGACGCCCACCACCTACCCTGGCCCCATGGAACTACGTATCGCACCCGGCGACATCACCACCGTGCGCGCCGACGCCCTCGTCAACGCCGCGAACTCCGGCCTGCTCGGCGGCGGGGGAGTCGACGGCGCCATCCACCGGGTCGGCGGGCCGGGCATCCTCGCCGAGTGCCGGGAGCTCCGCGCCACGACGTACCCGGACGGACTGCCCGCCGGGCAGGCGGTGGCCACCGGCGCGGGGGAGCTCCCGGCGCGCTGGGTGATCCACACCGTGGGGCCGGTGTGGTCCGCCACGGCGGACCGCTCGGAGGTTCTGGTGTCCTGCTACCGGGAGTCCCTGCGCCTGGCGCGGGAGCTGGGGGCGCGCAGTGTCGCCTTCCCCGCGATCTCCGCCGGGGTCTACGGCTGGCCGATCGACGACGCCGCCCGCCACGCCGTCACCACGTGCCGGGAGGTGGGCGGGGTCGAGGAGATCATCTTCGTCCCCTTCGGGGAGACCGCGGAGGCGGCGTACCGGGCGGCGCTGCGCGATTAGTTAGGGGATTGTTATGGTCCGGCGGAGGCGCTGGTGAGTGGGGGAAAGGGGGCGTCGCGAAGCGAATTGTCCGCACACCTTCCGGTGTCGGGGGCGCCGGGGTCGTGCCTAGGTTGGAAAGGATAAGTGTTTCCTACTGTGACGGGATCATCGACGTGCTCACCCGCTTGGCCACCTCTCTCCGCCTGAAGACCGACCCACCGGTGTACTTCGCCACCGTGGGTGCCGTCCTCGCCTTCGTCGTGCTCACCATCGTCGCCGGGGACTGGGTCGGGGCCGTCTTCGGCGCCGCGACCACCTGGATCCTGTCGAATCTCGGCTGGTTCTACATCCTCGGCGTGACGGTGTTCCTCATCTTCCTGTTCATCGTCGCCATCAGCCGCTACGGGCATGTGCGCCTCGGGGCCGATGAGGATCGCCCCGAATATCCCACGCTGGTGTGGTTCGCCATGCTCTTTGCCGCCGGTATCGGCACGATCCTCATGTTCTGGGGTGTGGCCGAGCCGATCTCCCACTACGCCAACCCGCCGATGGGCGACGTCGCACCGGAGTCGACCGAGGCGGCGCGCCAGGCCATCGCGCTCACCCACTACCACTTCGGCCTGCACACGTGGACGATCTTCGCGCTGCCCGCGCTGTGCTTCGCGTACTTCATCTACAAGCGGAAGATGCCCCCGCGGGTGAGCTCGATTTTCTCGCCGCTGCTCGGCTCCCGGGTGTACGGGCCGATCGGCAAGACCATCGACGTCATCGCGCTCATCGGCACCATCTTCGGCGTGGCCACCTCCGTCGGGCTGGGCACGCTGCAGATCAACGCCGGCCTGGCGGAACTCTTCGGACTCGAGGTCTCGCCGCTCATCCAGGTGATCATCATCGGCATTGTCACCACCGTCGCCTGCATCTCCGTCGCCGCAGGGCTCGACCGGGGCATCAAGATGCTGTCCAACATCAACATCTGGATGGCCATCGCGCTGCTCATCTTCGTCATCCTCGCGGGTCCGACGGTCATGGTGCTCAAGGGCACCATCGAATCCTTCGGCATCTACTTCTCCCGCCTGCCGGAGCTGGCGTTCTGGAACAATGCCACGCCCAACAGCGCCGACAACGCCACGTGGCAGAACACGTGGACCGTCTTCTACTGGGCGTGGACGATCACGTGGTCGCCCTTCGTCGGCATCTTCATCGCGCGCATCAGCCGCGGGCGCACCGTCCGTGAATTCGTCGCCGGGGTCCTCGGCCTGCCCGTCGCGTTCTCCCTCATCTGGTTCGGTGTCTTCGGCACCTCCTCCTTCCTCATCGAATCGGAGGATGGGGCCGGGGGACTCGTCGAACGCGTCGCCGTCGACGGCGACATCCCGGGCGCGCTCTTCGAGTTCCTCTCCCACTACCCGGCCGCGACGTTCATGTCGGGCTTCGGCATCCTCATCGTCATCATCTTCTTCACCACCTCCGTCGACTCCGCGGCGATGGTCACCGACATGATCGCCTCCGGCAAGGAACCCGCCTTCGCGCCCACCCACCAGAAGGTCACGTGGGCGGTGCTCATGGGGGCGGTCGCCGCGGTGCTGCTCGCCGCGACCGGTGAGGGCGGGCTCTCCGCGCTGCAGCAGATCATCATCGTCATCGGCCTGCCGTTTTTCGTCATGGGATTCATCATGATGTTCAGCCTCGGCGTGGCACTGAAGAACGACCTCGGCGCCCCGGTGCCCATCGTCACCCGCCAGTGGTCGCGCGCCGAGACCCCCGAGGAGTGGGAGGAGCTCGAGCAGGCCCCCTCCCCGGAGCCCATCGGCCCGATCCACCACATCCCCGACGACGAGGAGCCCATCAACCCCGCCGTCGTCGGTGCGGTGCTCGAGGAGTACTCGCGGCAGCACGACGGAGAGGGCTACGAGGTGACCATCATCGAGGAGACGGAGCCGGAGGCCCGGCACTAAGGCCCCCGGTCCTCGCCGGTCAGTACGACTAGGATCGGGACATGAACGACTTCACAGGACAGACCATCATCGTCACCGGCGCCGGATCCGGTATCGGCCGCGCCACCGCCCTCCAGCTCGCGGAGCGCGGCGCCCACGTCATCGTCGCCGACATCTCCGAGACCGCGCACGGCGTCGTCGAGGAGATCACCGGGGCCGGCGGGCAGGCCACGGCCGCCGTCGGGGATATCTCGGAGCAGGGGGTCGTCGATAAGCTTGTCGACGCCGCGGTGGCCACCGGCCACCGCCTCGGCCTGGTCAACAACGCCGGCATCATGGACAAGTTCGACGGTGCCGCCGAGACCGAGGACGCCGTGTGGGAGCGCTGCCTGCGCATCAACCTCACCGCCCCCTTCCTGCTCACGCGCGCGGTGCTGCCGCACATGCGGGCCGCGGGTGGGGGAGCGATCGTCAACACCGGCTCCGCCGCCTCCCTGCGGGGTGCCGCCGCCGGCGCGGCCTACACCGCCTCCAAGCACGGGCTGGCCGGCCTGACGAGGAACACCGCCTACACCTACGGCCGGGAGAACATCCGCTGCAATCTCATCGCCCCGGGCGGGGTGGAGACCAACATCATGACCACCTCCGCGGCGGTCAACGAGGGCGAGATCGACCCCTCGCACGGCCTGGCCGCCATCACCCCGATCCACCAGGGCGCGATCCGCAACGCGCGCCCGGAGGAGCTGGCCGCCACCATCGTGTTCCTGCTTTCCGACGCCGCCTCCAATGTCAACGGCGCCATCCTGCCGGTCGACGCCGGGTGGTCGGCCGGCTAGGAGGCCACGTACTCCGCCAGGTAGCGCCCGGTCAGGGTCGACCCGTCGGCGATCATCTCGGCGGGGGAGCCGGTGAAGCTGATCTCGCCGCCGTCGGAACCCGCTCCCGGGCCCAGGTCGATGACGTGGTCGGCGTGGGCGACCACGGCCAGGTGGTGCTCGATGCACACCACGGTCTTGCCGGAGTCCACCATGCGGTCGAGCAGTCCCAGCAGCATGTCCACATCGGCCAGGTGCAGGCCGGTGGTGGGTTCGTCGAGAATGAACACGGTGGCCTTCTCCGCCAGGTGGGAGGCCAGCTTGAGGCGCTGGCGTTCGCCGCCCGACAGGGTGGTCAGGGGCTGGCCGAGCGTGATGTAGCCGAGGCCGACGTCGACGAGGCGCCGACAGATCTTCGCGGCCGCCGGGACCTTCGCTTCCCCCGCGGAGAAGAAGTCGGCGGCCTCGGCGGCCGGCATCTGCAGCACCTGGGAGATGTCCTTCCCCCCGAGGTGGTAGTCGAGGACGGCCTCGTCGAAACGGCGCCCCTCGCACACCTCGCAGGGGACGTCGACGCCGGCCATGATGCCCAGGTCGACGTAGACCACGCCCGCGCCCTTGCAGTTGGGGCAGGCACCCTCGGAGTTGGGGGAGAACAGCGCCGGGCTCACCCCGTGCGCCTTGGCGAAGGCCTTGCGGATCGGCTCGAGGGCACCGGTGTAGGTGGCCGGGTTGGAGCGCCGGGAGCCGCGGATGGGGGACTGGTCGACGAACACGGTCGACTCCGAGCGGGGGAGCTCCGCGATGAGGGAGGACTTGCCGGAGCCGGCCACGCCCGTAATTGCGGTGAGCACGCCGAGCGGGATGTCGACGTCGACGTCGCGCAGGTTGTTGCGGCTGGCCCCGCGCACCTCGATGGCCCCCGTCGCCGCGCGCGTCTCCGCTTTCACCGCGACCCGGTCGTCGAGATGCCGCCCGGTGAGGGTGTTGGAGGCGCGTAGCCCGGCGACGGTGCCCTCGAACTGGATGAGGCCGCCGTCGCGCCCGGCATGGGGGCCGATGTCGATGACGTGGTCGGCGATGGCGATGGTCTCCGGCTTGTGCTCGACGACGAGGACGGTGTTGCCCTTGTCTCGCAGCTCCAGGAGCAGCGAGTTCATGCGCTGGATGTCGTGGGGGTGCAGGCCGGCGGTGGGCTCGTCGAAGACGTAGGTGACGTCGGTGAGAGCGGAGCCGAGGTGCCGGATCATCTTGGTGCGCTGGGCCTCGCCGCCGGAGAGCGTGCCCGCGGGGCGGTCGAGGGTGAGGTATCCCAGGCCGATGGACACGAAGTTGGCCAGGGTCTCGCGCAGGGCGTCGATGAGCGGGGCCACCGACGGGTCGGACACCCCCTCCATCCACGCGGCGAGGTCGCGGATCTCCATGGCGCAGAGTTCGGCGATGTTGGCCCCGTTGATCCGGGATTCCAGGGCGTGCTGGGCCAGGCGCGTGCCGCCGCAGGCGGGGCAGTCGACGAAGGTGGCCGCGCGGTCGACGAACTCGCCCATGGCCTTCTGCATGGAATCGCGGTCCTTGCTGAGGATCGACTTCTCCACCCGCGGCACCAGGCCCTCGTAGGTGTAGTTGAAGCCGTTGAACTTTATCTTCCGTGGCTCGGCGTGCAGCAGGAGCTCGCGCTGCTCGGGCGTGAACTCCCCGACCGGCACGTCGGCGGGCACCAGGCCGGTCTCGGCGAAGGACTTCCACGCCCAGCCGTCGACCTTGTAGCCGGGGACGAGGATCGCGCCCTCGCGCAGTGACAGGGAGTCGTCGACAAGCTCGCTGAGCAGGAGGTGGGAGATCCGGCCGCTGCCCTCGCACGTGGGGCACATGCCGCCGGTGCGCGAGTAGTTGACGCGTTCCTTCTTCCCGCCCTGCACGGAGATCGCGCCGGAGGCGGAGACGGAGGGCACGTTGAAGGAGTACGCGCCGGGGCCGCCGGCGGGGGGCTGCGCCAGGCGGGAGAAGAGGATGCGCAGCATGGCGGTGGCGTCGGTGGCGGTGCCGACGGTGGAGCGCGAGTTCGCGCCCATCGGTTCCTGGTCGACGATGATGGCGGTGGTGATGCCCTCCAGCCGGTCGACGTCGGGGCGAGCCAGGGAGGGCATGAAACCCTGCACGAAGGTGGAGTAGGTCTCGTTGATGAGGCGCTGGGATTCGGCGGCGATGGTGCCGAAGACCAGGGAGGACTTGCCGGAGCCGGACACGCCGGTGAACACCGTGAGCCGGCGCTTGGGGATCTCCACGGACACCCCGCGGAGGTTGTTCACGTGGGCGCCGGTCACGCGGATGACGTCATGGTTCATGCGCTCACGGTACGTGATGATTCCACGCTTCCGTGCCGAACTTGTCCGCGACAAGAGTCTCGGCGGCCGCGAGGTCGCCGTCGGTGAGGGTGGCGGGCTCCGCGCCGTAGCGGTTGCTGAACTCGGTGATCATCGTCTGGATGATCTCCTCCCGCGGGGCGCCGGTCTGGCGGCGCAGCGGGTCGACGCGCTTCTTCGCCGAGCGCAGGCCCTTCGACGCCAGTTTCACCTTGCCGATGCGCAGCACCTCCATCATCTTGTCGGCGTCGATGTCGTAGCTCATCGTCGCGTGGTGGAGGACGGCCCCGCGGCGGCGTTTCTGGGCGGCGCCGCCGATCTTGCCGCCGTCGGAGGTGATGTCGTTGATGGGCTCGTACCAGGCGTGGACGCCGTGCCGGGCCAGCGCCGCGAGCACCCACTGATCGAGGTAGGCGTAGGAATCCTCGTAGGACAGGCCCGCGACGAGGGAGTCGGGCACGTAGAGGGAGTAGGTGATGCAGTTGCCGCCCTCCATGAACATCGCCCCGCCGCCGGAGATGCGGCGCACCACCTCGATGCCGTGCCTATCGACACCCTCCTGATCCACCTCGTTGACATAGGACTGGTAGGAGCCGATGACCGTCGCCTTGTCCTCCCACTCCCAGAACCGCAGCGTCGGCCCGCGCTCCCCGGCGGCGACCTGGTTGAGCATCACCTCGTCGAGGGCGACGTTGACCCGCGTGGGCAGCGGCCCGGGGTGGATGATCTGCCAGATGTGGTCGGTGAAGTCGGTGCCGCCGGAGACCGCGCGCTTGACGGCGACGGCGACATCCCGCGTCGTGAAGCCGTGCAGGGCGAGGCCCTCGCAGCCGACGAGGGCGGCGTCGAGGCGCGCCTGCAGCTCCTCGGTCGTCTCGCTTATCGACGCCCCCTCCAGCGCCGGGCCGAGCGCCTCGTAGGCCTCGTCCGGCTCGAGGAAGAAGTCGCCGGATATCTGCGCTGCGGTGATGTGGCCGTCGTCGGTCTCCACGTCCGCGACGACGAGCTTGCCGCCGGGGACCTTGATCTCGAAGTGCTGGTGCATACCGCCCCAGGGTAGCCGGAGGCGGCGGGGAGAGTCGCGTAAAGTCAACCGGCATGTACGACCTCCCCACCGTCCTCACGGCCTTCGGCCTCACCCTCTTCGCGGGTCTGGCGACCGGCATCGGGGGCGTCATCGGGGTGATGAAGAACAATCCCGGCCGGCGTTTCATGGCCGGGGCCCTGGGCTTCTCGACGGGCGTCATGCTCTACGTCTCCTTCCTGGAGATCCTGCCCAAGGCCTTCGAGGAGTTGGGCACGGCCTGGGGCGAGCGCCTGGGGGCGTGGGCGGCGGTGGGGGCCTTCTTCGGCGGCATCGCGGTGATCGCGCTCATCGACCGGCTCGTCCCGGAGCCCATCAACCCGCACGAGCGCGGGATCGGGGAGAATCCGCAGAAGGCCGCGCAGCGGCGGCGGATGATGAAGATGGGCATGTTCACCGCGGGAGCCATCGCGATCCACAACTTCCCCGAGGGTTTCGCCACCTTCATCGCCGGGCTGGAGGATCTCACGGTGGCGGTGCCGGTGGCGGTGGCCATCGCCATCCACAACATCCCCGAGGGCGTGGCCGTCGCCGTGCCCATCCGGCAGGCCACGGGCTCCCGGGCGCGGGCGTTGACCTGGTCGACGCTGTCGGGCCTCGCGGAGCCCGCCGGCGCCCTCATCGGCTTCGCTCTGCTCATGCCGTTCCTCGGGCCCGCCACCCTGGGGCTGTCCTTCGCGGCGATCGCGGGGATCATGGTGTTCATCTGCCTCGACGAGCTGCTGCCCACCGCCGTGGCCACCGGGCGCCACCACACCGCGATCTACGGGCTCATCCTCGGCATGGCGGTGATGGCGGCATCTTTGCTGCTCATGATGTGACTGTCAACCGGTCGAGGGGCAGAAATGCCGGTTTCTGTGGATGGCTGAGGGTTATCCACAGACGCGGTCCGCTGCTTCTCGACGCCCCCGTGAATCCCGTTTATCGTCCGGGGCATGAGACCTGCCGAGATGATGCGCGCCCTGGCCACCCGGGGCATGGAGTTGCTGGAGGACATCGCCTCCGGTGCCCTCCCGCGCGCGGATCTCGGCCAGTCCTCCTCGACGGTCGGCGCCTGGGAGCGCGTGGCCGGGGTCTACTTCGGCCCGACCAGGCAGAAGAAGCTGCAGGCCGCCGCGGTGGCGGCGGGGCGCGGGCTGCCGGTGGCGGCGATCGAGAGGATCGAGAAGCACCTGCGCAAGCTGTCCCGGAAGGCCGCGGTGTCGGAGTGGGAACTGCGCGTCGAGCTGTGCGGCCTGCGCGGCACCGTCGACGAGATCGACCGGGAGGCGGCTGCCCGCGTCTACGCCCACAACCGGCAGGCCCCCGGTTCCGACAACTGCGGCCTGCGCGCCTTCCGCGGCGGCAAGAATGTCGACGCCCAGGGCATGTCCACCGCGACGCTGACGCTCCCGGCCGGTGACATGGCCCGGTACAAGGCACACCTGCAGGTCACCGCCGACGCACTGCGGAGGGCGGACCCCTCGCTCGACTGGAAGAAGGCGATGGCCGACGCCGCCTATCAGCACGGCGTCGGCGGCGGCCAGGTCGGCAACCCGCCGCCCCCCGTGCCCTTCGGCGTCATGCGGGCGCCCGACTACGTCGCCTACGCCCGGGGCGAGGGTGGCGACACCGTCTTCGGCCTCAGCGACGGCACGACCATCACGGGCCGGGAGTGGGTGGAGAAGGGCTTCGCTGAACTCGGCTATGTCGGGATCTTCGACCTCGTGGAGGGCGGGATCGACCTGTACCGGGAGTCACGCTTCGCCAACGACAAACAACGGATGCTGCTCAAGGCCGAGACCCTCATGTGCCCCTTCCCGGAGTGCACCACCCCGGCCGACGAGTGCGAATTCCACCACCTCACCGCCTGGGAATTCGCGGGGGAGACGAACCTGGCGAACATGACCGCCGCCTGCCGGGTGCACAACGGGCGAAACGACGATGACCCCCACGCCCCACCCCGCAACGGCCGCCTGGAAAGAGAACCCGGCGGAGTCGTCTTCCACCCTCCCGACGGTGGCCCACCCCGGGTGAACCGTCATCCCCAGCGGGCGCTGTCCGCCATGGGGCTACTCACCGCGCCCTGAGCGCCCGGGGCGGTGGGCGAGCAGGTAGGCGCCCACGGCTCCGGACAGCAGAAGCGGGAGGGTCCACAGAGGAGCCCACGTCAGCTCCCAGGCGATGACCCCGGCAAAGAGCGGGGCCCGCTGCATGACGGCCAGCACCATCGCGGCGCCGAGGATGGCCAGGACAGGGACGGTGGCCGGGTCGGCGCCCATGAGCGCGCCGCCGACCGCTCCCAGCGCCGCACCCACCGCCAGTGCCGGGGTGAGCGTGCCCCCGACGGCACCCGACCCCAGGGAGGCGGCGGTGAGCAGGGGTTTCACCAGCACGAGCGTGAGCAGGAGCGGGAGGGCGGTGACGGGGTCGAGCGCGGCGCGGACGATCCCCTCGCCATTGCCGGTGACCCCGGGCAGGAACTGGGAGACGGTGACCACGCCGGCGGTCGTCGCGCCGACGCTGAGGGGCAGCCAGCGGGGGTCGAGGACCTTCCAGGAGTAGGCGGAGCGCATGAGCATCAGGAAGAGTCGGCCGCCGAGCACCGCGGCGAGCAGCAGGGGCGGCGCCAGCCACAGGACAAGCGCGTCGAAGGGGGAGTCCGGGACCCGGTAGACGGGGCGGTTGCCCACGATGGGCCAGGCCGTCACCGTCGCCACGCCCGACATCACGGCGGTGACGACCAGGGCCCGCGCGTCGCGCTTCACCGGCAGCGCCTCGAGGGTGAAGAGCACGCCGGCCAGCGGCACGTTGTACACCGCGGCCAGGCCGGCCCCCGCGGCGGCGGCGACGAGCACGCGGCGCTGGTCCTCGGCGATCCGCATCACCCGGGAGAGGCGGTCGAGCACGGCCGCCGCCGCCTGGCGTGGCGCCTGCTCCCGGCCGAGGGAGATGCCGGAGCCGACGGCGAGGAGCTGGAGGAGGGCGTCGATAAGCGTGCGGCCCGGCGGCAGCGGGGTGTCGGTGGTGACGGATTCCTCCACGCCGCGCACCGGACCCCGGCGGCGCAACCACCACCAGCCGAGGCCGGCGAGACTACCGCCGAGGGCGGCCGCGGCGACGGGGTGGAGGGGGCCACCGGCGGCGAAGGCGTGGATGCGCCCGATGAGCCACGCCATCGCCCCGCCGATGAGGCCGGCGGCCACTCCGCCGGTGAGTGTCACCAGGAGGAGGGCTGCCACGCTGCGGACCATGGGTTCAGGGTAACCCGGGGTGGGTCTCGGGGAGACGCCGGGCGACGAGGAGCGCGACGAGGGCGGAGAGCCCGGCCGCGGCCCACACCGCGCTGTGCAGGCCGAGGGTGTCGGCGGTGACGCCGCCGAGGAGAGCCCCGGCGGTGTAGCCGAGGTCGCGCCACACCCGGTAGACGCCGACGGCGCGGCCGCGCCAGGCGGGGGCGGCGACGTCGCCGATGACGGCGAGGAGGGCCGGGTACACCATCGCCGAGCCGAGGCCCAGGAGCATGGTGCCCGCGACCCAGCCCGGCATCACCGTCGACCAGGCGAGGACGGCCAGCGCCAGCGCCTGCAGGGCCATGCCGCCGACCACCAGGGGGCGGCGGCCGACGTGGTCGGAGATCCAGCCGGTGGCCAGCTGCCCGCAGCCCCACACCAGGGGGTAGAGGGCGACGAGGAGGCCGATCTCCCGCAGACCCAGTCCGGCACCGGCGAAGAGCAGCGGGAACACACCCCAGGACAGGCCGAAGTTGAGGTTGTTGGCCATCCCCGCCACGCTCGCGGAGGAGAGGGCAGGGTGGCGCCAGGTGACGTCGGCGATGATCCCGGCGTTGCTCCGCGCCGGGGCGGGGGCGGGGGCCTCGAGCGCGACGAAGCCGCGGGTCTCACGGACGAAGAAGGCGACGAGCACCAGGGCGAGGACGGCGTAGGCCACCCCGAGGAGGAAGGGGGCGGGCCGCAGGCCGTGCTGGGCAGCGATCCAGCCGGCGGTGAGGGAGGTGAGCGAGACGGCGAGGTAGCCGGCGGCCTCGTTGAGGCCCATGGCCAGTCCGCGCTGCCGGGGGCCGACGAGGTCGATCTTCATGGTGACGGTGGTGGTCCAGGCCAGGCCCTGGTTGAGGCCGAGGAGGATGTTGGCGGCGATGATCCATTCCCAGCTCGGGGCCCACATGATGAGCAGGGGTACGGGCAGCCCGAACAGCCAGCCGGTGAGGAGGACGGGTTTGCGCCCGTAGCGGTCGGAGAGCAGCCCGGCGAGGTAGTTGGAGGCGGCCTTGGACACTCCGAAGGCGGCGACGTAGGCGAAGACCCAGGAGTAGCCGCGGAGGGAGAAGACCTGCTCGGCGAGCAGGGGAAGGGTGGTCTGCTGTTGTCCGACCATGCCGCCGACCAGCGCGTTGATCACGACGAGCAGGGTGAATTGGGCGGCATTGGGGCGGAGTCCGAGGCGGGGTGGGGGAGCCATGTCAGTATCCTCAACTATTCAACGAAGTAGTTGAACAGTACGATGGGGGGCATGGCACCGCAACCCGCCCGCGACTTCAAGGACTCCGCCTTCGGCCACATCGCCCGCGTCGGCGCCGCCCTGGGCAACGCCAAGCGCATCGAGATCATGGACATCCTGCTCCAGGGGGAACGCAGCGTCGAGGCGCTCGCCCGGCAGGTGGCGGCCTCGGTGGCCAACACCTCGCGGCACCTGCAGATCCTGGCGGCGGCGGGCCTGGTGGAACGCCGCGCGGAGGGCACCTCGCGGGTCTACCGCATCGCCGACGACGAGGTCGCCTCGACCTACCTGGCTGTTGCGGGCCTGGCGCGCACGCACCTCGCGGAGATCACCACCCTCAGTGAGGGCTTCTTCGCCGGGGCCCGTCCCCTCACCTTCGCCGAATTCGACCGCCTGGCCGCGACGGGGGACATCCTGCTCATCGACGTCCGCCCCGCCGAGGAGTTCGCCGCCGGGCACGCCGAGGGAGCACTCAACGTCCCCCCGGCGGAGGTGGAGGCATGGGTGGAGGAGGTGCCCGCCGAGGCGCGGATCGTCGCCTACTGTCGCGGGCCCTTCTGCGTCTTCGCCGCAGACGCCGTGACCCGCCTGCGGGAGGCGGGTCACGAGGCGTGGCGTCTGGAGGAGGGCTATCCGGAGTGGCGGGAGGCGGGCCGCCCCGTCGCCTAGTGGGCCGCCTTCTCCTTCGATCCGCTCAGCCCCTTGACCGCGTCGACGGCCAGCGCCACGACCAGGCCCCAGGCCAGGCCGACGAGCAGCGAGCAGAAGGTGTTGACCACCCAGCCGAGGAAGCCGCCGCCGACGGCGGTCTCCAGGCCGTGGATGGTCTCATAGGGCCAGGTGAAACCGAACTCCTCGAGCCCGACGACGATGATGTGGCCGCCCACCCACAGCATGGCGAAGGTGCCCACGACGGCGATGACGGAGAGCACCTTCGGCATCGCGGTGACCAGGCCGCGGCCGAAGCGGGCGCCGGGTCCGCCGCGCTCGGCCATGTGCAGGCCGATGTCGTCCATCTTCACCAGCAGGCCCACCGCGCCGTAGACGAGGGCGGTGATGCCGATGGCCACGACGACGAGGACGGCGGCGCGGAAGGAGATGGGCTGGTCGGCGACCTCGTTGAGGGAGATGACCATGATCTCCGCGGAGAGGATGAGGTCGGTGGTGATGGCACCCTTGACCAGTTTGTCCTCGTCAGCGGGGGTCTTGTCCGGGCCCTGGGCGTTGCTGTCCGCGTCGCCCTTGTGCCCGCGGATCTTGTGGAGGATCTTGTGGGCGCCCTCGAAGCACAGGTAGGTGCCGCCGATCATGAGGATCGGCGTGAGCGCCCACGGCGCGATCCAGGAGAGGAACAGTGCGATGGGCAGGATGATGACCAGCTTGTTGAACAGCGAGCCCTTGGTGATGCGCCAGATCATCGGCAGCTCCCGCGCGGGCTGGATGCCGGTGACGAAGCGGGGGGTGACGGCGGCATCGTCGACGACGACGCCCGCCGCCTTCATCGAGGTCTTGCCGGCTGCGGCGGCGACGTCATCGACGCTGGCGGCCGCGGCCCGGGCGATGAGGGCGACGTCGTCGAGCAGGGCTAGGAGGCCTCCGGCCATGGGTCCACACCTTTCCTGAGAAGTATGGGCAAATCCTACTCCCGTTAGGATGGCCGCATGAGAATAGCGGTGCTGGGTGTCGGGGCGGTCGGTGGCTGGTTCGGGGGTTCCCTCGTCAAGGCGGGACACGACGTCGTGTTCATCGCCCGCGGGGAGACGTTGCGGGTGCTGCGGGAGGAGGGCCTGCGCCTCAACGAGGAGCCGCCGCTGGCGGTGGAGGTCGTCGAGACGCTGGCCGCGGCCGGCGACATCGACATCCTGCTGTTGGCCGTCAAGGTCACCGCCGAGACCGACCTCGCCGTGCTTCTCGACGCCCTGCCCGCCACCGCCCTCGTCGCCGTCACGCAGAATTCCGTCGAGGTGCCTGACCTCGTCGGCGCGGTGGTGGGCCCCGAGCGGGTGCGCCCCGGTGTCGTGCGCGGCTACTTCCACCACACCGGCCCGGGCCGGGTGGAGTTCCACGGCGGGCCGATGTCCTATGACGTGGGGGAGGGGGGCGTCGATACGTTCGTGGAGGCGTTGTGCGCGGCGGGTATTGACGCCCGGGCGCGCGGCGACATCGACGTCGACGTCTGGGAGAAGGCGATGTACGTCACCACGACGGGGGCGCTGGGGGCCGTGGCGCGGGCGCCGTTGGGGGAGCTGCGGACCCGGCTGCGGCCCAGCCTGGAGGCGCTCATGGCGGAGATTTATGCGGCGGGGCGTGCCCACGGGGTGCCGCTGTCGGAGGATGCCGTCGCCCGCACCCTGGCGTTCGCCGATCGCATGCCAGCGGAGGCGACGAGCTCGATGCACCGTGATCTGGTGGCCGGGCGACCGCATGAGCTCGACGCCCAGGTGGGGGCCGTGTGTCGGGTGGCCGCGCGGCACGGCGTCGACGTCCGCGTGCATGAACTGCTATATGCCCTGCTGAGGTAGGGTCAGGGCCATGACCACATCGTCGACCGCCCGCGTGCGCTGCGAGCGCCCCCAGCGTCTGGCCACGTCCCTGATGTCCCGTTTCGCCGCCGTGGCGGTGACGGAGTGGATCGCCGCCGAGGGGCGCGGCCACATCTCCTGGTCCAGTGGGGCGGAGGTGGACATGATCGCCGGGGACGGGGTGCTGCTGCTCCATCTGGAGTGCGCGGCCGCGGATGTCGCGCAGTGGGAGGAGGCCGTCGCCCGGGGTTTCGGGGATCTGGGCGCCGAGGTGGAGTGGAAGCGCGCGGGGGTGGCTCGGGGGTAGCGGGGGTGATATTCACAGATATCTCCCGGCGAATGAAAGTCAACTGAGCAGCATAAAAGGTGACACTAACTACTTTTGTCTACGCAACATGGTGGTAACGGTCTCATTACAACTGCAGGGTGATGGCGGTCACGCGGTAACGTGAACGACAGATTAACTTCTGACCCTGTTATTCCACCCTGGAGGTCCGCCACATGGCACTCACCAAGAAGACTCTGGCCCTGCTCGCAGCCACCACGCTCGGGTTCGGACTGGTCGCCTGCACCGATTCCGGCGACAACGGCAACGGCTCGTCCGGCAGCGGCAGCGCCAGCTCCGGCGGCGACAACTACGTCACCGCCAACGGCACCGAGCCGCAGAACCCGCTCATCCCCTCGAACACCAACGAGGTGGGCGGCGGGCGACTCGTCGATCTCATCTACTCCGGCCTCGTCTACTACGACGCCGACGGCGAGATCCACAACGAAGTCGCCGAGTCCATCGAGCCGGAGGGTGAGAAGGGCTACCGCGTCACGCTCAAGGACGGCCAGACCTTCGCCGACGGCACCCCGGTCAAGGCCGAGAACTTCGTCAACGCGTGGAACCACGCCGTGAAGAACGCCCACCTGTCCTCCTACTTCTTCGAGCCCATCCTCGGCTACGAAGAGGGCGCGGAGTCGATGGAGGGCCTGCAGGTCATCGACGACAAGACCTTCACCATCGAGCTCAACCAGCCCGAGGCCGACTTCCCGATGCGCCTGGGCTACTCCGCCTTCTACCCGCTGCCGGCCGAGGCCCTCGAGGACGAGGCCGCCTTCGGGGAGAACCCCAACGGCAACGGCCCGTACAGGCTGCTCGAGTGGAACCACAACCAGGACGCCACCGTCGTCCCCAACGAGGAGTACACCGGCGACCGGGCCCCCCAGAACGACGGCATCAAGTTCGTCTTCTACGCCAACTTCGACGCGGCCTACAACGACCTCCTGGCCGACAACCTCGATCTTCTCGACGCCATCCCGGACACCGCCTTCTCCACCTTCGAGAGCGAGCTCGGCGACCGCGCCGTCAACCAGCCCTCCGCCGTCTTCCAGTCCTTCACCATCCCCGAGAGCCTCGAGCACTGGGGTGGCGAGGAGGGCCAGCTGCGCCGCCAGGCCCTGTCCCACGCCATCAACCGCGAGGAGATCACCCAGGCGATCTTCCAGGGCACCCGCACCCCGGCCACCGACTTCACCTCCCCGGTCCTCCCGGGCTACGACGGTGAGATCGTGGGCAACGACGTCCTCGACTACGACCCGGAGAAGGCCAAGGACCTGTGGGCCCAGGCCGACGCCATCGCCCCGTGGTCCGGCGAGTTCACCCTCTCCTACAACTCCGACGGCGGCCACCAGGCCTGGGTCGATGCGGTGACCAACTCCATCCGCAACACCCTGGGCATCGAGGCCGTGGGCAACCCCTACCCGGACTTCAAGTCCCTGCGTGACGACGTCACCGGCCGCACCATCCAGGGTGCCTTCCGTACCGGCTGGCAGGCCGACTACCCGTCCGCGGGTAACTTCCTCGGCCCGCTCTACGGCACCGGCGCCGGCTCCAACGACGGCGACTACTCCAACCCGGAGTTCGACGCCAAGCTGACCGAGGCTGCCGCCTCCGACTCCCCGGAGACCGCAGCCGGCCTGTACAACGAGGCGCAGGAGATGCTCTTCGTCGATCTCCCGGCCATCCCGCTGTGGTACTCCAACGTGGCGGGCGGCTCCTCCGGCAACGTCGACAACGTCGTCTTCTCCTGGAAGTCTGTCCCGGTCTACTACAACGTCACCAAGAACTAGCGCTACGCTGACTCACTGTGATGACTGATACCCGTGTGACGCCCAGCGCGTCACACGGGTATCCGCCTGTCTGCCTACTCACCACCCACAAGGACTAGTTATGTTGCGCTATATCGGGCGACGACTGCTCCAGATGATCCCGGTGTTCTTCGGCGCCACCCTGCTCATCTACGCACTCGTCTTCCTCATGCCCGGCGACCCCGTGCAGGCCCTCGGCGGTGACCGGGGCCTCTCCGAGGCCGCCCGCGCCCGCATCGAGGCGGAATACAACCTGGACAAGCCCTTCCTCGTCCAGTACCTGCTCTACCTCAAGGGCATTCTCACCCTCGACTTCGGCACCACCTTCTCGGGACAGCCGGTCGCCGACGTCATGGCCCGGGCCTTCCCGGTGACCATCAAGCTCGCCCTCATGGCCCTGGCCTTCGAGGCCGTGTTCGGCATCATCTTCGGCGTCATCGCCGGAGTCCGCCGCGGCGGAATCTTCGACTCCACCGTCCTCGTCCTCTCGCTCATCGTCATCGCCGTCCCCAGCTTCGTCATCGGTTTCGTGCTGCAGTTCGTCGTCGGCGTGAAATGGGGGATACTCCCCGTCACGGTGGGCTCGCGGGAGACATTCACCTCCCTGCTTATGCCCGCCGTGGTGCTCGGCGCCGTCTCCTTCGCCTACGTGCTGCGGCTGACCCGCCAGTCCGTCAGCGAGAACCTGCGGGCCGACTACGTCCGCACCGCCCGCGCCAAGGGCCTGGGCAACGGGCAGGTCATGGGACGCCACGTCCTGCGTAACTCGCTCATCCCGGTGGCCACCTTCCTCGGTGCCGACCTGGGCGCGCTCATGGGTGGCGCCATCGTCACCGAGGGCATCTTCGCCATCAACGGCGTCGGTGGCACCATCTACCAGGCGATCATCAAGGGCGAACCGACCACCGTGGTGTCCTTCACCACCGTGCTCGTCATCGTCTACATCGTCGCCAACCTCATCGTGGACCTGATCTACGCCGTTCTCGACCCGAGGATCCGCTATGCCTGACATCAACAGAAACGTCGCCAACCCGGCCGGCGAGGACGAGATCCTCGCCGGGAACCGCCTGCACTCCCGCCCGGGCCAGGACCACTACATCGCCGAGACCGATGAGACCGGCCTGGGTGCCGTCGACGCCGTCGCCGACGAATCCGCGCCCGCCTCCATGTGGGGCGAGGCGTGGCGCAGCCTGCGCCGCCGTCCGCTGTTCTGGGTCTCCGCGGCGCTCATCCTCGTCGCGGTGCTCATGTCGCTGTTCCCGCAGCTGTTCACCTCGGTGGACCCGCGCTCCTGCACCCTGGCCAACTCCCTCGGCGATCCGCAGTCGGGGCACCCCTTCGGTTTCGACCGTCAGGGCTGCGACATCTTCGCCCGCACCATCTACGGGGCCCGCGCCTCCGTGGCCGTGGGCATCCTCACCACCGCACTCGTGGTGCTCATCGGCACCGCCATCGGGGCGCTCGCCGGGTTCTTCGGCGGTATCCTCGACACCCTGCTCTCCCGCCTGACGGACGTCTTCTTCGCCATCCCGCTGGTGCTGGCCGCGATCGTCGTCATGCAGATGTTCAAGGACTACCGCACGATCATCACCGTGGTGCTCGTCCTCGGCCTCTTCGGCTGGACGAACATCGCCCGCATCACCCGCGGCGCGGTGATGAGCGTGAAGAACGAGGAGTACGTGACGGCGGCCCGGGCGCTCGGGGCGTCGAGAATGAAGATCCTGTCGAGCCACATCATGCCCAACGCGGCCGCCCCGATCATCGTCTACGCCACCGTGGCGCTGGGCACCTTCATCGTGGCGGAGGCCACCCTGTCCTTCCTGGGCATCGGTCTCCCGCCGACCATCGTGTCCTGGGGCGGGGACATTTCCGCCGCGCAGGCCTCCCTGCGCACCAAACCGATGGTCCTGTTCTATCCGGCCATGGCGCTCGCGCTCACCGTCCTGAGCTTCATCATGCTCGGCGACGTCGTCCGTGACGCCCTCGATCCGAAGGCGAGGAAGCGATGAGCACCCCTCTTCTCGAGATGAAGGACGTCAAGATCTCCTTCACCTCCTCCACCGGCGTCGTCGAGGCCGTCCGCGGCATCAACATGACGATCTACCCGGGCCAGTCCGTCGCCATCGTCGGCGAGTCCGGCTCCGGCAAGTCGACCGCGGCGATGTCGATCCTCGGCCTCCTGCCGGGCACCGGCCGCGTCACCGGCGGGCAGATCCTTTTCGACGGCCAGGACATCACCGGCCTGAGCGACAAGGAGATGCAGAAGTTCCGCGGCTCCCAGATCGGCCTGGTCCCGCAGGATCCGATGTCGAATCTCAATCCGGTGTGGCGCATCGGGACGCAGATCGGCGAGTCCCTCAAGGCGAATGACGTGGTCAAGGGCTCGGAGGTGAAGCCCCGCGTCGCCGAGCTGCTCGGGGAGGCCGGTCTGCCCGACGCGGAGCGCCGCGCCCGGCAGTACCCGCACGAGTTCTCCGGCGGCATGCGCCAGCGTGCGCTCATCGCCATGGGCCTGGCGGCGCGCCCCAAGCTGCTCATCGCCGACGAGCCCACCTCGGCCCTCGACGTGACGGTGCAGAAGCGCATCCTCGACCACCTCCAGGGCCTGACGGAGGAACTGGGCACGGCCGTGCTGTTCATCACGCACGACCTGGGCCTGGCCGCCGAGCGTGCCGAGCACCTCGTGGTCATGCACCGCGGGCGCATCGTCGAATCCGGTCCCTCCCTGCAGATTCTCCGCGACCCGCAGCACCCCTACACCCGCCGCCTGGTCAAGGCCGCGCCCTCGCTGGCCTCGGCCCGTATCCAGTCGGCGCTGGCCGCCGGCGTCGAATCCACGGAGCTGGTGGCCCAGGGGCGGGAGGAGAAGACGGAGGAGGTCATCCGCGTCGAGAACCTGACCAAGGTCTTCGGCGAGAACACCGCCGTCGACGATGTCTCCTTCACCCTGCGCAAGGGCACCACCCTGGCGCTGGTGGGCGAGTCTGGCTCGGGCAAGTCCACCGTGGCCAACATGGTGCTCAACCTGCTCGACCCCACCAGCGGCAAGGTGTACTACAAGAGCACCGACCTGTCGACGCTGAGCAACCGCGAACTGTTCAACATGCGCCGCAAGATGCAGGTGGTGTTCCAGAACCCCTACGGCTCCCTCGACCCGATGTTCTCCATCTACCGCTGCATCGAGGAGCCTCTGGCGCTGCACAAGGTGGGCAGCCGGAAGGAGCGGGAGGCGCGCGTCGCCGAGCTGCTCGACATGGTGGCCATGCCGCGCTCCGCGATGCGCCGTTTCCCCAACGAGCTCTCCGGCGGCCAGCGCCAGCGCATCGCCATCGCGCGTGCCCTGGCGCTGCGCCCCGAGGTGCTCGTGCTCGACGAGGCGGTCTCCGCCCTCGACGTGCTCGTGCAGAACCAGATCATCCGCCTGCTGGCCGATCTGCAGGATGAGCTGGACCTGTCCTACCTGTTCATCACCCATGACCTCGCGGTGGTCCGGCAGACCGCCGACGACATCGTCGTGATGAAGCAGGGGGCCGTCGTCGAGCAGGGCACCTCCGACGAGATCTTCGCGGATCCGCAGGAGGAGTACACCCGCGACCTCATCAACTCGGTGCCGGGCCTCAACATCGAGCTGGGCACGGGAGAGAATCTGGGGCTCGTCGAGCACTGACGGTGTGACGTGGATTACAGGTAGGATTCTGCATGTACCATCCACTCACCCCGAAGGAGCTGTCATGACCACCGCCCGAGACCTCATGAGCACCGACGTCGTCGCCGTCGACTCCGCCGACACCCTCGAGGTGGCCGCCCGGCACATGCGTGACGCCGACGTCGGATCCCTCCCCGTCATCGACGGGGAGGGCCGCGTCGTCGGCATCATCACCGACCGCGACATCGTCGTCACCGCCCTCGCCGAGGGCCGCGATCCCACGGCGGTCACCGTCGGGGAGCTTATCGACGCCACCCTCATCACCGTCGCCCCCGAGGACTCCGCCGAGGAGGTCCTCGCCGTGATGAAGGAGCACCAGATCAGGCGTGTGCCGGTGCTCGACGGCACCCAGCTCGTCGGCATGCTGGCCCAGGCCGACATCGCCCGCGCCATGTCGGATGCCACCGTCGGCGAATTCCTGGAGTCCGTCTCCGAGGATTAGGCCATCTCCTCAGCGAGTAGCCGCAGGGCGCAGGCCCGGGCGGCGGCCAGGACCTCCTCGGGTGTGCCGGGGAAGTGCCGCCGCTCCGCACGGGCCCGCCCGCGCACGAGCGTGGCGAACCACGTCGTGCCCGGCGGCTCGCCGTCCTGGCCTGCAGGGCCGCCCGCCCCGGACACGCTCACCACGGCATCGGCGGACAGGAGGTCGGCGAGGGAGGAGGCCATCGTCGATACGCACTGCGCGGAGATGACCGGGCACCCGGCCGGAACACCGAGCACCGCCACCTTGGTGGCCGTCTGGTAGGCGACGAGGCCGCCGGCGAACCAGTCCGAGGAACCCTCGACGGCGGCCAGCTCGGCGGAGAGGGTGCCGCCCGTCAATGACTCCGCCACCGCCACGGTGTACCCGTGGGCGGTGGCGAGGTCGGCGACGAGCCGGGCATTCATCAGTAGTTGGCCGGCGGGTCGGAGGCCGGGAAGGACTCCTTCTCGAACTCCTCGACGAGGTCCTCCTCGCTGGCTCCGTCACGCTTGCCGGGGTTGCCCGGGTCGGTCTCCTCGGCGAAGCGGGTGTCGTCGAGGTCGGGGTTCTGGGGGTCGTTGCTCATGACTTTTCCTTTCGCTCTAAGTGACGGGCGTCACTTCCTGTATGCGAGTCTACTCATCAGTCCCAGAACGTGTCACGGTTGTCGCGCAGGGCGCGCTCGCGCGCATAGGCGTGGACCTTCTCCAGGGTCCGCAGCTGGCGGTGGGAGGAATCGATGAGGTCCTCGAAGACCTGCGGGTCGAGGCCCAGCCCCTCGGCGTGCTCCCGGAGGGTCTCCCAGCCGCCCAGCTTGCCGTTGACGGCGGAGCGCATGAGCTCGGCCTCGAGCAGCATTGTCATGGGGGAGCGCTCGAGCACGCGGCCGTCGGACTTGAGGCGGGCGACCCGTTCGCCGACCCAGGCCACGGCCTGTCGGTAGGGCTTGCGGGCCAGGCCGAGATCGGCGATGACGGTGCGCAGCAGCTCGCGGTCCGAGCGGATCTCGGCGGCGACGCCCGAGAGCTCGGCGAACATGGGGGTGTCGATGTAGTCGGCGGCCATCTTCTCGATGCGGTTGACCCCGGCCGTCGCCCCGGTGAGGTGGTCGGAGAGGTAGAGCTCGAGCAGATCCTTGGTGTAGTGCTCGGGGACGGTCTCCCCGCCGGCGGCCGCGCCGTGCCCGGTGCGCGCCCCGGTGGCCGGGTGGAGGCGCTCGTCCTTGTCCCGCGGGCGCAGCGGGGGAGAGGGCAGCCCGCGGCCCGCGATCATGCCGTCGAGAAGCTCGCTGAGCGCGTCGGCGGCAGAGACGGTGGGGCGCCAGCCCAGCTCGGCGGCGGCCCGGGAGTTGTCCATGAGGGGGACCTCGAGGCCCATGTCGAGCCACCCGGCGTCGGCCGGTACGGTGCCCGCCTTGTGGGCGGCGAGCAGTCCGGCGCGGACGAGGGCGGGGGAGAGCTCGACGAAGCGGCCGTGATCGATGACGTCGGCCAGCTCCTGGGGGCCGAGGACATCGTCGGCGCAGATGTTGAAGGCCCCGCCGACCTTCCGCAGGATCGCCGCCACGTAGGCCCGCGCCAGGTCATCGGCGTGAACGGCCTGCAGGCGGATCCCCTTGGGCACGGGCAGGATGGGCGGGCGGCCCGCGCGCAGGGCGCGCACCGGGACGAGGGGGCCGAGGAAGTAGCCGTGGATCTCCGAACCAGCGTCGGCCTGGAAGGTCAGGCCCGGGCGGAGGCGGGTGAGCAGGATGTCCGGGTGTGCCGCCGCAAATGCGTCCAGCACCTCCTCCTGCGCGGCCTTGTCCACGCTGTAGTGCGAGGACTCGACCCCGCCGGTGGCCCAGGATTCGTCGCGCAGCGGGGGCTCCGCAGCGCCGGAGCGGGCGGCGTCGGGGGAGTAGGCGCCCACGCTGGAGGCGACCAGCAGGTGCGGGACCCCCGCCTGGGCGACGGCCCGGGCGACGCGCGCGGTGCCCTCGACGTTGACGCGCCGCAGCAGCTCGCGGCGCTCGTTGGGCTGGATGAGCCAGGCGAGGTGGACGACGGCGTCGGCACCCGCGAAGGCGGCGCTGAGGGCGGCGACGGCCTCCTCTTCCGGGGTGGCGCCGGCGATGTCGATGGAGTGCCACTCCACTCCCGCGTAGGGAGGCTCCTCCTCAGGTAGGCGGCGGGCGATGCCGACGATCCCGGTGATCTCCGGGGTGTCGTGGAGGGCGCGGAGCAGGGCGGTGCCGTGGTTGCCGGTGGCGCCGACGATGGCGATCTTCATGGTCTGTCTCCTGTCGGTGGGGGTGTATTTCCGAGGAAACGTCAAAACCCATCACATTTCAAGCATGTGATGGGTTTGGGCTGGTAGCGGGCCTGCCGACTCAAAGAATGTCGAGGATCGCCTCGGTGGGGCGGGCGATTCGCACGCCCTTGTCGGTGACCACGAAAGGCCGCTCGATGAGGCGGGGGTGGGCCACCATGGCCGCGAGCAGTTCTTCCTCGGGGGTCTCGGGCGTGAGCCCGAGCTCCTGGTACTCCGCCTCCCGGGTGCGGATGGCGTCGTGGACGGTGATCCCCGCGGCGTCGATAAGCTCCCGGAGCTTCTCGACGTCCGGCGTCTCCTCCAGGTAACAGACAATCCGCGGCTCGACGCCCCGCTCGCGCAGGAGCTCCAGCGCCTGGCGGGACTTCGAGCAGCGGGGATTGTGGTAGATCGTCGCCGGCATCAGTAGTTGGCGGGCGGGTCACTGGCGGGGAAGGACTGCTGACCCCACTCCTCGGGCAGCTCCTCGAGCTGCTCGGGGGTCTCCTTGCCCACGTTCTCCGGATGGTTGTGCTTGAAAGGCTTGTCCTCCGGGAACTCCCAGGTGTGCTTCTCGTCGCTCATGGTGCGTCCTTTCCTCTCGGGTTGATGCTTCCTAATCTACCCGGGAAAGTGGTGCGCATCACAACAATGTGGTAACTATTTTCCCTGCTCAGCGGGGACGAGGGTGACGTTCTTGGCCCAGGTCAGCTCGATGCCGAGGGTGCGCAGCCAGTCCATGGCGTTGTCCCGGTGGCGGGTGATGCCCTCCACGGCGGTGAGGGTGGTGTCGATCGCCCGCTCGGCGTCCTCGGCGGAGATGAGCCCGGCGGAGGTGGCGGCGGCGAGCTCGTCGATGTCCTGGACGTCGATGGGTTCCCCGGTGACGGAGATGAGGTCGACGTAGAGGTCGCGGGTGGACCACACGCCGTCGCGGACCTGGATGTCGGCGACGTCGAAGTAGAAGTCCTGCCGCTCCTCCACGCCCTCCCGGAAGTGGAAGATGTTGGCGCGCAGCCCCAGCTTCGGCAGCAGCCACGATTCGAGGTAGCCGAAGCGCGGGTGGTTGGCGCCGCGGGCCATGTAGAGGCCGAAATCGGTGACCCGGAAGGTGTCCACCTCACGGAGGTGGCCCTTCGGATCGATGTTGATCCGGTCGGTGGTGTTGAAGGTCTCTTCCTTGACCGGGTGCAGATCAGCAGACATGACTGTTACCTCGCATCGATGATGGCGGCTGTGGGAATGAAATCGCAGGGTCCGTCCGCGGTGTGCACCCGTCCGGAGACCATGGCCACGACGGTGCCGTGGCCGGTGTCGGCGGTGCCGGACAGGGTGGCCGGGCCCTCGGGGTTGATGCCGTGGTTGCCCAGCGGGACGGCGCCGTGCTGCAGCGTGTTGATGTTGACCCAGTTGACGTGCATGCCGCCCTGCGTGGCCGCGGCCGGCGCGGTACCCAGGGCGGTGAAGACGAAGGCGGTCTGCCCGGCGGCGGCGCCGGGGGCGGGGATCTCCGCGGGGCCGGGGACCGCGATGGCGGTGCCGACGGCGTCGAGGTTGCCCCCGATGCAGGATCCCGAGACGGTCGGCCAGTAGAACTGCGTGAAGGCCGGGCCGTTCTCCGGCAGCTGCGGGCCCCCCTCGCCGTTCTCGCCGGCGGTGAAGGCCAGCGCGGAGAGGAGCATGTTGCGCACGTCGGCGGGCATCCACGGCTGGGCGGCCAGGTTGCGGATCTCCGCCTGCGTGCGCGCGGTGGGGCGACCGAGCTCGTCGAGGGGGTTGTGGCTGGAGAGATCGGGGAGGGGAGCGGCCTGGGCGGTGGGAACGGTGAGCAGGGTGCCGACGGTGCTGAGTGCGACGGCGATAAGGGTGGCGGACGCCTTCCTCATCAGGTCGCTGCGTGCGGTGTGTCCCACTGACGGTCTCTCTTCCGGGGTGATCTCGGGGGCATGGTTGCGGATGAAACGGCCCGCCCCGCGGCGCGCCAGTAACAAACGTAACTTGAGTAACAGTAGTTTCGCTACCCAACAATATTCACTTGCGTGACAGAATCAACCGGAATGGAGAAATCCCGGTTACTTCTCTTGTCGGGGACCGAGACGCTTTCGTTACATTTCCGGGGAAATGCGGGGTGAACAGCGACGTAGTGTGGAGGGCATGAACTGGCTCCGCCGATCGGCCGTCCTCGTGGTGGGGGCGCTCACGGTCGTGTCGTGCGGCAACTACATCAACATGAATGACTTTGACTATCGCGGCGGCTTCGCCGTGGGAATGAATGACGCCGGCGATGTGATCGCCCACATCGAGGCCTGTCAGTACCGGGTCACGGCCGTCCAGATCGTCCAGGGGCGGGAACTGCTCGGGGGAGAGCCGAATCCCACTCTCGGACGCATCGTCACCGATCAGCCGCAGACCGGGAGGTTCGAGGTCAATCTCAGCAGGCCGCAGGCGCCGTGGCGGGCGGAGCAGCCCCTCTCGGAGCCGCCGAACCCCGCTCACATCATGATCATCAGCCCGGAGACCGACGGCACCACCTCCCGGAAAATGGAGGTGATCAAGCAGGAGTCGGCCTCCCGCACGGTCCTGGAGTCGCTGTCGCCCGGCGAGGCCATCATCAACGTGTGGAATAAAGATGCGGGGCCCACGGAGGAACCAGTGGTGAATGAAGTCGTCCGTCTTGCTGACTTCCACCCGGAGTGCCCCGCATAGCCGCGTGGCCCGGGCCACTCGATGGTGCGCGAACGGGCCTGGACGAGTATCGTCAAGGGCTGTTCATGTATCGCGTCCCCGTGTGCTGTAAGGAGCCCGTGGCCGCGACCCCTTTTTTGTAGGAGCAGCCCACTCGTGTCTCATCCTGAGTTCCGCAACGTCGCCATCGTCGCTCACGTCGACCACGGCAAGACCACCCTCGTCAACTCCATGCTGGAGCAGTCTGGCGTGTTCGACGACCACGGTGGCGTCACTGACCGCGTGATGGACTCCGGCGACCTCGAACGCGAGAAGGGCATCACCATCCTGGCCAAGAACACCGCCGTGCGCCGCAAGGGTGCCGGCAAGGACGGCCGCGACCTCATCATCAACGTCATCGACACCCCCGGCCACGCCGACTTCGGTGGCGAGGTCGAGCGTGCCCTGTCCATGGTCGACGGTGTCGTTCTCCTCGTCGACGCCTCCGAGGGCCCGCTCCCGCAGACCCGCTTCGTGCTGGGCAAGGCCCTGGCCGCCAAGATGCCCGTGATCATCCTGGTGAACAAGACCGACCGCGCCGACGCACGCATCGACGAAGTCGTCGAGGACGCCCAGGACCTGCTCCTCGAGCTCGCCTCCGGCCTCGAGGACGAGGAGGCGGCCGCCGCCGCCGAGACCCTGCTCGACCTGCCGGTGCTCTACGCCTCCGGCCGTGAGGGCAAGGCCTCCACCGAGAACCCGGGCAACGGTGTCGCCCCCGACGCCGAGGACCTGCAGGCCCTCTTCGACGTCATCTACGACGTCCTCCCGGAGCCATCCGCCGACGTCGACGCCCCGCTGCAGGCGCACGTGACCAACCTCGACTCCTCCTCCTTCCTGGGCCGTATCGGCCTGGTCCGCGTCCACGCGGGCAGCCTGAAGAAGGGCCAGCAGGTCGCCTGGATCCACTACGACGACGAGGGCAACCCGCACACCAAGAACGTCCGCATCGCGGAGCTGCTGCGCACCGTCGGCACCACCCGCGTCCCCGCCGAGGGCGAGGTGATCGCCGGTGACATCGCCGCGATCTCCGGCATCGACGAGATCATGATCGGCGACACCCTCGCCGACCCGGAGAACCCGGTGGCCCTGCCGCGCATCACCGTCGACGAGCCCGCCATCTCCATGACCATCGGCGTCAACACCTCCCCGATGGCCGGTCGCGGCGGCGGCGACAAGCTCACCGCCCGCATGGTCAAGACCCGCCTCGACCAGGAGCTCATCGGTAACGTCTCCATCCGCGTCCTGCCCACCGAGCGTCCCGACGCCTGGGAGGTCCAGGGCCGTGGCGAGATGGCCCTGTCCGTCCTCGTCGAGACGATGCGTCGCGAAGGCTTCGAGCTGACCGTCGGCAAGCCGCAGGTGGTCACCCAGGTCATCGACGGCACCGTGCACGAGCCCTTCGAGCGCATGGTGATCGACGTCCCCTCCGAGCACCAGGGCGCGGTCACGCAGCTCATGGCCGCCCGCAAGGGCCAGATGGTGTCCATGGACACCGGCTCCGGCGACTGGGTCCGCATGGAGTTCGACGTCCCGGCCCGTGGCCTCATCGGTTTCCGCACCACCTTCATGACCGAGACCCGCGGTACCGGTATCGCCAACTCCTACGCCATCGAGCAGCGCCCGTGGGCTGGCGAGATCAAGGACCGCGCGACCGGTTCCCTCGTCGCCGACCGTTCCGGCCAGATCACCTCCTACGCCCTGCAGCAGCTGGCGGACCGCGGCAACTTCTTCGTCGAGCCGGGCACCGAGGCTTACGAGGGCATGGTCGTCGGCGCGAACAACCGCGACGAGGACATGGACATCAACATCACCCGCGAGAAGAAGCTGACGAACATGCGTGCCGCCTCCGCGGACACCACCGTCACCCTCGCCAAGGCGCATGTCCTCTCCCTCGACGAGGCCATGGAGTTCTGTGGCCAGGACGAGTGCGTCGAGGTCACCCCGGACATCCTGCGCGTGCGCAAGGTCGTCCTCAACGCCACGGAGCGCGCCCGCGCCCGCTCCCGTGAGAAGGCCCTCAACAAGTAATTGGCTCGTTCTACCTCTTTCCGCAGCCCCGCGGGTGTCGCGCTCATGTTCGCCACCAACGGGGCTGCGTTGGCGTCCGTCCTGCCCTGGTACCCGACCATCAAGGCGCAGTGGGGGCTCGATGACTTCAGCTTCGGCCTCATGGTGGCCGCCGTCGCGGTCGGTTCCCTGGCGTCGACGGTGCTGCCCTCCCTGGCGGTCACCCGCTTCGGCCCCCGGCCGGTCGTCTTCTGGGGCACCGTAGCCGTCGCCCTGCTCCTCGCCGCCGTCGGGTGGGCGCCCTCCGCCGTGGTGCTGGCGCTGCTCATCGGCGGTATCGGGCTTCTCGACGCCGTCATCGACGTCTCCCAGAACGTCGCCGGCGTGCGCGTCGAATCGGCCTTCGGCCGCTCCATTCTCTCCTCCATGCACGCCTGCTGGTCCCTGGGGGCGGTGGCCGGCGGCCTCGGCGGCACCCTGGCCGCCAGCCGCGGACTCGACATCCGGGTGCACCTCACGGCCGTGGCGGCGGTACTCATCCTCGCCGTCGCGCTCGGCGTGTGGCTGACGGGCCGGGTGCCGGCGGCAACGCCGCAGACGGCGTCCGGGGGTGCCGGAAGGCGGGTCGGCATGGGCCGCATCATGTGGATCACCCTGCCGGTCTCCGTGGTGGCCACCGCCGGCATCATGACCGAGGACATCGCCAACAACTGGGCCGGACTCGCCTCCGTGGAACTGGCCGGGGTCGAGCTCGGACAAGCGGGAGTGGCCTTCACCGTCGTCCTCGCCGCCCAGACCGTCGGCCGTTTCACCGGCGACCGGTTCATCGACGCCTTCGGGCGCGCGGCCGTCGCCCGGGTCGGGGGGCTGTGCATCGCGGTCGGCGGCGCGCTCGTCATGGCCGCCACCGCGCCCCCGCTGCTCTACGTCGGCTTCGCCCTGGCCGGTTTCGGCTGCGCCACCATCGTCCCCAGCGCCTTCGCCGCCGCCGCCCGCCTGCCCGGGATCTCCGAGGGGGCCGGGGTCACGGCCGTCGGCTGGCTCATGCGCGTCGGATTCCTCGCCACCAGCCCCGTGCTGGGGGCGCTGTCGACGGCCACCGATCTGCGCTGGGCCCTCGGCCTGCTCGTCCTGTCCGGTGCGGTGGTCCTCGCCCTGGCGTCCGCGCTGCGCGAGAACGCTGGTACATAATCGACAGTGTGAAAGCCCGCCTGCTCCCCGTCCTCCTGTTCGCCGCCACGTTGGGCGCCTGCGCCGCGAACCCCGGCCCGCCCCCGGTCGAGGAAGCGGAGCCCACCCCGGTCACCTCTTCGGCGGCACCCACCAGCACGCAGGCGCCCTCCCGCCGCGACCAGGTCATCTCCGTGGGCATCGATCCGCTGCCGGCCGGTTTCAACCCGCACCTGCAGTCCCACGACTCCACCTTCACCCGGTCTTTGGCGGCGCTCGTCCTGCCGAGCACCTTCCGGGAGGACGTCATGGACACCAACCTGCTCACCTCCGCCGGGGAGGTAGAGCCGCTGCCGGGCACCGTCGCGCAGACCGTGCGCTACGTCATCTCCCCGGCGGCGCAGTGGTCGGACGGCACCCCCATCACCGGGGCGGACTTCCGCTACCTGTGGCAGGGCATGACGGAGACCCCCGGGGTCATCGACCCCGCCGGGTACCGCGCCATCGACGCCATCCGTACCAGCGCCGACGGCCGCACCGTCGACGTGGACTTCGCCACCCCGGTGGCCGACTGGCGGGAGATGTTCGATTACCTCCTGCCCAGCCACGTGATGCAGGGCGACCGCGCGCGCTTCGGCAGCGGCTTCGCCGAGGGCGTGCCGGCCTCCGGCGGGCGCTACTCCATCGAGCGGGTGGACCGTTCCCGCGGCATGGTCACCCTCAACCGCAACGACCGCTTCTGGGGGGCGGACCCCGCCGCCACCGACCGCGTCACCTTCCAGGAGGTGCGCACCGTCACGCAGGGCGTCGAGCAGCTGCGCAGCGGCCAGCTCCACTTCCTGGACACCATCCCCGGGGAGACCAGTGTCGACTCCTACCGCCTCATGCGCGACACCCAGGTCCGCCTCATCGACCAACCGCGAGAGCTCACGCTCACCATGTCCGTGTCCTCGCCGCTGCTCGCGGAGCATGCGGTGCGCGCCGAACTGCACTCGCTTATCGACGTCCCCCTCACCGCCCGCCTCGCCGCCGGCCGGAGCGCCGACCTCGCCGTCCCCGCCCACCTGCCCGCCCGCGCCCTCGAGCAGGGCCCGCCGGAGCTGCTGCCCGGCCTGGAACGCCCGCTGCGCATCGGCGTCGACCCCGCCGACGAGACCTCCCTGGCCGCGGCCCGCACCATCGTCGACCGGCTCTCCCACTTCGAGGTCGCCGCGGAGATGGTCACCTCCGATCTCGCCGACCTCACCGGGGCGCAGCTGCCCGGCGGCGAAGTGGACGCGGTCATCGCGTGGCAGCGCGCCGAGAGCGGGCCGCTGGAGCTGGCCGGCCGGTGGCTGTGCCCGGCCACCCCCGACGCCCCGCGCGCCGGCAACCTCTCCGGTTACTGCGCCGCCGACACCCAGGGCATGGCCGAGGGCCTCATCGCCGGGTCCGTCCCCCTCGACGAGGGGGAGGCCTACTTCGCGGAGACCACCGCCCGCGAGCACGTGAGCGTGCCCCTGCTCGGGGAACGGCGGATGCTCGTGCTGGGCGAAGGTATCGTGGGACCGGATCCGAATCTGGAGAACTGGACCGCCGGCTTGTCGACGGTCGCGAGCTGGAGGAAGCAATGACCACCCGTGATCTCGTCGGCCGCCGCGTGGTGGCCGTCCACGCCCACCCCGACGACGAGGCCATCACCACCGGCGGCACCCTCTACGACCTGGCCCGCCGCGGCGCCGACGTCCTCGTGGTCACCTGCACCCTCGGGGAGGAGGGGGAGGTCATCGGGGAGCCCTACGCGCACCTGAGCAACGACCACGCCGATCAGCTCGGCGGCTTCCGCATCGGTGAACTCGCCCGCGCCCTGGACATCCTCGGGGTGCGCGGCACCTTCCTCGGCGGGGCCGGCCGCTTCCGGGATTCCGGCATGGCGGGCAGCCCCGCCCACACCAACCCGCGGGCCTTCGTCAACTCCGGGGAGGCGGCCGTCGAGCTGCTGGCGGAGCTGTTCGCGGCAGAGCGCCCGGACCTCGTCATCACCTACGGCCCCGACGGCGGTTACGGGCACCCCGACCACATCCGCGCCCACGAGATCACCCACGCCGCCGCGCCGGGGACCATCCTGTGGACCGTCTCGCCGCTGGCCGAGATGCGGGCCGGCGTCGCGGCGATCTCCCGGGTGCCGGAGGGTTGGACCCTGCCCTCGGAGGAGTACCTGGAGAACCAGGGCGTCGATAAGCACGATGTGGTGGTGCCGCTCGACGCGGCCGCACTGGCGGCCAAGCGGGAGGCCATGCGCGCCCATGCCACGCAGATCTGGTTCGCCGACGGCTCCGTCTCGGCCACCAACCCGCGGGCGGCATGGGGGCAGGGCGCGGACCCCGTGTGGGCGCTGTCCAACCTCCATGCCCAGCCGCTGCTGGCGGCCGAGTACTACCAGCTCGGCGCCGGATCCCTCCCGGAGTTCCTGGCGTGAGCGGGGGGTTCGTGCGCACGGATTTCAGCCGCGGCGAGGCCGTCGGCGGGCTGGTCTGGTTGTCGGTGGCCGCCCTCATCGCCGTGCTCCTGCAGGTGGTGTACCTGGGGACGTGGGTCACGCTGCCCGGCGGGGCGCGCCTGGCCGTGCCCTACACCATCCCCCTGGCCTTCCTGTTCAACATGGTGCTCACCCGCACCGCCCGCCTGTGGAACCCGGAGCCGCTCGTCGCGGCGATCCCGCTCTACGTGTGGCTGGCGGGCTACGGGGCGCTCATGATGGGGGTCGTGGTGACCGGGGATCAACTGCTGGGCAGTAATATTCGTGCCGTGCTGCTGCTTTTCGCAGGTGTCGCCGGAGGCGTCTGGCCGCTCGTGCGGGGTAAGTGACATACTGTTTCCGATCAACCAGTTCTCATTGTGGTTCTACTAGGAGTGCCCGACACCCATGACCTACATCATCGCCCAGCCGTGTGTGGACGTCCTCGACCGCTCCTGCGTCGAGGAGTGCCCGGTCGACTGCATCTACGAGGGCAAGCGGATGCTCTACATCCACCCCGACGAGTGCGTCGACTGCGGTGCCTGCGAACCCGCCTGCCCCGTGGAGGCCATCTTCTACGAGGATGACGTCCCCGAGGAGTGGGACCAGTACTACAACGCCAACGTCGCCTTCTTCGACGACCTGGGTTCCCCGGGCGGCGCCGCCAAGACGGGTCCCGTGGACAAGGACCACCCCTTCGTCGCCGCGCTGCCCCCGCAGAACCAGGAGTAGTCCGTGGTCCGCACGCCGTGGGGCGCCCGGCTGCCGGAGTTTCCGTGGGACACGCTGGCCGCCGCGAAGGCGAGCGCCGCGGCCCACCCCGACGGCATCGTCGATCTCTCCGTGGGCACCCCGGTTGACCCGGTGGCCCCCGGCATCCAGCTGGCGCTCGCCGAGGCGGCCGCCGCCCCCGGCTACCCGCTGACCGCCGGGACGCCGGAACTGCGGGAGGCGATCGCGGCCGCCCTGGTGCGCCGCTACTCCATGGAGGGCGTGCGCCCCGACGCCGTGCTGCCCGTCGTGGGCACGAAGGAGGCCATCGCGCTGCTGCCCACGCTGCTGGGTATCCGCGGCGGATTCGTCGTCATCCCCGAGGTCGCCTACCCCACCTACGAGGTCGCGGGCCTGCTCAGCGAGAGCCGCATCCTGCGGGCGGATTCCCTGCTCAAGATCGGCCCCGAGACCCCGGACCTGCTCTTCCTCAACTCGCCGTCCAACCCGACGGGCAAGGTGCTCGGCGTCGAGCACCTGCGCAAGGTCGTCGACTGGGCGCGCTCGCGCGGGGTCATCGTCGCCTCCGACGAGTGCTATCTCGGGCTGGGCTGGGACGATGCACAGCCGCCGGTGTCCATCCTCGACCCGCGCGTGTGCGACGGCGACCACACCGGCCTCATCGCCATCCACTCCCTGTCGAAGACCTCCAACCTCGCCTCCTACCGGGCGGGCTTCTTTGCGGGTGACCCGGCGCTCATCGCCGAGCTCCTCGAGGTGCGCAAGCACCTCGGCCTCATGGTGCCCGGTCCCATCCAGCAGGCCATGATCGCCGCCCTGGAGGATGACGGGCAGGAGGCCGCGCAACGACTCGTCTACGCCCGCCGTCGGGCCGTCCTCCTCCGCGCGCTTATCGACGCCGGGTTCACCGTCGACGACTCCGAGGCCGGCCTCTACCTCTGGGCCACCCGCGGCGAGAACGGCCGCGACACGGTCGACTGGCTGGCCGCCCGCGGCATCCTCGTCGCCCCCGGGGACTTCTACGGCCCCCGCGGCACGCAGTACATCCGCATGGCGCTCACCGGCACCGACGAGCGTATCGACGCCGCCGCCGCCCGCCTCACCACCCGTGCCTGACGCCCCCCTCCCGGCCCGCGAGGGAATCTCCCCCCGCCGGGTCATCCTCCGCGGGGTGGTCCCCGCCGACCGCGCGTACTGGGCGGGGGAGGCCGGGGACGCCCCCTTCGCGCGGGGGACCCTCCTGCCTCCCGGGGCGGTCCTGGACCGTCCGCAGCCGGCGTGGTTCCACCCCGAGGTGCCGGCGGAGGAACCGATCCCCTTCGACTACTCGGTGGTCTTCGCCGACGCCGACCTCATCGTCGTGGACAAGCCGGGCTTCCTGCCGACGACGAGCAACGGCCGCCTCGTCCGAGAGACGGTGCAGACCCGCCTGCGGGTGGAGTTCGGCGAGGACGAGATCGTCCCCCTGCACCGCCTCGACCGGCTCACCTCCGGTCTGGTGGTCTGCTCGCGCCGGGCGGCGACGCGCGGCGCCTACCAGCGCCTCTTCCAGGAGCGCGCGGTGGACAAGCTCTACCGGGCGCGGGTGGTCGGCACTGTCGGGGTGTCGGAGGAGTGGGAGGCGTACGACGTGACGATGCTCAAGACCCCGGGCGTGCGGCAGGTGAGCGTGGGGGAGGGCGGTCGCCCGACGCTGACGTGGCTGCGCCGGATAGGGGACCGCGAGGTGGAGGCGCGCCCCGTCACCGGCCACACCCACCAGATCCGCGCCCTGCTCAACCACCTGGGCATGCCCGTTGAGGGCGATGACACCTACCCTCTCGACCGCGGGCTCCGGCTCCACGACTACTCCACACCGCTGCACCTGCGCGCGGTGGCCGTATCCTTTGCAGATCCTCACAGCCGACGACGACGGGCCTTTCACGTCGCCGACCCGGGGTGGGGCTAAACTGGGACGACAGTCATGGTTATCGGAGAAAGAGGTTCCGTGAGTTCCGAAGGCACACGGGGCAGCTCGTCGGAGAGGGCGCGATCACTCGCCCGGATCCAGAACACCGCCCGGCAGTTCCTCATGTTCGGCCTGGTCGGCGGGTCGGGCACGATCGTCAATCTCATCGTGAGCGTGGCGTCGAAGAAGATCGCCGGGTGGACCGCCGGCATCTCCGAGCACGACGTCTTCCTCCCGCTCCTGGGCACGGACTTCAACATCCGCTGGTTCAACATCTTCATGACCATCGCCTTCCTCGTCGCCAACACCTGGAACTACCAGCTCAACCGCAGCTGGACTTTCCGGGGACTGCCGCAGCGGACCTGGTGGCGGGGCTTCTTCCCCTTCCTGCTCACCGGGATCGGAGCCTTCCTCGTCAGCCAGATCGTGGCGACGCTGCTCATGAACCCCACCTCCCCCCTCGCCCTCTCGCCGGAGATCTTCGACGACTCCACGGGGCTGCGGACCAAGTTCTACTGGGCGACCGCGATCTCCATCATCGTCGCCATGCCCGTCAACTTCCTGGTAAACAAGCTCTGGGCCTTCCGGAAGCCGCGCCAGGGGACCCGCATCGTCGCGGAAATGCCGCCTGCCTAGGTTCGCTCGCCAGGGCGGGAATTACCGCCACGCACCACCCGCGACGTCGATAAGCATCGACCGCCGTCCGTGGACAACTCCCCGCGATCGGCAGGCGTCGGATCAGTTCTCGTGCAGCGCCGTGTTGAGGTCCACCGGGCGCGAGTCGCTCGGGGTGGCTTCGACGGCGCCGGACAGGGAGTTGCGGCGGTAGAGCACACCGCTGTGGCCGGAGAGCTCGGAGGCCTTGATGCGGTGGCCGTTGTCGGTGCCGGCGCGGCGGGCGACCTCGCCCCAGACGGTGACCTTCGTGCCCGAGGTGACGTAGAGGCCGGCCTCGACGACGCAGTCGTCGCCCAGTGAGATGCCAATGCCGGAGTTCGCGCCCAGCAGGCAGCGCTCGCCGACGGAGATGACCTCCTTGCCGCCGCCGGAGAGGGTGCCCATGACGGAGGCGCCGCCGCCGATGTCGGTGCCGTCGCCGATGACGACCCCTGCGGAGAGGCGACCCTCGACCATGGAGGTGCCGAGGGTGCCGGCGTTGAAGTTGACGAAGCCCTCGTGCATGACCGTGGTGCCCTCCGCGAGGTGGGCGCCCAGGCGGACGCGGTCGGCGTCGGCGATGCGGACGCCGGAGGGGACGACGTAGTCGACCATGCGCGGGAACTTGTCCACGGAGAAGACGGTCACGGGGCCGCGTGCGGTGAGGCGGCCGCGGACCATCTGGAAATCGGCGACGGCGCAGGGGCCGTAGTTGGTCCACACGACGTTGGCCAGCAGCTCGTACACCCCCTGGAGGTTGAGCTGGTTCGGCTCGACCAGGCGGTGGGAGAGGAGGTGCAGCCGGAGGTAGACGTCATAGGCGTCGACGGGGGCGTCGTCGAGGGAGGCGAGGGAGGTGAGCACCGGGACGCGGGCCACGCCGCGGTCCTCGTCGGGTCCGACGAGGGCGGAGAACTGCTGCGGGGTCTCCTCGAGGCGCTGGGTGCCGGCCTCGAGGGGGTCATCCGTCAACCGGGGGGCAGGGAACCAGACGTCGAGAACGGTTCCGTCGTGCGTGATGGTCGCAAGTCCGCGCGCGGTGGCTGAAGTCATGGGCGAGACGATACCCGACCGCGCGCCCATCTCGTGAGATTGGCGAGGCCGACGAGCACCGCCACGACGATGACGACGGCGAGGACCTGGGAGCGGGCGGCGGCGTCGAAAAGCATGAGGACGACGAGCCCCCACAGGGCGGCCATGGTCGCCCATCCGAGCCACGGCCAGCCCCACATGCGGACCGTGGAGATCTCGCCCCCGCGCTCGAGGACGGGGTGCAGGCGCAGATAGGAGGCGGTGATCATGATCCAGATGACGATGAGGCAGCCGCCGACCGCGTTGAGCAGGAAGGTGAGCAGCCCCTCCGGGTTCCAGTACTGCAGCCCCACCGAGGCGAAGGCGAAGACCATCGACAGGACCACGGCGTTGACGGGGACGGACTCCCGGTTGGTCACCGCGAAAATGCGAGGAGCATCACGGTCGAGAGCCAGGGAGTGCACGAGGCGGGAGGTGCCGTAGATCTGGGCGTTGAACGCCGAGAGCAGCGCGAGGACGATGACGGCCTCCATGAAGCCGACCACACCCGGGATGTGCGCCATCCCGAGGACCGCGGTGAAGGGGGATTCCGCGGCGGTCTGGGCCGCGCCGAGCTGGTCGTAGGGCAGCAGCAGGGTGATCACCAGCACGGAACCGATGTAGAACAGCGCGATGCGCCAGATGACGGAGCGCACGGCCACGGCGATGGCGGCGGAGGGATTCTCGGATTCGGCGGCGGCGATGGTCACGAGCTCGATGCCGCCGAAGGCAAAGGCCACCGCCAGCAGGCCCGCGGCCAGGCCCGGCCAGCCGTTGGGCAGGAAGCCGTCGGGGCCGAGCATGGTGGAGAGTCCGGCGGGCTCGACACCCGGCAGCCAGCCGAAGACGAGCGCGACGCCGATGGCCAGGAAGCCGATGATGACGGCCACCTTGATGAACGCGAACCAGAACTCGAATTCACCGAAACCACGCACCTGCGCGAAGTTCACCACCGCGAAGAACACCACGCACACGAGCGCCGGGATCCACGGGTCGACCCCGAACCAGGTGCTCATGATCGCGGCCGCGCCGGTCATCTCCGCGCCCATCACCATGATGAGCATGAACCAGTACAGCCAGCCGAGCGTGAACCCCGCCCAGTGGCCGAAGGCCTGCTTGCTGTAGGTGGAGAAGGATCCGGAGGAGGGGCGGGCGGCCGCCATCTCGCCGAGCATCTCCATGACGAGCACCACGATGAGGCCGGCCGCCAGGTAGGCGAGCAGGACCGCGGGACCGGCGGCCCGGATGCCGACGCCGGTGCCCAGGAAGAGCCCGGCGCCGATCGCCGAGCCGAGGCCCATCATGGTGAGGTGGCGGGTTTTCAACCCGGTACCCAGCTGGGTCCGGTCCGCCGTCGGGGTGTGCTGACTTGTGGTCATATTTACCGAGGATAATCCCGGGCCCCCGGCGCCCGGCCTTCAGCCCCGGACTACTGCCACACGCGGCGCAGAACCGGCTCGGCGTGGCCGACCTCGCGGCGCACGGACCAGTTCGACTGGCCGTTGAGGGAGGAGGCGGAGACATGGTGATTGCCGTCGGCGTCCCACACCTGGGTGTCGGCCTCGAGGACGATGTTCGAGCCGAGGGTGCAGTTGTCCCCGATGGTGAGGCCGATGATGCCGGAGGACACCCCGAACACGCAGTTCGCGCCGATGGTGATGGGGTCGCGTAGGCCGTCGGAGCGGCGGCGCGCCATGATCGTCGAGGACAGCCCGACGTCGGTGCCCTCGCCGATGACGGTGGAGGAGGAGAGCCGGCCCTCGATGCGGGCGGCGCCGAGGGAGCCGGAATTGAAGGAGACGTAGCCCTCGCGGAGTACGCGGGTGCCCGGCGCAAGGTAGGCGCCCAGGCGGACGCGCTCGGCCTCGGCGATGTTCACCCCGGAGGGAACGACGTAGTCGACCATCCGCGGCAGCTTCTCGATGCCGTAGACGTGGATGAGGCCCCTAGAGCGCAGCGCGGTGCGGACGAACTCGAAGTTGTCGGGGGTGCAGGGGCCCTTGTTGGTCCACACGACGGTGGACAGGCGGCGCAGGGAGCCGTCCATGTTGAGCTCGAGGGGGCGCACCAGCCGGTGGGAGAGCAGGTGGAGGCGCAGGTAGACGTCGTGCGCGTCGATGGGCAGGGCCTGCAGGTCGGCGATGGTGGTGCGGACGGCGACCTGTTCGACCATCCGGTCTTCGTCGAGAAGCACGAGCTTGAGCATGCTGTCGGGGATGTCGGCGGCGCCGAGCCGCTCCGTGCCGGAGACCAGGCCCTGGCCGTCGACGAGTTCGGGTTCGGGGTACCAGGTGTCCAGAATGGTGCCATCCATGGCGATGTTGGCGATTCCGACCGCGGTTGCTCCCTGAGGTGTCATATCTGCAGAGTCTACGGTGCCCTCCACGGCGATACACCTTGAGCGCGGGCGGGTACCCTGGGTGCGGTGCATCCCCTCCACCTGACCTCGGACCCTGTCGCTCTCACCGCCGCGCTGGTGGACATCCCCAGCCCCTCCCACCAGGAGAAACACCTTGCGGATCTGGTCGAGCAGGCGCTGCTCGACATTCCCGGCGTGGAGGTCATCCGGCGGGGCAACACCCTCGCCGCGCGCACCGCCCGCGGTCTGCCGGAGCGCGTCATTCTGGCCGGTCACCTGGACACGGTGCCCATCGCCGACAACGTCCCGCACCAGCTTATCGACGACCGCCTTTACGGCTGCGGCGCCGTCGACATGAAGTCAGGGCTCGCGGTGTACCTGCACCTCTTCGCCACCCTGGCCGCCGCCCCGGAGCTCGCCTTCGACCTCACGCTCATCGCCTATGAATGCGAGGAGGTCGACAGCATCTACAACGGCCTCCGCCACCTCGCTGAGAGCGACCCGGAGTGGCTCCGCGGCGATCTGGCCCTGCTCGGGGAGCCCTCCGGCGCCATCGTCGAGGCCGGCTGCCAGGGCACGCTCCGGGTGCGGGTGACCACCCGCGGCCGGCGCGCCCATTCCGCCCGGGGCTGGCTCGGCGACAACGCCGCCCACCGCCTGGGGCCGGTCATCCAGCGGATCGCGGAGTGGCAGCCGCGGGAGGTCGACATCGACGGATGCGTCTACCGCGAGGGCCTCAACGTGGTGAAGCTGGAGAGCTACCTGGCCACCAACATCATCCCCGATGAGGCCCACGCGCTGGTGAACTACCGTTTCGCGCCGGACATCACGGGGGAGGAGGCGCTGGCACGCGTGCGGGAGCATCTCGCGGGCTACGAGGTCACCCTCGAGGACTCGGTCGACGGGGCCCTGCCCGGGCTGGAGCAGCCGGCCGCGGCCGCGCTCATCGCGCAGGTGGGGGAGGTGCGGGCGAAGTACGGCTGGACCGACGTGGCGCGTTTCGCGGCGCTGGGCATCCCCGCCGTCAACTTCGGCCCCGGCGACCCGTCCTACGCCCACCGGCAGGAGGAGCAGGTGCCGGTGGGGGACATCACCCGGGTGGCCGCCCAGCTGCGCAGTTTTCTCACCCGCTGATCCGCCCGCTCCGGCACGGACCGGGAGAAACAGATAGGTTCTATAACTATGGCTCCGAACATCACTCCCGATCCCAACAAGGCCCGGATGCTGCGCGGCCCCATGCTGCTGCGCACCGACGGGGAGAAGACCTCGACCTATGACCAGCGCCTGCTGGAACTGGGGTCCGACCATGACTGGCTGCACGCCGACCCGTGGCGCATCCTGCGCATCCAGGGGGAGTTCGTCGCCGGTTTCGACGCCCTGGCCTCCATGCCCAAGGCCGTCACCGTCTTCGGCTCCGCCCGCATCCCGGAGGGCCACCCCTGGTACCAGCAGGGCTGTGACCTGGGCAAGGCTCTGGTCGCCGCCGACTACGCGGTGGTCACCGGCGGAGGCCCCGGCCTCATGGAGGCGCCCAACCGCGGCGCACACGAGGCGGACGGCCTGTCCGTGGGCCTCGGCATCGAGCTCCCGCACGAGCAGCACCTGAACAACTGGGTCGACCTGGGACTCAACTTCCGCTACTTCTTCGCCCGCAAGACGATGTTCCTCAAGTACTCGCAGGCCTTCGTCTGTCTGCCGGGTGGTTTCGGCACCCTCGACGAGCTCTTCGAGGTGCTGTGCATGGTGCAGACGGGCAAGGTCACCCACTTCCCGATCGTGCTGCTGGGCACCGAGTTCTGGGCAGGTCTCATCGACTGGATCCGCGAGCGCGTGCTGGCGGAGGGCCTCATCTCCCCGGACGACATGGATCTCTTCCTGGTCACCGATTCCGTGGAGGAGGCGGTCGCGCACATCGTGGAGACCCACCGCGTCATGTCGGATCAGCGCCTCGCCGAGCCGGAGATCCGGGACCAGTACACCCCGGTCTCCGAGGTCATGGAGAAGTCCGAGCGCCGCTGAGCCACGTGGACACTCACCTTCCGGCGGTCATGGCGATCGTCAACCGCACCCCGGACTCGTTCTACGACCGGGGCGCGACCTTCGCCGACGAGGCCGCGCTGCAGCGTTGCGATGACGTCATCGCCCAGGGGGCCAGCATCGTCGACATCGGCGGGGTCAAGGCCGGGCCCGGGACCCGGGTCGACGCCGCCGAGGAGATCGACCGCGTCGTCCCGGTCATCGCGGCCGTCGCGCGCCGCCACCCGGGCGTGCTCATCTCCGTGGACACGTGGCGGGCCGAGGTTGCCGACGCCGCCATCCGGGCCGGCGCCGGGCTGGTCAACGACACGTGGGCGGGCTACGACCCGGAGCTCGTCGAGGTCGCCGGCCAGCACCGCGTGGGCTACGTCTGCTCCCACACCGGGGGAGTGCCGCCGCGCACCCGCCCGCACCGGGTGCGTTTCGACGACGTCGTCGCCGACGTCATCGCCGAAACCACCCGCCTGGCGGAGAATGCCGTCAGCCTGGGTGTCCCCGAGGAGCGCATCTTCCTCGACCCGACGCACGACTTCGGGAAGAACACCTTCCACGGCCTCGAGCTGCTGCGCCGCGTCGACGAGATCGTCGCCACCGGCTGGCCTGTCCTCATGGCGCTGAGCAACAAGGACTTCGTCGGTGAGACCTGCGGCCGCCCGGTCGGGGAGCGCGTCGCCGGCACCCTCGCCGCCACCGCCTGGGCCGCCGCCCGCGGGGTCGCGGCCTTCCGCGCCCACGAGGTCGCCGAGACCGTCGACGTCATCCGCATGACCGCCGCCATCGCGGGCACTGCGGCGCCCATCGACACGATCCGGGGTCTGGCGTGAGGGTCTCGGTGGTCATCCCGGCGCTCAACGAGGAGGCCACGGTCGCCGCGGTCGTGCAGGCCGCGCGTGCCGACGCCCCCCTCGAGGTCCTCGTCATCGACGCCGACTCCACCGACGAGACCGCCGCCGCGGCGACCGCCGCCGGAGCCACCGTGTACAACTGGCGCGACATCCTCCCCGCCCTCGCCCCCCGCCCCGGCAAGGGCGAATCCCTGTGGCGGGGAGTGGCCGCGGCGGCCGGCGACATCGTAGTCTTCCTCGACGCCGACCTCGAACAGCCCGCCACCGGCATGGTCACCGCGCTCGCCGCCCCCTTCGCCGATCCGGGGATCCACCTGGTCAAGGCCGACTACCGACGCACCTTCCGCGGCCAGCCCACCGGCGGCGGCCGCGTCACGGAACTCACCGCCAAACCGCTGCTCCGCGCACTGCACCCCGAGCTCGCGCATATCCGTCAGCCGCTGGCCGGGGAGTACGCGATCCGCCGCAGCACCGCCCTGCAGCTGCCGTTTGCGGCCGGGTACGGCGTCGAGGCCGGCCTGCTTCTCGACGTCGCCCGCCTCCACGGACCCGCCTCCGTTACCCAGGTCGACCTCGGCGTACGACGCCACCGCAACCGCCCCCTGGAGGAGCTGGCCCCCATGGCCGACGTCGTCGTGGCGACGGTGCTGGGGAGGGGCGTCGAGAAGCGACCGCCCCTGTCGGATATCCTGCAGCCATGATCTCCTGGCTGCTGCTCATCATCCTGCTGCTCGCGTTGACGGTGCTGGGGACGTGGTTCTGGGGCTCTGTCTTCGGACGCGGCGAACTGCTCGCCCCCCTCGACCCGGCGGACACCCGGGAGGCGAACCTGCGGGCGGTGGCGGAGGGGGACATCGACGCCGTCCAGTTCGAGATCGTGCCCCGCGGATACCGTCCGGAACAGGTCGACGAGGTCATCGCGGCACTCGTCGCCCGCCTGCCCGAGTCGAAAAAAGACTAAACTGGTCGGGGTAGACGAATCCAGAAAAGGAGCCAACCGACTATGGCAGCTATGAAGCCGCGTACCGGCAACGGACCCATGGAGGCAGTGGAGGAGAGCCGCAAGATCGTGATGCGCATCCCCTCCGACGGTGGCGGACGCCTCGTCGTGGAGATGAGCAAGGAGGAGGCCGCCGAGCTCGGCGCCCTGCTGACCGCAGCGGCTGAAAGCTAGATATTCGCCGGGGGTATGCTGAAGGGCATGCTCTCCGACATCATCGACGTGCTCGCCGACCCCGCCGACGGCACCCCGCTGTCCGGCGCGGACGACTACACCCGCCTGGTCTCCGAGTCCGGCCACTCCTTCGACGTGGCCCGGCAGGGATACGTGACCCTCGCCGCCGGCGCCGGGCTCCGCCACCAGGGCGACAGCATGGAGATGGTCCTCGCCCGCGAGACATTCCTGTCCCGCGGGCATTTCGCGCCCTTCGTCGAGGCCGTCACCGCCGGGGTGCACGACGCCCTCGAGGACGCCGCGGTGCCCGACACCGCCCGCCCCGTCATCGCCGAGATCGGCGCGGGCACGGGCTACTACCTCTCCCACACCCTCGACGACGTCGACGGCGCCCGCGGTGTGGGCCTGGACATCTCCGTCCACGCCGCCAAGCACCTGGCCCGCTGCCACCCCCGCGTCGGGTCCGTCGTGGCGGACGTGTGGGAGCGCCTGCCCATGCGCGACCGCTCCATCGACGCCGTCACGGTCGTCTTCGCCCCCCGCAACGCCGCAGAGTTCGCCCGCGTGCTCACCGAGGACGGGCAGGCGATCTTCCTCACCGCCGACCGGGGTCACCTCGCGGAACTGCGCGGGCCCCTGGGCATCCTCGACGTGGAGGAGAACAAGATCGACCGCCTCATCTCTCAGGCGAGCGGCCACCTGCGCCCCGTGGCGGAGCCGGAGCTCATCGAGTTCCCCATGACCCTGGACAAGGAGTCCATCGCCGCGCAGATCGGCATGAGCCCCTCCGCGCGTCATCTCGAGCCGGAGGAGCTGGCCCGCCGCATCGCGGAGCTGCCGGAGACCATGCAGGTCACGGCCCGGGCCCACCTCACGCGGATGAGCCGGGCCTAAGCCCTACATGGAGCCCGGGCCGCGGCTCCAGTACTGTCCCACCTCGGCCGCGCCGCTGACCTCGACGCGGATCTCCGAGCAGCCGCCGTCGATGTAGACCCGGCTGGCCATGGTGACGGCCCCGCCGTCGGCGAAGACCTCCACCGTCGAGCCGTCGACGAAGAGGGACAGCGAATCCGACTCGCCCTCCGCCAGGTCGGCGGCAGCCACCGGATCGCCCCGGTGGTGGGGGTTCATCGAACGGTCGATGATCAGCTGCGTGCCGGTGTGGGTGACGGTGGCGGCGGGGTGGCCCGCGGCGTCGAGAAGCGTCGCGGTGAGGGAGGACCCGGCCGGGATCTCGCACAGCCCGGTCCACGAACGCGCGGCGGCGGACTGGCTGATGGCGTCGGGCAGCCCGGCCGGCGGGGTCTGGAACACACGGGCCCCCTGGAGGGTGACCACCCGCGGCAGGGAGAGGCAGTTGGCCCATCCCTCGGTGGTCAGCGAGAGGTGCTCGACCGGGTCATCCTGGCGGCCGATGCCGTTGAGCAGGCCGAAGATGACCGACTGCAGGTAGCGCTTCGCCGGCTTGACCGTCCCCGGGGTGACGTTGGTGTTGCGCGGGCGGGTGAAGTCGTGGCCGTGATCGAGGCGGGTGAAGGGGGTGCGGACGGTGAACTCGGCGTCGCGGAGGGTGCCCACGAGGTAGCCGGAGATGTCCACCCCGGCGTCCTCCAGGGTGATGAGGAGGACGTCGTAGATGTTGCCGTCGACCTCGTCGCGCAGGCGGATGATGCGCGGGCCGACGACGATGGCGGAGGCGTCGAATCCCGGGTCGCCGGCGTAGCTGAGCTCGCCGATGAAGTCCCAGGAGCGGCCGTCCGGGCTGGTGAGCACCACCGGGACCGGGGCCTCGCCGCTGCCGGTGACGCACAGCATGAGCCAGCCCTCGTGGCCGGCGTGGCGGTCGTCGGCGGACTCCCAGTCCGGGACGACGCAGGGGGAGCGGAAACGGACGTGCCCGTCGCGGTCGCTGACGACATCCCCGGTGCGGCGGACGCGCTCGTCCACGGCGAACTCGTCGTCGGAGACGGGGCAGTCCTCGCCCAGCTCGTCGAGGTGTGCGACCTGGATCGAGGTGCCGGCCGCGGTGACGGAGGTGAAGTACATGTCCAGCCCCCGCCCGGCGGCGACGACGGCGCCGGCGCGGAGGGCGGTCTCCCCGCCGGCGGGGACGAGCGGATCATCGCAGATCTCCCAGTCGAAGGGGCCGCTGCGGGAGACGGCGTGCGCCCACCGGGCCGGGTCGGACGGCGCGGGGCGGTACTGGTGGAAGAGGTGCCACGTGTCGCCGTCGAGAAGCACTCCCGCGGGGGCGTCCAGAACCCCCGACTCCGGCGCGACGTGCAGTTCGGGTCGGTATGAACTCACAGGATTCCTAACGGAGAGACTCGTAGATGTCGACGGTCTGCTGGGCGATGGTGGCCCAGGAGAAATCGTTGACGGCGCGCTCGCGGCCGGCGGCGCCGAAGGCCGCGGCCCGCGCCTTGTCGGCGACCATGGCGTTGACCTGCGCGGCGATCTCGCGCTCAAAGGTCTCGACATCGTCCTCGTCGTAGTGGACCAGCGTGCCGGTCACACCGTCGACGACCACCTCGGGGATACCGCCCACATCGGAGGCGACGACGGCGGTGCCGCACGCCATGGCCTCGAGGTTGACGATACCCAGCGGCTCGTAGATCGACGGGCACACGAAGGTGTCGGCGGCGGTGAGGATCTCCTGGATCTTGTCCCGCTCGAGCATGTTCTGCACCCAGTGGATCCCCTCGCGCTGCGCCTGCAGCTCCTCGACGAGCGCGGTGGTGCGGGCGGCGATCTCCGGGGTGTCCGGGGCGCCGGCGCACAGCACCAGCTGCACACCCTCATCGAAGTGGGCGGCGGCCTTGATGAGGTGCTCCACACCCTTCTGCCGCGTGATGCGACCGACGAAGGCGACGATCGGGCGATCCGGGTCGATGCCCAGCTCGGTGAGGATGGAGTCCTCCGCCTCGGCGAAGGTCGGGCGCGGGGCCCACAGTTCGGTGTCGATGCCGTTGAGCACCACGTGCACCCGCTCGGGGGCGATGCGCGGGTAGGCCTCGAGGATGGAGTCCTTCATGCGGGCGGAGACGGCGATGACGGCGTCGGCGTACTCCATGGCGTTCTTCTCCGACCAGGAGGAGACCTCGTAGCCGCCGGCCAGCTGCTCGCGCTTCCACGGGCGGTGCGGCTCGAGGGAGTGCGCGGTGGCGACGTGCGGGATGCCGTGCAACTTGCCTGCGAGGTGGCCGCCGAGGCCGGCGTACCAGGTGTGGGAGTGGACGACGTCGACGTTGTTCGCGGCCTCGGCCATCCGCAGTCCCGTGGACAGCGTCCGGATCGCGGCGTTGGCGTCCTCGAGGGCCGGATCGACGCCGTGGACGTAGACGCCGGGCAGGTCGCGGGGGGCGCCCATGCAGTGGACGTCCACCTCGGTGATCTCGCGCATGAACCGGGTCAGCTCCGTGACATGGACTCCGGCGCCGCCGTAGATCTCCGGCGGATACTCTCTGGTCATCATTCCGACTCTCATACGTCCCCAGCGTAGCGACGCCCCGCTGCCCGTGCAGGGGGCATCGGGGGTAGTCAGACCCACAGGGGGGAGTGAATGGGGAGTGAATGTCATCTTCCCCGGCGAAACTGTTCTCGAGCACCTAGATTGGGGGTTGTGAAGACTCAGCCGAACGTTCTCGCCATTGTCCTTGCCGGCGGTGAAGGCAAGCGCCTTTTCCCGCTCACCGAAGACCGCGCCAAGCCCGCGGTGCCCTTCGGCGGCAGCTACCGTCTCATCGACTTCGTCCTGTCGAACCTGGTCAACGCCGGGTACCTCAAGATCGCGGTACTGACCCAGTACAAGTCGCACTCCCTCGACCGGCACATCTCCCAGGCCTGGTCGCTGCACGGACCGGTCTCCCAGTACATCGCCTCCGTGCCCGCGCAGCAGCGCCGCGGTAAGCGCTGGTTCACCGGATCCGCCGATGCGATTGTCCAGTCGATCAACCTCATTTACGACGAGAAGCCCGACTACGTCATCGTCTTCGGCGCCGACCACGTCTACCGTATGGACCCCTCGCAGATGGTCGAGGAGCACATCGCCTCCGGCAAGGGCTGCTCCGTCGCCGGCATCCGCGTGCCCCGCCACGAGGCCACCGCCTTCGGCTGCATCCAGTCCGACGAAGAGGGCAACATCACCGAGTTCCTGGAGAAGCCGGCCGACCCGCCGTCCACCCCGGACGACCCGGACGTCACCTACGCCTCCATGGGCAACTACGTGTTCACCACGGACGCCCTCATCAAGGCGCTTCTCGACGACGAGAAGAACGAGGATTCCGAGCACGACATGGGCGGAGACATCATCCCCTACTTCGTCGAGCGCGGTGACGCCCACGTCTACGACTTCATGGGCAATGCCGTCCCGGGTGCCACTGAGCGCGACAAGGGCTACTGGCGTGACGTCGGTACCGTCGACGCCTTCTACGAGGCCCACATGGACCTCATCTCCGTCCACCCGGTGTTCAACCTGTACAACATGCTGTGGCCGATCCACTCCACCGAGGACGCGAACTTCCCGCCGGCGAAGTTCACCCAGGGCGGCATCGCCCAGTCCTCCATGGTGGCCCCGGGTTCGATCATCTCCGGCGGCACGGTGCGCAACTCCGTGCTCTCCGGTGACGTGCACGTGGCGGAGGGTGCGACCGTCGAGGGTTCCGTGCTCATGCCGGGTGTCCGCATCGGCCGCGGCGCCGTCGTGCGCCACGCGATCCTGGACAAGAACGTCTACGTCCGCGAGGGCGAGATCATCGGCGTCGACCGGGCCCGCGACGAGGCACGCTTCAAGATCTCCGCGGGCGGCGTCGTCGTGGTGGGCAAGAACGAGGTCGTCTAACCCTTCGCCGGGGCCGCGGGCAGTCAGCTGAGTGACTGCCCGCGGCTTCAGTATCGTCAGCGTCGGGTGATGAGGGTGAGCCCCGCGCCCAACGGCAGGCGGGTGACCAGCGCTCCCTCCAGGGAACGGGCCAGCTCATCGGCCTCCCGGGCGGCGAGTGTGGCGCGGTCGCGGCGGGACTCGTCGGCGAGGGTGGCGTCGAGAAGCGCATCGGCGAGCACCAACGTGCCGCCGGAGGTGAGCAGCGGCCATCCGGCCTCCACGACCGCGGGCAGCTCCACCGGGGGGACCTCGGCGTAGACGAGCTGGTAGGAACCGGCGGCGAGGCGGCCCATGACGTCGAGGGGACGGGAGGGCAAAAAGCGCACGCGGGAGGGGGCGTAACCGGCGGCGCGGAAGGTGGCCCGGGCCTGGGTCTGGTGCTCGACCTCGGGGTCGACGCAGGTCAGCGTGCCCTTGTCGCCGAGACCCTGGAGGATGTAGAGGCCGACGACGCCGGCGGCCGGGGTCACGGCGACCGCCCCGGTGGACTTGTCCGACCCGGAACCGGCGGCGAGGGTGGCCAGCAGCTGGCCGGTCATCTCGTCGGGCACGGTGAGGCCGAACTCCTCGGCGTCACGGCGGGCGTGGGTGAGCGCCTCGGGGATGTCCGTGGTGGATTCGATGTAGGAACGCAGAGCGTCATAAGCCGTGTCAGTCACAAGGCCCAGTCTAGGACGGCGCGGCGGGGTCGTGGCCGGGCACGCCCACCTTGTGACTGATGTGGCCGATGGTGCGCGCGGGAGGTCTTCACAGAAATTTGCCAGACCTCTGTGTAGAGATGAACAGTGGGATACGGCACAATTGTCTGCATGACGCGCACACACGACGACGCCCACACCCAGGACGCCGCCCACCCCGCGCCGGAGGACCTCACCGGTACCGCCGCCTTCGACGCCGGCCAGGGCGACATGCCCAGCTGGGGGGAACTCGTGGCCGAACACGCCGACAGTGTGTACCGCCTGGCCTTCCGCCTCTCCGGCAACCCGCACGACGCCGAGGATCTCACCCAGGAGACCTTCATGCGCGTGTTCCGCTCCCTCCGGCACTACCAGCCGGGCACCTTCGAGGGCTGGCTGCACCGCATCACCACCAACCTCTTCCTCGACATGGTCCGCCACCGCAACAAGATCCGCATGGAGGCGCTGCCCGAGGACTACGAGCGGGTCCCCGGCACCGACATGACCCCGGAGCAGGCATACAGCGTGGCCAACCTCGACCCGGCCCTGCAGGACGCCCTCGACCAGCTGGGCCCCGACTTCCGTGTCGCCGTCGTCCTCTGTGACGTCGTCGGCATGTCCTACGACGAGATCGCCGACACCCTCGGCGTGAAGATGGGCACCGTCCGCTCCCGCATCCACCGCGGCCGCACCCAGCTGCGCGCGAGCCTCGAGGCCGCCGCACAGAAGGACGAGGGCGCGCAGCTTCTCCTGCGGACCCGCTAGCCCCGTCGCAGGTATTCTGGCGGCAGGCATCGCGAGAGGAGGACGTCCGCACCCATGATCCGCCCCAACTTGCCGCGTATCCCGCAGCGCCGTCCCCGGCGGCGGCGGGAATTCGCGTCGGTCGAACACCTCAGCCTCGAGGCCGTGGCCGCTTTCGTCGACGGCGAACTCTCCGACACCGCCTGCCACCGCGCCCGCGTCCACCTCGTGCACTGCGCCGAGTGCCGAGCGGAGATCGAGCGGCAGCGCGGCGCCTCCGAATGGCTCCGCGGCTCCAACATCGGCGAAGAGGTCCGCGCCCCCCGTGACCTGCTCACCCGCCTCGCGGGCATCGCCAGTGGCCCCCAGCGCTCGGGCCCGGACGCCGAATCCACCCCGACGTGCCAGCCGGAGGGGATCATGGACAAGATGGAGATGCTGCTGCGCGCCGTGAAGCGCAATCAGGGGCAGTAGCCGCGCCAGCCGGGCGCGCTATGGCTAAGGTGGACATGTGTTTTCCAGTATCGGTTGGCTCGAGATCGGCACGCTGCTCATCGTGGCGCTCATCGTCGTCGGCCCGGAGCGTCTGCCCGGGCTGATCGAGGATGTGCGGGCCGCGATCTTCGCCGCCCGCCGCGCGATCAACAACGCCAAGCAGGAACTCAACGGCGACTTCGGCGCCGAGTTCGACGAACTGCGCAAACCCCTCGAGCAGGTCGCCGAGTACACGCGCCTCGGCCCCCGGGGGGCCATCACGAAGGCGCTTTTCGACGGCGACAGCTCCACCCTCGACGCCTTCGACCCGAAGAAGATCATGCAGGACGACCCGCGCGACACTCCCGACGCGCGCCAGCGCACCCCGCAGCCGCAGCCCTCGCAGCAGCAGGCTCGCCGGGAGCCGCCGGCGGAGCCGACTGGGGGCGGGGGCTTCTCCTGGGCGGACATCACCTAGGTCCGGCGGGACAAAGACACCGCAACCGCCTCTCACCGTGCAGATGAGAGGCGGTTGCGGTGCGTTCTTCCCTTAGGCGCGGGTGACACCCAGCCCGAGGGACTTCCCGGCGAGGGAATCGCGGCGGGTGAGCAACTTCTCGGCGATCTCCCCGATGGCCTGCGCGGCGGGGGAGTCCGGGTCCGAGATGGCGATGGGGGTGCCGGCGTCGCCGTGGGCGCGGAGGGCGGGATCCAGCGGGATCTGGCCCAGCAGCGGCACCGCGCCGCCGGTGAGCACGGAGAGGCGCTCTGCCACGTGCTGGCCGCCGCCGGAGCCGAAGACGTCGAGGGTCGAGCCGTCGGGAAGCACCATGGCGGCCATGTTCTCGATGACCCCGGCGACGCGCTGGCGGGTCTGCTGCGTGATGGAGCCGGCGCGCTCGGCGACCTCGGCGGCCGCCGCCTGCGGGGTGGTGATGATGAGCAGCTCGGCGTTGGGCACCAGCTGCGCCACGGAGATGGCCACGTCACCGGTGCCCGGGGGCAGGTCGAGGAAGAGGAAGTCCAGGTCGCCCCAGAAGACGTCGGCGAGGAACTGCTGGATCGCGCGGTGCAGCATGGGCCCGCGCCACACGACGGGGGCGTTGCCGTCGACGAAGTGGCCGATGGAGATGAGCTTCACGCCGTGGGCGATCGGCGGCATGATCATGTCGTCGACGGCGGTGGGGCGCTGCTCGGAGCCGAGCAGTCCGGGCACGGAATGGCCGTAGATGTCGGCGTCGAGCACCCCGACCTTGAAGCCGCGCGCGGCCAGCGCCACGGCCAGGTTGACGGTCATCGAGGACTTGCCCACCCCGCCCTTGCCGGAGGCGACGGCGTAGACGCGGGTGGTGGAATCGGGCTGGGCGAAGGGGATCGTCGGTTCCTCGACGCCGCCGCGCAGCGACATGCGCAGTTCACGGCGCTGCTCATCGCTCATGACGTCGGTGGTGACGGTGACGGGGCCGACGCCGGTGATCTCCTCGACCGCGGCCTGCGCGTTGGAGGTGATCGTGGATTTCATCGGGCACCCGGCGATGGTGAGGTACAGGACGACGTCGACCGCATCGTCGTTGATGGCGATCGACTTGACCATCCCCAGCTCGGTGAGGGGCTTGCCGATTTCAGGATCCTCTACGCGGGACAGCGCGCTGCGGACAGCGGATTCGGTGATAGCAGACATGACAGCGTCCATCGTAGTGATTCAGTGCTCGGGGTCGGCCGCCAGGTCGCCCTGGGTGGGCTCGCTGAGGTCCTCGTGGGAGTCGGCGACATCGGCGGAGACGTCGTCGAGCTTCGCCTCGAGGCGCTCGAGGAGGGCACGGAGATCCTCGAGTTCGTGGCGCAGGTAGTCGCGGGAGACCATGTCACCGACAGCCAGGCGCACGCCGGCGAGCTCGCGGGCGAGGAACTCGGTGTCCGCCTTCGTCTGCTCGGCGCGGCGGCGGTCGGCGGAGACGGTCACCTTGTCGCGGTCCTCCTGCCGGTTCTGCGCCAGGAGGATGAGGGGGGCGGCGTAGGCGGCCTGCGTCGAGAAGGCGAGGTTGAGCAGGATGAAGGGGTAGGGGTCCCACTTCCAGATGAACCAGCCGCCGGCGTTGAGGGCGATCCACACGATGACGATGACCGTCTGCCACATGAGGTACTGGCCCGTGCCGAAGAAACGGGCGACCTTCTCGGCTCCGGCGCCGACCGCGTCGTCGTCGAAACGCAGCAGGGTCCGGCGCCGGCCGGCGACGGGGGTGTCCAGGTAATCAGCCACGGGTCACCGCGCCTTTCTTGGCGACGCCCGGACGCAGGCCCTCCGAACGCCAGTCCTCGGGAAGGAGATGGTCGAGCAGGTCATCCACCGCGACCGCCCCGAGGAGGTGGTTGGCCTCGTCGAGGACGGGCCCGCACACGAGGTTGTAGGTGGCGAAGTAACGGGCGGCGGTCTCCTGGTCGTCGTCGGCGTAGAGCGGCGGGAGGTCCGGGTCGAGGATGCCCGACACGAGCGTGGACGGGGGCTCGCGGAGCAGTTTCTGCAGGTGCACGCAGCCCAGGTAGTGGCCGGTCGGCGTGGCGGTCGGCGGGCGGACGACGAACACCATCGACGCCAGGGACGTCGGCAGATCGGGGTCGCGCGCCAGGGCCAACGCCTCGGCCACCGTGGTCTGGGGGGTGAGGATGAGCGGCTCCGGGGTCATGAGCGCGCCGACCGTGTCGGGGGAGAAGCTCATGAGGCGGCGCACCGGGGCGGACTCCTCCGGGTCCATGAGTTCGAGGAGGACCTCGGCCTTGTCGTCGGGAAGCTCCTGGAGGATGTCGGCGGCGTCGTCCGGGTCCATCTCCTCGAGGACGTCCGCGGCACGCTCGATGTCGAGGGTCTCCAGCAGCTCCGCCTGGTGATCCTCCGGCATCTCCTGGAGGATGTCGGCGAGGCGCTCGTCGTCGAGCTCGTTGGCCAGCTGGTGGCGCTCGGCGCTGGGCATCTCGTGGAGGATGTTCGCCACGTCCGCCGGGCGCATCTGATCGAAACCGGCCAGCCGCTCCGCCATCTGGTCGGCCACCCCGGTCCCGCCCGCGGACAGGCCGTGGATGTGGGAGAACAACGGGGTGTACAGGCTGGGGGCGCGACCGAACTTCGGGCGGGCCCCGAACACCGCCACCTTGGAGATGATCCAGTCGCGGGAACGGGTGCGCTCCAGCTCGACATCGGCGATCTCCACCGCCCGGCCGTGCAGGTGGGGCAGCTCCGGGTCGTCCGTGTGCACCTTCGCGCCAATGAGGTCACCGGAGACGGTGAGCTCGCCGGAACGGACCTGGAAGGCACGCATCGACACCGACCCGGTCGCCAGGGTGATGTCCCCGGGCTCGATGGCGGCGATGCGCAGCATGGGCACGAAGATGCGGCGGCGGTTGACCAGCTCGACGACCACGCCCAGGGCACGGGAGGTACCGGCGGAGCGGATGGTGACCACCACATCGCGGACACGGCCGATGGGGTCGAGGTCGGGGCCTCGGACCTGCAGGCCGATCAAACGGCCCGCGTACACACGGGTGACAGCACTCATGCGTCCAATTCTAGACCGGAACCAAACGGGCCCCTGCGACGTTGTCCGGATATGAGCCCTGAGTTGCGTTCCCGCCCCACCGGCTGGCCGGTCGGTAGTTTCGATTCCTACGCGGACGCGCAGGCGGCGGTGGACAAGCTCTCGGACCTGGCGTTCCCCGTCAAGGAACTGACCATCGTCGGCGTCGACCTCATGGAGGTCGAGCGCGTCAGCGGGCGCCTCACCTGGCCGCGCGTGCTCGCCGGGGGAGCGGTGTCCGGGGCCTGGATCGGCCTCTTCTTCGGCCTGCTGTTCACCTTCCTGGGGGAGGGGATCGCCGCGCCGCTCACCCTCGGCCTCATCATGGGTCTGGTCTTCGGTGTGGTCTCCGCGGCCGTACCTTATGCGCTGTCCGCCGGGCGCCGCGACTTCACCTCCCGCACCGAGATCGTCGCCGGGCGCTACGACATTCTCTGCGACCCGGCCCGGGCGACTGAGGCCCGCGACATCATCGCCCGCTCCGGCCTGGCCCGACGTCCCTCGCCGGAGGGGTAGAATCCGGGGCCATGAGCTTTCCCCTCCGCCCCCTCGCCCTCGCCCTGGCCGGGGTGGTCACCCTCGCCGGGTGCGCCGACGCCGAACCCGCCCGCCGCGCCAACCCGGACCACACGCGTCCGGTGGTCATCTCCGTGAGCGCGAACTCCGCGGAACAGCTCATCCTCGGCGAGATCTACCTGCAGACCCTGCAGAAGCAGCACCGGGAGGTCAGCCTCGACATCGAGGCGGACAGTGAGCAGCGCACCCGCCTGGAACGCCTCCAGGAGGGGCAGGCGGACCTCGTCATCGGCTGCACCGGCATGTACCTCACCGACCTTGACCCCGGCCGCGCCGCCGAGCTGGCGGCGGATATCGAGGCCGACGAGGTCGAGGACCCCGCCGACGAGACCTACCGCGAGTACCTCGGTGCCCTGTCCGGCGGCTTCACCTCCCCGGACCCCTCCTCGGCGCAGGGCTGCGCGGAGATCGTGGCGCGGGAGAACATGCCCGATCTCCCGCAGAGCATCGTGCCCACCTACAGCCGGGACCTCTTCGACCGGGACGAGCTCAAGGCTCTCACCGATGTCACCCGTTTCCTCACCACGGACGAGATCGCCACCCTCGTGAAGGAGGCGCGGGAGAAGTCCTCGGCCTCCTCCGTGGTGGAGGCGTGGATGCCGATCTAGGAAGCACACCCGGAAAAACACCACGGGCCTGCCCCCGCAATGGGGGCAGGCCCGTTGTTCGGCCGGGAGCTGACTTACTGGGCGAAAGCCTCGTCGATCAGCTGGGCCTGCTCGAGCTGGTGGACCTTGGCCACACCGGTCGAGGTGGAGGACTGCGCACGACGCGAGATGCGACGCATCGGGGGCATGCCCGGGATGAGGTTGCGCAGGTGCTCGTTGTAGAACGGCCACGGACCCTGGTTGGCCGGCTCGTCCTGGACGAAGCGGATCTCCTCGACGTTCGGGTAGTTGTCGAAGGCGTCGGAGAGGCGGTTGAACGGGATCGGGTGCAGCATCTCGATGCGCACGATCGCGATGTCCTCGCGCTTGTCCTTCTTGCGGCGCTTCTCCAGCTCGTAGTAGACCTTGCCGGAGCACAGCAGGATGGTGGTCACCTTGTCGGCGTCGCCGATGACGTTGTTGTCACGGTCGACCAGACGCGGGTCGTCGATGACGGACGCGAAGGAGGTCACCTCGGTGAAGTCCTCGGTGGAGGACGCGGCGTCCTTGAGGCGCAGCATCGACTTCGGGGTGAACACGACCAGCGGGCGGCGCATCGCTCCGAGAGCGTGACGACGCAGCAGGTGGAAGTGGTTCGCCGGGGTCGACGGCTGCGCGACGGTCATGGAACCCTCGGCGCACAGCTGCAGGAAACGCTCGATGCGGGCGGAGGAGTGGTCCGGGCCCTGGCCCTCGTAGCCGTGCGGCAGGAGGAGGATGAGGCCGGAGGTCTGGCCCCACTTGGCCTCGCCGGAGGAGACGTACTCGTCGATGATGGTCTGGGCGCCGTTGGCGAAGTCACCGAACTGTGCCTCCCACGCGACGACGGCGTCCTGGTTGCCCACGGTGTAGCCGTACTCGAAGCCCATGCCGGCGTACTCGGTCAGCGCGGAGTTGTACACGAGGAAGCGGCCGCCGTTGCCCTCTGCCTGGGCGAGGTCGTTGAGCGGGTTGTACTCGTTGCCGTTGCGCGGGTCGATCGGGATGGCGTGGCGCTGGGTGAAGGTACCGCGGCGGGAGTCCTCACCGGCCAGGCGCACGAGGCGACCGGAGTTGGCCAGGGAGGAGAAGGCGATGAGCTCGCCCCAGCCCCAGTCGATGCCGCCTTCGAGGACGGACTCGGCGCGACGCTTGGCCACCGGTGCGACACGCGGGTGGAACTCGAAGCCCTCCGGCGGGTTGGCGTAGGCCTGGCCGATCTCGACGAGCTCCTCCCGGGTGATGGAGGTGTTGAGGCCGCGGGTGAGCTCCTGGGAGCCGGTGATGCCGGTCTGCTCCTGCGGGCCGGCCTTCTCGGCCTCCTTGACCTCGTTGAAGACGGACTCCATCTGGTCGTGGAAGTCGCGTGCCGCGATCTCGGCGTCCTCGGCGGAGAGGTCACCACGGCCGACGAGGTCGTCGGTGTAGCGGGCACGGACCGACTTGCGGTCGGAGATGAGGTCGTACATGAGCGGCTGGGTCATCGACGGGTCGTCGGCCTCGTTGTGGCCGCGGCGGCGGTAGCAGATGAGGTCGATGAAGACGTCCTTGCCGAAGCGACGGCGGTACTCGGTGGCCAGCTGGCCGACCCAGACGACAGCCTCCGGGTCGTCGCCGTTGACGTGGAAGACGGGGCAGTCGAAGCCCTTGGCCACGTCGGTGGCGTAGTGGGTGGAGCGGGAGGAGTCCGGGGTGGTGGTGAAGCCGATCTGGTTGTTCACCACGATGTGGACGGTGCCGCCGACGGTGTAGCCGCGCAGGCCGTAGAGGTTGATCGTCTCCTGGACGATGCCCAGGCCGGCGAAGGAGGCGTCGCCGTGCAGCATGAGCGGCATGACGGTGAAGCCGTCCTCGCCCTTGTCCAGCAGATCCTGCTTGGCGCGGGCGATGCCCACCATGACCGGGTCGACGGCCTCGAGGTGGGAGGGGTTGGCGGTGAGGGAGACCTTGATCTCGCCGTCGCCGAACATCTGCAGGTGGGTGCCCTCGGAGCCGAGGTGGTACTTCACGTCACCGGAGCCGCCGATCTGGCCCTGGGTGATGTTGCCCTCGAACTCGTTGAAGATCGTGGCGAGCGACTTGCCCACGATGTTGAACAGCACGTTGAGGCGGCCACGGTGCGGCATGCCGATGACGACCTCGTCGAGGCCCTGGCCGGCGGCGGTGTCGATCGCGGCGTCCATGAGCGGGATGAGGGACTCGGCGCCCTCGAGGGAGAAGCGCTTCTGGCCGACGTACTTGGTCTGCAGGAAGTTCTCGAAGGCCTCGGCGGCGTTGAGCTTCTGCAGGATGTACTTCTGCTCGGCGCCGGTCGGCTTGGGCATGCCGGCCTCGAGGCGGTCCTGCAGCCACTCGCGCTCGTCGCGGTCGAGGATGTGGGTGTACTCGGAGCCGACCTTGAGGGTGTAGGCGGCGCGCAGGCGGGAGAGCACCTCGCGCAGGGTCATGGACTCCTTGCCGCCGAAGCCGCCGACGTGGAAGGTGCGGTCGAGGTCCCAGATGGTCAGGCCGTGGGTCTCGATCTCCAGGTCGCGGTGGTCCGGCACGGGCATGCCCGGCTGGATCCAGTTGAGCGGGTTGGTGTCGGCGATGAGGTGGCCGCGGGAGCGGTAGGCCTCGATGAGCGCCATGACGCGGGTGTTCTTGTCGATGCCGCGGTCCGGCAGATCCTGTCCCCAGCGCATCGGGGAGTAGGGGATGTTCATCCGCTCGAAGATGTGGTCCCAGAACTTGTCGTCGACAAGCAGCTGCGACATGGTGCGCAGGAACTCGCCGGACTCGGCGCCCTGGATGACACGGTGATCGTAGGTGGAGGTGATGGTGACCAGCTTGCCCACGCCCAGCTCGGCGAGGCGATCCTCGGAGGCGCCGGCGAACTCGGCCGGGTAGTCCATGGAGCCGACGCCGATGATGGTGCCCTGGCCCTTGGTCAGGCGGGGCACGGAGTGGCGGGTGCCGATGCCACCCGGGTTGGTCAGCGAGACGGTGACACCCTGGTAGTCGTCGAGGGTGAGCTTGCCGACGCGGGAGCGGTCGACGATGTCCTCGTAGGCGGCGATGAACTCATCGAACGCCATCGACTCGGTCTCCTTGATGGCGGCGACGACGAGGGCGCGGGAGCCGTCCCGCTGCGGGAGGTCGATGGCGAGACCGATGTTGATGTGCTCCGGGGTGACGACGGAGGGCTTGCCGTCCTTGACCTCGTAGGAGACGTTCATGTCCGGGTGGGCCATGATCGCCTTCACCATGGCGTAGCCGATGATGTGGGTGAAGGAGATCTTGCCGCCGCGGGTACGGGCCAGGTGGTCGTTGACCATGGCGCGGTTCTCGAACATGAGCTTGACCGGCATGTCGCGCACGGAGGTCGCGGTGGGGACCTCGAGGGACTCGTCCATGTTCTTGGCGATGGCCTTGAACAGGCCGCGCAGCGGCTTGACGCCGGCCTCGGGGGCCGGGGTGTTGGCGGCGCGGTCGATCGGGGAGACCGGCTTCTTCCGGGCGGGGCGGCCGGCGGCCGGCGCTTCCTTCTTGGTGGTGGCCTGGGCGGCCTTCGCCTGTTCCGTCACGACGGTCGTGCGCTCCTCGGTCTTGTCGGAACCGATGGGGCCGGCGTCCGGCACGGAGATCGGCTCCCGGGTCTGGGTGGGCTTCTGCGGGGCTGCAGCATCAACGGTCGCCGGGGCGCCGTTCTTCTCGAACAGCTCCCGCCATTCGTCGTCCACGGACTGGGGGTCCTTCTGGAACTGCTGGAACATCTCGTCTACCAGCCACTCGTTCGGGCCGAAAGTACTTGCGCTGCTCACGGCAGGTGCTCGCCTCATTTCATTGCTTTATGTTGCAGTCGTCTTGCCAACAATAATTGTCCACTACAGGGTAGCGTGAGCATACCCTTCAACCAGCACTGCAGGGGGCGTTTCTTCACCCCCGTTATCGGTGCGCCCGCCACAGTCCGGCGTACACACCCTCACGGTCCAACAGGTGGTTGTGTGATCCGTCCTCGATGATACGTCCCTTATCGACGACGAGGATTCTGTCGGCCCGCGCGGCCGTCGCCAGACGGTGCGCCACGACGACGGAGGTGCGCCCGCGGGTGACCCTGTCGGAGGCGTCGAGGACGGCGGCCTCGGTGGCGGGGTCGAGGGTGGCGGTGGCTTCGTCGAGAAGCATGACGTCAGGCTGCAGAAGCTCGGCGCGGGCCAGGGCGATGAGCTGTCGCTGGCCGGAGGACAGGCCGCGCCCGCGCTCGCCGATGGGGTGACGGAAGCCACCCGGGATGCCCGCAATGATATCGAGCGCACCGATGCGGCGGACCGCCTCCTCGACCTCTGCGTCGCTTGCCGACGGCCGCCCGTAGGCGATGTTCTCCGCCACGGTGCCGATGAACAGGTGGGCCTCCTGCGGCACCTGCGCGACGGCGCGCCGCCACAGCGGCAGCGGGAACTCGCGGATGTCGGTGCCGCTGGCGCGTACCTCGCCGCTGGCCGGGTCGTAGAAGCGGGCGAGGAGTTTCACCACGGTCGATTTGCCGGCCCCGGTCGGACCCACGAGGGCGACGGTGGTGCCGGGCGTGAGGTGGAGGTCTATTCCCTCGGCGACAAGCGGTCCGTCCGGGGAGTAGGCGAAGTCGACGTCCTCGAGGGCCAGGGGCCCGCGGGCGGCGCCGGCGGCGTCTCGTCGGGTGCCGGTGTCGGGGACGGAGGGGCGTTCGGCGAGCAGCTCGGTGATGCGGCGGAAGCCGACGCTCGCCTGCTGCCAGGAGTCGAAGATCTGCCCCAGCTGCTGGATCGGCCCGTAGAGCTGGGCGAGGTACATGACGAAGGCGACGAGGACGCCCGCGCTGAGATCGCCTGCGGCCACGCGCGTGGCCCCGACGCCGAGGACGAGGGCGGTGGTGATCTGCGAGATCGCGTTGACGCCCGGGAAGTAGATCGCCACGGCCGTCTGCGCGCGGGTGCGCAAGCGCCGGTAACGCTCCGATTCAGCCGTGAACTCGGCCAGTGCCAGCGGGGTTCGGCCGTGCATCTGCGCGGTGCGCAGGCCGTTGATGTTCTCCTGGAAGGAGGCGTTGACGGTGGAGATCTGCTCCCGCGCCCGCGTGTACAGACGGGAGGAGATGCGCCGGAACACCAGGGTGGCGGCGAGGATGAGCGGGATGGCGGCGACAGCCACCAACGAGAGCCCGGCGTCGGTCCACGCCAGCATGGCGATGATGCCGAACAGCGTGCCCACCGACACGATCGCCTGCGCCAGGCCGGTCTGCAGGAAGGAACTGAGGGTGTCGATGTCGGTGGTCATGCGCGTCATGATCCGCCCCGACACGTTCGACTCGTAGAAACTCATGCTCAGCCGCTGCAGATGCGCGAAGGAGCGCAGCCGCAGCCCGTAGAGCAGGCGCTCGCCGGTCCGCGCGGTGAGCACGACGAGCAGGCTCGCCGCCGCCCAGCTGAGCACGACCACGCCGAGGCCGCCGAGGGCGATGCGCCACAGCGTGCCCATGTCGCCGGTGGCCACGCCGTGGTCGACGGCCCAGCGCATGAGGGTGGGGAAGGCGAGGTCGGTCACCACGCCCACCACCAGCAGCGCGATGACGCCGATGAGCAGCCCGCGGACCGCGGCGAAGAGCTCGCGCACCTTGAAGGTCGCGCGGTCGGCGCGCAGGTGCCCGGCGTCCAGGCGCGGCTCCTCCGTGGCCGGAGGCAGCTTATCGACGCGCGCCAGCAGCTCCGGCGTCGCCGAGATGTTGCCCATACCACGGCCGCCGACGCCTGCTCCCCGGCCCATGCCGCCCTGGGTGGAGATGTGCTCGGTGCGCTCCCGGGTGACGCCCGCCGGCCACAGCTGGGCGTGGGTGGGCTCGGGGACGGCGGAGCGGTCCGGCAGGGGAGGCGGGGTGGGGTCCATGATGCGGAGGTAGCGGGGGTCGTCGATAAGCGCGGCGAGGGAATCGGCGACGGTGAGATGACCGGCGTCGATGATGGCGACCCGCTCCGCCAGATCGAGGGTGGACTGGCGGTGGGCGACGGCGAGCACCGTGACATCCCGGAGCTCCGCGCGCAGGCCGGCGAGGATGCGGGCCTCGGTGGCGGCGTCGATGGCGGAGGTGGCGTCGTCGAGGATGAGGATCCGCGGGCGGGCGAACAGCGCCCGGGCCAGGGCGATGCGCTGGCGCTGGCCGCCGGAGAGCGTGAGCCCGCGCTCGCCGACGACGGTGCCCAGGCCCGCGGGGAGGCGGTCGATGAACTCGGTGGCCTGCGCGAGGTCCGCGGCCCGCCGGATCTCGGCGTCGGTGGCCGGGGCGCCCATGGCGATGTTGTCGCGGATGGTGGAGGAATAGAGGAAGGCCTCGTCGAAGACGACGGTGACGGCGCCGCGGAGATCCGCGCGGGCGAGGGTGTCATACGGCAGGGTGCGGTCCCCGGAGGTCAGGGCCAGGGAACCGGCGTCCGGGCGGTAGAAGCCGCCGGCCAGCTGCACGGCCATCGACTTGCCGGAACCGGCGGGCCCGATGAGCGCGAGGGTCTCGCCGGGGGCGACGTCGAGGGAGAGGTCGTCGAGGACGCGGTGGCCGGCGGTGTCGAAGGTGACGGCGTCGAAACGCAGGCCCAGCGGGCCGTCGGGCAGCGGCGTCGGATCAGCCGGGTCGGTGTGCGCGGGGGACATGTCGAGGATCTCGGCGATGCGGTCGAGGGAGGCCAGGCCCATCTGGAAGGTGACGAGCATGCCGGAGAGCATCCCCACCAGGTGCGTCATGGTGGTGAGGTAGACGGAGAAGGCGAAGAAGGTGCCCACCGTGATGCGGCCCTCCATGACCAGCCAGCCGCCGAGGAGGATGTTGACCACCAGGGCCAGCTGCGGGAGGTTCTGCAGCAGCGGCTGGAAACGGGCCATGAGCTTCGCGGCCCGCATCTTGGCGGCGAAGAGGGTGCGGCCGAGTTCGTCGAGGCGGTCCACCTCGCGCTCCTCCTGGGCGAAGGCCTTGACCACGCGCACGCCGGTGACGGTCTGCTCGACGTGGGTGGCCAGGTCCGCGGCGGACTGCTGGGCGACCCACGTCGCGGCATACATGGAACGCCGCGCCAGCACCGCCACGCCGACGATGAGCGGCATGAACGCCAGCGCGATGACGGTGAGCAGGGGAGAGACCCACAGCATGACGCCGGCGGTGATGACCAGCTGCACCACGTTGCCGAGGGCCATCGGACCCATCGCGACCAGGCCCTGCGTGGCGTTGAGGTCCGAGATGGAGCGGGAGACGATCTGGCCGGTGACCAGTTGGTCCTGCCCGGGGCCGTCGAGACGCTGCAGGCGGTCGAGGATGCGCACGCGCAGGGTGTGCTGGGTGTCTATCGACAACCTGCCCGCGGTGTAGCGGCGCAGGAACTGGCTGAGGTAGCGCGCCAGGGCCACCCCGATGAGGCTGAGGATGATCACCCGCAGGGAGGTGTCCGCCGCGGCGGACTCACCGGCCCCGAGTGCGACGTCGACGGCGGAGCCGGTGAGCAGGGGAATGGTGATCTCGAAGAGGACGGCGGCGATCGTCGCCACGAGGGTGACGGCGACGATGCCGCGGCGGGCCCGCAGGGCGTCGAGAAGCTCCGCTATGCCGGAGTGCCGCCGCAATTAATCACCCGCGACCGGGGAGGCGAAGGAGGCCGGGACCATGCCGAGTGATTCGCGGGTGTTCGCGATGACCGCGCGTGTGAGCTTGCGGTTGGCGATGGTGCCCGCGATCGCGCCGATGCCCAGCGGCATGAGCTTGCCCAGCCACACGCGGCGCAGGCGCTTGGAGAAGTTCTTCAGCGCCAGGCGGATGAGGCGGTTGTTCACCTCGGTGAGGCGCGGGGCGGAGAAACGGGCGACCGTCGACAGGGTCGGCAGCCCCTTGGACATGCCGACGTCCCCGACGAACGCATCCACCACGGCGGAACCCTTGGCGCCGAGCAGGGAGACCAGGATGAGCGCCTTGCGGCGGTCCCGGTTGCCCACATCCACCCCGCGCAGGTGGGCGCTGGCGATGGTGTACCAGGCGGCGGCGTCGAGGAAGACGACGGATTCCCCGGCGATGGCGGCCGCCCCGGTGAAGAACCCGATACCCGGGATCGCGGCGGCGGCGCCCGCCCCGGCGCCGGTGCCGGTGGCGATGCGCAGGAAGTGCTTGTCGATGAGCTCCTGGATTTCCGCCGGCGAGGCGTCCGGGTTCTTGCGACGCAGGCGATCGACGTAGGCCGTGATGGCGGAGGACTGGAAGGACACGGCCTTGTCGAGGGCCCGGATGAGCGCGCGACCGGTGGGTCCGGCACCGGCCTCGAGGGTGTGCGGATCCGAGCTGAGGCCGTCGGTGATGGTCTGCTCCGGAGTCTCGGTGTGGGTGGGGCGGGACTTCATGAGGGCCATGGACGCTCCTTAGGTTGTTATTGTCCGTTTCGCATCAATATCACATACTTTAACGGCGTTTCCCGGTGGTTTGTTCCCTAATCGGTGTTGGCGAAATCCTCCGCCGCCGCCACCTGTTCCGGGGTGGGACGCACGCCCGTGTAGAGCGCGAACTGCTCCGCGGCCTGCAGGGCGATGACCTCCCCGCCGTTGATGGTGGGCACCCCGAGTCGCTCGGCGGCCCGGATGAGCGGGGTGTGCACCGGGTACGCCACGACGTCGAAGACGAGGGAGGCGGCCGCGATCTCGGCGTCGGAGAAGGCCTGTTCCTCGGCGGCGTCGCCGTGCATGCCCAGGGGTGTGACGTTGACCAGCAGCTGCGCACCGGCGGGGACCTCCGTGGAGTGCTCCCAGCCGTAGAGCTCGGCCAGCGCCGGGCCGGTGTCCGCGTTGCGGGCCACGATGGTGCCGGCGTGCCCGTGATCCGCCAGCGCCGCGACGACCGCGTTGGCCATCCCGCCGGAACCGCGCACCGCCACCGTGAGCGCCGGATCGACGCCGTGGGATTTGAGCAGGGACGCGACCGCGACATAGTCGGTGTTGTACCCGACCAGTTCACCGTCGGTGTTGACGATCGTGTTGACCGCGTTGATGCGCTCCGCGGAGGGGTCGAGGGCGTCGATGAGCGGGATGACGTCCTGCTTGTAGGGCATCGACACACCCGCCCCGCGGATCCCCAGTCCCCGGATACCGGCCACCGCGGCCGTGATGTCCGTCGGCGCCACCGCCTTGTACAGGTAATTGAGCCCCAGCTCCGCGTACAGCCAATTGTGGAAGCGCACCCCGTGGTTGCTGGGACGGGCGGCCAGGGAAATGCACAGCGCGGTTTCGCGGTCGACGTAGTTCACCATGCTCACTACCGTAGTGGTCATGGCCTCCATTGACACCCCGCACTCCGCGGGGCCGCAGGTGCGCACCACCGCCGGAGTGGTCCGCGGGCTCGTCGATGAATTCCCCGGAATCCGCACCTGGCGCGGCGTGCCCTTCGGCGCCTCCACCGGCGGGGACAACCGCTTCCGCGCCCCCCGCCGCCCCCGGCCCTGGCGCGGAGTGCGCGACGCCACCCGCTTCGGGCCCGTCGCCCCGCAACCCACCTACTCGTGGACCGACCGCGTCGTCGGTGCCGAGAACTGCCTCCACCTCGACATCGTCCGCCCCGATACCGACGAGCAGCTGCCCGTCGTCGTCTACCTGCACGGCGGTTCCTTCATCATGGGCTCCTCCCACGAGCCGATGCTGCGCGGCCACCAGTTTGCCCGCGCCGTCAACTGTGTCTACGTCTCCGTCAACTTCCGACTCGGCGCGCTCGGCTACCTCGACCTGCGCTCCATCGGCGACGACTGTGTGGCTAACCCCGCCCTCCGCGACCAGCTCCTGGCCCTGCAGTGGGTGCAGTCCAACATCGCCCAGTTCGGCGGCGACCCGACGTCCGTGACCCTCATGGGCGAATCCGCCGGCGGCTCCGCCGTGGCCACCCTCATGGCCGCCCCCTCCGCCCGCGGACTGTTCCACCGCGCCATCGCCCAGTCCCCGCCCCTGGCCATGGTGCATTCCCGCGCGCAGTCCGAGCTGTGGGCCCGCGAACTCGTCTACCGCATGGCCCTGCCCCGCCAGGCCACACTCCGGGACCTGCGCGCCGAGCATCCCCACGACCTGGTCCGCGCCGGGCAGTCCATGATGTGGCGCGGCCAGGGGTTCATGCACCTCAACTCCACCTACGCCCCGACCGTCGACGGCACCCTCCTGCCCTCCCACCCCCTGACCGCCTTCGCGGCGGGGGAACAGGCGCAGGTCCCGCTGCTGCTGGGGACGAACTCGGACGAGGCGAGCTTCTCCAAGCTCTTCTACATGCGCACCTCCGCCCGCTCCCGGGCGGCGTTACGCCTGCTCAGCGCCTTCGACTCTGTCGAAGCCCACCGTGTCCTCGAGGCCTACTCCGGCGCCTCCGAACGCGGGGAGTTCGCCGAGCTGCTTGCCGACGCCCTCTTCTGGGCCCCCTCCGTTCGCCTCGCCACCGGCCACAACCCACTCGCCCCGACCTGGATGTACCGCTTCGATTACGCCCCCGCCGCCCTGCGCTGGCTCGGCCTGGGAGCCATGCACTCCCTCGAACTCTCCGCCATCTTCGGCGACCCGGGAGCCTCCCGCACCTCCGGCGTCACCCGCTTCGGCGGCATGGAGGGCATGGCCGAACTCACCGACCGCATGCAGTACCACTGGGGCCAGTTCATCCACCACGGGCGCCCCGGCTCCGAGTGGCCCCCCTACGGACCCCCGACCGACGACTCCCCGGCCCGCGCCACCATGGTCTTCGACGACCCGACCCGCGTGGAATACGACCCCAAGGCCGCCCAGCGCCGCGCCTGGGCCGACTTCGACATGACCGAGTGGGGCAACGGCGTCCCCGACCTGCTCCAGCAGCTGGGGTTGTTGGTGGGGACGCCGCCGGTGTGAGGGGGTTTGAGGTTGGTGGGGTGGCGCCGGGGTGAACCTGAAAAGCTGACATGGCCGGGTGAGGGCGAGGTCAAAACCCCAGGTGGGCAATGGTGCTATGTCAGGGAATCAGGCGGGCTGGGTTGGTGGGGTGGGGTGGCGCCGGGGTGAACCTGAAAAGCTGACATGGCCGGGTGGGGGTGAGGCCAAATCCCCAGGTGGGCATTGGTGCTATGTCAGGGAATCAGGCGGCCCGCGCCGGGGCCGAGGCCAGTGCTCTGATGTGGGAGGCGAGCGAAGCGGGATCGGCAACCATCCCGGCGGTGATGCGCAGCCCGGTCCAACTCCACGAGGTCAGGTGCGCCGTGATGGTGGAATCCTGGTCCCGACGCTCGCGCAGCAGGTGGTGATCCCCGTCGTAGTAGAGGTAGCGGCGCGCAGCGACATCGGCGAGATCGAGGACGGTGAGGAGTGTGCGGCTGGTGTCATCGACCCCGGGCTCACCCACGGTGCCGTCCGTGTACACCGGCACCTGCGACTGCCACTGGTACTCCGGCGCACAGTCCCGAGCGATGAGGCGGATGAGGGTCTCAGGCGGGGAATCGGCACCGTCGTCGGACAGCCGCACAAGACGTTCCACGGTCCGCCCGTTGACCAGTCCGCGCAGTCCTTCCCGGAGATGTTCGGGGGTGAGGTGGAATTCCCGGCGAAAACGATCGATGATCTGCACCGCACGCACCATGGGGGCATCCACAGCCAGGCCCGGGGGCGTGTGCCAGCGGTGCTCCTCCCCGAAAACGGCGCGGAGACAGTGGGCCAGGGTGAGCATCGGTGGGGTGACCAGGAGGGTGTGCTCGGCGAGGCCGATACTCCACGTCGATAAGCAACTGCGGACCTGATGCTGGGAGGGGACGCGGAGGTCGTCGGTGAGATGCAGCTTGTTCCGGTTGAGAACAAAGGCATCGGCGCCGTCGGCGAAATCTGTGATCCCCAGCAGGGCGGCGGCGCTGAAGTGGGAGGCGATCCACGTCGGGTGTTCCCGCAGGTGGGCGATGATGCGGGTGCGCGCGTCAGCCCGGTACTGCATGGTCCGCGGATGGCTGGCGGCGTCGTGGGCAACTAGGCCACGGGGGCGGGCCTGGTCGGGGGTGATGCCGTGCCGAGCACTCACCGGAACCAGGCGCGCCGGGCCCAGCGGGACGGGAAGTGGAAACGGGGCAGTGTTGAGCTGCATCCCGTCCTGGGCCGGAAGGCGACCGAGTCCTCCGGCGATGAGTTCATCGATTCTGTCTCCCTGGTACTTCATGGTCCCCTTCGTCTGGTGTACGTGCCGTCAGTGTTATTGGATTGCCGCCGGGCCAGGAAGGTTCCCCGGCGGAGTGCTTTCGGCCGGAAACGGGTGGTTTCGGCAGGTCGAGTCGGCGATCGGGGAGGGACTTCGGCCACCCGCACACGTTCACCCGAATTGCTGGGCAGGACTCCGCCCACGCGGCTAGGCTGGTTCCGGATTGCCGTTGGCGGTCACCGCGTCACCGAGAGAACAACCGGGAAGGGAACCACCACCATGAGCTTCTTCGAGGACATTGCCGCCGCACTGGACAATGAGGGCATCGAGTCCCGGGTGCACGACGACACCATGTTCGTGCCGATCACCTCGGACCTGGAGATCCAGTTCGTGGAGATCGATCCCCACATGCCTGCCGCCAACGTCTACATCGCCGCCGCCGATGTCGACGAGGATGACGAAGATTTCGAGGCCGTGCTGGTCTCCGTCGTCTTCTCGGTGGAGGACGCTGTCGCCACCGTCGCCCGCCACGTGGCCACCGACCAGGTGGTCACCGTGCTGCGTGACCTGCTCGAGGGCACGGATGAGCGCATCGGCGACCTGGAGTTCTACCAGGACGCCATCAACGCGAACCTGGTCCGCGCCGAGGTGGGCAACAACTCCGAGCTGCAGGTGCTCGTCGAGGTGGTCGAGGGTGTGCCCTCGGCACTGGTCCAGTTCGTGGCCATCGGGGAGTCCTTCGAGGACCTCATCGACCAGGCCATCGATGAACTCTGGGAGTCCGACGGTGATGCCCAGCTCACCGAGGAGGACCGCCAGCGGATGTTCGCCGACCTCACCGCCGAGGTCGAACTGGCCACCGACGAGGTGCTTGACCTCGGCGTATTCACCGACTTCGACCGGCTTTTCGACGTCATCTCCCTCGCCGCCGACCAGGCCGAGGACTGGGAGGAGCAGCTCGTCCCCTTCGATGAGGACGAGTTCGATGAGCCCGACGTCTACGACATCTTCGGCGCCGACGAGGACGACGAGGAAGATGAGGACGATGACGAAGACTTCGACGAGGATTTCGACGATGACCATGACGAGGCCTGATCCCGCCCGGTACGGAGTCCCCGGGGCAGTTAAGATGCCCCTGGGTACGTGGCGTGCGCGGACCTTGTGAGAGTCCTGTTGTCGAAGTGAACTGAGAGTGATGACTCGTGGCATTGACCTCGAAGTTTCCGGTGTCCCTCATCCGTGAGCAGATCGCTCGCGCCCGCCAGCGCCCGCCGCTGGAGGAGCGTCTTGCTGCGGTCGACCGCAAGGTCGAGCAGATGCCGAAGCTCGGCGACGTCTCCCTGGCTCTGGAGCGGGCGGACTCCTCCTTCCGGCACGTGTTCGTCACCGGGGCGCTGGATCCCGATTCGCGTTTCGCCTCCGGATCGGTGACGAAGCTGTTCACCCACGCCATCATCTTCCGGCTCATCGATGAGCGGAAGATCAGCTATGACACCGCCATCGCCTCCCGCGTGCCCGCCGGCTCTCTCGACGGGCTGCATGTCATCCGGGGTGAGGACTACGGTTCCGAGATCACGGTGCGCCACCTCCTCGACCAGACCTCCGGCCTGGCGAGCTGGGAGGATACCCGTGATCCGGGGGGACGCGATGTCATCGACCAGATCGTCGACTGGGATCGCGTGGTCAGCGTGGACGAGCAGATGGAGACCGCGGCAGACAGCGGGGCGAAGTTCGCCCCCGGCCACGGCAATCGGGCGCACTTCTCGGATCTCAATGCGGAGCTGCTCAGCCAGGTGGCGCAGCACACCACGGGCAAGACGTTCCAGGAGCTGGCTTTCCAGTACGTGATCACCCCCCTTGAGCTGGAGCACACGACCTTCGTGCGCCCAGGGGTGCACGACTATGCGGAGGTGCACACCTCGAAGCACCCGGTGTGGTCCTCGCGCTACCTGTCCAGTTCTCTCGGTTCGGCGGGCATTCTGTCGACGTCGCTGGATCTGCTCACCTTCATCCGCGCTTTCCATACGGGCAAGCTCTTCGATCTCGGGCACATCCAGAACCCGACCCTGCGCCGGATTCAGCATCGTCCGCTGCGCTACGGCAATGGCATGCTGGCGATGGGGCTGCCGAAGGTGCTCTCACCGCTGGTGCCGGCTCCGCTCATCCTGGGGCACACCGGTGTGCACGGCGCCTTCGCTTTCTACTGCCCCGCGCGTTCGGTGTACATTGCCGGATCCATCAACTCGATTGAAACGCCTCCTTTCGAGGTGATCTACCGCTACCTCGACGCGGTCTGATCCGGCCCTCCTAGGCGGCCGCGCTGAACCCCGCGAACAGTGAGGCGGGGGAGTGGACGGGGTGGAAGGTCGAGTCGACCAACCAGACGAAGGTGGCGGCCCGACCGGAGGGGACCTCATGGACCGCGTCGACGAGGGAGTTCTCCACGAGCGCGCGGACCCACCCCTCGGCACGGACGGGGTCGACCGCGCCGTGCGGCTCGGTGATGCGGATGGTGATGAGGTAGGCCGGTTCGCGGTCCTCTCCGAAGCCGAGGACGCGCGCCTTGACGCGCTCGCTGACCCGGTGGCGGGTGAGCGTCATGGTGAGGCCGTCCGGCAGGGCGCGGCTCGGGGGACGCCAGGCGGCCTGCGGGCGGGCGAGGGAACGGGGATGGTGGAGGATCGACTGCAGGTCGTGGAGGGTGTCCGCGCGGTGGCGGCGCAGGTCGACGGAGATGGAGGAGGGGGTCTGGGGGAGGTGGTTGATCGTCATGGCTCGCACTCTAGAGGCAGGGGACAACACGTATGTTCGACTCTCGAACAACTGTACGACACCCCTCGTCGGCGGCGCAAGGGGGTAGTCTCATTCCTGATATGACAGATCAACAAGTGCGCCCCAGGATCCCCCGGGAGATCTGGGTTCTCGTGGCCGCCGCATTCATCATCGCCCTCGGTTACGGACTCATCGCGCCGATCCTCCCGCAGTTCGCCGTCAGCTTCGACGTCTCCATGGCCGCCGCCAGCGCCGTCGTGTCGGTGTTCGCGGCATCCCGACTGTTCTTCGCTCCGCTGTCCGGCCGGCTTATCGACGCCATCGGGTCCCGCAAGGTCTATCTCACCGGGCTCATGACGGTGGCGGTGACGACCGCGCTCGTCGCCGCGGCGCAGGAGTACTGGCACATCCTGCTGCTGCGCGGCATCGCCGGCATTGGATCGACGATGTTCACCGTCTCCGCGATGGGTCTCATCGTGCGCCTCGCCCCGCCGGAGATCCGCGGGCGGGCCTCGGCTGTCTACGGCACGGCCTTCCTGGTCGGTAACGTCATCGGCCCGGTGGTCGGGGCGGCCTTGGCCATGATCGGTATGCGGGCCCCCTTCGTCATCTACGGAGCCACCGTGGCGCTCGCCGCCTTCGTGGTCTGGTGGCGCATGCCGCGCCGCATCGGCGACGATGCCGGGCAGAAGAAGGGCGCGCAGCCGCCCATGGAGTTCGGTGAAGCCGTGCGCGACAGCGCCTACCGCTCGGCGCTCTTCTCCGGTTTCGCCTTCGGCTGGGTGAACTTCGGTGTCCGGGTGGCCACGCTTCCCCTGTTCGCGGCCGCGATCTTCGAGCACGGCGGGGCCATTGCCGGCCTGGCGATGGCTGCCTTCGCCTTCGGCAACGCCCTGGTCCTCCAGGTCTCCGGGCGCCTGGCGGACAGTATCGGACGGAAGCCGCTGGTGATCTGGGGGCTGGTCATCAACGCGGTCTTCACCGGCGCCATCGGTTTCGCGGACAGCTTCTGGCCGCTCCTCATCGTCTCCGCGCTCTCCGGTGCGGGTGCCGGTCTGCTCAATCCGGCGCAGCAGGCGGTGCTGGCGGATGTCATCGGCAATCAGCGCTCGGGCGGCAAGGTGCTGGCGAACTTCCAGATGTCCCAGGACCTCGGCGCCATCATCGGCCCCATCCTCATCGGCGCGGTCGCGCAGTCCTACGGCTTCGAGGCCGGGTTCCTCATCTGCGGAGTCATCGGGCTCGCGGCGGCCGTCGTGTGGGCTTTCGGTCGTGAGACCCTCGAGGGTGGGCGGGGAGTGCAGCTCCAGAAGGTGGAGTGAGCCGACCCCCGGGGTAGGAGGGGATATGACCCACTTCACTTTTCCGCCCCTCCCCGCTACACTCAAGATTGTTCAACAATCTAGAGGAGGCGGACAGCAATGGCAGAGATCGACCTCAACGCAGACCTCGGTGAAACCACCGCCGGGAACCCGGTGGCCGATGACGCCGCGATGATTCAGCTGGTCTCCAGCGCGAACGTCGCGTGTGGGTTTCACGCCGGTGATCCCCACGACATCGCCCGCACGGTGGAGGCGGCGGCCCAGCGGGGAGTGACCGTCGGCGCGCACGTCGGATATCGGGATGCCGCCGGGTTCGGTCGGCGCTTCATCGAGTACGCCCCGAACGAGCTCGCCGATGAAGTCCTCTATCAGATCGGCGCCCTCGAGGCCCTGGCCCGCAAGCACGGCACCACCATCCGCTACGTCAAACCGCACGGCGCCCTCTACAACGCGATTGTCCATCATGCCGAGCAGTCGCAGGCCGTGATCGACGGCATCAAGGCCTTCGGCGGGGATCTGGCGGTCATGCTGCTGCCGGGTGGCATCGCGGTGCACCACGCGGAGAAGGCAGGTCTGCGGGTGATCTCCGAGGCTTTCGCCGACCGCAACTACCTTCCCGACGGCACCCTCGTCCCCCGCAGCAGGCCCGATGCGGTGATCTCGGATCCCGAGGTCGTCGCCGCCCGGGTCCTGCAGCTGGCCGATACCGGCACCATCACCGCTGTCGACGGCACGGTGCTCAACGTCCCGGCCACCTCGGTGTGCGTCCATGGTGATTCCCCCGGCTCGGTGGCGATGACCCAGTCGATCGTCGACAGGCTCCGGGCCGCAGGTATCGAGATCCGGAGTGCCCTGTGATTCACCGCGTCGGCTCCCGGGCGGTCCTCGTCGACCTGCCGGACCTGGGCACGGTCATGGCGTGGCACGCCGCCCTGACAACGGCCCCGCTCCAGGGACAGGTGGATGTCATCGCCGCCGCCCGGACCATCCTGGTCACCACGAATTCCCCGCGCGCCGCCGCGCGTGCTGCGCAGGAGCTGCGGACGTTCAGTCCGCCGGGCGTCGATAAGCAGGCCGCCGACGAGGTCTCCATTGACGTGGTCTACGACGGCGCGGATCTCCACGTCGCCGCCGAACTCGCCGGGATGTCGCCCGCGGCCCTCATCGACTGGCACACCTCCCAGCAGTGGCGGGGCGCCTTCGGCGGTTTCGCCCCGGGCTTCACTTATTGCGTGCCCGCTGATCCGGCCCGGGCGCTGGACATTCCGCGTCGGGAGTCCCCGCGCACCGAGGTGCCGGCGGGGGCGGTGGGTCTGGCCGGTGACTTTTCGGCGGTGTACCCGCGGCAGTCGCCGGGGGGTTGGCAGCTCATCGGCACCACGGTGACCCCGATGTGGGATTCCTCCGCGCAGCCGCCCGCGCTCATCGCTCCGGGGGACAGCGTGCACTACCGGGCGGTGCGCGAGCACGTCACGCTTTCCCGTGCGGAGTCCGCAGCTGCGGACTTTTCCGCCCCGGCGCGCCCCGTTCTGCAGGTGGCCGATCCCGGATTGCTCACCCTCGTCCAGGACCTGGGCCGTCCGGGCCACGGCAACCTGGGGGTCACCGAATCGGGGGCCGCGGACCGCGCGTCCGCGCGCGCGGCCAACGCTGCGGTGGGCAACCCCTCCGGCGCGGCGGTGCTGGAGAACATCGGCGGGCTGGAGCTCACGGCGTTGGTGGACACTGTCGTCGCGGTGACCGGCGCACGTAGCGCGGTCACTGTGGAGGACCGTCCGGTCGAGCTGGGGAACGCCGTACTGCTCAGCTCCGGCGACACCCTCCACGTGGAAGCCCCGAGCCTGGGGCTGCGTTCCTATGTGGCGGTTCGTGGCGGTCTCGTGGATACGCCGGTCCTCGGGTCGCAGGCCACGGATGTGCTCTCGGGCCTGGGACCGCGGGCGATCACCGGGGGAGTGGTGAGCGCGGGTCCGGCCCCGCGCGGAGCCGCGGCGACCCGGGTGAGCAACCCGCTGCGCGTCACCGAACGTGAGGGCACCACCCACGCCGAGCTGCGCTGCGTTCCTGGCCCCCGCGAGGACTGGTTCCTCGCCGGCATGGAGGCGCTGACCCGCCAGGTGTGGCAGGTCAGCGGCCAGTCGAACCGCGTCGGGCTACGCCTGGAGGGCGAGCCCCTCGAGCGCGGCCGCACCGGGGAGCTGGCCAGCGAGGGCATCGTCGCCGGGTCGGTGCAGATCCCCGCGAACGGCCTACCCGTCGTCTTCCTCCGCGATCACCCGGTCACCGGCGGCTACCCGGTGGTGGCCACCGTGCTCGCCGAGGACCTTGATATCGCCGCCCAGCTGCCCCCCGGCGGCACCGTCAGTTTCCTACCCGTCGACCCTGAAAGTAGAGACACATGAGTTCGCTGAGCGCTGTCCTGATCGCCAACCGCGGCGAGATCGCCGTCCGAATCGCCCGGGTCGCCCGGGACCTGGGGATCCGCTCCATCGCGGTGTACTCGGAGCCGGACACCGGCGCGCTGCACACCCTCGTCGCGGACGAGGCCTATCAGCTGCCCGGCTCCACGTCCGCGGAGACGTATCTCAACCAGGCCGCGCTTATCGACGTCGCCGTCCGCGCCGGCGCCGACTGCGTCCATCCCGGCTACGGGTTCCTCTCGGAGAACTCGGACTTCGCCCGCGCGGTCACTCGCGCCGGGCTGACGTGGATCGGCCCGACGGCGGAGAACATCGACACCCTCGGTGACAAGGTGGCGGCCCGGCGCATCGCCCTGGAGGTCGGCGCCCCGCTGGCCCCGGGCACCCCGGACCCCATCGACGACTGGCAGGAGGCGCAGGACTTCGCTGAGGAGCACGGGTTGCCCATCGCCATCAAGGCGGCCTTCGGTGGCGGCGGCCGCGGCCTCAAGGTGGTGGACGCACTGGAGGACATCGAGGATGCCTTCGCCGCCGCGGGCCGGGAGGCACGGGAGGCGTTCGGGCGGGGCGAGTGTTACGTCGAGAAGTTCCTCACCCGCCCCCGCCACGTCGAGGCGCAGGTGGTGGCGGACATGCACGGCAATGTCCGCGTACTGGGTACCCGGGACTGTTCGACGCAGCGTCGGTACCAGAAGCTCATCGAGGAGGCCCCGGCGCCCTTCCTCAGCGAGGAACAGAACCGGCAGATCGTGGAGGGCGCCCGGAGCATCTGCCAGCGCGCCGGGTACGTCGGCGCCGGCACGGTGGAGTTCATCGTGTCGGAGGACGGGACGGTGTCCTTCCTGGAGGTCAACACCCGCGTCCAGGTGGAGCATCCGGTGACCGAGGCCGTGACGGGTATCGACATCATCGCCGAGCAGTTCCGCATCGCCGCCGGCGAGGAGCTCAGCTTCCAGGAGGATCCGCAGCCCCACGGTCATGCCTTCGAGTTCCGCATCAACGCCGAGGACGTGGCCCACGGTTTCGTCCCCAGCCCCGGCACCGTCACCTCCTTCGAAGCGCCGGCCGGCCCCGGCATCCGGGTGGATTCGGGCGTGCGTTCCGGCTCCGAGGTCCCGGGTTTCTACGATTCCCTGCTGGCCAAGCTCATCGTCTGGGGGCCGGACCGCGCCAGCGCCATGCGGCGCGCCGCCCGCGCCCTCGAGGAGATGACGGTACGCGGAGTGCGGACGGTCATCCCCTTCCACCGGGACATGGTCACCCATCCGGCCTTCGCCGGGGAGCGGCTCGAGGTGTTCACCAACTGGGTGGACACCGAGTACACCCCGCGGCACAGCGCGGCGGGCGGCGACATCGAGCACGTGTACACCGAGCGTGAGCACATGATCATCGAGATCGACGGGCGTATGCACCGGGTGGGGATCCCCACCGGGCTGCTCGGGCGAGCCGTCGCCCCCGCGCCGGAGGAACCCGAGCAAGAGAACACCGAGGGCGCGATCCTGTCGCCCTTCGCCGGATCTCTGGTGGCCTGGCAGGTCGCGGACGGGGACGAGGTTTCGGAGGGGCAGGCCGTGGCCAGCGTCGAGGCCATGAAGATGGAGAGCGTGGTCACGGCACCGGTGGCCGGCACGCTGCGTATCGACGTCCAGCCGGGGGAGAAGATCACGAAGGGCGGCATTCTGGGGACCATCTCCTAGACTGATCGGCATGCGTGCCGATTCTGCCGCCGCGGCGATGCGCCGGGCGATCTCCGCCGGAGAGTATGCGCCCGGAGAACAGCTCATCGAGGCCGAGATGGTCGAGAAGCTCACGGTCTCCCGCAACACACTGCGGGAGGCCTTCGCCATGCTGGTGGCGGACGGGCTCGTGGAGAGGATCCGCAATCGGGGGGTGTTCATCGCCCAGTTCGGGGCCGCGGAGATCCGGGATCTCTATCTGGCCCGCGCGGCCATCGAGCCGGCGGCGCTGGCCTGGGGGGAGCAACAGGACGTCGATAAGCTCGACGAGGCGGTCACCCTCGCGGAAGCGGCGCTGGCGGCCGGGCGGCACGCGGACGTGGCGACGGCGAACCAGCAGTTCCACCGGCAGATCGTGGCGGGCATGGGCTCGGCCACGCTGGATGAGACCATGGACCGGCTGCTCGCGCGGATGCGCCTGGTGTTCCTGCAGGTGCTGCAGCGCGAGCCGGGGTTCCACGGCGATTACGTCGGCCTCAACCGCCGCGTGGTCACGCTGCTGTCAGCGGGGCGACACAGCGACGCCGCCGAGGCTCTGCACCATTCGCTCGCGCAGACCAGTCGGCGGGTGCAGGAGATCATCGCTCAGGGCACTTGATAGGTCAGGTCACGGGCATCGGTGATGAGCATGTGTCCGGGGCTGTGGCTGATGGCCAGGGACGGGCGCGAGGCTGCGACCACCGCCTGCGGAGTGACACCGCAGGCCCAGAACACGGGGACGTCATCGTCCATGAAGTCGACCGCGTCGCCATAATCGGGGCGAGAGAGATCGGTGATGCCGAGCGCAGCGGGGTCCCCGATGTGGACCGGGGCGCCGTGAACTGCCGGGTAGCGGGAGGTGATGCGCACTGCGTCAGCCACCTGCCGGGCCGGGATCGGGCGCATCGACACGACGAGGGGGCCGGAGAAACGGCCGGCCGGAACGGTGTCGACATTCGTGCGGTACATGGGGACGTTGCGACCCTGGTCGATGTGTGCGATGCGGATGCCGTTGTCCTGTAGTGCGCCCTCGAAGGTGAAGGAGCAGCCGATGAGGAAGGCGACGAGATCTTCACGCCACCAGTCGGTGGCAACCGGAGCTTCGTCGACCAGCTCGCCGTCGCGGAACAGGCGGTAGGAGGGGATGTCGGTGCGGATGTCCCCACCCGCGAGCAGTGGCGAGGACACCTCCCCGGCCTCGAGAACCCCGAGCAGGGGACAGGGTTTCGGATTGCGCTGCGCGAACAACAGGAAGTCGAACGCATCCTCTTGCGGCAACGCCAGCAGATTTGCCTGCGCGAATCCAGGAGCCAGACCGGAGGTGGGCGTGATGAGGCCCGCGCGGAAACGGGCCCGCTCCGCGGACGGCGTCAGGCGCTCCACAGCGCCGCAATTCCGGAGAGCGACATGTAGCCCAGGAAAATGGTGAGCAGCCAGGCCAGGCCACCGACGATCAGCAGCCACCGCGGGTAGGAGTAGCCCTGCAGCAGGTCGGTGCGCTTCCACGCCACCCATAGCACGACCGCGAAGCCGATGGGCAGGATGAGCCCGTTGAAGGCGCCGGCGAAGATGAGCAGGGCCTGCGGGGCGGTGTTGAGGATAAGGAAGGCGACCGCGCAGACCGCGATGAACGCCACGGTGAGGCCGGTGCGCACACGGGGGTTGGTGGTCTGCCGGGTGACGAAGGTGATCGAGGTGTAGGAGGCGCCGATGACCGAGGTCAGGCCGGCCGCCCACAGCACGACGCCGAAGAAGCGCAGTCCGATCTCGCCCGCGGCGTGGGAGAAGGCGTCGGCGGCGGTGCTGTCCTTGGAGAGTGTGACGCCGGTGGCGACGACCCCGAGGATGGCCAGGAAGAGCAGGGCGCGCATGATGCCGGTGACGACGATGCCCAGGACGGAGGCCCGCGTGATGTGGCGGATGTTCTCGGGGCCGGTGATGCGGCTGTCGATCATGCGGTGCGCGCCGGCGAAAGTGATGTAGCCGCCGACGGTGCCGCCGATGAGGGTGGTGATGACGAGGAAGTCGACCTCCTCCGGCAGGACCGTGTTCTTCAGGGCCTCGCCGACCGGGGGCTGGGAGACGATGGCCACGTAGAGCATGAGCAGGATCATCACGGCGCCGAGGCCGACGACGATGCGGTCGAGGGCCAGCCCGGCCTTCTTCGACATGAAGATGAGGATGGCGATGACGGCGGAGATCGCGCCGCCGAGGCGGGCGTCGAGACCCAGCATGGCGTTGAGGCCGAGGCCGGTGCCGGCGATGTTGCCGATGTTGAACACCAGCCCGCCGACGAAGACGAAGGCCGCCATCACCCATCCGAGGTAGGGGACGACGGTGTTGCCGAGCTCGTTGGCCCGCATGCCGGAGACCGCCAGGACGCGCCAGACGTTCAGCTGGATGGCGATGTCCACGATGATCGACACCAGGATGGCGAACGCGAAGGCCGCGCCCATCCGCGCGGTGAAGACGCTGGTCTGGGTGAGGAAGCCGGGTCCGATGGCGCTGGTCGCCATGAGGAACATGGCGCCGAGCAGGGCGCTGCGGCGGGTGGCGGTGGTGACGGCGGATGCCGCACGGGTGGGGGTGTTACTCATCTCATGGAGCCTCTCTTTCAGTGATGCAGATCATTGTAAAGGATTGTTGAACAATTTCTAGACCCCTCGTGGCTTAACCTTGACCAATGACCCGCATCCACGGCCTCGACCTGGCCCGCGCGCTGGCGATCATCGGCATGATGGCCGCCCACATCGGCCCCGAACGCTTCCTCACCGACGGCTACCCCTCGGTCCTGTTCGCCGTGCTCGCGGGCGTGTCGATGGGCCTCATCGCCTCCCGTTCCCCGCTTCTCGACGCCCGCCTCCCCCTGCTCACCCGCGCCGTCCTCCTCATCGGGCTCGGCGTGCTCCTGGATGCGCTGCAGTTCGGGATCGCCGTGGTGCTCATCGCCATCGGCGTGTCCTACCTGCTGCTGCTCCCGCTCCTCGGCTGGAGTACCCGCCGCCTGCTGCTCGTGCTCGCCGGGCTCGTGGTGCTCGGCCCGCTGCTCGGGGCGGCGCAGCACACCCTGTACATCGCGTGGGGCAGCGAGTTCTTCTCCGATCTGCTGTTCGGCCCCTACCCCCTCACCGCCTGGCTGGCCTACACGCTCCTCGGCTTCCTCCTGCACCGCCTGGCCCTCCATCGCGAACTGTGGCTGCTGGTCGGAGGAGTGGTGGTTTTCGTCCTTGCGCAGGGCATCATCGAGGTCAGCGGGTTCCGCGTCGGCGCCCACGATGGGCTTAATTTCCTGGGGGAGTGGCTGCAGGGGGCGCCGCATTCGGGCGGGCTTCTCGACGTCCTCACCTCCGCCGGGCTGGCCACCGCCGTCATCGGGGTCTGCCTCCTGGCCTGCCGGGTCGGGGCAATCGTGTGGGCCACCTACCCGCTGCGCTCCCTTGGCGCGATGTCACTGACGGTGTATGTCACACACGTGCTCATCACGAGCGTCGCCAACGGCACGGTGGTGTCCTTCGACGGCCTCTCCGGCGAGGTGTACTCCGACTACGTCCCGGAAGAGTACTCCGAGTATGCCTGGAGCAAGTATCCGCCGGAGCTGGACAAGGGCGATATCTACGATCTCCCGCTGTGGCCCGAGCTCTTCCTGTGGCAGCTGCTCGGATTCCTCGTCTTCGCCTCGCTGTGGCGCTGGCGGTTCCGGCGGGGTCCGGCGGAGTGGGCGATGCACCGGGCGGTGGGCTCCACTGCCGGGGGCCAGCCTGAAAAGCTCACCTGAGCTTCTCGACGTCCTGGTCTTTCAGCCCCTCCCGGGTCCGGCGAGGTAAGGGAATCAGGCGGACACTCCCGAAGCGCGGACCTATCGACAATCATTGTCATCTAGGATCAGGGGCATGATGAATCACATGCATGACGGCTGCGCTCCCGACCGACACCGCGATGCGATCCTGGCGGGCGAGACGGGCATCACGACACCCGTCCCGAACCTCCGGGTGGAGGGGGCGCCCCGGCCCGTTGTCACCGTCACCGGGTTCACTCTCGTTCCGGAGGTCATTGAACGTTCCCACCAGGTGCCCGTGATCGTGCTGGTGGGCGCCCCGCTGCAGAGTGGGGTCGCTGACCTGCGATCTCGGCTCACGGCGCTGGCCGAAAGTGCCGGCCTGCGCTGGATCCTGGGAATTCTTGACCCGGACAAGGATCCGCACGCGGCAATGCAGTTCCGGCCCCGTCAGCTGCCCAGTGTCTTCGCGGTGGCCGCAGGAACCACCGTGGCGGTGTTCGAACCGGGGCTGGCGAGACGAGATCTCGGCGACTGGGTGGAGGAGGTGCTGCGCAGTACCTCCGGGCGACTCCGGGGACTGTCGCCCACTACACCTGAGCCACCATCTCCTCCCAGGTGAGGGTGGCGCCCTCCAGGCGGCGCAGGAGGTCGGGGCCGTCGAGGTCGATGCCGATGAGCACGATCTCGCTGCCCGGGGTGAGCTCGGTCTGCGACCACCGGGCGGCGGGGCGGATGCTCAGGTCGGGGCCCGCCTGGTGCCAGATCTGTACGGCGTCGAGGTGCTCCGCGATCCAGCAGTGGCCCTTGGAACGGACCAGGCCGACGGTGGAGCGCAGGACGTCGAGAAGTCGCTCCTGGCGGAAGGGGCGCTCGGAGCGGAAGGTGACGGAGCTGATGCCGAACTCCTCCGTCTCCGGGGTGTGCGGGTTGGCCAGCTCGTCGGTGTAGCCCTCGTAGGTGCGCGCGGTGTGCTCGTCGTAGAGGTCGGCGCCGAGGATGTCATCGATGATGGGGTGTCCGTCCGCGAGGCCGTCGATAAGCACGCCGAGCCGGGCGCGGGGGTTCATGGCGGCGACGAGGGAGAGGGTCTGGTCGAGGCGCCGCTGATCGACGAGGTCCGCCTTCGTCACGTAAATCCGGTCCGCGAATTCAACCTGGTCGCTGAGCAGGTCCGCGACGGTGCGTTCGTCCGCGGGGAGGGTGGCGCGGTGGCGGATCTGGTCGAGGAACTGGCGGGCGTCGACAAGCGTCACCATCGTGTCGAGGGGCGCCCGGTCCGCCAGCCGCGTGCCGTCCTCCCATTCCCATTCGAAGGTGGCGGCCACGGGCATCGGCTCGGAGATGCCGGTGGATTCGATGAGGATGTGGTCGAAAGTGCCGGCGGCGGCGAGCGTGCTGACGGATTCCACCAGATCCTCGCGCAGGGTGCAGCAGATGCAGCCATTGCTCAGTTCGATGAAGCGGTCCTCGCCGCGGACGAGGTGGCCTTCGGCGGCGATGAGGGCGGCGTCGATGTTGACCTCGGAAAAGTCATTGACGATGACGGCGATCTTCTTGTCGCCGGCGTGGCGCAGGACCTGGTTGAGCAGGGTGGTCTTGCCGGAGCCAAGGAATCCGGAGAGGACGGTGACGGGCGTGGGTGCGGGCATGGCGGCGCTTTCTGCAGGGGGTGCTGACCCGCGCAGTGTACAACACTAATGAAAACTGTTCTCAATAACGCGGGGGTGGCGCGGCGGAAATCCGGTCCAGCAGGCACGGTTTTGCCCGGGAAAGAATCCCGAGGTCCGCACCCCCGACCCCGGGGCAGAAGCCCGGGAAAGCCCTGAGTTGGTCCGAAAGGTGGAGATCCCGCCAGGTTAGGCACGGGCGCGGATGATTCGTAGCATGTTCGGACCGTCGGAAGGTCCGGCGTTGACTGGAGATCCCAATGTCCACACCCGTCGTCGTCGACGAGGCGCAGGCCGCACATCCCGCGCCGCGCCGCCACCTCATCCCGCTCCTCCTCGGACCCGCCCTCGGTCTGCTGCTGGCCCTTGTGCTGCCTGATTCCCTCGCCTTCGAGGGCCGCGCCGTGGCCGGCTGCGCCCTGTGGATGGCCCTGTGGTGGGTGACCGAGGCCGCCCCCATCCCGGTGACCTCGATGCTTCCGCTCGTGCTCTTCCCGCTCTTCGGCATGGCCACGATGAAGGAGGTGGCCGCACCCTATGCGGACACCGTCATCTTCCTCGTCATGGGCGGTGTCATGCTCGGCCTGGCCACCGAGAAATCCGGCCTGCACATCCGCATCGCGCTGCTCACGGTCAAGGCGGTGGGCACGAAACCCTCGCAGATCGTCCTCGGCCTCATGATCGCCTCCGCGTTCATCTCCGCCTGGGTGTCCAACACCGCGACCGCCGTCATCATGGTGCCCATCGCCACCTCCATCCTGCAGCTCGTCCGCCAGGTGGACGAGAAGGCCGCGGGCACGAAGTTCGCCGCCTCCATGCTCCTCGGCGTCGCTTACGGAGTGACCATCGGTTCCACCGCCACGCTCATCGGTCAGCCGCCCATGGCGCTGATGAAGGCCTATGTCGGCGAAGCGCTCGGCATCGAGATCGGCTTCGCCCAGTGGATGCTCGTCGGCGTCCCGTGGGCGGTCGTCATGCTCGCGCTGGCCTGGGTCGTGCTGAGCAAAATCGTCTACCGCCCCGAGGTCGACGAGATCCCCGGCGGCCGGCAGCTCATCCAGGACGAGATCACCACCCTCGGCGCCATGTCCACCGCGGAGCGCCGCATCGCCGCCATCTTCCTCACCGCCATCTTCTTCTGGGTCTTCGTCCCCTTCATCGCCGACATCCCCGCCGTCGCCGAGACCCTGCCCTTCCTGGGCACGATCAACGACTCCCAGGTGGCCGTCGCCGCCGCCATCGCGTGCTTCCTCACCCCGTCCGGCCGGAGCGTGGGGGAGCGCCGCACCCTGCTCGTGTGGGCCGACTCCAAGGAAGTGCCCTGGGGGCTGCTCCTCCTCTTCGGCGGCGGACTGTCCCTGTCGGCCATGTTCACCGCCACCGGCCTCAGCGAATGGATCGGCGCCCAGGTCGAGGGCCTGTCCTCCATGCCGTCCTGGGTCATCATCGTCGCCGTCATGATCGTCTCCCTCGGCCTGACGGAACTGACCTCCAACACCGCCACCGCGGCCGCCTTCTTCCCGATCTTCGGCGCCGTCGCCGTCGGCGCAGGCGTTGACCCCCTGCTGATGACCTTCGTGGTCACCCTCGCCGTGTGCTCCGCCTTCATGCTCCCCGTCGCCACCCCCTCCAACGCCGTGGCCTTCGGCTCCGGCCAGGTGACCATCAAGCAGATGGTCCGCGCCGGCTTCTGGCTCAACTTCGTCGCCCTCGGCCTCATCCTCGTGGTCATCTACACGCTGGTGCCGCTGGTGTTCGGGGTGGCTCCCTAGGTCGGGGTTGCTTATCGACGCCCCGCCTCCCGCGCCTGCCACAACTGCCAGGCGCCCAGCCCTGCGGCGACCAGCGCACAGAGGATCACAACGTAGATAAGCGGACTGTCGGCGGTGGTGGCGGAGCTGCTCAGCGCCGCCATCGGGTTGGCCTGCCGCGCGGCCTGCGAGTCGGCGGCGTTGATGGATCCGCTCCAGAGGCGGCCGTCGAGGGTGCTCAGCAGGTATCCGGCATAGAGCACTCCCGTGGCCACGGCGACAATATTGCCCACGCGAGCATTGCGCCGGTGCACCACCACGGCTGCCGCGATGAGGCCGACGATCGCCAGGATCGTCGCGATCATCAGCAGCCCGTGGATCATCGTCTCCTCCGAGTAGCTGTCCCGTGATCCGGTGGCGCGCATGCCGCTCATCATCGCCCCGAACCCGAATCCGTTGAACGCTCCGGTGATCGCCGATTCGCCCACGGACGATCCCCAGAACCCCATGTTGATCGCCGCACGGTGCGTCATCGACACGTAATACCAGGGGAACAGCGCCAAGAGGATGATGAGCAGCGCGCTGCCCCCGTACACCTTCGTCGGCAGCGGTAGCGTCCGGGTCTGAGCCAGCCGCGCGCGGTTGGCTGGCGTGTCGATCTTGCCGCGAGTCTGCGCGAACGTCGCCTGCGCTTGGCGGCCCAACGCTCGAGTACCGCCCCCGACCTTGCTGCCCAGGTCGCGCACCTTAGCGGCGTATTCGGTGTGCGGGGGCTGCTGTTGCGGGTGCTGTGGCTGGGGCTGCTGTTGCGGCTGCGGCTGCGGAGGGATCCTGCCCTCAAGCTCCGGCCAGTGTCCCGAATTGTGCGACGGTGTGGTCATCGTGCTGCCTTTCCCTGCAGTGTGAGCTGATGACCTCACCGTAACGCGCCCGAAACAGCAGGTCACGCCAGTGGGGAGTGCTCCCCGGGGCGTGGTGGATACCTACTTTCGCCGGCTATCGTCGGCGAGGTGAATGAGACGATTTTCGACGCCCTACCTTCCGCACGCATCGTTCGCGTGACCCGCCGTGTGGCGGGAGTCAAGCACATCGACGTCGGGCAGGCGTGGTCCTGCACTCCCTCCACCTTGAGGATTCGAGAGCTGACCGCCCGCCGCTATGTCGATCTACCGCTCTCTGAGGTGACAGCCGTAGAGATCATCGGTCTCTACCTCAAGGACTACGGGTCTTAACCGAAGAGCTTGCGATGGATCGCCTCGGCGATGTCGTGAATCTTCTCGACGTAGCGGTCGCGCTGATTGATCTGGTTGCCCCGCACACCGTCTTTGCTCACCAAACCCGCAATGGGGGAGTGGACGTCCTGAGCAGTGGCCGGCATGGATGACATTTGCGGCATGTGCCCGAGGAGAAGTTCCTCGGAGTCCTGGCCCAGGCTCTTGGCAATTCGCTTGGCTTCCTCGGGAAAGCGGTGGCGGAAGCGCTCGAATGCGCCGATGAGCTGCTCCTCGCCGCCGGACTTCTTCTTGATGTACTCCAACGTGGTGTACCCGAGGTAGGTGAGGTTATGGCCGTTCTCCCCGGGCAGGCGCAGTGACCTGCTCTTCTTCTCGAAACTCGAGGAGTAGCTCTGCCATTTGTTGACGTTGCCCTCCTTCATCTCGCTGTACTCGGCCACCCAATCCTCAAACCAGCGCGCGAGATTGCCGAATGCATGGAAACTAAACAAGTCCGTCGCAGTCGGTGTAGCGAAGGCGTCGCAGCCGAGGAGCACCGTGCGGTTGAAGGGGCCCAGGCTGGGTCCCACGTCGAACATGATGATGTCGTAGCGGTCCGCATCCTCCATGGCGGTAGCCAGCTGACCCGCCCAGTGGATGCGGCGAAAAGCAGCGGTCTCCTTGCTATTCGCCGACTGCCAGGCGTTACTCATGTCGTCTTCAACCTGTGAAAGGGAGGGATGGCCAGCGAGAACATCGACGCCAAATCGCTCGGAGCGATACGTCACGATCTCCTTTTCAATCTCAGGTTCACCCTCGCGCAGCGGGATGAAGAGGCCGAAGACGGTCCTGGCGTAAGACTTGAGCAGGGCTTCCTCGGGGTCCTCCACAGAGGCGTAAATGTCCGCCGTCTGTTCCTCTGTGAGCATGAGCTGCGTCGCGTTGCACTGCGGGTCGCAGTCGACATAGAGAACGCGGTGGCCGCGCTCCGCGAAGTCGTGGGCGATGTTGGTGGACAAGGTCGTTTTTCCGACCCCACCCTTGTTGTTGAACAGGCTCAGCGTACGAATTTTGGAGGACATGACCTACCCCGGGACGTGGTCGCCGCGAGGGGGACCGAGAAACCAATGGATATCCAAAGGCTAGCGGAATAGGTGCCGCAGGGGTGATTAGTCCTTCCCATGTGTGGGGAGCGTCCCACTATCGACGAGGTACCGGAACAAGCCAAGCTCAACTGGGGAATCGAGCTGCAGCCCCATCGTCACGACGTCGTGAGCACGATCGCCCTCACCCTGCATGGTGGTTTGGATGGCATTCTTGCTTTCGGCGGTTCCCAGATAGAAAAAGTCCGTGCCGTCAGCGTCACTCTTCTTGACAAACAGGTACAGCGGAACCTGGTGATGAAGGATAGGCTGCAATTCGTTGCTGTGGAGGGTGCGGTCACTGCGAGAGAACCAGGTCATCAAGCTGGGACTGTGGAACTCGTCGAGATACTTCGTGCTTGCGGAGACATCCGGATCCTTGTCGTAGGTAACAAAGATGGGGCAAGTCGAGGTGGCCTTGTCGATTTTGTACCCGTAAATCGTCGACTCCTGGTTGCTCTCCCACAGCAGCAGACGGCACGCATCCTTGCGGCTGTACCTATTGCCGACGACCAACTCACCCCGCCACGAGTGCTGGGCCTTGTTGAGGAAGAGCGAGGTCTCCAGAAGGTCGTCGACGTGAGCTCGGAAGGACTGAGCTGCGTGCAGAGGTTCAGAGTGGGCGGCGTAGGAGTAGTAGAGGCCAGCAAACTCGGGGTCGATGGAGAGGGTGTCCTGCTCCACCCGGATGAGCGAGATGTCTCCCAACTGCTTCCGGCGCCGTGCGTTGAAAAATTCCAACGTGAGCATGCGCTCGACGGACGACAACATGGCAGGAGCCGACGTCGTATTGTGCCCTTCGAGCAGCATTCGGAAGTCCGTTCGCGTCATGCTTGTTTCCCGCAGGAGAGACTGGAGGAGAAGAGTTTCGTGGGGACGGAGACCGTTGAGAATCTCGGTGCTTAGGAATTTCAGGTACTGAGCTTCGCGGGGCACCGGCCCGTTATCGACGAAACCGAGGGAGTGGAGAAGGCTCCAGTAGTCTCCAAACTTGCTGGCCAGAACGAAGGGATCGATGGTGTCGAAACGCGCGAAATCGATGAGCTTGGGGATCTGGCCGAGGCGGTGGCGGAGGGTAGAAATAGCCTCCTTGAACTCCCGCTTGCCTGCCAACTGGACCTTCGCCAGAGAGTTGAGGATTCTCTCCTGCGAAATGCGGTCGAAGTTTATGCTCGACGTCCCCAGGGAGACTCCCTTCGTCTCCGAGCTGATGATCTTTTCCCGCAGACTGTCCTTGTTGGCGGAATGATCGCCGGTGAGAGCGATGGGGATGAGGTAGTTGTTGGCGTAGTTGCCGATGAAGTCAATGACGCGCAGATGGTCCTTGCCCTCAGCTTTTCGCAGTCCGCGACCCAATTGCTGGGTGAAGATGATGCTGGATTGGGTGCCCCGCAGCATGATGATCTGGTTGATCGACGGGATATCGATGCCTTCGTTGAAGATATCGACGGTGAGGATGTAATCGAGTTCGCCAGCCTCCAGCCGAGCAACGGCGTCCTCACGCGCTGCTTCTGTATCTGATCCGGTCAGTGCGATAGTACGCAGCACCTGGCCGTTGAAGAGCCGTTGATTGAGCTTCGCAGAGAGCAGCTCTGCTTCCTTCTTCCGGCTGCAGAACACCAGGCCCTTCACACCCCGTGGGTAACCATAGACACGGAGCATCTCGAGGAGATAGTCGATGCGTTCGTCGCTCACGAGCTCCTCGAGGGAGGATTCGTCATTGGGGACCCGTCCCTGGCGGTCTTCGAAGTCTGCCACGCCGTAATAGTGAAACGGAGCCAGCATTTTGGAGCGGAGGGCGTCGTGGAGACGGATCTCGTAGGGGACGTTGTAATCGAAGAGCTCAAAGATGTTGAAGCCATCGGTGCGTTCGGGTGTCGCTGTGAGTCCCAAGAGGAACGAGGGCTTGAAGTGGTCGATGAGCTGCCGGTAGCTCTCAGCCCCAGCCCGATGAACTTCATCGATGATGATGTAATCGAATCCACGAGGATCGATAGTGGGCAACGTGTCGGGCCGAGAGAGCGATTGATACGAGGCGAAGACGTACTTCCGATCGATCTGTTTCTTGCCACCCACAAAGAGACCGAAATCCGAGGAAGGAGCCCGGAGAACTTTGCGGAACTCCTCAACGGCTTTGGTGAGAATTTGCTCACGATGCACCACGAAAAGTAAGCGCTGTGGTTTCGCGCTGCGCACGGCCAGTGCCGCCAGGATGGTCTTACCGGTGCCCGTTGCTGAGATGATCACGGCCCGCTTCTCGCCGGCGTCGATAACCTCCCCGAGCTTGTCCAGTGCCTCCGCCTGCATCATGTTGGGCACAATGAGTTCGCCCTCGGCCGTCATGTCGACCAGTCGATCGTGTTTGACTACGAGGGAACGAGCAACGCGGGTTGCTTCGTAGTGTTCTATCCAGTCACGGGTGAGTCGCAGGGCTCGATCGCGCTGGCGGGCGACCGCTGCATGTAGTTGGCTGACAACATGACCGTCAGGGAGCGCGGAAAAGCGCAGGTTCCATTCTTGATTGACCATCAGCGCGCGATCGGTGAGATTCGAGCTGCCGATGATCGCAGTGATGCCGTACTGCTGCTCGAAGACGTAGCCTTTCGCGTGAAATCCCTCCTCGATACCGGGGTCAACGTACACATCGACCCCATCGAGGTTGAGCAGCTCTCTGAACACATCTGGTTCGTTGAAGTCGAGGTAGCGGGACGTGATGATAGTCCCGCTACCTGCGAATTCATGAAGGGCCTGCTTAAGAATCGCGAGACCAGAACTGGTAATGAAGGCGACGGAGAAAATGAAACTCTTCGACCGGGCGAGCTCCTCCTTGAGCGCCCGCAGCATCGTGTTGTCCTCGGCGTTCGAGATCAGCACAGGGTTGTGTAACTGATCCGCCGGGAGGCTAGCGTTGAGGAAACCGAACTCGAGATCTCGGGTGAGCGAGGAGACGTGGGGCATCATGGAGCGAGCTTCTCCACGATGATCTCGACAGCGGGGATATCCGCGGGCGCCCAATCGAGCGTTCCCAACTCCTCGGGCCGAAGCCAACGCAGCGCCGCGTGTTCGGTAAGCCGCGGCTCACCTGCCACAAGTTGGCAAAAGTAGGTGGAGAGCACGACGGTTCCAAAGGAATACTCGTGCGCCGTTGTCGTGATGAAATCACCGACGGCGACGTCGCAAAGAAGTTCTTCTTGAAGCTCCCGGATCAGCGCATTCTGGGGGCTTTCCTCTTCTTCAATCTTGCCTCCCGGAAACTCCCACATCCCGGGAAGAGCCTTCCCCGGGCCTCGCTGGACAGCAAAAACGTGGCCGTTTCGCACGATTACCGCGCCCACGACGTCAATGTGCTGTGACATGGAGACCTCTCACTCTTGGCTTGATACTCAATAGTAGAGGTCTCGGAGGAGAAGGCAGTCCTCAGAACGCCCGGTACCGCGGGAGGTGGACGACCTACCGCAGTTCGGAGTTGCTGGCGGCAGAGGCGGCGCGCACGATCTCGTCGATAATCCGCGCGGCCACGCGAGCGGTCCGGTTGTCCACATCGAAGTGGGGGTTGAGCTCGACGACGTCGACAAGCCGGAGCTTGCCGGTCGACGCCAGGGCGCGGGCCATGGACAGGATCTTCTGCAGCTCGACGCCGAAGGCGGCGGGAGCGCTCACTCCCGGCGCGGTGGCTGCAGGAAGGACGTCAAGATCGATGCTCAGGTGGACCACCTCGAGCTCTGCCACTGATTCCCTCGCGATAGCCGCACATTCTTCCGCGGTCATGGACGCGATGTCCTCGTCGGTGATGACCTGCGCCCCGAGGTCGGCTGCGGTGTCGAAGAGCGTGCGGGTATTTGACGGGCGGGAGATCCCGAAGACGGAATAGTGGAACTCGGATTCGTCGAGGTCGGCAATCTGCCGGAAGGGGGTTCCCGAGGTGGGTCGATCTGCCTGTCGCAGATCGAAGTGGGCATCCAAGTTGACGATGGCCACCGGGTGATCCAGCGCGGAACGCAGCCCGCGATGGGTGCCGAAGGCGGTCTCGTGGCCCCCTCCCAGCACGATCGTCAGGTGGCCGGCCGCGACAATGTCGCGCACGTGGGCGCTCAGGAGGTCGTGACCGGTCTCCAGATCGGTTCCGTGTACGGCAATGGTGCCGGCATCGTAGAGCGGCATGTCGTGATGAACGGCCATCGAGGCCAGGGCATCACGAATCGCCTGTGGCCCCTCGGCCGCGCCCTGCCGACCACCGTTGCGGCGCACACCTTCGTCAGAGGAGAAGCCGAGCAGGGCGACGCCGGCAGGGGAGTGGTCACCCAGTCGTTGGATGCTGGAGTGCCACCGAGCGTGCTCCGGACCCGGGCCGTCATGTCGTCCGGACCACTCACTGACATGGATGGATTCGGAAGGGGAAGTCGGATTCATGCACGAAGGATATGCTTCGGCGCCTCCTTTCGGCTGTATCCTCGGGACATCATCTGTCCGAGATACCAGACTAGGAGGGCATGGTCGTGGGTCAGGTTCCTGCTGCAAGGCATACGTTGAGAATTCTCACGCTGCTCGCTTCCCTGGATGTTCCGGTCTCTGCCGCCCGGATCCGGTCCGAGCTTGATCTTCCACGGTCCACGACCTATCACCTGCTCAAGGTCATGCAGGATGCGGGGTACGTGGTGCGCATTCCCGATGACAACACCTACGGTCTGGGACTGATCGCCTATTCCATGGCGAGTGCCTACACACAGCAGCAGCCGCTCGTGAGAGTGGGGGCTCGCCTTCTCGAGCAGGCCGCCAATCTGGTCTCGGGGTCAGGGCACATCTCTCGTTTGTCAGGATCCGAGGTCCTCTATCTCCACGAGATTCGGGCACAGGGGGCGGTGTCGTTGGTGACAGAGATCGGGGTTCGGCTGCCCGCTCCGCGCACCGCCTCGGGACGTTCGATGCTGGCGTTCCTGCCCGAGGTGGAGGCGCGTGCGGCGTTCGCGGCTGCGCCTTCGCAGGGCGTGACGCTGAGGGAGTTTCAGGGGCACCTGGCGGAGATTCGGTCTCGCGGGTGGGCCGAGGAGATCGAAGAGGTGTCTAGAGGGCAGCAGACGGTGGCCGTGCCGGTGATCGATCATCTCGATCGCCCGGCGGCGTCCCTGGCGGTCACGTTTCCCGTCCGTCGCCTGGAACCGCCCCAGATCACGGAGTTGCTCGAGCGTCTGCTGGCTGCTTCCGCGAAGCTCTCAGCGAGTGTCTACGGCCGTCGGCCCTAAAATCACAGTTTTTTCTGAGGAAAAGCGGCTTTTGGGGCAGGAGAGAACCGGTCCTCTAGCTGGGGAATCTCGTATCTGAGACACAGGGCTGTGTTTTCCTCTTCAGTGGGCGGCGCGGGGGCCATAGCTTCTCCTACATAAGTGAACCAGAACACAGTGAGTTCGAACTATGGCGCGGGATACCTCCCGGCGTCCCGGAGAGACCGCTGTCTGACCTTGTGTAAGGAGAACACCGTGTCTGAATCCCGTGAAGTTCGAGCCCCCCGCGGCACTGAGCTGAGTGCCAAGAGCTGGCAGACCGAAGCGCCGCTGCGCATGCTCATGAACAACCTCGATCCCGAGGTGGCTGAGCACCCCGAGGACCTGGTCGTCTACGGCGGCACCGGCCGCGCCGCCCGCAGCTGGGAGGCCTTCGACGCGATCGTCGATACGCTGCGTGACCTGGAGGAGGACGAGACCCTGCTCGTCCAGTCGGGCAAGCCGGTCGGTGTCTTCCGCACCAACGTGTGGGCGCCGCGCGTCCTCCTCGCCAACTCCAACCTCGTCGGCGACTGGGCCAACTGGCCGGAGTTCCGCCGCCTCGAGGCTGAGGGCCTCATGATGTACGGCCAGATGACCGCCGGTTCCTGGATCTACATCGCCACCCAGGGCATTCTGCAGGGCACCTACGAGACCTTCGCCGCCATCGGCCGCAAGCGCTTCAACAACACTCTGGCCGGGACCCTGACCCTGACCGGTGGCTGTGGTGGCATGGGCGGCGCGCAGCCCCTCTCGGTCACCCTCAACGGCGGTGCCTGCCTCATCGTTGACGTGGATGAGTCGCGCCTGAAGCGACGTCAGGCCAAGCGCTACCTCGACGTCGTCACCGATGACATCGAGGACGCGATCAGGCAGGTCTCGCAGGCCAAGGAGGAGCGCAAGCCGCTGTCCGTCGGACTCGTCGGCAACGCCGCCGAGGTCTTCCCGGAGATGCTGCGCCGCCACCGCGCCGGGGAGATCACCGTCGACATCGTCACCGACCAGACCTCCGCCCACGACCCGCTGGCCTACCTGCCGATGGAGATCTCCGTGGAGGACTGGCACCGCGAGGCAGCCGAAGATCCCGTCACCTTCACCAAGAAGGCGCGCGAGTCCATGGCCGCTCAGGTTCAGGCGATGGTCGAGTTCCAGGACGAGGGCGCCGAGGTCTTCGACTACGGCAACTCCATCCGCGACGAGGCCCGTCACGCCGGCTACAGCCGCGCCTTTGAGTTCCCCGGCTTCGTCCCCGCCTACATCCGCCCCCTGTTCTGTGAGGGGCTCGGCCCCTTCCGCTGGGTGGCACTGTCCGGCGACCCGGAGGACATCAAGGTCACCGACCAGGCGATCAAGGAGCTCTTCCCGGACAACGAGCACCTCCACCGCTGGCTCGACGCCGCCGATGAGTTCGTCGAGTTCGAGGGCCTCCCGGCCCGCATCTGCTGGCTCGGATACGGCGAGCGTCACAAGGCCGGACTGCGCTTCAACGAGCTCGTCGCCGAAGGCAAGCTCAAGGCGCCTATCGTCATCGGACGCGACCACCTCGACTCCGGTTCCGTCGCCTCCCCCTACCGCGAGACCGAAGCGATGCTCGACGGTTCCGACGCCATCGCCGACTGGCCGCTCCTCAATGCCCTGACCTCCACCTCGTCGGGCGCCACCTGGGTCTCCATTCACCATGGCGGCGGTGTCGGCATCGGCCGCTCCATCCACGCGGGCCAGGTCACCGTTGCCGACGGCACGGAGCTGGCCGCCGCCAAGCTCACCGCGGTGCTGACCAACGACCCGGGCATGGGTGTCATCCGCCACGTGGACGCCGGTTACGACCGCGCCAACGAGGTCGCCGAAGAGCGTGGGGTCCGGATCCCGATGCCGTTCCAGAGCCGCGAAAGCAACTAGCACCAGACCCGGCTCTGCACGACGCCGTTGAACCCGGCGTCGTGCACGGGCCACCGTTCCACCATCACTGAAATACACGTCGCGCACCCGGACGACGGCGAGGTCCTCGTCGAGGGTGCTGTGTGCGACTTCACCGTCGATCAGGCGATCCACGGTCCGCCGGCTGCAGAACGGCGAGTACGCCCGAGCAACCACTCACCTGACCGTTTCACGAGCGACCTGTCGGATTTCGATGTTGAGACGCTCCAGGACAGAAAAGAGACATCAATGAGCACCGCACAATCGAGTCCGACCAATTCTCGTTCCTTATGGAAGTTCTTCCTCTACAGCTCCATCGGCATCGTCGCCTTTTTCGTGCCGTTCTCTCTGGGAGGCCAGTCCACGATTCTTCTCGATCATTTGGTCGGGTGGATCGAGGACACTCTCGGCTCGGGCACGAAGTTTCTCATCTACGCCATGATCGTGGCCGGCACCGTCTTCCCCTTCGTCAGTGGGCGCTGGAGGAAGTCAACGGCCCGGACGATCTTTGCGGTCCTCGGTGTGGTGGGCCTCGCAGTGGCGACCATGCTCGTCTTCAATTTCGGACCGTCGATCGTGTTCGACCCTGCTCTGGGGCCCTTCCTGTTCGATAAGCTCGTCATCCCCGTCGGGCTCCTGATTCCGGTCGGCTCCATCTTCCTCGCCTTCCTCATCAGCTTTGGTCTGATGGAGTTTGTCGGCGTCTTCGTCCAGCCGTTCATGCGCCCCGTATTCAAGACCCCGGGACGATCCGCCATCGATGCCGTCGCATCATTTGTGGGCAGTTACTCCCTCGGCCTCCTCATCACGAACCGGGTTTACCATGCAGGCGGCTACACGGCTAAGGAAGCAGCGATCGTGGCAGCCGGATTCTCGACTGTTTCCGCCACGTTCATGGTCGTCATCGCCCGCACCCTGGAGCTCATGCACGTATGGAGCCTCTACTTCTTCGCGACGCTGGTCGTCACCTTCGCCGCATCGATCATCCTGGTGCGCATCCCTCCGCTGAGCACGGTCGGCGACGACTACTACCCCGGTTGCGTACCGCAGCCGGAGGAGAAGGTCACCAGCAACCGGATGTCCGCAGCGTGGCGCGAGGCCGAGAAGACCCTGGATGCCTGCCCTCCAATTCAGAACATCGTGTGGCAGAACTTCCGCGACGGCATGGTCATGACGATGCAGATCCTGCCGGGCATCATGTCGGTGGGCTTCATCGGGCTGCTGGTGGCCAAGTTCACCCCGGTGTTCAAGGTCCTGGGCCTGGTGTTCTACCCCCTCGTGTCGCTCCTCCAGATTCCCGATCCCCGGCTCGCCTCCGAGGCCCTGGCCATCGGCCTGGCGGAACTGTTCCTGCCGGCGACCCTGGTGGCAGGCCATGAGTCCGAGGTCCTGCGGATGATCATCGCCATCGTGTCGGTGTCCCAGGTGTTCTTCTTCTCCTCCATGATCCCGGCCGTTCTCGCCACCGACATCCCCCTCAAGGTGTGGCACATGGTCGTGATGTGGTTCCAGCGGGTGGTCCTCAGCACCGTGCTCGCCACTCCTCTCGCCTTTCTCATCTCCGGTTAAAACGAAGGACCAGCAATGACTTCCACTCTGTTCACAGGAATCTCTGAAGCCCGCACCGTGTCTGAGGCAGGCACGATCCGGGACGCCGCGATCGTCGTCGAGGATGGCGTGGTCCAGTGGGTAGGCCCCCGCACGCACGCGCCTGCGGCCGACAATGCCGTTGACCTGCAGGACAAGGCTGTGCTGCCCGGATGGGTGGACTCCCACACCCACATGGTTTTCGCCGGCAGTCGTGCCGCCGAGTTCGAGAGCCGGATGGCAGGCGAGGACTATCAGGCCGGGGGAATCGCCGTCACCATGGAGGCCACCCGCGCCGCCGGCCTCGGGCAGCTGGAGAAGCTGCTGCGTGACAGGATCCGCGGGGCCCACGCCGGGGGAACCACCTCTCTGGAAACGAAGACCGGATACGGTCTCGATGTCCCGAGTGAGCAGATGGCTGCGAAACTGGCGGCCGAGTATGTCGGGGACGTGACCTTCCTGGGTGCACACCTTGTGCCCCCGGGCGCGAATGCCGAGGAGTATGTCGACCTCGTGGTGGGGGACATGCTGAATGCAGTCGTCGACTATGTCGACTGGATCGATGTGTTCTGTGAGCGGGGCGCCTTCGACGAAGAACAGTCCCGGCGGGTGCTCAAGGCCGGACAAGAGCGCGGCCTCGGGCTGCGGGTGCACGGGAATCAGCTGGGCGAAGGGCCGGGAGTGCAGCTCGCGGTGGAGCTCGGAGCGGCGAGTGTCGATCACGTGAACTACGTGACAGACGCCGATGTGGAGGCCCTTGCCTCTTCCGACACGGTGGCGACACTCCTGCCGGCCTGCGATCTGTCCACCCGCCAGCCTCTGGCTCCGGCGCGCAGGCTTATCGACGCCGGCGCGCACATCGCCATCGCCTCCAATCTCAACCCAGGGACGTCCAACACGTCGTCGATGAACTTCTGCGTCGGCACCGCCGTGCTCCAGCAGTACCTCAGCCTCGACGAGGCCATTCACGCGGCGACATCGGGTGGCGCGCGTGCGCTGCTGCGTCACGACGTCGGTGGCGGCCGTGACCCGCGCGGCAGGCCGGCCAAGGGGACGATCGTCCCGGGTGCGGCCGCGGACTTCCACGTGCTCACTACGCCCCAGGCGATCGACCTCGCGTTTCGTCCGGGCATGCCCATGACGTGGCGGGCCTATGTCGCAGGCGAGCTTGTGCATGAGAATGGCTGAGCTTCTGCGGCGTGACCTCCGCTAGCTGTACTTCCCCGTGACGTTGTGAACGCGTTGCATGGGGGTTAAGCCGCCGATGGCGGTGTGGGCTCGGTGGCAATTGTAGTCGTGGATAAAGTCCGCGTACGTTGCCTGCCGGGCCTTCTCACTTGTGTAGGGCTGGGCGTAGGCCCATTCGGTCATTAACGTCCGGTTGAACCGCTCGACCTTGCCGTTGGTTTGCGGACGGTACGCCCGAGTGAACCTATGAGACACGTCCTGGCCGATGGCCGCGGCAAACGCGTGGGAGCGGTAGGAAGAGCCGTTATCGGTCATCACACGTTTCACCGTGATCCCCAGGCTGTCGAAGTAAGCCCGGGCTCGTGCCCAGAATCTGGCTGCGGTCTCCTTTTTCTCATCATCGAGGATCTCGGAGTAGACCACACGGGAATGATCATCGACGGCGTGATGCAGGTAGGAATACCCACGCCCCGGTTTGGCCCCGGCCCTCCA
>NZ_JBHSQE010000003.1:354244-383805 GCF_042658165.1 Corynebacterium nasicanis
CTCGTAACGGCGTGCCGGTTGTTTACGAACCGGCAGCCCGGTGGTCTGGTCGATGCACGCCAAACGGGGCATGTTGTACCGCGCCAGGACGCGGCCCACGGTGGAGCGGGGTATGCCCAGGTGGTAGCCGATACGGTGGGGGCCCCACCGACGGGTGAAATGCAAGTTGATGATGCGTCGTTCGGTGCGTTGGGGCAGTCGGTGCGGGCAAGTACGTGGTCGGCTGGATCGGTCGGTGAGGTCTTCACCTGCCCGGGCTCGTTGTACCCATCAGTTGACGGTGGCGACAGGGACCTGGAAGCGTTCGGCGACTCGGCGCTGGGGCCATCCCTTCTTGAGTACAGGGTCGACGATGCGCTGCCTTCCCAAGGCAGTCAGAGAAGCATTACGGTGTGTCATGGAAGCCTTCGTGAGTGTTGTTCGTGTGGATACCTACACCACTACCGAAGGCTTCCTCTTTTCGCTCACACCGTTCACAACCTCCCGAGGAAGTACAGCTAGCGCTGTTGAGCTGTCACAAACGGCGACCACCGTGGTGCTCTTCGAATCAACCCCTACATCTCATCGAAGAGACAACCCACGATGGTCGCCGTCTGTCACTCTATAGACCCCTCGGGCCAGGTATGCATTTGCGGGTAGCGAAGCGATGTGATTCAGCAATTCAGGGGGCAATTGTGTTCGAAGGGGAACATTGTGTGTCGGGAGCCGTTGATAGCCTCCTGGACGTGACGTGCGTAGAGACGATCGAGACCGTGGAGAGCATCGAAAAGCTCATTCGAGAAGAGATGCTGTCTCTTCAGTTGGCGGCTGAAGAACGCCTGGTGTCCCTCCGTGAGTTCTTGGGAGAGATCCAATCGGCGGAGGACTTCGCACAACTCGAGGAGTGTGAGCAGCGGGTCCCTCTTCGACTGACGGCATTGACGGGTCGCTTTGGTGAGGTGCTCGACTCGCTGGAGGATCGGCTGGAAGCAGCTGAAGAGGGCATTATCCAACAGTTTCTCGAAAACCGGCTGGAGGAAGTGGCCGAAGAGGAGCCATCGGACACCGCCGCAGAGTTCGTGGAAGCTCCACCGCCCAGTGACCTTGTGCAGCGACTGCGCTCCTTTCTCGCCGAGGCTGAACTGACGCAGCCGTCGCTGGAGATCGCCCAACAGAAGCTCATCCTGGCCAGAACTGTCCTGCAGGCCCTGCGCGAGAGTCAATCGGAGGGCGGGGGAGATGCGGCACCGGAATTTCTTGAGGTGGAGCGACAGGACATCGCGGACCTCAGCCCGATCGTGGTCGATCTGGCACTGCTGGTGAGCAGGCTCAGCGGAACCGGTACTGTTCAGGAACCTGGTGAAAGCCGAGACAGCATCGACCCCGCGGCAGTCGAGGAAGTGGATATCGCCGAAGACCAGCCGCAGGCCGGCCAGACTCTGACCCCGCTCTCCCCGGGGGATATCGCCCGTTTCGAAGAGGACTATTACCGGCACGTCGCGCTATTCCAGCAGTTGCTGAAGACTGCCACGACGGATTCCCACTTTCACGAGCTCATCGAATTCAAGGAGCAGCTCGACACACGCCGGAATGATCTCGGTGAATGGCGGACGCACCGTGGTTTCGCAGGCGAAACACCCCTTCTCTTTGCGGACACCTTCACCGGCGCTTCGCGCAGTGAGTCTCATGTCCGGGTCAAGACCCGCAAGAAGAGAAAGAAGAAGGGTGCCCAGAAACAGGAGAAGGAGCGCAAATACACCTCCGCGGAGGTGAGCAAGATACTGCGCGACTTGACCAACCCCCGCCGTCCCTCGCGCGCGGTGGGCCGCAAGGGGAACTTCAACGGGAAGATCTTCCTCACGTCCGGGCAGATCAATCCACGGGCGAATAAGCGTAAGGGCGACTGGTAGCCCCTAACGCTCCCCGCCGTACCCGTCCAGCACTTCGCCCACGTACTGGCCGACGGTCTTCTTCAGGGAGCCGCTCCAGATTTCGGCCATGCGCTGCATGGGTTCGATGATGTCGCCCTCAGGGTTGATGAGGACCCACTGGGCGCTGCTGCCTTCGCCGCGCACGCCCCACTCGAAGTCGGTGAAGTTGACGATGTACTGGCCGAGCAGGACGCCGAGGCCGACGACGCTGTGTTCGGCGCGGGGGCGGTCGTCTGCGGGGGCGAGTTCCCATTTGCCGCGGGCGGCCTGGTAGCCCTGGGTGAGGGAGTCGGTGTCCTGGGTCATGCCGTTCTCGCTGGCGATGTCCCAGGTTTCGTTGATCCAGCCCTGTTCCTCCTCGGTGAGCGGGCGGATGCCGTGGGTGTCTACCGGTTGTGCGGTGTTCATGTCGTCCAGGATACGGCGAAGTGGCTGGCGGCGGGGAGGGCTGACAACCGATCGTCGATAAGCATGACCGGAATTGCATACACTGAAGCGATGATCATCTCGACCTTGGCAGAAGAGCGGATTCCGGAGGTCGTCGCCCTGTGGGAGGCGACGGGGCTGACGCGGCCGTGGAACGATCCGGTGGCGGATGCGCGGCAGGCGCTGGCGACGGAGTCGTCGACGGTGCTCGTCGGCATGGAGGACAACACGATCATTGCGTCGGCGATGGTTGGTTTCGACGGGCATCGCGGGTGGGTGTACTACGTGGCGGTGGCGCCCGACCGGCAGGGGGTGCAGCTCGGCGCGGAGATCATGCACGCGGCGGAGAACTGGCTGCGGGAGAGGGGAGTGGGCAAGCTGCAGCTGATGATCCGGGCGGAGAACAGCGCCGTGCGACGCTTCTATCGGGCCCTGGGATATCAGACGGAAGAGGTCGCCGTCATGTCGTTACGTTTGTGAATGCGACGTAGAACACCTGCGGCGGAATGGTGTTCCCACAGTTCATCGCGTACTCTGGTCAGGCAATGAGCATTACCGATAACGCCACCGGCGGCGTAAACGAGCCGGATGACATTAATCTGTCGGAATCTCAGGAAAACCCGCAAGGTGACGCAGCGCAGGCTGCATCCGCCTCCACCGGGCCGCTGACTGTCGAGGACATTGTTGATCCCGACGCACCGGCCCAGGCGGATCTGGACACCAGGGACGCGGATACTTCTGAGGCCGCCGACTCCGAGACTGTGAACTCGGACAACGCTGACAATGACAAGACCAACGACGAAGCCTCAGAGGATCAGGGCAAGGGGAACGGGTTCGATAACCTGGGCCTGCCCGACGCTGTCCTCGCGGCGGTGAAGAAGGTGGGTTATGAAACCCCCTCCGCCATCCAGGCTCAGACCATCCCTGTACTGATGCAGGGCAACGATGTGGTCGGTCTCGCGCAGACCGGTACCGGCAAGACGGCGGCGTTCGCGCTGCCGATCCTGGCCCGCATCGACATCGAGGACCGTTCTCCGCAGGCGCTGGTCCTCGCCCCGACCCGTGAGCTCGCGCTCCAGGTCGCCGACTCCTTCCAGTCCTTCGCGGACCACCTGGGCAAGATCAGTGTCCTGCCGATCTACGGTGGCCAGGCCTACGGCATCCAGCTCTCCGGCCTGCGCCGCGGCGCCCAGATCATCGTGGGCACCCCGGGTCGTGTCATCGACCACCTGGAGAAGGGTTCCCTGGACATCTCCCGTCTGCGCTTCCTCGTTCTCGACGAGGCCGACGAGATGCTCAACATGGGCTTCCAGGAGGATGTCGAGCGCATCCTCGAGGACACCCCGAGCGAGAAGCAGGTGGCCCTGTTCTCCGCGACGATGCCCAACGGCATCCGTCGTATCTCCAAGCAGTACCTCAACGATCCGCACGAGATCACGGTGAAGTCCGAGACCCGGACCAACACCAACATCACCCAGCGCTACCTGCACGTGGCGCACCGCAACAAGCTCGACGCCATCACCCGCATCCTCGAGGTCACCGAGTTCGAGGCCATGATCGTCTTCGTGCGCACCCGCCACGAGACGGAGGAGATCGCCGAGAAGCTGCGCGCCCGTGGGTTCTCCGCGGCCGCCATCAACGGTGACATCGCGCAGGCCCAGCGTGAGCGCACCGTCGACCAGCTCAAGGACGGTCGTCTGGACATCCTGGTCGCCACCGACGTCGCCGCCCGCGGCCTTGACGTCGAGCGCATCAGCCACGTGTTCAACTTCGACATCCCCAACGACACCGAGTCCTACGTGCACCGCATCGGCCGCACCGGCCGCGCGGGTCGTACCGGTGAGGCGATTCTCTTCGTCACCCCGCGTGAGCGCCGCATGCTGCGTTCTATCGAGCGCGCCACCAACGCTCCGCTCACCGAGATGGAGCTGCCGACCGTCGACGAGGTCAACGAGTCGCGCAAGGCGAAGTTCATGGACTCGATCACCCAGGCTCTCGAGTCGAAGCAGATCGACCTGTTCCGCGGCATGATCAAGTCCTACGCCGACGAGCACGACGTGCCCGTCGAGGACGTCGCCGCCGCCCTGGCCGCCCAGGCCCAGGCGGGCAACGACTTCCTCATGAAGGACGCCCCGCAGGAGCGTCGTCGGGATCGTTTCGAGCGCGATGATCGTCGCGACGACCGCCGTGGCGGACGCTTCGACCGCGATGACCGCCGTGGCGGACGTTTCGAGCGCGAGGACCGCGGCGAGCGCCGCTCCCGCTTCGACCGTGACGGTGACTTCACCACCTACCGCCTCGATGTGGGCAAGCGCCAGCACGTGCGCCCGGGTGCCATCGTCGGCGCCCTGGCCAACGAGGGCGGCCTGACCAACAAGGACTTCGGCCGCATCACCATCGCCATCGACCACACCCTGGTCGAGCTGCCGAAGGACATGGACCCCTCCGTGCTGGAGCGTCTGTCCGACACCCGCATCTCGGGTCAGCTCATCAACATCGAGAAGGACTCCGGCCGTCCGCCGGCACGCGAGGACCGCGGCGGCTTCCGTGGCGGCCGTGACCGCGACGACCGTGGTGGCCGTGGCGGCTACCGCGGGAACCGTGACCGGGATGACCGTGGTGGCCGTGGCAGCTACCGTGGCGGCCGTGACCGCGACGACCGCGGTGGCTACCGTGGGGGCCGCGACGACCGCGACGACCGTGGTGGTCGTGGCGGCTGGCGCGACTAGCCTCACCCCGCACACCCCCGTCACCCGGAACACTCCGGGCGACGGGGGTGTCTGCGTTCCCCGGCGTTCACCCCTGGGGCTCTCACCGTGGTGGGATGGAGGCATTCCGAATCGAAGGAGAGTCCGTGAACGCCTACGAGGCCGTCAACGCCCACCTGCAGCTGATCAGGCTGCCGGAGGACTGCGCGTTGGCCCAGCGCTGGTTCCTGCGTCTGGTGGCGGATAATCCCCGCTTCACCGCGCTGCAGTCCGCGGAGATCGCCGTGCAGCTGGGCGCCCGCTGGGGCCTCGACGTCATCCGCGACAGCAACGAGGAGGACTGGATCACCCGCCCCCTGCCGGCCACGCGCCGCGAGTGGGAGAGCGACGGCTACCGCGTGCCCCGCGAGGCCCGCCCGCTGCTCATCACCGCCGAGGACGGCCGACAGGTCGGGCTGTTCGTGCTTTTCGACGTCGACCTCGTCCGCGAGGACCTCGTCGGTGCGGTCGATCACGACGCCGTCCGGGAACTGGCACCGCCCCACGCGGAGGCCACGGACCTCGCGCAGTTCGCCCTCCACATCGGGGAGCGGGAACGCCGGGCCTTCGGCCAACTGTGGCAGGTTGGCGCGGTGCTCGAATGGGCGGACGTCGCGGTCGACGAGGAGGTCCACCTCGGCCCACTCGGCTGGATCGACGCGGCCGACGACGCCGAGCGCTGCCGTCCCCGGCCCGGCCTGCGGGCCGCGGACGCCTGCTACTGCCTGCGGATCCACCCCGATGCGGAGGGCCCGGAGATCGTCGGCCTGGGGCTGTCGCTGACCGCCCAACTGGTCATCGCGTGGACCCAGGGGCGGCGGGCCGGGGAGCAGTTGTGCGGGAACGGGGAGGCGCAGGTCTCGGACCTGGAGGTGGGCATCGTGACCTGGCTGGTCGGACGGCGCCTCGGGTTCGGGACGCATTACGCGAACGTGGAGACGTTCCGCTTCCTGGAGAACCACTCCGTCTTCCCGGCCCCCTGCGATGTCGACTGGGGGCGGATCATCGAGTGCGTCGAGGTCATGGAGGACCTGCTCAGCGGCTCCTTCCACCCCTCCCTGCCCATCCCGCCTGCGCGCCGCCCGCGCACCGACGCCGTACCGGGCCTGTCCCACGATCCCTTCGCGGTGCTCGGCCGCGAACTGGCGCTGGACCGGGCCTCCGAGCACGGGCAGGCCGGGGAGCGCTGGTTGCTCGACTTCGTCGCCCAGAATCCCCGCTTCCCGATGGGCACGGCACTGGCGTTGGGGTGGCAGTTCTACCGCCGGTGGGGGAGGAATGTGGTGGCCGATGAGTCCCGCCTCGACTGGATCGGCACCGTCGACGTGCGGCCGGCCGAGGAGTGGGCGCTGCGGGGGAGCGTGCCCCGCCCCGACGCCAGCCTGCTTGTCGCCCCCGGCACCCACGGGCAGGAGGTCTACTACCTGCACCGTGACGACGTCCTCGTCGCCGACCGGCTCTCCGCCCTGCAGGCGGAGGCCGACCACGGGTACGGCGCGCAGCCGTTTCGCCCGGGACCGGCCAGCGCCCCGGAGCTGCAGGACTTCGCCGGGTTGGTGAGCCCCCGTGAGCTGCAGATGCTGCGCAATCTGTCGCGCCGCTACGTCATCCCGGTGATCGTCACCGGCGAGGAGCCGCTCACCGAGCGCCCTTCCAACGACCGCACCCCGCCCTTCCTGCTCCCCGTGGAGGTGGAGGAGGGGCGCAACCCCATGCAGGGCATCATCGAGCATCTCTCGAACTGGGTGCTCGCCTGGGAGCTCGGTGTCGTCCAGTCGGCGCCGCTCGTCGGTTGGCGCTATCAGGTCGCCACGGAGGCCGAATGCGCCCTCGTCGCCCACCTGGCGACCTGTCGCCTCGGGGTGGACTGCACCCGCTCCGCCCTCGTCGAGGAGGCGCTGTCCCGCGAGGAGGACGTCCCCGGGCTCATCCGCTGGGAGATCATCTTCCACGCCGCCGACAAGGTGGAGAACCTCATGCGGGGCTTTCCCACTGAACAGCCTGTGCGGATCTGAGCAGACCCATCCGGCCTGAAAAAGCCGAAGGCCCCGCCGAGGGCGGGGCCGGGTACAACCTGGGATCAGAAGGGGTTCCAGTACATGAGGATGAGCATGAGCACCCACAGGAGGGAGAAGATGCCGCCGAACATGGACAGCTGGGACTTGGTCTTGGAGAACTTCTCCGCCGGGAGGACGTCCTTCTCCGGGTCGAGGTCGGCGGCGTCGAGCAGGCCGAGGGAGCCCATCATCTTCTTCTGACGCGGGACGATGAGGAAGAGCAGGATGAGCCAGGCGATGACCGCCAGGGTGATGGCGATGTGGAAGCGTCCCTCGGACCAGTAGGCCGAGTTGGTCATCATGATGCCCACTCCGAGCAGCGGGACCAGGGCGGCGAGCATGCCGTAGACGGAGGTCAGCTTGTGCAGGACGGACGCGGCGCCGGCGGCGCGGGTGTCGCCGGCCTGGGCCTTGAGGGCCTGGACCTGGAAGGTGGACACGGCGACGGTGACCGGTCCGATGAAGAGGACGGCCGCGAGGACGTGGAGGACAATGAGAATCGTGGTCATGCTGGGGAGCAGGCCTTTCAGAAGTAGGTCGAAAGTTGGATGATCAGAAATCCACGGACCACCCTAACCAGACCCGGGTGACCTCGTCCATTCGGCACGCCGCCTGCGCCGACACTTTGTCGGTAACCGGGAGGGGGAGGGAATAGGTGGCGGACACCACCGCCAAGCGGCGGGCGTACCAGCAGCGCGCCTGCCGATCGTCCGGCATCCAGGCGGCGGGCAGCAGGTCGGACTTGGCCTGGTTGGCAACGCGGGAGGTGACCACGAGGTTGCGGGGATCGTTGGCGAAGGCGACGCGCTCGGCCGGGCTCCACCGGTGCGCCCCCAGATCCCAGGCGGCGGACAGGGGCAGGATGTGGTCGATCTCGACGTCCACTGCCAGGTCGAGGACGGACCCCGTGTAGGGGTCCCGCGCCGTGCCGGCGGTGACCTGACAGGAGAGGAGGTCGGCGCCGGCGTCGAGAAGCATCTGTTCGCGGATCGTGCACCCGGCGGACGGGGCCCACCCGGCCCCGAACTCGGCGCGGTCGTAGCCGAGGACGCGGGCGCGTTGCGGCACCTCGCTGACGTGGGGGAGCACAGCGGACAGGGCGGGCAGGTCGGGTTCGTCGAGCGGGGCGCGGGGGAGCGCGGTGGTGGTGGCGAGCACCGTCGCCACCGACAGCAGGAGCAGATACATGCGGAAGGGCCTCACACCAGTATTGGACTGGTGTGAGGCCCGGAAGGTTCCCGCCTGAGACGGAGAGTTTAAGCGTCCTTCACCTGGGCGGCGGCGGCCTCGATGTCGACATCCTCGTCGTCCTGGAAGACCGTGTTCAGCTTCGCGGCCTGCTCGAACTCACGCGCCACCTGGGCGGGCGGCGGGGAGGTGAGCAGGGAGACGCCGATGAGGGCGAGGGAGGCGGCGATGAAGCCCGGGACCATCTCGTAGATGATGTCGCCGAAGAAGTTGCCCCACACGAAGACCACCACGGCACCGGTGACCATGCCCGCGATGGCGCCGGCGGTGTTGAGGCGCTTCCAGTACATGGAGGCCAGCATGAGCGGGCCGAAGGCGGCGCCGAAACCGGCCCACGCGAAGCCGACGAGGCCGAGGATGGTGTCGGAGGGGTTGAGCGCCAGCAGCGCGCCGATGACGGCGACGGCCACCACGGCGGTGCGGGAGAGGTTGATCAGCACGCCCTCAGACGGCAGGCGCTTGACCACGATCTTGTACAGGTCCTCGATGAGGGAGGAGGAGACCACGAGAAGCTGGGAGGACATGGTGGACATGATCGCCGCCAGCACCGCGGTGAGCACCAGGCCCGCGATGAGCGGGTGGAAGAGGATGCGTCCCATGTCGAGGAAGATGGTCTCGAAGGCGGAGCGGTCGGTGACGGCGATGTCCGGGTTCTGGGAGAAGAATACGGTGCCGATGAGCGCGGTGAAGGTCGCGCCGAGGATGCACAGCAGCATCCAGCCGACGCCGATCCAGCGGCCGGTGCGCGCCTGTGCGGGGGAGCTCAGGGCCATGAAGCGGACGACGATGTGGGGCTGGCCGAAGTAGCCCAGGCCCCATGCGAGGTTGCCGATGATGGCCGCGGCGGACACGCCCGCGATCATGTTGAAGTAGGTCGGGTTGCCGATGCCGTCGGTGTACGGGCCGTAGTCGTTCGAGGCGGCCCAGGTCCAGATGTCGGAGGGGTTGTCCAGCGCCAGCAGCGCCATGACCGGCACGATGATGAGCGAGGCGAACATGATCATGCCCTGCACGGCGTCGGTGTAGGACACCGCGAGGAAGCCGCCGATGAAGGTGTAGGCGACGGTGACGGCCGCGACGATGAGCATGCCGTTGAGGTATTCGCCGCCGAAGGTGGCCTCGAAGTAGCGGCCGCCGGAGACCATGCCGGAGGAGACGTAGAAGGTGAAGAAGAAGATGATGATGAGCGAGGCGATGATGCGCAGCGCGCGCGACTTGTCGTGCACGCGGTTCTCGAAGAAGCTCGGCAGCGTGATGGAGTTGTTCGCCACCTCGGAGTAGGCGCGCAGTCGCGGGGCAACCCACATCCAGTTGGCCCAGGCTCCGATGAGCAGACCGATGGCGATCCACAGTTCGCTCATGCCGGTGACGAAGAGCGCGCCGGGCAGGCCCATGAGCAGCCAGCCGGACATGTCGGAGGCGCCGGCGGACATCGCGGCGACGAAGGGGTTGAGCTTACGGTCGGCGAGGACGTAGTCGTCGTATTTGTCGGTCTTGGTGTAACTCCAGTAGCCGATCGCGAGCATCGCCGCCATGTAGATGATGATGGCGATGATGAACCAGGTTGTCTCGGTCATCGTCGTTCCTTTCCATGTTGTCGGACGCATAGGACGCCGCTAAGAACGTAGCCAGCCCGGATGGGTGTGCCCAACTGACTTTGGACCATATTACTGTGACTGTGATCATATTATTAGCGGAACCGGGGAATGACCTGCGCGGAGCCTGCCCTTAACAAAACCGTAACGATCCCCCATCGATGGTAAAAAGGTCTCTATGCCTTCTTTCCTCCTGCACGGCCTCTGGATGCCCTCCGGGCTCCACCTGTGGCTCGAGCAGGTGGAGGGACACCGCGTGGTGCTGCCCTCCTCCGTGCCGGAGGAGTTGTTCCCGCCCGCGGCCCGTTCGCTTCTCGACGACCGCGCCTACCGCCACCGACTCGAGGTTGAGCTCCGCACCCCCCGGGGCCGGACGGTGAAACTACGCATCCCCACGGCGGCCTACGCCCCGGAGCACGCGGTGCAGGTGCTCAACCAGCTCTCCTTCCTCCTCCATCCGGGGGCGGCGGCGACCCGGCGGCAGCGGGCGTCGATAGCCCCGGACCTCATGTGGCTCATCCAGCTCAACGCCGGGCTGAGCCGTTTCGTGCAGGCCGGGCGCGTGGTGCCCAAGCTGGTGTTCGAGGACGGCCAGTGGTGGCCGCACTGGCAGCTGGCCTCCGGGCTGGGGGAGCGCGGCTGGCTGGCGGAGATGGTGGCCGCCGCGCCGGGCATCCTCACTGCCAACCACAAGGCCATCGAGGAGATCGCCGACCACCTCGTCCACTGGATCGCGGCCGACCTGCTGCAGGATCTGGCGACCTCCACCCGTCCCTACCCGTGGCACGACTTCGCCGATTCGCTCATGAACTCCACCCCGCTGCGCCGCGGCGGGCCGGCCCTGCTGCGGGCGATGAACGACTGGAAGGACTCGATCACCGCGATCGACCTGCAGATGGTCTTCATCGTCGAGGAGCCTCCGCGCGAGGACGCGCTGGCCGAGAGCGTCGGCGACCCGGAGGACGCGACGTGGCCGGTGCGGGTGCAGGTGCGCTCGGGCACGGACTCCCCGCTGCCGATCCGGGCGGAGGAGCTGGACCGGGGGAGTGTCGAGAAGCTGCGGATCTCCCAGCGCCGCGCCATCAACATCACCGACCTCCTCGACCCGGCGCAGCGCACCCGGCACGCCGAGCGCCACGAGGAACGCAACGGCGACTGGGACGTCTACCTCTCCACGGCGGAGATCGTCGACTTCATCGGCGGGGCGGTGTCGGCGCTGCAGGCCGCGGGTTACACCGTCATGCTGCCCAAGGCATGGTCCGCCTATGAGACGACGGCCCGCCTGGAGACGAAGGAGGTCTCCGACCCGGCCACCGGCGCCACGCAGAAGCACTTCGGCCTGGATCAGCTCGTCGAGTACAACTGGCGCCTGTCGGTCGGCGACGTCGAACTGACGGACGCGGAGATGAAGGAGCTGGTGCGCTCCAAGTCGGGGCTCATCCGGCTGCGCGGCGAATGGGTCATGGCGGACTCGGCGGCGCTGAACAAGATCACCTCCTACATGGAGGAGTTGGCGGCGACGTCGCGGAAGCGGCGTCGTAAAGAGTTGGAGAAGGCCGCCGCCCTCGCCGAACGTGCCCGGGTCCTCGAGCAGCCGGGCTGGGAGGCGCTCGTCGCCGACGTGGAGCGCCGTCGCGCGGAGTTCAACGCCGAGCACGGCGACAAGGACGGCGGCGGCGAGGTCACGCTCGCCGAGCTGCGGCAGCTGGCGCTGGAGTCCCTGGCGCAGGATCCGGTCGAATTCACCGGCTCGACGTGGCACACCGCCCTGCTCGGCGGGGCGGAGGCGCTGAGTACCAGGGCGCCCGAGCGCGTGGACATCCCCGCCACCGTCCACGCCGAGCTGCGCGACTACCAGCGGCGCGGCGTCGACTGGCTGTACTGGATGTCCCGCAACAACCTCGGCGCGGTGCTCGCCGATGACATGGGCCTGGGCAAGACCCTCCAGCTGCTCGCGCTGCTGGCCGTCGAGCACGAGCGCGGCGAGGTCACCGGACCCACCCTCGTCGTCGCGCCGACCTCCGTGGTGGGCAACTGGGCGAAGGAGGCGGCCCGCTTCGTGCCGGGGCTGCGCGTCATCGTCCATCATGGCGGCGACCGCGCGCGCGGCGCGGAGCTGCAGGAACGGGTGTCGCAGGCGGACCTGGTGATCACCAGCTACGGAGTCGTCGGCCGCGATTTCGGCGAACTGGGCGAAATCGGCTGGGACCGGGTGGTGCTCGACGAGGCGCAGGCCATCAAGAACTCCACCACCCGCGCGTCGAAGGCCGTGCGCTCCCTGCCCAGCCGCCACCGCGTCGCGCTCACCGGCACCCCGGTGGAGAACCGGCTCTCGGAGATGCGCTCCATCCTCGACTTCTGCAACCCCGGAGTGCTGGGCTCGACGAGCTTCTTCCGCAACCACTTCGCCAAGGCCATCGAGCGCGAGCACGACGAGCAGATGACCGAGCGCCTGCGCCTACTCACCGCCCCCTTCATCCTGCGCCGTCTGAAGACGGACCCGACGATCATCGACGACCTGCCGGAGAAGAGCGAGGAGATCATCACCGTCGAGATGAGCACCGAGCAGGCCGCCCTCTACACCGCCCTGGTGGAGGACGTGCAGGCCCGCCTCGAGGAGCGCCACGGCATGGCCCGCCGCGGACTGGTGCTGGCCACCATCACCCGCATCAAGCAGATCTGCAACCACCCGGCGCAGTACCTCGGCGACGGCTCGGCCGTCACCCTCCGCGGCCGCCACCGCTCCGGCAAAGTGGAGGAGCTCATGCGGCTTCTCGACGAAGCCATCGAGACCGATCAGCGCATGCTCATCTTCACCCAGTACAAGGCCTTCGGCGACATCCTCGTGCCCTACCTCTCCGAGCGCCTCGGCGAGCAGGTGCCCTTCCTCCACGGCGGGGTGACCAAGACGAAGCGCGATGAGATGGTGGCCTCCTTCCAGGAGGAGGGCGGGCCGCGCGCCATGATCCTCTCGCTCAAGGCCGGCGGCACGGGTCTCAACCTCACGGCGGCGAGCATGGTGGTCCACATGGACCGCTGGTGGAATCCGGCGGTGGAGAATCAGGCCACCGACCGGGCCTTCCGCATCGGCCAGCAGCGCGACGTGGCCGTGTACAAGATGATCACCGCCGGTACCCTGGAGGAATCCATCCAGGACATCCTCGACGGCAAGACCGAGCTGGCCGGAGCCGTCATCGGCGAGGGTGAGGGCTGGATCACCGAGCTCGGGCCGGAGCAGCTGGCCCAGCTCATGAGCTACCGCTCGAGGGAGGAATAGATGGTCACCCCCAGCGACGACAACGTCATCTACGCCAACTTCGGGCGGAAGGTGCGCGTCGAGAAGCCCGAACAGACCCGCGACGAGCGGGTGCAGCGCCGCCCCGCGATGGCCCCGGCGGCGGAGCTGCTCATCGAGGTGGCCACCTCGCGCGCGGACCGCGGACGCCTCACCCGGGGGCGGGACTACGCCCGCGCCGGGCACGTGCTGAGCATGGATCTGCGCAACGGCGCGGTCCACGCCGAGGTGGCCGGATCCCAGAACGAGCCTTTCGCCGTCACCGTCCAGTTGCCCTACCGCAACGCCGATGACCTGGCGCGCGTCTCCTCCGAGTTGGCCCGCACGCGCGACGGCATGCAGGGCGCGCGCCGCGGCGAGCTCTCGCGCAGCGTCGTCGGGGTGCTGCTCGCCGAGGACATCAATGACATCCGGGTGCGCTGCGACTGCCCCGACCCGCACCCCCTGTGCAAGCACGCCGTGGCGGTGCTGGAGAAGCTGGCCGCCAAGATTGACGCCGACCCCCTCGCACTGTTCGGACTCCGCGGGATGGACCTCCTCTCCCTGGAGAAGGCCGTCATGGTCCAGGCGAAGGACCTCTCGCGGGAGGCCGAGGAGGACCCCGCGCTCTTCTGGTCGGGTCGTGCGCTGCCGAGCCTGCCCGAGCCCCGCGTCGCCCCCGCGCTTGATGACTCTGACCTGGATCTCCTGCACAAGGCGATGCGCGCGGTCTCCTACACCAACGTCGATCAGCTGCGTGCCGTCTCGGACATCGAAGACATGTACGACCACTTGTGTCGGGGTGGCATGCTAGACAATGAGTCATGACGGTCACCACCTTCATCCATTCCTCTGACCTGCAACTCGGCATGACCCGCTGGTTCCTCGAGGGCGAGGCGCAGGCGCGCTTCGACGAGGCCCGGCTCGACTCCCTCCGCCGCCTCGGCGCCCTCGCCCTCGAGCACGGCGCGGCCTTCATCGTCCTCGCCGGCGATGTCTTCGACTCCAACTCCCTCTCCCCGCAAACCCTCGGGCGCGCGCGCGAGGTCCTCCGCGCCCTCCCCGTCCCCGTCTACCTGCTGCCCGGCAATCATGATGCGCTGGTGGCGGACTCCGTCCTCGCGCTTATCGACGTCCCCGGGGTCAACGTCCTCTCCGACTCCACGGTGGTGGAGGTCGCCGACGGTGTCGAGCTGGTCGGCGCCCCCCTGCGGGCGCGGACCGCGGCCTCCGACCTGGTGCGCGACGCGCTCGAGGAGCTGTCGCCGACGACGGCGGTGCGGATCATGGTGGGCCACGGGCAGGCGGAGGCGCGGAGCAATGACCTGCGCCCCGACCTCATCGACCTCGGCTACGTGGAGTCCCGCCTGGCCGACGGCACGATCGACTTCCTCGCCCTCGGCGACACCCACTCCGCGCAGCCGGTGGGCAGCAGCGGCCGGGTGTGGTTCTCCGGCTCTCCGGAGGTGACGGACTTCCGCGATCATGCCACCGCCGGCGGCGGGGAGACCAACTCGGGTCAGGCCCTGGTGGTGGAGGTGTCGAAGGGGCAGGCGGCCGTCCGCGAGGTGCCGGTGGGGCAGTGGACATTTGAGGCCCTCGACCGGGAACTGATGGATGCCGCGGACGTGGCGGAGTTCCTCGCCGCGCTCGACGCCTACCCGGACAAGCAGCGCACCGTGATCAAGTACGGCCTGCGCGGCACCCTCGACATGGGCGCGACACGCCTGCTGGAGGAGGGGTTGGAAGCCCGCCGCCCGGTGTTCGCGGCGCTCTTCGAACGCGAGAGACTCACTGACCTGCTGCTGGAACCGGGGCCCGAGGAGCTGGCCTCCCTGGGGGTGAGCGGTTTCGCCTCCGCCGCGCTGGGCGAGCTGGTCGCCGCGGCCGGCACCGACCCTACGGCACGTGATGCCGTCAACCTCTTTTTCCGCCTGGCCCGGGAGGACTAGATCATGCGCATCCATTCCTTGAGCATCGAGAACTTCCGCGGCATTGAGCGCCTGTCGCTGGAAGGCCTGCCCGACACCGGTGTCATCGTCATCCACGGTGACAACGAACAGGGCAAGTCCACCATCCTCGACGCGCTGCACGCAGTGCTCTATGAAAAACACGGGGGCCGCTCGGGCAAGGTGCGGGCATGGCAGCCGGTGGGGCGCGATGTGTCCCCGACGGTGTCTGTCACCGCCACCATCGGGCCGGTGACTTTCAGTATCACCAAAAACTGGCTCAAGGCGCCGAAGGTGGAGTTACACATCACGGCCCCGCAGCGCGATCCCTTCACCGGCGGGCCGGCCGAGGAGAAGCTCGCCGAGATCATCTCCCGGTACCTCGACCGTGACCTGGCTCAAACCCTCTTCATGCGCCAGGGAGATCTGGACGCCGGAATCGCCGCCGTCGGCATCAGCTCCGTCACCCGCGCGCTCGACGGGGTGAGCGAGGACGGGGATTCCGGAACCGAGGACACGGCGCTGAGCGCGGCCGTCGAAAAGGAATACGCACGCTATTTCACCACCAAGGGCGCCGCGCGGGAGCTCAGGGAGGCGCAGCGGGCATATGAGGACGCTGTCGAGGAGCACGCCGCGGCTACCCACGCCCAGGCTGAACTGACGGGACATGTCGACCGCCACGACAAGATCACCGTGCGCCAGGAGGCGGCGATGGCTGATCTACCGTCCGCCGAGGCCGATGAGAAAGACCACGCCGACAAGGCCCGCCTGGCGGCGCAGGCACAGGAGAAGGCGAGTGCGTTGCGACGCGACCTTCACCTGGCTTCTGAGGCCCTGCAACGCGCGGAGGCCGCCGTCACCCGTCGTGGCGAGCTCAACGCGGCCGTCGCCGCGGCGGAGTCTGCGCTGGCTGCCCATACCGCTGGCCTGGCGGAGGCCCAGGAGCGCCAAGAGCTGGAAAAACAGCAGCTGGAGCAGCTGGGCGCGCAGCTGGAGCGGGCCCAGCAGGCACAAGAGGATGCTCTCGAGCGGCTACGTGCCGCCCGTCGCGCCCAGCGCCTGGTCACCGATGCTTCTCGACGCTCCACCCTCTCCACCCAGCTCAGCGCCGTCCGGGAGCTCAGCGCGAAAATCACACAGGCCCGGGCTGCCACCGCCGGGCGCGTCGTGGATGATGCCGATGTCCGTGCGGTCGAGGACGCTACCAGCGAGTTGGTTCTTGCTCAGCGCCTGCGCGCCCAGGCTGCTGCCCGTCTGGAGATCACGGGTCCCGCCGGGACTTCCCTCACGGTCGATGGAGAGACCGTTGCGCTGGATGCCTCGATTGAGCTCTCCGATGGCACGGAACTGGTCATCGGAGACATCACCGCGCGTTACCGCGCCGGGCACGCCGAGGTTTCCGGCGTGGATCCGGTGGTAGCTGCCGATAAGACGCTGCGTGATCTTCTGGACCGGCTGGATCTGCCCGATCTCGACGCCGTCCGCGCGGCCCGCGACACCCACCGCCGGGCCACGGAGGACCTCGCCGGGTTGCTGCGCGAAAGAACCACCCTGCTGGCGGGGGAGGATGAGGACGCCCTAGAGGCTGAACTCGCCCGGCTTGTGACCGACCTGGCAGAGGTGCAGGTCCCGGAGCTGGACGTCGCAGCCGCCGCCCTCGCCGTGGAGGAGGCTGAGGACGCACGGGAGCAGGCCGCCGCTGATGTGGGCCGGGTCGACCGCGAGCTCACCCCGTGGCGGGAACGCCGCGCCGAAAACACATTGACTGCACTGAGCGTCCGCATTGAGGAGGCGGAGGAACGTCTTCACCAGGCGCAGGAAGCGGTGGAGTCCGCAGCTGCGGACTCCGATGATGCCTCCCTCGTTCAGGCCGTGCAGTCAGCCACCGCGGCTCGCGATGAGGTAGCTGAGCTATGTCGACTGGCTGACGAAGAGGTCGTGGCAGCCGATCCGGAGCTGGCAGCAGATCTGTACCGGGGTGCGCAGGCCCGCCTCGAATCGGTCCGCGACATCATCGTCCGCTCAGGAGAAGACCTGGCTGAGCTCAAGGGGTACATCCGCCAGGCACAGGGTGCAGCGGAACGGCTGGACAAGGCTGTGTCCGCGCTGGAGGCCGCCGAGCACCGCCTGGACTCGGTGACCCGCCGCGCCGAGGCCGTCAAGCTCCTGCGGGAGACCCTGCACCGCCACCGCGCGGAGGCCCGCGCCCGCTACGCCCAGCCCTTCGCCGAGCAGCTCACCCGCCTGGCACGGCCGGTGTTCGGCCCGGATGTGGAGTTCGGGCTCTCCGACCAGCTGCAGGTCACACAGCGCAGCATTGGAGCGGACACCGTGCCCCTGGCGGATCTTTCCGGTGGCGCGAAAGAGCAGCTGGCTATCCTCACCCGTTTCGCCATCGCCCAGCTCACCGCGCTCGACACCGGGGACGGCCAGGTACCGGTGCCCGTCATCGTCGATGACGCCCTGGGCTCCACTGACCCCTCCCGCCTGCAGCTCATGGCGACGTTGTTCTCCCGCATGGGCGACGCTGGCCAGGTCATCGTGCTCACCTGCGTGCCGCAACGCTACGAGCGGGTCAGCGGGCGCACGGAGTATGCGATCGAAGAGCTGAAGATGGGGGAGTAGGGATAGGTCGAAGAACCTGTGGTGGGCCCGATGTCCGCCACGTCTTCTCCGGGGAGGAAGCGGGGTATGACACAGGACCCTGAACACTCACGGCAGAAGCCCGCGCATTGCGCGGGCTTCTGCCGTGGGGGAGACGGCATTCCCGGGGTGATGCGATGGAGGTCGCCAGTTGAATCCTCGGGCCCACATCGCCGCGGTGCCCGGGCCCTTTCACTCTGATGCTGTAGCGTCAACAAAATGATTCCAGCTAATGAGCGTCTCTCGCCGAGCAAGGCCCCCGGCCTGTGGCTGCTGGCAGCGCTCATCGGGGCTGTCATACAGTTGCTGCTCACCCCGGCGGTGTTCGGGTGGCAGGGCTATGACCTCTTCCCGGAGGTGCAGGGTGGGGACCGCAGCATCTTCCTGCTCCTCTGGTTGATAGTCGGGGCGTTAGCACTGCTTGGCTTTGCCTGGACCTTGTTGCGCGGGCCGGCAAGGAAGATGACCCCGATCGACGGGTTGGTCATCTTCTGCGGCATGTCGAGCCCTTTGGGCCTGGTGGCAGCGGTGTACACGCTGGCCATGGTGACGTCGTGGCGTCAATGGCGTCCCATCGTCATCGGTTACGCGGCGGGGGCCGCGGGCGCGATGCTCGATGTGCGCCTGCAGGCGAAGACCGCCCCGGGTCCGGATGTCTATCTCGGCGCGCTGGTTCTTCTGTTATTGGCCGCCGTGATTGGTGTGTGGTGGGGTCGGAATCGGCAAGCAGCGGGTTCGCCGGCTCCGGCCGTGCCGGCCACACCCTGATCGACAACCGCGTCAGGCCCCCGCCGCCATCGCCATGATGAGGCCGGCGCTCGCCAGGCTGTTGTTGACCATGTGCAGGGCGAACCCTCCCCACAGGGACTTGTGCCAGCGGGTGAGAAGCGCCATGCACAGACCGCTGAGAGTGCACCACACGATGACGGCGGGGATGATGTGGACCAGGCCGAACAGCACCGAGGTGAGGATGGTGGAAGTAAGGACGCCGACTTTGCGGTCGAAGAAGCCCATGAAGAGGCGTCGGAAAGCGATCTCCTCGATGAGGGGTCCGAGGAGCAGGTAGACGAGGATAAACGCCAGCTGCCAGGGGACTGCGGAAGTGAGCACCTCCCCGTTGCTGGTAGATGCGTCCTCCGGCGTGAGTCCGGTGAGTGCCGCCACCAGCACGGTCAGCGCCAGGGAGATCAGCAGGGAGGTCGGGATCTGCCACACCAGGTGCCACCCGCGCGTTCCCAGCCGGTGGAATCCCAGGTCAGAGAAAGCCCAACCGCGCCGCCGGAGAAGCACGGCCAGGACCGTGAACTGCGCGGCATAGCCGGCCGCGGCCATGAGTACGCCCAGCCACGGGGGAGTGGACACATCAAGAACGTGGGTGAGGGCGACAATCAGCAGGGCGACAGACACCGCGGCGCCGACCAGTGCCAAGGCGGAGTAGAGGAGCGCGGCGAGGTCGCGGGAAGTGACGGGACGGGGATTCCAGGTGTGGGTCATGCGGTTCATGGTTCCCGCCAAGTCCGGAGTGCGGTGTCCGCCGGAAGAATGGGATCTCAGGGCTCACCAGATACCAAAGAATGACAAGACACCTTCCAGTCGCGGGTTAGTCTCATCGGCATGAACATCACACAACTGCGTCATACGCCGGGCAGGGCGGCCGGTCTGTGGTTCGGCGCGGGACTTCTCGGGGCGCTGGCACAACTGCTCATGGTCCCGGTGATCTATGGCTGGCAGGATCTGGAGCTCGTCACTGAGCAGGAGGGGATCGCCCGCACCGGCTATCTCCTGTGGTGGCTGTTCTCCGGCTCGGTGGCCTTATTCGCCTTCGCGTGGACGCTGCTGCGGGGACGGGCGGGTCGGCTCAGTGTGGTGGACGGTGTCGTCGTGTTCTTCGGCGTCGTGGGACCGCTGGGCCTGCCCGCGGCGGTGTACACCCTGGTGTTGGTGTCGTCCTGGTTGCGGTGGCACCCGGCGCTCATCGTCTATGGCGTGGCCGCGGGGGCGGTCCTTGTCGACGCCCGCCTCCAGTCCGTCAGCGCCCCCGACACGGATTCCTTCGTGGGCCTGGCCATCCTGCCGACAGTGGCGTTGTTCGGGGTGTGGTGGGGGCGGCGTCGGGAAGCGAAGGATCGCTTCGTCGAGCGGCTGCGCACCGCGGAGCTGGAGGCGCGGGCGGTGCGTTCGGAGGAGCGCGCCCGCATCGCCCGCGATCTGCATGATTCGCTCTCCCACCGGCTCTCGCTCATCTCCGTGCACGCCGGTGCGCTGAGCTATCGCGCGGACCTCGGCGGTCAACAGGTCACCGAGGTTTCCGGCCTGCTGCAGCAGCAGGCGGAGGCGGCGACCGCCGATCTGCGGGACGTGCTGCACGTACTGCGGGATTCTTCGGCGGCGGTGGACCCCGCGATGTCGGTGGCCGATCTGGTGGCTTCCGCCCGGCAGGCGGGCACGGAGGTGCGTATCGACGACGCCTCGCTCCGCCTGGTCACTTCCCCGCAGGGTCAGTCGACCCTGGCCGCCCACGCCGTGCACCGGACCCTGCAGGAGGTGCTCACCAACGCCCGCAAGCACGCGCCCGGGCAGCCGGTGACGGTCACCCTCCGACACGAGGGCGCGACCTTGAGCATGCGCGCCAGCAACCCCTGCCCCCACGTGGCCACCGGTCGGGGGCACGGGTTGTTGGGCCTGAAGGAGCGTGCCGAATTAGCCGGCGGCGAACTGCACATTGCACCGGGTGATCCCTTCACCGTGACGCTGGAGGTCCCGTGGACGTAGTGCGTGTTCTGCTGGTCGATGACGAGGCGCTGGTCCGCGCCGGGCTACGCCTGCTTCTCGACGGCGCCCGCGGCATCCGCATCGTCGGTGAGGCCGCCGACGGTAGGGAGGCCGCCGACAAGGCCCGCGCTCTACGACCCGACGTCATCCTCATGGACATCCGCATGCCGGGCACCGATGGCATCCGGGGGATCGAGCTCATCCGCGCGGCGGGTGTCCATGCCGGGATTCTCATGCTCACCGCCTTCGACACCGAGGCCGACGTCCTTGGGGCGTTCCGCGCCGGGGCGCGTGGTTTCCTCCTCAAGACCGCCGCGCCGCACGTGCTTGTCGACGCCGTCCTCGCCGCCGCCGAAGGGCACACGCAGATGTCCGACGCGGTGCTGGAACGGCTGGTGACGATGGCGTCGAGAAGCACGCCGCACCGGGCCGTCGAACTGGGAGACCTCAGCGAGCGCGAAGGGGAGATCGCGGGACTGATCGCGGAGGGGATGAGCAACGAGGAGATCGGGGCCCGCCTGCATCTGGCGGTGCCGACGGTGAAGACCTACGTCTCCCGGATCATGGCGAAAACCGGGGCGGCCAACCGGGTGCAGATCGCTGTCGCGTACCTCAACCGGAGGTGAGTTCGCCCAGCGCACGTTCGGCGGGGGTACGAGTGTGCGATATGCGAACAACGCTGACCCGCGCTGACCTGCATAGATATGCCCATTCCGAGACATAGCGCAGGAATTGTCGATACGTGAGGGGGTAGGGCCCTCGCCTCACCTTGTGCCCTATGCCACACTTTCGGGCATGGCTGTTTCCCCGCTGCTGGCTATCGAGAGGCCGCACCTTCCTCGCCCCTCCCTCCGGGAGATCCTCCGTGACGCCGGTCCCCAGGAGATCGGCAACGGTCTCGTCGCGCTCATCTTCTCCGCGTCGGGGCCCATCGCGGTCATCCTCGCGGCCGCGGCGGCCGGCAACCTCAGCCCCGACGAGACCTCCTCCTGGATCTTCGGCGCCTTCCTGGGCAACGGCCTGCTCACGCTGTTCCTGACCTGGCTCTACCGCTCGCCCCAGGCCTACTTCTGGACCATCCCCGGCACCGTCATCGCCGGAGACGCCCTCACGCACCTGAGCTTCGGCGAGGTCATCGGCGCCTACCTGGCCACCGGCGTGCTGGTCTTCCTCCTGGGCTGGTCGGGGCTCATCGGGCGGATCATGGCGGCCCTGCCGCCGACGATCGTCATGGCGATGGTGGCCGGGATCTTCCTGCGCTTCGGCCTGGAGCTCGTCACCGCCGCCACCGGTGATCCCTGGATCGCCCTCCCGATGATCCTCATCTTCGTGGCGCTGAGCGTGTTCCCGCGCCTCGCGGCGGTGGCCCCGCCCGTGGCGGTCGCGGCCCTGGTGGGTACGGTCATCGCCGTTGTTTCCGGGCGCCTGGGCGCGGGCATTCTCGACGACGGCATCATCACCACCCCTGTGTTCACCGCCCCGGAGTTCTCCCTCGCGGCGATGGTCGAGCTGGTCATCCCGCTGGCGGTCACGGTGGTCATCGTGCAGAACGGGCAGGGCATCGCGGTGCTCACCGCCGCCGGCCACAAGCCGGGCGTCAACCTTGCGGCGGCGGCCAGCGGGCTGGTATCCATTCCCATGGCGTTCATCGGCAATGTCACCACGTGCCTCACCGGTCCCACCAACGCGCTCATCGTCGCGAGCCCGAACAAGCAGCGCCACTACGCGGCGGCGATGGTCACCGCCCTCGGGGCGGTCGCGGTGGGCCTGTTCGCGCCTGCCTTCGTCGGATTCATGCTGGCCATGCCCGCATCCTTCATCGCCGCGCTGGCGGGCATCGCCATGCTCATCCCGCTGAAGAACGCCTTTGTGGCCGGCTTCTCCGGGAGCTTCTCCACGGGCGCGCTGGTGTGTTTCATCGTCACCGTCTCGGAGCTGAGCATCTTCGGCATGACGGCCCCGTTCTGGGGCCTGGTCTTCGGTTGCCTTGTTGCGTGGCTCATGGATCCCCGCCCCGTGCCGGCGGCGGTGACGGAGAGTCAACCGGTCGTCGATAAGCAGAAGTGTGACGTGAAATAGAAAAAGGCCCCCGAGGGGGCCTTTGTCTTGTGGTGACTACTGCTTGACGCCGGAGCCGTCGATCTCGATGGTGATCTGCTCGGAGACGAGCACGCCGCCGGAGCCCAGCGGGGCCTGGAAGTCGACGCCGAAGTCCTTGCGGTTGATCTTGGTGGTGGCCTCGAAGCCGACGCGGGTGGCGCCGAAGGGGTCCTCCTCCACGCCGAAGATCTCGACGTCGAGGGTGACCGGCTTGGTGATGCCCTTGAGGGTCAGGTCGCCGGTGACGGTGCCGGAGGTGCCCTGGATGTCGAAGGAGGTGGTGCGGAAGGTCATCTCCGGGAACTTCTCCACGTCGAAGAAGTCCTCGCCGCGGACGTGGCCGTCGCGGTCGGCGTTGCCGGTGTTGACGGAGGCGGTCTTGATGACGGCGGTGGCCACGGAGGCGGACGGGTTGGCCTCGTCGACGGTGACGGAGCCCTCGAAGTCCTCGAAGGTGCCGCGGACCTTGGTCACCATGGCGTGGCGGGCCACGAAAGCGACGGTGGTGTGTGCGGTGTCGAGGACCCAGGTGCCGTTGATGTTGGTCATTGTTGTTCTCCTTGTGAGGCGTCGTTTTGTACGGTGCCTACTGTAGCAGCGCTTGGTGACTTGTCAACAAGTAGGCTATGCTGGGAAAAAATTCAGTGAAAAACGGCAGGTGGCAACGTGAATAAAAATAACCCGACGTCAGTGATGGACACGGCGAAAGTGATTATTGCCGGGACCTATGGGCGGGCTATAGTCGAGGACATGGCAAGCGACGTACGATGGCTCAACGACGACGAGCAGGCGCTCTGGCGCCTCATTCTCGCAGGTATGCGCAAGATCGACCGCGTCATGGACGACACGCTCCAGGCCTGCAGTGATCTGTCGACCTCCGAATTCTCCGTCCTCGTCTCCCTCTCGGAGGCCGAGGATCAGTCCCTGCGCCTGCGTGACCTGTGCGCCGGGCTCGAATGGGACCGCTCGCGCACCTCCCACCAGATCACCCGCATGGAACGCCGCGGTCTGGTGGACAAGCGCCGCAGCGAGGGCGATGGCCGCGGCGTCATCGTCTCGCTGACCGAGGAGGGCATGTCCCGCCTGCGCTCCGCCGCCCCCGAGCACGTCGAGGTGGTGCGCCGCATCATCTTCGACCATATGACGCCCGAGCAGCACGCCCAGCTGTCCTCCTTCATGCAGCAGGTCGTCGACGTGAACAACGTGCCCGGCCACCCGGACTACTGCGGCTCGCTCTACGACGACGCTGACGACGCCGACGACTCCGACTGCTGATCTCAGGGTTTTTTCGGGGATGTGCCCGATGGTGCGCGCCCGTCCGCGCGGCGACAATAGAGGTGTCAGCAACAGCAGCCACCTCTGAAGGAGCCCCCCGATGAACGACTTCAACACCCCGATGCACCAGCGCCGCCTCCACCGCTCGCTCAGCGACCGCTACGTCGCCGGCGTCCTCGGCGGCATCGCCGAAACCTACAACTGGAACCCGACGCTCGTCCGCCTCATCTTCATCGCGGTCTCCCTCATCGGCTCCGGCACCCCGTTGCTGGCCTATATCGTCGCCTGGTTCATCATGCCCCAGGAGTAGTTTATCGACGCCACAGCGCCCGTCTCCCACTGGGAGACGGGCGCTGCTGCGTGCGGATCAGAAGAAGTCGCGCGTGGCGTTGGGATGCTGCGCCAGCGGGGTGACCTTGATGTTCATGTACTTGTACATCGGGAACCCGGAGAGCACCTCGTGGAGGTGGTCGTTGTCGCGCACATCGTAGATGGAGTAGTTGGCGTACTCGCCGACCACGCGCCAGATCCCCTTCATCGTGCCCTCCTGCTGGAGGTTGCCCGAGTACTCCTTCTCACGGACCTGGAAATCGGCGACCTGCTCAGGGGTGAGCGACTCGGGGAAGGTGACATCCATGCGTGCCAGGAACAGCATTACGCGGCCTTTCTTGTCGGGGTTTGGTGATACTTCACCCTACCCGTGCTTATCGACGCCCTCCACCCAGCAGACCGCCCAGGATCTCACCGAGCACGCCGCCCGCGGACGGGGCCTTCGACTGGCCGCCGCCGAGCACCTGGCCGAGGATCTGCTCGAGAAGACCACCCCGGCTCGGTGCCTGCGCCTTCGTGTTTCCTGCGCCGCCCTGCTGCAGGCGACCGGCCAGCCACGACATGGCGATCGGCGCCAGGATCGGCAGCAGCGCACGGACGAGGCTGGTGCCACCGACGAGGCCGCCGAGCTGCTGCGCCACCTGGTCCTCCTGCTTGCCGAACACGTGGTGGGCGATCTTCGCGCCGTCCTGCGTGTCGATGTCATCCACATTGACCTCACCCTCGACGAGGTCGGGGTTGTGCGCATCGAGGGCAGTGGCCAGGGACTCGCGGCCCGCCGGATCCTGGGCGTTGGCACCCATGCCGGCCAGCAGCGCGGGGAGAACCTGCGCGGCGGCCTCACGGACCGTGGCCGGGTCCTCGCCGAGACGTGCGGCGATGGAGTCGATGGGCAGCTTGGACAGGAGATCGTTGATGTTATTTGTCATGACACCAGGATAGTGAAAAGGTGCGGTGGGTGGGGGTTGTTGGTCGGTGGGGGCGGAGGTGCTTCTCGGGTAGGATTCGGTGACCTTTACCCGAAAGCTACCTGCCCCGGGATGAGGAAAAATTCCGCGCCGTCGTGGGGACGATGGCGCGGGATTCGTTTAGAGGCGATTCGGCCTATTACACCAGCCCCCGTCAATTCCTCCTAGCGCGTGACTGTATCCAGTTCTTCACTATGGGGATGTGCGGCTTTGGCCTGACCCTTCTGGAAGGACAGAGCCTGTCAAGTTGTTTGTGTACGGGGTCCTAGATGATAGTTAAAGGTAGGGTTCGAAGCGATCAGGGTAAGCCACAGGCATCTGATTGATGGCCTGCTACCAGTTCGTCACCCGCCGGCCCTCAATCAGCCGGCCCCTGGTAGCCGCGACCCGTTTGCCATGTTTCGCTCGCTGGGAAGCCTGCTTGTCCTCGATATTGCAGATCATCAACCACCAGGTCTTGATCGCGGACTCATCGTTGGTGAACTGCACTCGATTCCGGGTAGCACTGTTCATCGACTCAATAGAGTTCGTGGTATAGATCACCCTTCTTGCCACGGGAGGAAACTCCAGGAACGGAACGAACCGATCCCACGCATCACGCCACACTTTGATTGACTGCGGATACTTTTCCCCCAGCCCAGAAGCCTCGAACTCTGCGAACGCCGCCAGAGCGGTGTCCTCCGTGGGAGCGCTATAGATCTTCTTCAGCTGGGCAGAAACGGCCTTACGGTCGCCGTAGGCCACCCACCGGTTGGCTGCGCTAATCGAATGGAAAACACAAGTCTGGACCATCGAATCAGGCCAGGTCGCTTCCACGGCGTCTGGCAGACCCTTGAGCCCGGAACAGCACACGATGAATACATCGTGTACTCCTCGGGTGGCGAGGTTGGTGCACACCTGGGCCCAGAACGAGGCTCCTTCCTCTTTGGCCAGCCAGATACCCAGGATGTGCTTGATCCCCTCCAAGTCCACCCCGATGGCCAGGTAGGCGGATCTGTTGACCAACCGGCCACCGTCACGGACCTTGATGCGCAACGCATCAAGGAAGATCACAGGATAGAACTCCTCTAACTGCCAGTTCTGCCAAACCATGACCTCGTCGAGGACAGCGTCAGTGATCGTGGAGATCGTTTTATGGGAGATGTCCACACCAATGGCGGTGGCCATGTGGTGTTGGATGTCCCTGACAGTCATACCGCCGGCGTAAAGACTGATGATCTGGTCGTCGACGTCGGTCAGGCGGCGATATCCTTTGGGCACCAACGTCGGTAAGAACGAAGCATCACGGTCCCGGGGAACAGCGACGTCAACCGGGCCGTAGTTCGAATCGACTCGCTTGAGGTAGGATCCACTATGGGATTTGGCCTGACCAGCTGCTTCCTTGCCATCTCAGTGGCTGTGCTGATAGCCGAGGTGGGCGTCCATCTCGGCATTGAGTCCGCGGTTGATCGAGGCCTGCAGCAAACCCCGGACGAAATTATTGGCATCAGTGGTGGAGGTAACAAGCTCGTCGATCAGCTTCGCCATCTCGGGATTGGCCAACAGCTTCTCCTCGATCGCATTAATCTTCGCGGAGTCTCCTGGGTTTCGTCGTGCCACGGTAGTCATTCTGGTTCATCTCCTTGATGTGAGGGGACTCCTTCACGCACAAAACGTCTGACACTCTTTCTTGCGGGTGTCAGCAAGTAGGGCAGACCGCAGTGTCCTTCCAGGAAGGTCAGGCCAAAGCCTCACATCCCCATAGTGAAGAGCCCCCAAAAAGTAAGGACTCAGTATCACACGCTGTCTCCAACCTACGCGGATCCGGAGGTTGACCTTGCCAATACCGAAACTTTGACGACACACACTCAGCTGGCCCGGCAGCTCACCCTCGGCGGTTCTTTGATGTATCCTGACTAGCAAATACACTTCGATGCCCTTCGGAAGAAAAGGAAAACGACTCATAATGGAACACGCAGGGGTTTATCTGACCGTAGATTTGGGAAAAGAGGAGTTTACCCTTACGGTTGACGGAAGCATTCCCAAGACAGCTCCATTTCCAACTGACGGCAAATGGACTCTATCCAACCGAGACTTTGTCGGAGCGATCTGCTCGGCAACCAATCGTGATCCGCATATCACAGGTGGGCACGACGAGTGGTGGCTAATCCTAAACGACGTTAAGGAGTTTAGCAAGAGGTACCGCGACCGCCATCCCGACGTCTTGAGGCTGGCACTTCTGTCAGGCAGCAATCCATATGAGGGAATGGACACTTATCTAAAGTCATATTTCGACCATAGCGGAAAAAGCGACGACGAAGGATATCGCCCAGGAGCCAGATATGGGCATTACGAATGGCTAGGCGGATCCGTTTCGGACGAAGATTTTGACGTACTTTCATCCATTGGCTCAATCATCGATTCGGGCAAAGAAGAAGGATATAAGGTCATTGGACCATGGGTCTTGCGCGCGATGACCGGACCTAAGGATGGAGAGTTTATAGTCGAATCCATAGCGCCAGCAACATTCAAACTGCCTCGAATCAAAACGCCAAAGTGGAGTTAGAGGGTACGCATCTTTCGCAACTGACGAACGTCAGAATTGAAACCTTTGCCGATTTTTCAAACACCTTTTCCTTCAATGGAATGGGCGTTTGAAAGCGCACGCCTGCACAACCTTCCCTGTTACGTCTTCGCCAATCCCGCGCGCAAGCTCTTAATCGCTCGAGGAAGCTCAGGTTGAGCCGCGACTGGTGCAGTTATGAAACATGCACAGCAGGTCAACAGGAGTAGTTAATGGGAGTCTCCACTATTCAGAACGTTTAATTATTGTCATTGATTTAACCGAAGCAAACCGATTCTTCCGCATTTGGACTGCGTTGATTTTAGAATAAAGTCCTCCGGAATGAATCAGTGACCGCAAGACGAATGTAATTCATGTTTCGGAACCCATACGCGATGCCCCGCAAGTGCTCGAGCCTGCCATTGTTCGCCTCGACCGGGCCGTTGGACGCCCCGACGTCGAAATTGTCGAGCACGTCTTCGCGTCGGCACCACAAGTCGGGGCCCAGCCTAGCAAGTTCCTCCAAACCCTACGGTCTGCCCTTCCGGATGGTGGTGATGGTGCCCTCCATCTTCTTTTTGCTTCTATCTCCTTCGGCTGCCCGTACCCGCGATCAGGTCTTGAAAGATTAACCACTCCACCTCCAAAGGCGCGTTATCGCCATTAGCGGCCCACAACATCTCCAGCCGCTGCGCGAGGTAAATCGTCCTAGTCAACAGCGCGCGACAGTACTCGTACTGCGGATTATCTTTCATTCTCCGTCGCCCGGTGTCCTCGCGTTGGGGTCGTTGCCGACACGACGCAAGTTTTTCGGCAGATAAATCCACGACGTGGAAGGGATACATCAACTCGATTGCCTTCCACAGTTGCTCATGACTGCGGTAACAAACCCGATGAACCGGTCCATGGTCGCCACCTGCACCTGCTCACGGAGAACCGCGGTCAGGTTCTGTCAGCCGTACGCTGCACCAGGGCGTTGCGCATCCGGGCGCGTGCCCAACAGGCGAGAAGGCCCTGTCCCGTCGACCAGCGGGGTGAGGTCGGCAAAGATCGGTCATAACCGGTGACGGTTGCCCTGGGCGTACTTCCACGCGTGCTCAATGACTCAGGGGATGACTACCCCATTCAAATGCGACGGGTTGGCGTAGACAATCTGGCGACAGAAGAGCCGTGGGTCAGACCACCAGTACTCACTGACCATCTTGCGGTTGTCAGCATGTAGGGCGGACCGCCGAGTCCTTCCAGGAGGGTCAGGCCAAAGCGGCTCTTCACGATTTAGAGTGCGTTGATCCGGTTGTGCAGCTGTCCGGAGTGGATCAGGGACCGCAAGATGTAGTGGTCGAGGTTGCGGAACCCCAGGGCGATGCCGCGTAGATGCTCGAGCCTGCCGTTGATCGCTTCAACCGGTGCGTTGGACGCCCCGATATCGAAGTACGCCAGGATGTCGTCGCGGCGACGCCACAAGGTACGCCCGAGTTGGGCGAGTTCCCCCAGCCCTGCGGGTAGGCCCTTACGCAGGGTGTTGATGATCTTTTCCATGAGCTTTTTGCCCTCCGACTTCTTCGGGTGCCCGTACGCCTGGATCATGTCCTGGTAGAACATCCACGTCACTTCCAGGGCCATGTAGTCGTCATCGGTGGCCCACAGCATCTCCAAACGTTGTTTCTGCCGCTGCGTGAGGTAGTTCGTCCTGGTCAATAGTGTGCGACGGTGCTTATACAGCGG